>NZ_CP036515.1:3346639-3996208 GCF_004323635.1 Lichenihabitans psoromatis
GGACAAGCACCGCATCGTCAAAAAGCTAAAAACCGAGGGTCGCATCGTCGCCATGGCCGGCGACGGTGTGAACGACGCGCCCGCCCTCGCGGAGGCCGATGTCGGCATCGCCATGGGCACCGGTACGGAAGTCGCGATCCAGAGCGCGGGCATCACCCTGGTGAAAGGCGACCTGATGGGCATCGCCCGCGCTCGCTCGCTCAGCCAGATGACGATGCGCAACGTCCGCCAGAACCTGGTGTTTGCCTTCGCCTACAACGTGATCGGCATTCCGGTCGCGGCCGGGGTTCTCTACCCCGCCTTCGGCATCCTGCTCAGCCCGATCATCGCCGCGCTCGCCATGTCGCTCAGCTCAGTGTCGGTTATCCTCAACGCGCTGCGCCTTCGCTCTGCGCAGCTTTAGCGCCCGGCACGAGGACATCCCTCAATTCAGGCCCGGACAATTTGGGCCTGTAACCAAGGCGGCGAAGCCGCATCTACAGAGGAGAAACGCGCGATGAAGTTTTTGACAACTCTGGCCGGTCTGGCCCTTGCGGCAGCCCCGTCCGTGGCGATGGCGCAGCAGGCGATGAAGATGGATATGGGGGCCGACGCCACCCCGTCCGACAAGGCCTTTATGTCGTCCATGCAGACGATGACGAAGAACATGGACGTGAAGCCCACCGGCAACACGGACAAGGACTTCGTTTCGATGATGATGCCCCACCATCAGGGCGCGATCGACATGGCAAAGGTGGAGCTTCAGTACGGCAAGGACCCGATGCTGCGAAAATTGGCCACCAATATTGTCAAGGCGCAGGAAATGGAAATCGGCGAGATGAAAAGCTGGCAGGCCAAAAACGCCAAGTGAAAGGCGGAGTGATAACTTCCATTATGGCTGGTGCAAAACTCTTGAATTACGCACCTACTCTTTTGAACCATCCGGCCCGTCGTCGACCAGCACCTTAGCCAGTCCTACCTGACGTTTCTAAAGGGTTCAGTTTTGAAGACTTCAATGCGGGGCATCATAGACGGGTCACATGCCGGCCGCACCGCAATGGCCTTTGCCCTGCTTGTCGACCACCCAGATGCAGTCAGGCTCGGGATAGATCGGAAATACCCGGCCCCGCCGGCTTTCCATCGAATCGGCAGTGCCGAAACCCCAATAGTCGGCTTTATTCGCCTTCTTGAAACAGGTGAACGAGCCGCTCGGGCTAACCCCGTGCTCGGGTGCGAACTTCGGATAATAAAATCCCGTGCGGTGATCCGCCCATACGACACCGTCACCCGTGCAGCCGCCTTGTGCCGCAGCTTCATTCTCGAATGTCGGCACGGCCCCCAGGCCGTATTCGGAAGCGACAACGGGGCTGGGGCCGATCGGACGCGCCCCAGACCGGTTAAACGCTGGCGGATCTCGCCAACGACGCCCGAGGCCTCATCGAGGCGCTCGGCCTCGAGCACTACTATCTTGTCGGGCACTCGATGGGCGGTAAAGTGGCGCAGCTTGTCGCCTCGCGTCGTTCTTGCGGACTCGCCGGGCTGAGCCTGGTCGCCCCGTCGTCGCCGTCACCGTTGCACCTGCCGCTCGACGTCTGTCAGGGTATGGTCAGCGCCTACGCCAGTCGGGAGAGCATCATCGCGACCGTCGAGCAGGTGTTGGCGGCAAAACCACTAGCCCCAGAAGATCTCGAGGCGGTGGTGTTTGACAGTCTACGCGGCGCGTCCACAGCCAAGGCGGCGTGGACGCTTGCAGCAAGCCAGGAGGACATAAAGCACACTGTCTCCGCGATCGCCGTGCCGACGCTCGTCATCTCGGGTGAGGAGGATCTGGTCGATCCTACTTCAATCCTGAAGCAAGAACTGTTGCCGCGTATTCCGCAGGCGACGCTGCATATTTTGGCTGGCGTGGGCCACCTCTCCCCTTTGGAGGCGCCGCACGAGATCGCGAGCCTGATCCGCACGTTTGTCGCCCCGTTGGTCGGCTAACCACCCGTCCCACCCGAAGGAGTTTCTGATGTTCGAAACCGAAATCATTCGGATCCTTATCCTGCCACTCGGCATTATCAGCACCCACCTCATTCGAAGCCCCGCTGGCTGCATTCTTGTCGATGCAGGCATCCCTGGATCGGAGCGCAAAATCGGTCGTGCCCTTGCCCGGGTCGGTCTATCCTACCGCGATATCAAGCTGATCGTCGTGACCCAGGCGCACACCGATCATGCGGGCAGCGCCGCACGCCTACGCGACCTATCCGGGGCGCCCATCCTGGCCCACAGGGACGACGCGGATTTCTACCGCAGGAAGGCCGATGACCTTCCGCCCGACTGGCCGAGTCGGCAGGCTGTTCCTCAAAACGCCGATGCCGCACAATGCCTATGATGGCTTTGAACCCGATATCATGATGACCGATGGGGAAACAGTAAACCTCCTCGACTTCGGCATCGATGGGTCGTTCTGCATACCGGCGGCCATACGCCAGGTTCGATCTCGATCGAGCTGTCCTCGCAGAATGCACTAGTCGGCGATCTGATCGCATCGGGCATCCTGATCGGCGGCATCGCATTCACCGGCCGAGCCATTCGTCCTCCGTTCGAGGACGACCCGGGCAGGGTCGCTCGCGAACTGGAACGTCTCGTGAGGCGTGGAGCAAAGCGTTTTTACATGGGACTTGGTTGTCTATCGAATGTGGCAGAGGTCGTGCGGCAAGCCCGCATCTTGGTAGAGCTGGGAACCGAAAGATGTGTGACCGGCCATTGCAATCAATCGCATTGAGATGGCACGGCCACCGACCCGACGCATACAGGCTGCCATTGGTCGCGGCGTTTGCGTCCGGCTAGATCGATTAAGCTTACGAGAGCGGCTTCGTGTCCGGCCATCGGATTCGGTCGTGAGCTGCTTTTTACAGCAACCAGCGCGAAGGGCAGCTTTTCTCACTCGAGGCTGGATACCGGACATTCCGCTCCCGGCCAGGATGCGCCAGCAGCTGCCGTTGGCTTGTCGCCCTAAAGCGGACCTTCGGCTTTGCGCCCAACACGCCCTTCAGCGGTCATGGCCCTGTTCCAGAGAGCAGCCGTTCGAATCGACGCGATTTGCACGAAAGTCGCGCGGCTCGCGTGGCCCGATCTCGATGACCCGTATGCGGACGGTTGGCTTGTAGCATCGCTCGATGTTGTCGAATACGTCGGCGGAAGCGTCGTTGTTGGGGATGATGCATGGCGCCGCAAGTTCCGCCTTCCAAATTAGCGCCAGCTCATAGGCCCTCGATCTCAGCCGCTACCAGCCAAGATGCGTTCGATCTTGCGTCCTGCACGATGACGGACAAAAGCGCGTTCATGGAGTTCGTCGAACGGGCGATGACATAAAGGGCCGCCGCATGAGTAGTTTCCGAACCTCGGCAAGAATGGCGTGCCGCTCTAGCCTCTCCCTTTGAAACTGCGTGCCTTTGTCGCGTGCCGATTCAACGGCACTCTTCACAATGCCGTCACCAAAACATTCAGCTCGCACCGAAGCGCAGAGGGTCAGACCATGCTTTTGGCCGTATCAGCATTGAAGGGCTACGCCATCCTGGCGAGCGATGGCCGTATCGGCAGCGTCAGCGACGTTCTGTTCGATGACGAATCCTGGCGGCTTCGGTGGCTTGTCGTCGATACCGGAACCTGGCTGTCGGAACGCAAGGTCCTGGTTCATCCGTCAGCCATCGGGGAGGTCGATCACGACCGGCAGGAATTGCCGATCCGGATGTCGAAGGCGCAGATCGAACGTAGTCCCGACATCAGTCGGGATCGACCCGTCTCGCTGCAGATGCAGGGCCAGCTCTACGACTACTACGGATGGGATCCCGTCTGGGGCGGCAGCGGCTATTTCGGAGGCGGCTTGGGTCTGGTTGGCTCGTCGGGGTATTCAGGGATGGGAGCCACTCCGATGCCGAACGGCCATGGGTCTGACGACGGTGATCCGCATCTGCGCAGCACGACGGCCGTGACGGGTTCCCACCTCGAGGCGACCGACGGAGAAATCGGTCATGTCGAGAACATGCTGATCGATGATGCGGGCTGGGACGTTCGCTACCTCATTGTCGATACCAGGAACTGGTGGTTCGGACAGCACGTCCTGATCTCGCCCTACGCCGTCAAGAGCATCTCCTGGTCGGATCGAACGATCCAGCTCGACGTCACGCGCGCGTCGGTCAAGGCAAGCCCGGCGTGGGTTCCGACCGCCATGATCGACCAAGTGTATGAGAAAAGGCTTCACAACCACTACGGCTGGCAGGGCTACGGGTTTTAGGAAAGGTTCGCTTTGACAGCCGGCACGGACGGTTGGGCCTCCATGCTCAGCAACCAGAAACTGCGTGAGTTCGAAATCGAGGCGCTTGCCGGTCTCGACGTGTCGCTCGCGGCGGTGTCGGGCGTCGCGACCGTTGTGACCGACCCTCGTCGTCCCGACAATCCGGTCGTGTTTGCGAACCATGCTTTTTCCCAACTCACGGGCTTTGCGCACGATGAGATCATCGGACGAAATTGCCGCTTCCTTCAAGCCCCCGAGGCTGACCCTGCAGCGATCCGCACGCTTCGAGAGGCCTTGGCCGCACGGCGTCCGATCGCGATCGAGATTCTCAATAAGAAGCGCGACGGCTCCTTGTTCTGGAACGCACTTTGCCTTTCACCCGTGTTCGACGTGACCGGCGATCTTCGGCACTTCGTCGGCAATCTCGTCGACGTGAGCCGGCGGCGGACTGCCGAGCAAGCGCTGCATCAACTGCAAAAGATGGAAGCGATTGGACAGCTCACCGGCGGCGTCGCCCACGATTTCAACAATCTCCTGACCGTCATTATGGGCAGCGTCGAAGCCCTTCGGCGTCAAACTCTTACACAGGCGAATCGGAGCCGTTATATCGACGCGATCGGGACGACGGCCGGCCGCGCCGCGAAACTGACCGGCCAACTTCTGGCCTTCGCCCGCAAGCAGACCGTCGAGCCGACCGTCTTCGATACGTCTGATCAGGTTCGTCGCACGGTCGACATGCTGCAGACGATCGTCGGGTCGCGGATCGAGATCACCACCGAACTCTCCTCGAAGCGTTGCTTCATCAAGGGTGACATCAGCCAATTCGAAACGGCGCTGGTCAACATGGCCGTGAACGGGCGCGATGCGATGAACGGTCAGGGGCATCTCATCATCGCGGTCAAGCGGGTTACCGACGGTCCCGCGTGGCATGGACACGATGCGGTGTCCCGCGACGTCATCGCGGTGGCCGTGACCGACACAGGCGCCGGAATCCCGTCCGCCAGGCTCGAGCAGATTTTCGAGCCGCTCTACACGACCAAGGAGGCGGGCGCTGGTACCGGGCTGGGGCTTGCACAGGTACATGGTTTCGCTAAGCAGACGGGCGGCGAGGTGCGCGTCGAGAGCGAACTCGGACGGGGCACAACGTTTACGCTTTTTCTGCCGTGTGCTGAAGCGGAGCCGATTGCCGTTCCGACGGAGCGAATTCAAGCAGCCATACATGAGCAGGGGCGACTTCTCATGGTCGAGCACCATGGTCAGATCGCTGAAATCACCTCTGAGATCCTGAGAGATCTCGGTTACGAGGTCCGCTGCGTGACCAACGCCGCAGCGGCTTTGGCGGCGATCGAAGCCGACGACCAGGTTTTTGACCTTGTCTTCAGCGACGTTCAGATGCCCGGCCTCATGAGCGGTATCAATCTTGCGCATGAGCTGAATCGCCGATGGCCGGAGTTGCCGGTGCTCTTGACGACCGGCTACAGTAACGTTCTTGCGAGGGACGAAGACGTGGTCGGTGATTTTCGAGTCCTGCGGAAGCCCTATTCCGCAGAGGCCCTTACGAGCCTCATCGAGGACATGATCCGCGTCGCGCGAGTCACGGAGGAGAGCAGACTGGCCTGATCCAGGCCCGGACCCGCCGCCACGTCACCGGCGGCCCCACTGCCGCTGCCATTACGGCCCATCACGCAATCGTCTGGACCAATCGGTCATCGAGCGTCTGACGACGGCGTCCTTCGGACCGGTCAAGACCGTAAACTCGGTCCAGTCGCCCTTGCGCTCGAAACAGATGTCGAAGCTCATGCTGCCGACGCGGAGGTCGCGCACCGTGAGGGTCGACATCCAATCGGGCAGCGCCGGATCAACGAACAGTTTTTCGGCCGGCGCGTCCGGCTGAAACCCGAGCATGGCCTGCAACAATGAGAAGATGGATCCGGCCGCCCAGCCTTGCGGGACGTTGGCCCCGATATATTGCACGGGAAAGTTCGAGTCGTCGCGCTGTGTGCCGGCATAGAGTTCCGGCATCTGGTCTAGCGCGAAATAGCCGGCTGCTCGGGTGATTGCTTCGGCGATGCGGCAGGTCTCGTCATGAAAGCCGTAGCGCTTCGTGCCCTGCGCAATGAAGCCGTTATCATGCGGCCAGACTGCGCCGGTCTGATAATTGTAAGGGTTGAAGCTCGTGTGGTCGGCCGACAACGTGCGGATGCCCCAGCCACTCCACATATCTGGCTTCATGAGACGGTCCGTGACCCGACGGGCGCGTTCGGGCGGCACGATGCCCGACCAAAGGCATTGTCCGGGGTTGGACGCGATCGACATGACCGGCTTCTTCTCGCCGTCGAGCGCATAGGCGTAAAATCCCTCGGCCTCGTTCCAGAAGGCCGCGTTGAACTGCTCGAACAGCACAGCTGCCTTTCGACGGAGCTCCGAGGCCCGGTCGCCTTTGTCGAGGGCGTCGTAGATCTGGGCCATGCGCAGCCAAGCATCATAGACGTACCCCTGCAACTCGCAGAGGGCCTTCGGGCCTTCAACCAGCGAGCCGTCGAGGTTCATGACGGCATCGCCCGAATCCTTCCAGCCCTGGTTGGCATAGCCGACGGGCGAGCGGGTCTCGTATTCCTGAAAGCCGTCGCCGTCGCGATCTCCATATTGATCGATCCACTCGAGGCAACGTTCCGCCGTCTCGAGATGCTGTGTCAAAAGCGACCGATCGCCCGTGCAGGTCCAGGCGGTGTGCAGCGTGATGAGGTACAGCGGGGTCGCGTCCGCGGTGCCGTAATAGGGTGTGTGCGGGATGAGCTTGAAGTGGGCGAGTTCGCCGCGCCGGAGCTCATGATGGATCTTGCCTGGTTCGGCGTCGCGATAGTCGTCCCGTTCGGTCGCTTGCCAGTATGCCAGAACCAAGAGCGCGCCGCGGGCAAATTCGGGGTGGACGATCGCATTCTGCAGCGAGATGATCAGGCTGTCGCGGCCGAACAGTGCAACGAACCAGGGCAGGCCAGCGGCCGGAACGAACTGCATATGATCCGTGCCCTCGATAGGTAGCCGCAAGGCCGACATGTCGTCGATCGCCTGAGTGAAGGCCGCGGCAAAGGTCTGGTTCTCCGTCTCGACCTTCAGCACGCTGTCCTTCCAAATCTTTTGCGCCTTCATGGCTTCCGACCCCATGTAGTCGGCCACCGCCTGTTTGGGCGCCATGCTCCAGATAGCGCCATTCGCGAAATCGTAGAGCAGGCCGGTGTGCCACGACGCCCCTGGCTGGATATCGATGGTGAAGCTCAAGCGGCCGTTGGCATAGGTCATGGCCGTATGCTCGTTGACAGCCGTCACTTTAAGGGCTCGCGAAAAATCGTCGTGGCGGTAGGTGGTGGTCAGCGATTGCGTCTCGGCGGACCACTCGGTGCGGATTTCTCCTCGACGGGTGACCTTCTTGCCCTTGACCTCGAACAGATCGGCAAAGTCGCTCCGGATCGAGAGTTCCAGGCTGAAGCATATGGGCTTGGAGCCGTAGTTGATGATATCTACGTCTTCATGCATGCCGCCGTCGATATGGCGGCCGAACACGAGCCCGAGCGTGTTTTTCGCGATCGTCCCGCCGGCCGTTGAGATTGGCGGGTTGGTGCAATAGATCTGGGCCGCGGAGGCCGACAGCGCACCGCCGTTAAGCAGTGTCCAGGGCACCCCGTCGGCAAACATGGCCCAGCCGCTGATGAGGCGAGTGTCAAGAAAGTAGAGGCCCTTGTCGCCTCCGGCGAGGATCTGCCCGTCTGGTTCGCTGACCATCACGGTGTAGCCCTGATGAACCGCGAGCTGGGGCGGACCGACTTTGATCTCGAGCGTCATGATTGTCTTTCAGGCGAAGTCGCGCCGCATGTGTGATGAAGATCGTCGCTCCGATCTTGGCGCAACAGAACTGCTGGTTAGTGGGCCGCAAGGCGGGCCTTGATGGCGCCGACCGCCCAAGCGCTTTCGCTGACCTTTGCGGTCATGGCCGCCTGTCGAAGTTGATCGTAGAGTTTGGCTGGCACTGGGACGCTGATCAGGATGTCTTCCTCAGTCGATTTGGGTGAACTGTACACAAAGCTCGCGAGACTGGAGGCGAACTGGCTGACCTCGTCGGCTTTGCTCTTGTCCGACGTGTCGGCCTGCGATCCGATTTTGGAACACTAGGCAATGACGAGATGATCAATGATCTCGCCGCTCTTCAAACCTTGTTCCCGCAAGCGGTCGATCGCGGTCATCACGGATCGGCTGACACTCGGATCGTTCGTCGAAATCTCGTCGGTAGCAAGGCTTGGTTTGGTGCCGGCGGCCGGGCATTCAAACGCCGCTGCCGCTGGTACCGTCGCGATCACCAGCAGCGGGAGAACGAACAGCGGATGGAGGCAATAGGATCTAGGCATACAACCCTTTCGTTCGTTCTAGGCCGGAGCTCGAGTTGAAGTTACTTGCAGAATCACTAACCAGGCACGTTGGTGAATGTCTCGCCGTATGAATCACCGTCGCAACTGTCGCACCGACAGAACCAATCGAGAACAAAGAATGTATCGGTGTTTCAAATACTTTTCATTAACTCACCGCCATCCTAATAGATAGAACAAGGGAGCCTCGTAACGGGTCCAATTCAGTTTGTTAAATTTACGAAAGACTAAACGCGGCTCATCTGCATAGAGGAGATTTTCAGGTGAGAAATCGGCGAGGCGGTTGACACAACATCCGTGCGCTGATCCGTCATGATCTGACTAGCCAGCTCTTTAAGCGCCGGACTAGGTAGTTTCCGAGGCTAGGATCGCCGATCGGTTCTGTCCTTATCGCATCATGATCATGCATGAAGGGGTTCGGTTCAGCCGTTTACTGGGCTGCGTCACCGAAGCTACACGCATGCGATGAGGACGGCGAGCCGAAAAATCCGACGCTCTTTGCATGCTGCGTTCTTTAATCGGCCCGTTATTGGGCCGTCGCAAGGCTCAACCTGCTGCGGAGGCGTTTCCACGAAAGAACTAGAAGCCATGACCCTCAAGAGCGACATCCGGCTCCTCCTTGCGGACGTCGACGGGACGTTATTGACCCGTGACAAGGTTTTAACCGAGCAGGCAGTGGCAGCGGTTCGCGCCTTGCGACAGGCCGGCATCGTCTTCGCGATCACCAGTGGCCGGCCGCCGCGCGGCATGCGCATGCTGATCGAGCCGCTCGGCCTCGATGACGCCATCGCGGGCTTCAACGGCGGCGTCATCTTCAACCCCGACCTGTCCGTCATCGAGAGCCACCAACTCGACCCAGCGACGGCTCAACGGACCGTCGAACTGATCCTGGGCCGCGGCCTCGACGTCTGGATTTACACGGCCGACGCTTGGTTGATCCGCGACCCCATGGCGGCGCACGTCACGCACGAGACCTCGAACGTCAGATTCGCGGCCACGGTCGTGCCATCCTTCACGCCCGCGCATCTACAGCGGGTCGTGAAGATCGTCGGCATTTCCGACGATCTCGCCCTGGTGGCGGCTTGCGAGACGGCGGCCCAGGACACGCTAGGCGCGACTGTGAGTGCCGAGCGCTCGCAGCGGTTCTATCTCGACGTGACCCACCCGCAGGCCAACAAGGGCGCGGTCGCGGTCACCTTGTCACGATTGCACGACATCCCGCTCGCGCAGATTGCCACGATCGGCGACATGCCGAACGACATCCCGATGTTCCGTAAGAGCGGTTTCTCGATCGCCATGGGAAACGCGAGCGACGAGGTGAAAGCGCAGGCGCATGCGGTGACCGTCAGCACCGAGCATGAAGGCTTTGCCAAGGCCGTGCGGCGCTTCATTCTGCAATCGGTCGGCGCTTGATCGTCTTCCTATGATGCAGAGCGCCAAGCCTTAGTGCCCTCAACACTGAGGACGGAACCTCGCCCGCGATCGTCCAGCTACCTAAGCTGCAGTCCGAGTCTGCGAATGAGCCAGGGCATGGTCAGCCCTTGCACCACGATGGAAAAGGCCACGACCGCAAAGGCGACGACGATGATCTCCTGCCGCTCAGGGATGCTGTCCGGGAGCGCCAGGGCCAGCGCCAAGGCTAGCGCTCCGCGAAGACCGCCCCAGACGAGCACGTGCTGATAGCGCAGGCCGATGCGGAGGGGCGTAGGGAACAGCAGGAGACAGAGCGGATAGATCGCGAGCACCCGCCCGATCAGCACAAGGATGATCGCCACCACCGCGGCTCCCGAAAAAAAGGCGAACGGCTGAGTCGCCTCGTGGCCGCCGATCAGGATGAAGATGACGGAGTTCGCCAGGAAGGCCGCATATTGCCAGAACGACAGGACATGGTCGCGCCCGTGTTCCGAGATGGCGCCCCTCCAGCCGACATTGCCAACCAGGAGTCCGGCCGTGAGAGACGCGAGCACGCCCGACATGCCGAAATGTTCGGCCAGCAGGAACGACCCATAGGCCGCAATCGTGGTCAGCGTGATCTCGACGAGGTGATCGTCGGTCCGCCACGCCACGAGAAGAAGCAGGGCTGCAATCAGCCCGCCGAGGACAATCCCGCCGACGATCGTCCAGGCTAGCGAGCCTGCGATCATCAGCGCAGAACTCGACCCGCCCGCCGCGACGACGATCAGGACTCCGAACCCGACCGCCGCGGCACCGTCGTTGAGCAGGCTCTCGGATTCGACCAAAAGGCTGAGGCGTTCTTCGACTTGGATCTCCTTGAAGGCCGCAATGACCGAGACGGGGTCGGTCGCTGCGATCAAGATGCCGAACAGGGCGGCGCCGATCCAGCTCCAGTCCAGGAGAAAGTGGACGCCCAGGGCCACCGCTCCCGTCGCGATCACCACGCCCGGGAAGGCTAGGAGCAGCGTCGCGGGAAGCTCACGGCGGAAGGCCCGCCATTTGAGCTGAAGCGCTGCCTCGAAGATGAGCGGGGGCAGGAAAACCGAGAACACGAGGTCGCGGCTCAACGGAATGGTCAGAACCTGAGGCAGAAAGCCGAGGCCGTACCCGGCCGCCACCAGCCCGATGCTAAGGCGGCGGGTGAGCATGGCGACCAACGACGCGGTCAGCAGGATCAGCCCCAACGTCGTGGCGGTTCCGTCAGCCAAGAGACAGGTTTCCTCCGGCGGGCACGTTACCCGCTTGGGCCAGGATGACTGATGTTATCGGTCCTCCTTGGGTTCTAGAGGCTAGTAGCCAGGTTTTGCTGATCTGTCACGCCTGTCACACCTCGCGTGCAGACCTGCCGGTGCGCCAATGCGCCTCGATCTGTTCGAGGGTCTTGCCCTTGGTTTCGGGCACCAGAAAATAGAAGAACACCCAGGCAGCGATCGCTACGACGCCATAGAGCCAGAAGGCTCCCGCATGCCCGAGAAACCCGACCAGGGTCAGGAAGGTCAGCGCCACCACGAGGTTCAACGCCCAGTTCGTGACCGTGACGGCGCTCATGGCCGCACCACGCACTTTGAGCGGATAAATCTCCGAGATCAGCAGCCAGAAGATAGGCCCAAGCCCGAAGGCGAAACACGCCACGTAGATAACCAGCCCGCCAATGGCGACGGAGCTCTTGAAATTTGCCAACTGCTGAAACTGGAAGGCCGCGCCCAGGATCGCCAGACCGACGATCTGGCCGGCCACTCCCACGAGCAACAACGGCCTGCGACCAACCCGGTCCATCAGGAAGATCGCCACGACGTGAAGAATCCACATCACCATCGTAAGTCCCGCTCCGGCCAGGATCGCGGGTCCAGTACCGCTAATTCCGGCGAACTTAAAAATGGTTGGGGCATAATAGATGACCGTGTTAATGCCGGTGATCTGTTGAAAGATGGCCAGTCCCAGGCCTACGATCATCGGCTTTCGTAGTGACGGCTCGAAGAGCCCCCTCATCCCACCGATGCCTTGGTCTTTCATGCTTTTTTGGATGTCGGCGATTTCCGGCTCGACATCGGATCCGGTGCGGGCTCGCTGAAGGATTTGCCTCGCCTGGTCGACCTTCGATTTGCCGATCAACCAGCGCGGGCTGTCGGGCAGCCACCACATGCCAATGATCAAAGCAACGGATGGAATGGCGGCCAGTCCGAACATAAAGCGCCATCCGCCGCTGGCGGCGGAAAAGGCATAATCCACCAGGTAGGCCACCACGATGCCGCTGGTGATCGCCAGCATGTTGACCGCCACCAAGGACCCGCGGACCTTTGCCGGCACGAGTTCGGCGATATACATCGGGGAGATGAAGGACGCGATGCCGATGCCGATGCCACTCACCACCCGGGCCGCGATCAGCCATTCGATCGTTGGCGCCAGAGCGGTGCCGAGAGCGCTTATCGTAAAGATCATGCCGGCCAGGATGATCATCGTGCGGCGCCCGAAACCGCCCGTGAAAGCGCCTCCGATGCTGGCACCGGCAACGGCGCCCACGAGGACGGAACTGACGACCACTTCCTCCATACTAGACGACAGGGAAAACTGGATTTTTATGAACAGGATAGCACCGGAAATCACGCCCGTATCATAGCCAAACAGCAGACCGCCGAGAGCCGCCACCGCAACCGCAAAGTATACGAATCCGTTCACTTCCGATTTGGCACTATCAGCTGCCGCCTCGACCCCCTTTGGACGTTTCTGGCGCAAGGTTTGTCTCGAGGCCGGAGGTGTCCGATTGGGGGTCAAGTCGTGGCACGCTGAAGCTCGAGGACATCGCTCGGCTGTCGAAATTTGAGAACCGTAAAGTCGAGCCGGAACAGAAGGCGGCCGTCATCGTCCGTGACCTCCATCCGCCAATCCTCTCCGAGTTGCAGCCGGGCGGCGTCGGATGCCAGGAGGGCGTCGAAGAGCTGGATCGCCCGACCGCGGGCGGCAAGCTGCCCGGAAAGCATGACGCCTTGCTTGTCCATCATCGCATGGCCGTTACAGGTATTGAAATGGTAGCGGGGCATGGGCGCTCTCGATCAAGCCGACCGATACTTAATGGCCGGAACCTGGCGGAGACCCTGTGGTCAGCGGGCCTGCGGTGGTTGCCGACGTGGTCGCCTGCTGCGGCTGAGCGGGCGACTGCTGGCTGGCCGCCAGGGCCTGTGCACCGATGATGAGGCCCATCACGATGATCCATGTGACGAGCGAGGGCTTCGTCATTCCGAGGGCGTTGTGGGCGACCGTCTCGCTCCGCGGGGTTATTGAAGCAACGCTCCTCGGCAGAAGGAGGACCAGGCGATTGGCGGCCGCTCCCGCCTCCAGGCGGCCCCGCGATCAACGACGCCAGTCGCCTCGCGGCGGCATCGGCCGGCAGCGTTGCCAATTCGGCGGCTTCCTTCCAAGGATCGAAGTCACGTCTCGCCAGCGTCGACAGGACACTGAGCATCATGCCGTTTCCTTCGTCGCCGACTGAAGCATAGAGGAAGGGCCCGAAATCAGGTCCAAAAAGTCTTGAGAGGCTCTTCATCTCGATCACCAGGGGTTTGTGGCGCCTCACCGAAGGGGCAAAGCTTCTCCTGCAAGCACCGTTTCGAGCCTGTGGGGCCTTGATCCAAGGCGTCAGAGTCAGAAATTATTTGATTGACGTTTACGACGGCTATCCTCACCCGGTTTGGCGAAATAGGCCAAGCGCCGGCGGGCGATTGCAGGCCTCCGGGGTCATAATCAGCTGCGGGAACGCGGCGCCGTGGCCACAGATCGGTGCAGATCGATAATCCGGCACCTCGTCACTTGAGGTGAGCGCTTGACAATTGGCGGCGGCTACGTTCGTAAAAACGCCGACTGGCGCCCCCGCCCTGAGCCATAGATGTTCCAAGGCCACCGCGCAGCGTGGAAACTTTTGTGCATGGGTCAGGACGACAACATTGCCAATTGTCAGATTGAGGGCGACGAAACCCGCGAGGCTAAAATAGGGAAAGCGGGACGGCTGCACGTGAATGACAACTCGGGCTTCACGACCGCTCCCCTTCTCGCGAGAGAGTGGCGCAAGGTGGCTCCGTGCGCAAAGACCAAGTGCACATTTGGCGTAGTAGTCCATGATGTCGACGCTGAGATCGACTTCCGCATCCGATTGTTCGATACGCTGGCTCTTCTCGATCGACAACAAACGCACATGCGCGTGCTTGCGGCGATACAGGGCACCGGCAGCTGCCGCGGCCACGCGCCCTCTGTTTGAAACGCCCCTTGACCGCCACGACTCGAGACAGGTCTCGGCGGACGTCAACACGCCGGCAAAGTCTCCGGCTGGCCGTTCGGACTGCGTCACCAGGAAAGTCATGGCACCTCAAGGAGCAGAGGGCGCGGGTGGAATTGCGAGCGCCTGCCTGGATCCAACATACGGTCCGGCGATCGCCGGCGGCAGGCTCGGAAACTACCCAGTCCATCGTTCAGGACATGCCGTTTTCACCCGTAGGGTTCAGAAGCAACCAGGTGTGGCGGGCAATCTGCTCGTCCTCGAGCGAGGGGAGAACCTGCACGCTGCAGTGCCCTTGCCGATCTCTGACTGGATCGGTTGTCGATCGGTTTTGGGCCGCCTTAAGGTCAACGCCGGCCCACGCCAAGCCCCTACAGATCGCTGCGCGGACGGCGGCGTCGTTTTCCCCGATGCCACCGGTGAAGACGATCAGGTCTATCCCCTCGAGCGCGCCGATCATAGCGGCGATCTGCTTGCGCACGGAATAGCAGAACATCCGGACGGCAAGGTCTGCGGTGGGCTTCGACGATGCGGCGTCGTGCAGCGTCCGCATGTCGCTCGCGAGCCCCGAGACGCCGAGGAGGCCGGACCGATGGTTGACCAGATCTTCGATCCTGGCCGCGTCGAAACCCTTCTCGCGCATGAGATAGACCAGAACGCCGGGGTCGAGGTCGCCGCTGCGCGTGCCCATCACGACGCCGCCGGTCGGGGTCAAGCCCATGCTGGTGTCGATCGACCGGCCGCTTTCGACCGCTGTGACGCTCGCGCCGTTGCCCAGATGGGCGATGATGAGGCGCTTCGGCACCTCGGTTGAAAGCTGGTGCAGGATCGACTCGCAAGACAACCCATGGAAGCCGTAGCGTTGAATGCCCTCCGCCTGCAGGTCCCTAGCGATGGGCAGGACGCGGGCAATGTCGGGCAGGTCAGCGTGAAAGGCCGTATCGAAGCACGCAACCTGCGGGACGTCTGAGAACAGGTCCTGCGCGTAGCGGATCATCCCAAGAGCCGGCGGCATGTGGAGGGGCGCGAAGATCGTCGCGCTTTCGAGCTGTTGGATGACTGTCGCGTCGATCAAACAATGCTGGCGAAGTTTCGGCCCTCCGTGCACGATGCGATGCCCGACCGCGATGGGCACCGGCCTGTTCGAATCAACCAGAAATTTGCAAATTCGGAGCATGACGTCGCGATCGCCGGCAGCCGGCATATGCTCGTCGACCGTTTTTTCCTGGCCTTTTCGTTCGTGGCCGCGGAAGAGCCCAGTGCCGTCCTTGCTGCGTTCCACTTCGCCTGTGAGCAGAGTCTCGGTGCGTGGCGAGGTCACATCAAACAAGCCGAACTTCACAGACGAGGACCCGCTATTCACAGACAGAATGGGCCGCGTGGGACCGCGCTCGGTTCTCCTATGGCGAGGCTGGGGTCTTGCGCCGCCGGTATCTGACGCTTGCCGTTCGTCTCCCATCGTCGGGTCTCCCTCGTTGGGCTCTCGCGCGTGCTGCGAGCGAGATTAACGCTGTTCCGCCAGAACGTAGGTCCGCAACGCTCTCGCGTCGTAACAGGCGTTGTGTGGCACCTCGCTGAGCGTCTCTGAATCGAAGAGCGGCAAATCAAGTAATTCGAAGATCAGCCTCGGTGAGGCAAGACGATAGCCCGGGCCTGTGACCATCAGCTGCGCCAAATGCGCGATGTCCTCGGGCCAGTCCGCCACCACCACCGGTGCCGGATCGTCACGTAGATACGCTCCCAGCTTGGCAATCATCGCGGGCCGGGAGATCGGCTTGGTGTGCAGAACCGGCAGCACATGCGTCGCAACCCAGGGCTCGGGCGCGGCACACGGCAGTGCCTCGTAGAAGGGGGCGTAATCCGGCTCCTGCGGCACGAGCGCCAAGGAGATGAGCAGGCCGCCGAAACCGTTGAACTCGGCATCCAGAAAATAACGCACCGGCAGCTCTATCGCGCAAGCTGGAAGGCCATGGGGCTGTCGTCCCCACGCACGTCAGATCGGATCGAACTGCTCCGACTGGAAGCTGCGGCGATCGGTTGAATCTCGATCGTGCTCGTGACGCCGGTCACGCCGAGCAACCGCCGGACATCCTGTTCGACGGCATACCTCTGGAACGACCAATCGACACGTCCGCTGAGGGTGATCCATCCCTTGTCGACCCTCAGTGTCACCATGAACCCTGGGTCGACCTTGTGCCAGGCAAGCAGAGTTGCCGCGGTCGCGGCGATGTCGGCATCGCACCAATTCAAGCAGGGCGCGTGCTCACCGGCTAGGGTTGCGGCCCGATGACTCCGTGTCGCGTGTCCCTTAAGCGGGACCTCGATCCGGGCTGCATCCGCAGCCGGGCTCGCCGAAGCCTGCTTCAATCCCTTGGAACTGGACAATGGAAACCTCGAGGTTCTTGGATTGCGACCATGGAGCCCCAACGCTAGTTGGCGACGAAGAAACAAGAGAGGATCGGAAACTACTCAAGGTCTGTCGATCCCGGGCCAGACACTCAACCTCCGCCTCGAGAGGCACTTGGAACCATTCCCGGCGAACTCACGATAACCGCTCTGGTTTTCAGCCACTAACCGATGCCGTCATCATCGCTCAGAGCAGCCGCCTGAGTACATTCCGAACCTGCGCCCGCGGACCCATCCGCGCTATAGTGCGTCCAGCAGTTCGTTCGACGTGGCAGGCCGAAAGTATCGAAACTTCTCAAATCCTCGGGCCATCGCGGCCCCAGCCCTCGTCCTCTTTCGTTCCGAAATCCAAGACCATGGACCATTATGATGCGGCCGTCGCCGTCTTCGACATGAAGGACCTCAGCATCGTCGGCAAAGGCTATCACACCGACGAGAAAGTCACGGGCTTCTACAACATGGGCGACCGGGTCCGATTCTGGGGCAGGCGCGGGGCCTACTGGGGTGGGCTCCGTGGCCTCTTTTTCGGCGGCCTGTTCATGACCATTTTAGTCGTGGATTACGTCGTCGTGCTCGGATATCTCGCGGCGATCGCGCTTTCCGCCGCCGAGTCCGCCGTCGTCGTTGGTGGCCTGAGCGCGCTCGGCGCAGCGCTCCATGGCGCCGGTATCTTAAAAGACAGTGTGCTGAGTTACGAGACAGCTTTGGCGGCCGACAGTTTTCTCGCGATGGCGCGCAAGAGCCGGGAGGAAATGTCCAGGGCAAAAGCGATCCTCGGGGGAAGCGGGCCGTCGCGCTTCGATCTGCATCACCAACCACAGGTGCTCGAAAGCGTCGGATAAGTCAGTTGAAGCGAGACCTGAGTATTTTCCGAGGCTGCTCCATTGATTCGCGAAAGCCCAGCTAGGTGGCATGGTCTACATTAGGCCACAGCAAGAAGAGATGATCCCATGAAGAATTTCCTCCTATTCAGTTCCGTTGCATTATGCCTCTCTCTTGGCATCGGGAGCCCGCTGCTTGCGGCTGAAGCCGTTGCAGGCACGACTGCGGTGAATACAACAGCAGTGACGAGCGACGCGCCCGCCATCAAGCCGGCGGAGACCTGCCTGAGCGATCTTCGGGCGTTCAATACAAAGATGGACAAGGGAGGGTATTGGCTGGGCGGATCGGAGTACGGGTATGGGTACCCGGCCGGCGGATGGGGCAATGGCTATGGCTATGCGATGGGCGAATATCGACCCGCCATGGGGGTCGGCTATCAGAACGCACGCCCAGGCTACGAAATCCGGGTTTTGGTCTCGGCGGCAAACATCCTGGCCCGCCAGGGAAAGGAACAGCCCTGCCAGGCTGTGCTCGCAACAACGAACGCGATCTACAATAAATACGCCGCCGATATGCGTGATGGAAAGTCGGCGATGGTCGACGGGCCCGGCTGGCGGCAGCAGCAGATCGCCGCCGCCCAGCCGGTCGCGGATCGGACCATGTCCCTGCGGTCCGACGAGTTGATCGGAACCGAGGTCCGCAACCAGAAGGATGAATCGCTCGGCAGCGTTGACGACCTGGTGATGAGCCCAACAAGCGGCAAGATCGCTTACCTGATCGTCGCGCGGGGCGGATTATTCGGCATCGATCAAAAATATGTCCCGGTGCCCTGGACGGACATCAAGGCGACGCCGAACACGAACCTGCTGGTCCTCGATACCAGCAAGAGCGTTATGGAGGGCGCCCCCAAAGTCAAGCACGATCAGTTCTTCACGAATGCGCAGTATACCGAGACGAGCCAGAAGGTGGACAATTACTGGAAGACCCATCTCGCGGCCAACTGATTTGCGAGACGGGTTTTCTCGATCGCCATGGCGACCTCCCCTGATCGCGGAGCAAAAGGCGGGCATCTGGAAAGGTGTTCGCCCCCGTGTCCTTAAATCGGGCGTTGAGTAGTTTCCGAAGCTCTCTTGCAGGCGGAAACGGCGCTACGGTCGCATGCTCAGCATTGGCGTTCCGCATTATAACGACTCGGGCTGTTTCTTGAGCGAAGGCTTCAAGCCTAGCGGCCGGGCATGCCGGTCAAGTCGTCCGCAACATCAAAATCCCCACCGGCCAGCCGTCTTGCGCCCGAGCTGCGCAGAACGGCCGGGACGCAGACACCGACCCGAACCACATGAGGATCACCCGACATGGACGCACCACCGCTGACGCGCGAGCCGCCGAGCAGCACAGCCAGCACCGGCACCCCGGAAAAGCGCGGGACATTAGGTTCCGACGAACTGCGCAAGATGAACGCCTATTGGCGTGCCGCCAACTACCTGTCGGTCGGGCAGATCTATCTTTATAATAACCCGCTGCTGCGGGAGCCGCTGACGCTCGACCACGTCAAGCCGCTGGTCGTCGGCCACTGGGGCACCACGCCGGGACAGAACTTCATCTACGTACACCTGAACAGGGTCATCAAGAAATACGACCTCGACATGTTCTATATCGCGGGGCCTGGTCACGGCGGCCCGGCGCTGGTCGGGAATACCTATTTGGAGGGCACCTACAGCGAGATCTACCCGGACATCAGCCAGGATGAGGCCGGGATGAAAAAGCTGTTCACGCAGTTCTCGTTCCCCGGTGGCATCTCAAGCCACGTGGCGCCGACCACTCCGGGCTCGATCCACGAGGGCGGCGAACTCGGCTATTCGTTGAGCCACGCCTTCGGGGCTGCCTTTGACAATCCCGCTCTGATCGTCGCCTGCGTGATTGGCGACGGCGAGGCCGAGACCGGACCGCTGGCGACGGCCTGGCAGTCGAACAAGCTGCTGAACCCGGTATCGGACGGGGCCGTGCTGCCGATCCTCCATCTCAACGGCTTCAAGATCAATAATCCGACGATCCTGGCCCGCATCGAGCACGAGGAACTGGAGCAGTTCTTCCGGGGCTGCGGCTGGATCCCGCTCTTTGTCGAGGGCGACGACCCGGACACGATGCATGAGCTAATGGCCGCCACGGTGGAGAAGGCCGTCGAGCAGATCCATCTCATCCAGAAAACCGCTCGCACCGACCCATCCGCCGCGCGGCCGCGCTGGCCCATGATCGTCCTGCGGTCGCCCAAGGGCTGGACCGGCCCGAAGGTCGTCGACGGGCTCCGGATCGAGGGAACCTCGCGAGCCCATCAGGTGCCGCTTCTCGTCGATGAGCAGCATCCGCAGCACGTGGCGCTGCTCGAAAGCTGGATGAAGAGCTACAAGGCCGAAGAGCTGTTCGACCGGAACGGGCGACTTATCCCCGAGCTGGCGGAACTGGCGCCGAAGGGCGACCGCCGGATGGGCGCCAATCCGCACGCCAACGGCGGCCTGCTCTTGCGCGACCTGCGCATGCCGGACTTTCGCGACCACGCGGTGACTGTTCCTGCGCCTGGTGCCGTCATGGGCCAGGACACGCTCGTGCTGGGGCATTTCCTGCGCGACGTCGCCAAGCTGAACCAGGAGCGACGGAACTTTCGAATCTTCGGCCCGGACGAGACACTCTCGAACCTGCTGGGGGCCGTCTTCGAGGTCACCAACCGGCAGTGGGATGCCCGAACGGAAAGCATGGACGAGTTCCTCGCGCCGGACGGTCGCGTCGTCGATTCCATGCTGAGCGAGCACCAGTGTGAAGGCTTTTTAGAAGGCTATCTGCTGACCGGCCGGCACGGCCTGTTCAACAGCTACGAGGCGTTCATCCGCATCGTCGACTCGATGTTCAGCCAGCACGCGAAATGGCTGAAGGTCACGGCGGAACTGCAGTGGCGTCGCAATATCGCCTCGCTCAACTACCTGCTGGCTTCACACGTCTGGCAGCAGGACCACAACGGCTTCACCCACCAGGACCCCGGCTTCATCGACCACGTGGTCAACAAGAAGGCCGACATCGTGCGGGTCTACCTGCCGCCGGATGCCAATTGCCTGCTGTCGGTGTTCGACCACTGCCTGCGCAGCCGCCACTACGTCAACGTGGTGGTGGCGGGCAAGCACGCGCTACCCCAGTGGCTCACCATGGAGGCCGCCGTCATCCATTGCACGGAGGGGATCGGCATCTGGCAGTGGGCGAGCAACGACCAGGAGGGGGAGCCGGACGTCGTGATGGCCTGCTGCGGGGATACTCCTACGCTGGAGATCCTGGCGGCCGTCTCAATCCTCCGGGAGCATCTGCCAGAGCTGAAAATCCGGGTGGTTAACGTCGTCGACCTCATGCGGCTTCAATCGGCGAGCGAGCATCCGCACGGCCTCAGCGACGCGGATTACGATGCGCTCTTTACCACCGACAAGCACATCGTCTTCGGCTACCACGGTTACCCCTGGCTCATCCATCGGCTGACCTACCGGCGAACCAACCGCAACCTGCACGTGCGCGGCTACAAGGAAGAGGGCACGATCACGACGCCCTTCGACATGCGTGTGCAGAACGATCTCGACCGGTTCCACCTCGTCCAGGACGTCGTGGATCGCCTGCCGCACCTCGGCAGCCGGGGCGCTTACCTCAAGCAGTTCGTCAGGGACAGGCTGATCGAGCACAAGCACTTCATCGAAAAGCACGGCAAGGACATGCCGGAAATCGTCAACTGGACGTGGGGAAAATCCACATGAGAATCCAGGAGCTCGCCGATACGGCAAGGGCGTTGGTGGCCGACCACAAGGGGCTGCTGGCGATGGACGAGAGCAACGGCACCTGCAACAAGCGTTTCGCCAAGCAATGCATTCCCCAGACTGAGGAGGCCCGGCGCGCCTATCGCGAGCTGATCGTGACGACGCCCCATCTCGGCGAATGCATCAGCGGCGTGATCCTCTACGACGAGACCATCCGGCAGAGCAAAAAGGATGGGTCGCCGTTTATCGAAGTCATCCGAGAGGCCGGCATCATCCCCGGCATCAAGGTCGACATCGGCGCCAAGGATCTGGCGGGTCATCCCGGCGAGAAGATCACCGAGGGGCTGGACGGTCTACGGGACCGGCTCAAGGCGTATTTTGCGATGGGCGCCCGCTTCGCCAAGTGGCGCGCCGTCATCGCGCTCGGGGACTGCCTGCCGACCCAAGCCTGTATCGAGACCAATGCGCACGCTTTGGCCCGCTATGCGGCCCTATGCCAGGAAGCCGGTCTGGTCCCGATCGTCGAGCCGGAGGTGCTGATGGCCGGCGATCACACGATGGAGCAGTGCCGCGCCACGACCGAGCAGGTTCTGCTCAACGTGTTTGAACAACTTCACCTGCAAGGCGTGGTGCTGGAAGGCTTGATCCTCAAACCCAACATGATCCTTCCCGGCTTGACTTGTCCGCAGCAGGACGCCGTGGAAGAGGTGGCCGACGCGACGGTGCGCTGCCTGTTGCACGCCGTCCCGGCCGCCGTTCCGGGCATTGCCTTCCTGTCGGGCGGCCAGTCCGCGAAACTCGCATCGGCGCGCCTCAACGCGATGAACAGCCGTTCCAAACCACGGGCGGCGCCGCTGCCTTGGGCCCTGGCCTTTTCCTACGCCCGCGCCATCCAGCAGCCGGCCCTGGAGATCTGGCGCGGCAGGCAGTCGAACGTGGTCGCGGCGCAGCGCGCTTTGCACCATCGGGCGCAATGCAACGTGGCGGCACGCCGTGGCGCCTATCGTGAAGCAATGGAAAGCATGTGATACAGGCTCGGTTCTAAGCTCAAGCGACCGAGGTGTGGGGAGGCCGCGGGGGCTCTGAGTCGATCCGGCGGGTCGCGGTGCGATTGGGGAGAATCAGAGTGCGCCGACAGGATGACCGAACACCGGTAAGAGAGACCACCCTCAAGGCTCTTGACGCGCTGTTCGCACCTTGATTGCCGCGCTGCCAATGCCACTCGGTCTGGCATTCATCACCTCATCAACTCCGACGTGAGCCGCGACTGGGGCCAAAGAGAGGTTTGGGAAAGGTCCGGCTCCAAAATCATGGGCCTCGGTGCAATGGCCTCGAAACTCTTGGCCAACCTCTCGGCCGAGACCATCGCCGCTCGTGCGTTAGGCGAAGTCCCAGAACCGAGCAGCTCCCGTGAGTTCTCCCCGTCGGTCGCTGGTGTTCGAAAGACGAGAAACCGGGTCAATCCACCAATTTCCCCGACCGACAGCTGAAATGCGTCGGTGCCGCACGTTAACTCTCCATTGGGCGTCATTCTCCACATCAAATGCTGCATGGAAGTCCCCCCTTTAGAAAAAGTGTCCCAAGCTAGCATCGTGGCCCGACCACGGTCCCAGAACATTACTTGCTGTGCCAGGCTGAGGAACCATCGGAATCTACCTACTGCGATGACCCAAACGGAGAATTCGCAGCGCTTTCGGTCCGCGCGAGTCTCTCGGCGTCGTCAGAGGCCCTATGCCTGGTGCCAAAGCTCCAGCGTGGTACGGCTTCTAGCTGACACCCGCCGACACAGGCCTGCAGCTTGCTTCGGTTTTTCCCTTCGATTGATGAATGCCTGTGACGCTTCGACTTTCAACGTCGATCTCGAGCGGAATGCCGCGTCGGAGCTCATAGGGTTCTCCACCGATGAAAATCGTCATCGGCTCTCCGGCCTCCAGCGTGGCTTCGATCAGGGTTTTGGCTTGTTCGACCCTGACCTTCAGCGTGCGGCGGCGCCACTGGACGCTGAAGGCAAGGCTGGTCCAGCCGCGGGGCAGTTTCGGGTCGAGCGCGATGCCGTCGCGGCGGACCGACAAGCCAGCAAAGCCGAAGACGGCCATAATCCAAAGCCCTCCAAGCGCCGCAATGTGGACGCCGCCGTCGATTGCCACTTTAGTGTCCGAGAGGTCGATCGCGGCGGTTTCCAGGAAATAGCGGAGTGCCGCTTCGCTCGCGCCCAAGCGCGCGGCCACGAGGCCGTGCATGGCTTTGCTCAATGAGCTGCCATGGCTGCACCGGTGCTCATAGTAGCGGAAATTTGCCACCGCGCTCTCGCCTCTGAATTCCTCCGGCAGTAAGCCCAAAAGCGCGACGACATCGGCCTGCTTGACCACCTGTGATCGCTGCGTCCGCTCCCGCCCCAGCACCACGTCCATCGGGACCGAGCGGCCCGCGTAGTCAGCAAGATCAATGTCCTCGAGCACAAAATAGCCCGCGAACTGCTCGAACAGACCGGTTTTCGGATCGAGCCCGGTCGCGATGGTGTCCGCCACGGCCCGCCACCGCTTAAGTTCGGCCTCGTCGAGCTTCAAGCGTTCGGCAAGGTTGGCCCAGCGATCTGGCCATCGCTTCCTCAACAATGCTGCGACATCGATCGCGCGGTGGATGTTCCACCGCGCCATGACGTTGGTGAAGGCGTTATCGTCGATATGCTCGTGATATTCGTCGGGTCCGATGACGCCACGGATATGGCATAGCCCGTCTGCTTCGGGCTGGGCACGGCTTGTCCAGAACCGCCCCGTTTCCAGGAGGATCTCGGCCCCGGCGTCGAGCAGAAAGTCCTCGTCCCCGGTGGCTTCCCAATAATGCCAGACCGCATAAGCCACGTCGGCGCTGATGTGCTGCTCCTGCGTGCCGCAGAGGATCTTGATAATCGTGCGATCCGGACCAACCGCCTGCGTCGGCGTCATCTCGGCCCCTGTGTCGGCGGATTCCCAGGCGTAGAAGGCGCCGCGCCAACCCATGCCGGCCGCCTTAGCCCGCGCGCCATCGAGGGTATGAAAACGGTACATCAACAAGGCACGCGCCGCTTCGGGCCAGGTCAGGGTGTAAAAAGGCAGCAGGAAGATCTCGGTGTCCCAGAACACATGGCCACGATAATCGTCGCCGGTCAGCGCGCGTGCCCCGATCGAGACGTGCTCGTCGTCCGGATTGGCGGCGCTATTCAGGTGATACAGTGCAAAGCGGAGGACTTTCTGCGCCGTCGCATCACCTTCGACCGTGACGTCGCTGAACTGCCAGCGCGACGACCAGACCGCATCATGAGCCGCGAGCATGCCGCGCCAGCCGATCCGTTCTGCATTCCGGAGCTTGTCCCGGGCCGCATTTCCCGCATCGATGGTCTTGACGTCGCTGCGGACGATCGCGACCGACCGCTCGAAACACACGGTTTGGCCGGGCTGCGTGGTCCACGACCAAGCCCATTTGAATTGACCGAGAGACGTGGGCTTAACATCACGGCCATCGATCTGGAGTAACGCTGCGGCCGCCATCCCGAGGCCCTTGCCGGAATGGGCGGTATGCCAAACTCCCAGTTCCTGATCCAAATGATCGCTCAGCAGCCCCAGGCCAACGCCTTCGCAAGAGGCCTCGACCGTGACATCGACTACACCGGTCTCAACCATCATGTGAATCAGTTGCAGCCCAAGCCCGCGCTCGCTCATCGAGACCAGACGTAAGGTCTTCAGATGAAGGTTGAGGTCCGCCGTCTTCAATCGGCTGCTTTCACTAAGCAAGGCGCCTCGCCGCACGTCCAGCGTCATGCGATGCGACAGTACTTCGCCGGGGTGACGCACCATCGGCACGCCGTTGACCAGAAGACGCACCTGCAACCAATCCGGGGCTGGAACGAGCCCCGGTGTCGCGTGCTCGGTATCGGGAGTGTCGAACAGTCCGGCCACATAGGTCCGGGCCGGAGCGACCCAGCGGGTGCCACGGGTCGTCGCGCGTCCACCCCTGACGCCGAGAAAGCCGTTGCTGATCGCGAAACGCGACTCGACACTGGTTTCGCGAAGCGGATCGAAGCCATCCGCGATGAAGACCCAGGCAGGGTCGGCAGTCGGCGCGAGCAGTTGGTCCATGCTTTTCGGCCCGGTCATGCCGCCACCTGGCGAAGTCGGACGCCCGTCAAGGCGTCGATGGCAATGGCGTCGAGGCTCGTCACGACGAGATCGGCGCCAGCCGCCTGCAGCAGGGCTGCATCGTCCTGGCGGGCGACGCCGAGCGCTCCCATGCCGCCGCTGCGGGCTGCCTCAATTCCGGCGGGAGCATCCTCGACGATGAGGCAGTTTGCTGGCGCGACGTGCAGGGCCGCCGCAGCCAGCAGGAAGATCTCCGGATCCGGTTTGCCCTTCTTGACATCGCGCCCGCAGACATTGGCATCGAACATATCAAGCAGGCTCTCGCCGGAAGGCAGACGGATGGTCTTCATCATCCCGTTGGCGTTCTTCGAGGACGAGGCAACAGCGATGGGCCACCCCAGCGTACGCACCGACGCGACGAAACGGAGCGCATCGGGGAAGGCCTCGACCTCTCCGGCCGCGATCAAATCCTCCAGGCGTTTCTGCTTCCGCGCGGCGTAGACGGTAACTTTCCGCGCGGCATCGGGCACCCCGAGCGCCTCCAAGGCCGCGCGAGCCCCGGCGAGGCGCGGCTTGCCCGCGACCTCGGCCTGGTACAGGGCGGTCGTGAAACGGCCCGGATCGGCGAAGCCTTCCAGCGCCTCGCGCCAGGCTTGCTCATGCGGGGACGCCAGCAGGACGCCGTCGACATCGAAGATGACAGCCGTCAGCTTTGCGGACTGCGAGGGCGGATTCGGTGAAGCGCGATCGTTCATGGGATGGGACCTTGAGGGCATGGCGAGGCCGTCAGGCCGTCAGTTCGCGCCGGATGGCCTGGAGTTGCTGCTGGCGCTCGGCGCTGACCTTGGGATAGCTCATGTCGAGCCCCTCGAGCGTGTCGACCACGATCTGGGAGACAATCAGGCGGGCATTCTCCTTGTCGTCCGCCGGAACCACATACCAAGGTGAATGCTCTGTGCTCGTTGCACTGAGGCACTGTTCATAGGCGGTTTGGTATTGCTTCCAGGACTTCCGTTCCTCGACGTCAGCGAGGCTGAATTTCCAGTTCTTGTCGGGCTCGTCGATCCGCGCCAGGAACCGCTTGCACTGTTCGTCCTTCGACAAATGCAGGAAAAACTTGACGATGCGGGTGCCGTTCGCGTGGAGGTGCTGCTCCAAATCGACGATCGAGCGATAGCGGTCGTGCCACATCTTGCCGTCGTGGCGGGGCGCGTCCGGGATGCCTTCGCTGTGAAGAATGTCGCGATGGACCCGGACGATCAAAACTTCCTCGTAATAGGAGCGGTTGAAGATGCCGATCCGTCCCCGTTCCGGCAGATCGCGGGTTGTGCGCCAGAGAAAGTCGTGTTCCAGTTCGGTCGCGCTCGGGTGCTTGAAGCTGAAGACCTGACAGCCCTGCGGATTGACGCCCGACATCACATGCCTGATCGCGCCATCCTTGCCGGCCGCATCCATGGCCTGAAAAATCAGCAGCACGGCGTAGTGGTTAGACGCGTAGTGCATGTGCTGCAGCGCGCTTAATTTCTCGATATGTTCCGCTAGAAGCTGCTTGTACTGCTCGCTCGATTTGTAGACGGGATCGGTGACGGTCGGCCATTGCTTGAGATCGACGTTGTCGCCTTCACGCACCCGAAAGTGCTTTGTATGGATTTTCATCGTCGTTCCTTCGGCTGTTTGTGGCACATCGTCCGTCGTCGCTGCGCGTGTCCGCGTCTGACGCGCCGACGGCTTCAGGCTCTCACGCGGCGGCTGCGGGCGTAACGACGGTTTTGCCGGCACCTTGTGGCTGACTGTCCTTCCTCGGCTTCTCGTCCTTCTTGACGTCATCGAGAATGCGATAGGTGAGCAGCTTTGCCCGATCGTTCACGAGCGCCCAGGCCAAGGCATAGCCCCAAACCAGCAGGGCCCAATACCAGGCCAGAGGAGTCACCAGGCCGAAGCCAAAGATCGCAATCAGGGTCGCGACTACCTGGGTTCCGAGCACCGCCATCCAGAGAATCTTGGCCGGGCGAATGGACCAGAACGGGCCGCGCGTCCGCGTCAGGAAGATGGTGAGATGTCCGGCGACCGACAGCTTCAGATACATGAGCGTCTGGATATGCGGCCGGTCGATGTGAAAGACGCGCTCGCCAAGGTAGAATAGGCCAAAGGCCGAGATCACGCCGAGCACGCCCAGGACCGTGGACACGCCGAGGACCACGCGCATGTTCCAGGCTTCGGGCTCGTCCCTGTACTGGACGTTGTCGTAGGCGATCGAGAGGATCGCTCCGTCGTTCAGCAGCGCCAGCATGACGATCATGACTGCCGTGAGCGGATAGAAGTTGAACACCAGGATCGCGAGCGTCATGAAGAACAGCACCCGCAGCGTCTCGGCGATCCGGTAGATCGCATAGCTGTTCATGCGTTGGAAGATGCGGCGACTTTCCTTGATGGCGTCGATGATCACCGACAGGCCCGGGGTCAGCAGCACGATCGAGGCGGCCGCACGGGCCGCATCGGTGGCGCCCGAAACCGCGATCCCGCAGTCCGCCTTCTTCAGCGCGGGCGCGTCGTTGACGCCATCGCCCGTCATGCCGACGATGTGCCCGCGCTTCTGAAGCACGTCCACGATGTGGAACTTGTGCTCGGGAAACACCTGGGCGAACCCGTCCGCGTCCTCGATTGATTTGGCGACCGCCAGGGTTTCGTCGCGCTTGGCGTCGCCGAGGCCGGCGCCGTCGAGGATATCGGCTCCCATGTCCAGCGTCTTGGCGGTCTCACGGGCGATGGCAAGCGCGTCACCGGTCACCATCTTGATCTTCACGCCCATTTGGCGCGCGGTGGCGACCGTGGCTTTGGCGTCCTCGCGCGGGGGATCGAATAATGACAGGACGCCGACCAGCTGCCATTTGCCATCGCCATCCGCACGGGCCACGCCGAGCGCGCGGAAGCCGCGCGCCGCGAAATCGTCGACCGCCTTGTCGATGGCGGTCTTCACGGCCGCGGCATTGTCCGCCATCTTGAGGATGACCTGAGGCGCCCCCTTCGCCACCTTGAAGGTGCTGCCGTCCGCGGCCTTGACGGTCGCCTCGGTTCGCTTGTGCACGGCATCGAACGGCGTGAAATGCAGGACCTCATAGGCCTGCAACACTTTAGCATCCTTCAATCCGCCCAGGACCGCCAGATCGATGGTGTCGTCATTGTCGGCGCGCGAGGCGAGCGCGGCATTCAGGACCACCTGATCTGCCGTCATGTCGTCGACGGCAAAGGGGTCGCCCAGCGTCAGCTTGTTCTGTGTCAGCGTCCCGGTCTTGTCGGCGCAAAGCATGTCCACGCCAGCGAGTTCCTCGATGGCCACAAGGCGGCTCACGATCGCCTGCTTCTTGGCGAGCAGGCGCGCCCCGACCGCCATAGTGACCGATAAGACGGTCGGCATCGCCACAGGAATGGCCGCGACCGTCAGCACCAGGGCGAATTGCAGGGTCGAGAGGATCGGGTCGCCGCGGTAGAGCGCCACCGCGATGATGACCGCCACCAGGGCGACAGCCAGAACGATGAGGTAGTTGCCGATTTTCAGCACGGCCTTCTGGAAATGGCTGACCGTGACGGCCGTCTCGACCAGTTCGGCGGTCTTGCCGAAATAGGTCTTCGTCCCCGTGGCATAGACCAGCGCGCCGATCTCGCCGCGCCGCAGGATAGAACCGGAAAACACCGCGTCGCCGGGTTTCCGCGTGGCGGGCAACGATTCTCCGGTCAGCGCCGACTGATCGACAGAAATCTCGTCGCCGTCCAACAACCGGGCGTCCGCCGGCACGATATCGCCCAGGCGTAATCGAATGACATCGCCCGGCACCAACTCCCGCGCGGCCGGCGTCACCCATTTGCCATCCCGCTTGACCCTGGCTTTGATGGCGAGCCTCGCCTTCAGCGCCTCGATGGCATTGCCGGCTTGGCGTTCTTCCCAAAAACCCACGCAGGCATTGGCGACGAGCAACAAGAGGATGATGAAGAAATCCGGCCAGTGCCGAACGACTGCTGAAAGCACGACCGCAATTTCGATCATCCAGGGGATGGGACCCCAGAAATACGAGAGGAACTTCAGCAGTGGATTGACGGTCTTCTCGGCGATCTCGTTCGGCCCGTATTGGGTCAGCCGCTTGTCTGCCTCGGACTGCGTGAGCCCATCCGGCGACGAGCCGAGCCTGTTCTCGACCTCCGGCAGGGGAAGTGTCTTGAGATCGTCGGCGGCCTTAATGGTCGGATCCGATTTGGCATCGCGAGCCTTCGCCTGATCCTTGTCGAGCGTCGCCATGGGGCTCTTCCAGTTTTCGTGCGCAAAAGGGGGCCTGGGCAGCGTGAGGTCGACGGTCGCTCGCGCCGACCCGAAGCCAGCTAACGCTATGCACCGGGCGCTGCGTTCGAAAAGGATCGGAAACTACTCAGCGGCGTCGATTATCGCGTTGAAATCCGCGGCATTCAGGCTGGCGCCGCCGACCTCGGGCAACGACAGGATCGCGCGTGCGTTGGACAGCTTGACCGATCCGCCATAGCGGATTCTGATCGCGTTCCCCGCGACCTCCCCGAACCGATCCGTGAGGCACTGGCGGATGTGGTCGTGCATCTCCACGATCTCACTCGCGGCCGGCATGTGACCGCTGCCGATCGCCCAGAGCGGCTCATAGGCGATCGCCAGGGTATCGGGTCCCGCCAAATCTTGCGGCACGCTGCCGGCGATCTGGCCGCCGCAGGTCGACAGGGCGAGACCGTCACGCCGCTGAGCTTCGCTCTCGCCGATACAGATGATGGCCACGAGCCCGGCGCGCCACGCCGCCGTCGCCTTGGTGGCCACGACGGCATCGGTCTCCTGGTGATAGCGCCGCCGCTCCGAGTGGCCGACGATCACCGTAAAGGCGCCCGAATCCTGGGCGTCGCAATCTTCTCCGCCAATAGGGATACGGCCTGAGGCGGTCTGCACGGCGCGTGAGATCAAGGTGGCGGGGACGCAGATCAGCGTGTCTGCTTTCGGCGGCGTCGCCGCGACCGACGTGGCCACGGCCTCGATCTCGGCAAGCTGAGCGGCCAGCCCGTGCATCTTCCAATTTCCCGCGATCAAGCACCGCATGGCATCCTCATCGTGGGTCGGTCTTGCTTGTGGGCCGGTCGATGCGGGTGCCCGAAAGCGCCCGCGGACTGACGCTATTGTCCGTGGTTTGCGTTGCCGTTGGTCAGGGCAAGTCCCGCCTCGCCGTTGGCCGGGAGAATCAGTGCACCGTTCGCGGTCGCCGGTTTGCCGGCTTTTGCCGCGATGTCGAGGAACGGCTTGATGATGTCGATGGGCATCGGGAACACCACGGTCGAGTTCTGTTCGGCGCCGATCTCCGTGAGCGTCTGCAGGTAGCGCAATTGCATGGCGGCTGGAACGCTCGACAGGATCGTGGCCGCATTGACGAGGGTTTGCGAAGCCTGGAACTCGGCTTCCGCATGGATGACCTTGGCGCGTCGGTCGCGCTCGGCCTCGGCCTGTTTGGCGATGGCGCGCACCATGTTGTCGGTCAGCTCGACCGTCCGGATCTCGACGTTGCTGACCTTGATGCCCCAGGCTTCCGTCTGGGTGTCCAGAATGCTTTGCACGTCCGTGCTCAGCTTCTTGCGCTCGGACAGCATTTCGTCGAGTTCGTGCTGCCCGAGCACGGCGCGCAGCGTGGTCTGGGCCAACATCGTGGTGGCGGACAGGTAGCGCTGGACCTGGATGATGGCGCGCTCGGGGTTGACGACATTGAAGTAGAGCACCGCATCGACCTTCATCGAGACGTTGTCGTGGGAGATCACATCCTGACTGGGAATCTCGACGACCTGAATGCGCAGGTCGACGCGGACCATTTCCTGGATGAAGGGGATGAGCAGGACGAGGCCCGGGCCCTTCACGCGATCGAACTTGCCAAGCGTAAACACCACGGCGCGTTCGTATTGTCGGAGAATCCTGATGCTCATGCCGAGCAAGATGAACGCCGCGAAGATCAGGATCGGGATCAGATAAAACGAGAGAAGACCCATTGTCATCGTCCTTCAAAGGAGAAGCGAGTTCGCCTTCAGCGGAGTGAAGATTGACGAACAGATCGATCTGGCACCTTCAAGGTCTGCGGTGGCAGTTTGGGAGGTTGGCTTAGACGGTCTTCAAGACTTACATCATGGCAAGATGCTGCGGCGGTAGGGTCGGAAACTACTCAGTTCGACGATCGCCTTAGGTAGAGCCGCATACAACGGCATTGGCCAACGTCGCAGCACTGTGGTCAGACCTGTCGCCGTCCGCGGCTCGCTCCCCATTTGCGCTTACTGCGGCGTGATTACGAAAGCCCCTGTGATCCATTCGGACCGCCAGCGCAACGGATCCTCCGACTCTGCGGCGGAACATGCTATCATTCTTTGCTGCTGGCGAACGAGGACCCTCGACGATGCCAGAACCACTGAACCAACATGCTAAGGGAAAGCGCCCCAAGTCGGGCCGGCGATCGACGTTGTCGCGCGGCCCACCGCCCACCGTTGTGCCCCGCTTTGCCGTTGTCGGGATCGGAGCTTCGGCAGGTGGGCTCGGTGCCTGCACGAGGCTCATCGACGCCATGCCAGCAGAAAGCGGCGTCGCCATCGTGCTCGTGCAGCATCTCGAGCCGAACCACGCCAGCATGATGGTGGACTTGCTCGCCACCCACACGGCGATGACGGTCCAAGAGGCGAGTGATGGGCTCCGTCTCGAACCAGACCATCTTTATGTCATTCCTCCTGGGCGATATCTTTCGGTGCGCCAGGGCGCCCTGCACCTCACAAAGCCGAAAACCCAACGCGGTGCGCGCCTACCTTTCGATGTCCTTCTGCATTCGCTCGCCGAGGACTGCGGCGAGCGTGCAATCTGCGTGATCCTGTCGGGTACGGGAACCGACGGTAGCCTGGGACTTGCCGACATCAAGGCGAACGGTGGCTTCGTCATCGCACAGGATCCGATCGAAGCGGATTACGACGGCATGCCGCAAAGCGCGATCGCGACGGGCGGGGTCGATCTCGTGCTCCCAGTCGGCAAGATCGCCAAGGCGCTCCTCGATCACACGCGACAAGGATCAGGGCGCAAACTCGCGGCGGTCGCTCTCGCCTCACCGCCAAAAACGGGGGACCTCCCCGAGATCATCGAACTACTGCGGCGACGAACGGCGCACGACTTCACAGCCTACAAGACAGGAACGCTGGAGCGACGGATCCAACGTCGGATGGCCATGGTCTCCATAGAAACCCGCGACGTGAGCCGCTACGTCGAGCGTCTCCGGGGCGATGCCAATGAACTCGAATTGCTGGCCAAGGACCTTCTGATTAACGTCACGGGGTTCTTCCGCGATCCGGCCGTTTTCGCCTATATTGCGAAAAACGTAGTCCCCGATCTGGTCCGCGACCAAGCGCTGGAGCAGCCGCTTCGCATCTGGATTGCCGGGTGCAGCACGGGCGAAGAAGTCTACTCGCTGGCCATGCTGTTTCGGGAGGCGATCACCGCCGCCAAGAGGGAGATCAAGATTCAGATCTTCGCCTCCGACGTAGATTCGGATGCCGTCGCGCGCGCGCGCGAGGGCCTTTATCCCGAGGCGATCGCGACCGCCGTGTCACCTCAGCGGTTGGCTCGCTTCTTTGTCAAGGAGGACCATCATTATCGGATTCGGGCCGATCTGCGCGCTCTCGTGGTGTTCACGGTTCAGGACTTGCTGTCCGACCCACCCTTCTCGCGGCTAGATGTCGTTTCCTGCCGCAACCTGATGATCTATCTCAGCCCCGAGGCACAGGGCAACGTCATCTCCCTTCTCCACTTCGCCTTGCGTCCGGGCGGTATTCTCCTGCTCGGCAGCGCGGAGACGGTCGGCCGGGCCGAGGGGCGTTTCGAGCTGATCGCCAAATCCGAGCGTCTGTACCGGCGCATCGGGCGAAACCGGCCGAGCGAGTTTGCGTTTCTTAAAGCAGTGCCGGAGGCCGTAAAGCCCATGGCGCGCGTCGAAACTCAGGCGGCGCCCTCACGCCAAAGCGTTTTGGCGCAGCTCTGCCAGAGGCGGGTGCTGGATGCGCATGCTCCGGCGACGATCCTGGTGAACCACCGGCACGACTGTCTTTTCTCACTTGGCCCCATCAATCGCTTTCTGCAGGTGGTGCCGGGCCAGCCCAGTTTGGACTTGCTCGCCATGGCGCGTCCTGAGTTGAGGACCAAACTCCGATCAGCTCTAAAAAGGGCCATCCGCGAGAACGCCGGCATTGTGATCCCGGGTGGCCGGATCATCGAGGGGGGCGAGACGCTCGCATTCAGCATCGATGTCCAGCCCCTAGTGAGCGAGGGCGAAGAGCTCCTGCTGGTCTGCTTCGTCAACGCGCCGCAACACCAGCCCGAGCACCGCGCCCTCGCGGTGGCGAGCGGGTCACCGAGGATCGCCGACCTCGAACGCGAGCTAGACGCGACGCGACAGGAGCTCGAAGACGCGAACCGCGGCCTGGATGCCTCGAGCGAAGAGCAGAAGGCCATTGACGAGGAAGCCTCGTCGGTCCGCGAGGAGTACCAGTCGACGAACGAGGAACTGCTTGCGTCCAAGGAAGAATTGCAGGCGCTGATCGAAGAGCTGACGGCCTTGAACAGCCAGTTGCAGGAAACACTCGAGCGGCAACGCACTACAACGAACGATCTCCAGAACGTGCTTTACAGCACGGATGTCGCGACGCTCTTCCTCGACACTTCCCTGAACATCCGGTTCTTCACGCCGGCCACAAAATCGTTGTTCAGCATCATCCCAGGTGATATTGGCCGCCCACTCGCCGATCTTCATGCTTTGGCCAGCGACGGCGCGCTCGCGCTCGACGCCGCTGCGGTGCTGCGGGACGGCTCTCCCGTCGATCGGGAAATAGAGGGGCAGAAGGGGACATGGTTCGAGCGGCGGATCCTGCCGTATCGCACCCCAGACAGAGGGGTGGAGGGGGTCGTCATCACTTTCACCGATATCACAGACCGGAAGATCGCCGCAAAATCGCTGCAGTTCTCGCAGCAGCAAGCTGAGACCGCGAACCTCGTAAAGTCTCGATTTCTGGCGGCCGCCAGCCATGATCTTCGCCAGCCGCTTCAGGCCCTAAAGCTGATTCGAGGGGTATTGGCCAAGAGGATTGCGGAGCGACGGACGGAAGAAGCCCTGGTCCTCGTCGCCAGACTGGACGACACGGCGTCCTCGATGTCGATGATGCTCAACACCCTGCTCGACATCAATCAACTTGAGGCTGGTACGGTCCGGACGGAGGTGACCGCCTTCCCCATCAACGATCTTCTCGATCGATTGCGCGACGAGTTCAACTGGCACGCTGGCGAGCAGCATCTTGGCTTCCGCGTCGTCCCCTGCAGTCTATTGGTCGAAAGCGACCCGCAACTGCTCGAGCAAATGATGCGCAACCTCCTGGCAAACGCGCTGAGATATACCGACCATGGCAAGGTTCTGATGGGGTGTCGACGGCATGCTGACCGACTCAGCGTCGAGATTTGGGACACAGGCATCGGGATTTCGGACGAGGATTTGGAGGTTATTTTCGAGGAATACCACCAGGTCGATAACGACGCGCGGGAGCGTGACCGTGGGCTCGGCCTGGGGCTTTCCATCGTCAAGCGCCTGGCAAGCCTCCTAGGGCATCCGATTCGCGTCCGCTCCACGCCGGGAAAGGGCTCGGCTTTCATCGTCGACGTCGGTCTTGCCCTCCAAGGCAACGCCATTCGGCCTGCGGTCCCCATGCGGCCAAGATCTTACGGATCGCCGGCTGACGCTCAGAAGGGTACGATCCTGGTCATCGAGGACGATCCGGCCGTGCGACAGTCGCTCGCGCTCTTCCTTCAGGACGAGGGTTATCGAATTGCAACCGCCTTCAACGCCACGGCGGCGCTCGACCTCGTTACCCGGGCCGAGGTTGTGCCTGACCTCATTCTGACGGACTACAACCTTCCCAACGGACTCAGCGGGCTGGAGGTGAGCGTCAAACTCGGTGACGTGCTCGCGCGGCGTGTCCCAGTGATCATTTTGACCGGGGACATTTCGACACAAACGCTGCAAAACATCGCCGACAGCGACTGCGTCCAGCTGAACAAACCAGTCAAGCTCGACGCCCTGATGGATGTCATCCAACGTATGCTGCCCGACCTGCCGGCGCCTCCGCAGCCACGCGCGCCAGCGACCGCGAGCTCCAAGCAAGGTGTTGCCGACTCGACCGTCTTCGTGGTCGACGACGATGACGCGGTCAGCGCCGCGATGCGCCTCGTGCTCGAGGACGCCGGACACAGTGTGAGGGTGTTCATCTCCTGCGAATCCTTTCTTGAGGTTTACCAGCCGGGACATGGTGCGTGTTTGCTCATTGATGCCTACCTGCCCGGCATGGATGGGTTTGAACTCCTGCGGCGGCTGCGAGCCGCTGGACACCTGCTCCCCGCCATCATGATCACGGGGCGCAGCGACGTGCCCATGGCGGTCAGGGCGATGAAGGCCGGCGCGTCGGATTTCATCGAGAAGCCGGTCGGGCGCGACGACCTGCTCCTGGGGGTCGCGCGCGCACTCGACCAATCCCACGACGAGAGCAAGCTTTTCGCTTGGCGGGAGAAGGCCGCCCACCAGGTGTCCGACCTCACGCCGCGCCAGCGACAGGTCATGGGCCTCATTCTCGCGGGCCACCCCAGCAAGAACATCGCGGCGGACCTCGGCATTAGCCAACGCACCGTCGAAAACCACCGCGCGTCGATCATGAAGCGAACGGGTTCGAAATCCATGCCGGCCCTGGCGCGCATGGCCATGGCCGCTAGGGCAGTTGACACCAGCAGACCGCCCGAAGAGGCGTTCACGGTCGAGGAAGCACTCTGATCGGCCTACCGGATCATGTGGATTCGACCAGTTGGATGGCAGCCCAGCGGCCTTGTGCCGATTGAAAAGCCCGGCGGCCACCCTGCCAGCGCAAACGCTCGACCTCGGCTGTCATGTCGGCATGACCTCCCACACGCGTAGTTCAAGGCTGACCAGCCCTGATCGCTCTTGGCTCAAGCCGCGTGGAGGACTGGTTTCGACCTTGAGCGAGGAAACCAGCAGGTGAAGGTGGTTCCCTGTTCCTCGGACGAAGTGACATGGATCTGCCCGCCGTGGGCTGCGACGATCTCCTGTGTGATGTAGAGGCCCAGCCCCAAATTCATCGACGCATGCTGACCGGTCGTCGCCGTTGCGCGGGTCAAAGGATCGAAGATCGAGCTTAACTTCTCGGCCGGGATCGGGACACCCCTGTTGTGGACCGTCAAGCTGACGGAATCCTTGTCGCTTGTGATACCAACTTCAATCGAGGGATCTTGGAATCCATATTGGATGGCGTTGCCGAGCAGGTTCGAGAAGACCTGTCCGATGCGGGCTTTGTCCCATTCACCCGTCATGTCAGCGGGAGATACGTCGAGCCTGATGTCCCGCGACGGATGCCCGGCCCTTATCTCGTCGACCATCTGATGGGCGACGTAGCCGAAATCCATTGCGGATCGGACGATCGGGAGCGAAGCGCCAAACCTCGCGCGCGTGACATCCGTGAGAGTGTCGATCAGTCCGCCGATCCGGCCGGCACAGTCGGACATGGTTCCCACGAGCATCGACTGGCGTTCGTTGAGCGGTCCGATGCGCGGCATGAGTTCGGCCGACAACATTATAGCCTGCACCGGACTGCGAAGGTCATGCCCTAGGATGCCGATGAACATGTCTTTCGACCTCAGCACCTCGTCAGTGTAGTATGTCGTCGACTCCATCAGTTCCTGGTCGATGGCCTCGTTGAACCTCGTCAGGTCCTCGAAGTCCTTCCCGTCCATGAGCGGTTTCGATCTCCTCCAGAGCTTGATCACGCTTGCCCGCAAAGCCCGGTACTCGGAGGTCATCTGACCGATGTTGAAGCCACCCGAAAGGCGCAACGCCGCGTGGGTTTCCGCGGCCGTTCTGGTTGGGTCTCGGGCCTTCTTTCCCCTGGACTTGATCGCTTCTTCCTTGGGCGTCTGGTCCGACTGGATGTCGGCGACGATGAATTTCAGAATGAGATGGATGTGGTCCCGCAAGGCCAAGGGGGTCATGCCGTCGGACGTCGGCGTCAAGGTTCGTGCAAAGTTCTCCCATTCGACGACGATCGGCTTGATGTTCTCGGACATGAAGGTCGAAAGGCGTCTGCGACCCTCACTCTCACCCGAGTGCGGCGAAGTCGAGATGGTCTCTGCCTTCGGGTTCATGGAACTCCTGTCAAATCCGTTACTAATCTATAATAAGATTTTTTGTCCCCTTGCGAAAATGCATACTGATTATGCGCATACGGCTGCGGCATGCGCCAGCCTCGTGCCTCGTTCTGTCAGCCCGACAGGCATTAATCGTTTTCTACGGCAATTCGAATTTAGGACGGCGCCGTTTCTATCGAACGACGCGGTAAATGCTGGGGCGCCGAGATCTTGGGCATGTCCGTGATTTCCGGCGTAAGTACACGGCGACAGGCGACAAGCAGGGTCGCAGCCCTGTTGCTACCGAAAAACTCCCGGCCACCGTGGTGAATGCCCTGATTGTCGTTCATTTGCACAGTCTGAGTATTTTCCGATCCTACCGGCCAGACGCGAAATCTGCAGTTTGGGTACGGATGCCGAGCAAGCTGTGCGGGCGCCCACAGTTGGTCGATCGCGATTTGCCGGGGGGTCAATCGTTGCGTACTGGGGGAAGCCAATGTTGGATTGGGATGACTTGAGGTTCTTCCTTGCGATCGCCCGCGCCGGCAGCCTGTCGGCCGCCGCGAAGCGGTTGCATGTGGCCCAGTCGACGGTGGGGCGCCGCCTCGCATCGTTGGAATCCAGTCTCGGCGTCCGCCTCCTGAATCGGACTCCAGACGGATACGTTCCTACGCTAGCCGGGGACGACGTGCGCCATCAGGCGGAACGGGTTGAGGCGGAAGCGCATGCGCTGGAGCGGCAAGTGGTGGGACACGACCTGCGCATGGCGGGCCAGGTCCGTGTCACCTGCGCCGAGACGATCGCCAGTAACCTCGTCGCGCCCTGCCTCGGGACGTTGCACGAAACGCAGCCGGACATCCTGATTGAACTGATCCCGGACCCAAAGGATCTTAGCCTTGCGATGCGTGAGGCGGACATTTCCATCCGGCTCAGACCGCCCGTCCAGCACGATCTCGTGGTCCGCCGTATCGGCACGCTCGCCTACGGACTTTACGCCAGTCCAGGGTATCTCGAGCGGAGTGGCGAATGTGACTACGATACCGGCTGCGCCGGGCACTGGCTGATCACCCAGCTCGAAGGGATCCAGGACGCAACCCAGACGGACTGGCTCGCCGATCTTGCGCCCCGCGCGCGCATCGCCATCCAGACCAGCAGTCATGCCGCCGCTCTCGCGGCCGCAAAGCAGGGCGGAGGCCTCGCCAGCCTCGTCCGCTTCTGCGCGGACCAAGAGCCCGGGCTCGTTCGGCTGAGGAACCCGCCGCTACGCGCCCCGATACCCAGCACGGGCATCTGGCAGGTCGTGCATAAGGACAATCGCGACACCCCTCGGATCCGGTTCGCCCTCGACCACATCACGAAATGGGTCAGGAAACGCGGCGACGAACTCGATCCCGTGCAAGACCGGCTCGATCTTGCGCCGGCCTTAATGGCAGGTTGAACGGGCGGAGGAGACCCTGACGGCGCCGATGGTGACGCAGGTGCGCGCGGGTTCCCGGCGAATGTGACCTCGGATGGCATGCTCCGTCGGACCCGGCCGGTGGTTTTTGTAGAACACACAGCGATCGCTAACCAAATGATATATGAGCAGCCGTTTGCGTAGTTCGCTCATTGTCTTCCTGGCGACGTAGATCCTTCACGGAAGCGGCGAGCGCCTCAATCTCGTTCTGCTGCACGATCGCCCTTCGGATCTTCGAGCTGTTCGATCGCAACGGACTGGCGTCCGAGGCTCAGGAACAAACGAAGGCAGCGGTCGTCCAGCCCAGGGCGGGTTCAACGGAAACGCTGAGCGGCGGCGTGAAGGCAACGTTCGCGCCGGCCGACTTGGCGATCTGGACGTGACAGTCTCACCCTCATTGGCCAAGCGCCACGGCCCCGGCGGCCGTGGCGCTTGGCGAGACCATGCAGGGTCTAGCCGGGCAGGTACTCGTGGACAGCCTGTCGCTTGGATTCGACACTGTGGATTCGGTGTTGACGCATGGACTGTCATTTAAAAAGTCCGACCTCCGGTTAAACGACGATCGCCAACCCATCCATCGTCAGGGGCCCGAATCCACTCGAGGGACAACGAAGGGCTGCTTTTACGCACTCATTTCTCCGGAGCATCCTGACCGAAAACGGCCAAGCTCGCGCATTCACGGTAAATCACGCTGCCAACAAGCAAACGTTCTGAATGTCTGGGTCGGGTCAGGTGTAGCCGTCCAGTTCCGGAATGCCGTTTACCGCAATGATCGGCCGCGCTGCAGATCACGGGCGAGTTCCTGCGCGTAGTCCGGGTGCCGCTGCGGTGGCGCTGATCGCTGATGGGCAATCTCACAAGACATGGCCGCCCAAGGCACTTCGACGTAGGATGAGGCCAGCTGAGCGAGGCGGCGCGCAGTTTAGGCCTTTCCTATGCAGGTCTCCACCAGCACAGTCGCCGAGCGCGGAGTGCCGTAGGGCAACCCGACTATAGAGCCTTCCTGTATCTGGTCGCGGAAGCAGAGTTATATTGATGGGAATCGGCTATATGGGATTGTTGGCGCGCCGCCGACCTTGATGGGTTCGTCACCTATGTCGAATTGGCGCATGCCATCAGGCGGTGCGATCGGGCAGGGCGGGCTATCGCGGCCGCTGCCATGCTCGCCTGACACCCTTCGCGTAAAAAGCTCCCGTGAACCGACCCACGATAATCGCGCAATCCATCAAAAAGCGTGTTCATGCCATTCAGGCCGCGCTTAGTCGGCGGCTCGCAAGCTCCTGATCAATGACGACAAGACCGCCCACCTGATCCTCGACGCTGCGGCTGCTTTGCAAGCTGCAGACGAGGCGCGCCCAATGCGGTTTCAAGCGCATGTCGCCTTGAGTTCGAAGTCCGCTGTATCGGCTGGGAACACTCGTCACTTGGATCCATTGCCACTTTTGTTTCACGGCAAATGTAAACGTTCTCTGGTTCATCCGTTCTACACAGGCACTCAGGCCGCTATCGTGCAGGCTTTGGCTTCCTGCTCGATCAGCCATGCGGTCAGCGTCGTTCGTCGAGCGCAGGTCAGGCGGCCAACCTTAAATGTCGGGATCGTCCTTTTGTCGGAGAGGTGGCGCGCCTGGGGGACTTTGAGGCCGAGGTGATCCGCGATGGCAGGCATTCCGTAGAGGAGATCGGGGGTCTGTGACATCATGATCGAAGAGTCCTTGTCGTGCTCATGTCGCGTCGAGTTGCGAGCAGGCTTTCTCAAGTAATTGATAACGCTTGCAAACGGTATCACGTGCTTTGGAAATGATTTAGCCGCTTCAAGAGTTAATCGAAGCGGCTAAGACGTTGTTAAATAAAAGAAAATTTCATTTATCGGAAATGCGTCTACAATCCTCGGTCATGAACGTGATTTCGTCCGCGAAGGCCTCGTTGGCGATCGAGGTTAGCACGCTGGCGTCCTGCAGGATCTCGTCGGTGACATACATCGTCGACATCAGCTTCTTGAGGTCGAGCTCGACGAGGCGGAACTTGGGCTTGGACGAGGGAGCAGGCGCGCCCTCGCCGACCCAATAGGACTGCACGCCGCCCCAACGCGAGCCGGTGGCACGGCTCGACTCGTCCACGGCCGGGATCTTGATGCCATTGGCGCTGGTGCTGATGCTCAGCTTGCGGACACGGCTGAGGATATCGCCGGTCACATAGGACCGCTTGAAGATCTCGGTCGCGAAATCCGTCTGCACCAGGAAGCCGCCGGACGAGGCGTCGACCTCGCCGGCGCCCTGCGGCGCGCGGACGAGGCGCTGGTCGAAGGTGCGGAGCGAGGGGTTCGCGTAATTGACGCAGGCGATCAGTTGCTCGCCGAAGTTGCGGAAGCTCTTGCCATCGTTTTGGGTCTGGCCGGGTTCCTGGGAGGCTTCGCCGCCGAGCGGACGAGCGAGACCGGCCTGACGCTCCTGCGCCTTTTCGGTGCGCTCGATGGAGCGCTGCAGGGTATCGATTTCGGCCTCCTTGGCCGTATAGGCGGCTTCGTCGTTCGCCAAGCCGACGAGTTCGTCGACCTTGACGCCGAGGGCGGCGCGCATCTCATGCAGTTTCATAGCTGTCTCCGGGACATGGGTTTAGGCGCCGTGCCCCAGGGGGACGGCGGGACGTCCTGGCCGCGTGGGCCGAGGAGGTTCGGGGGATGTGAGAGCGGCTAGGCCGCTTCGCTGATGGGCAAGTTGGCGCGCCTCTGCAGCGCCTTGGCGCGGCGGAGCCGCAGCGCCGTCGCGCGCGTCTCGGCGTCGGCGGTCTCGGTTGTGGCCTCGGCCAGATCGTCGGTGTTCGTCTCAGCCGGATCGTCCGACGCATTGGCGGCCGCGACCGCCGTGATCATGTCTTTGGCCTGACCGAGATGATCGAGCGCCTGGCGCAATGCATCCTCGTTGGCGGAGGACAGCGCCTTGCCGGCGCGCTGGACGGGGCTGCGCTGGTGGCGGGCTGTCATGCCGCGCATCAGGGCGATGCCGGCGGCACGGTCCTCAGTCTCGCCGGTGACGCTCGCGATCAGCTCGGCGACTTCCTCGGACGTCATGTCGATGAGGATCTGCCCGGCGTCCTTCAGAAGACCGCCAAGACGACCGGGGATGTCGGAGCCGTCGCCTTCGTAGCTGGCCTCCCAGGTGACGCTGCTGGTCAGATAGGCGAGCCATTGGATCACGTCGGCCATGGCGGACACGTCGTAGAGGTCGCGCGTCAGCACGCGGCCGATGGCGCGGGTCTCGGTCCCAACGATCGCGGCCAGCTGGACGACGTCGACGCCGGCGGCGCGGGCCAGCGCCAGAGCATTCTTGTTGCTCGGGATGGCGACGATCGACAGCTCGAGCAGCTCCTGCCGCGTGAAGTCGACGCCGCCCTTGCGCGATTTCGACAGCGTCCAATCGATCGGATCGAACCCGACGCTGCAGGAATTGATCACGCCGGCCCGGACCATCTTGTAGACGGCCTCGGCCCGCGGGTTGATGTCGGCCGCCACGAAGGTCGCGTCGCCGAGCAGGCGGCTCTCCTCGACCCGGATGTTGTGGACGCGGCCGATGACGTTCTGCGGGTCGCTCGGGTTGTGACCGTAGAGCAGCACCGTGCCGGCGCCGCTGCGGTCGTAGACCCAGCCGTTCGGATCAAGCGTCGTGTTGTAGCTATCGACCGAGTTGTCCGAGAGCACGAAGGTGACGGTGCGCGTGTCCTCGGCCGTGTCGGTGCTGGCCTCGACGCCGGCGAAACGCACCATGGTGTGCAGCGGACCGCGCTTGGCGGTGCCGAGGAGAGCGGCCGTGCGGAAGGCCGCGAGATCCTCGACCGGTTCGGCCGCGCTCGATCGATGGAACATGCTGGAGGATCCTTTAGGCGGCGGAGGCGTCGGCAGCGGGCCGGCCCGCATCATCGGGCGCGGTACCGGTCGACTGACTGCCTGCAGCGGCCATGTTCTGGGGTTGCTGGAGCTTGTCGCCACCCTCCATCGGGTCGCGTCCGTCGTCGATCCGCGCCTCGTTCGGTGTCATGAACATCGACATGATGCCGGTGCGATAAGCGTTGTAGCGGGCCGCCACGTCGCCCCGCGTGATCTCGCGATAGTCGAAGTCGATGAACAGGCCCTGGCGCTTCAGGCCGAACTGCGACGACAGTTTCGACCGCCACCGGTTGGTGTAGCCCGACAGCGTGTAGTTCACATATTCCTGGCCCTGCTGGCCGATGTTGTTGTTGGTCGACCGCGACAGCTCGCCCACCATGTGGGGCGGCACGCGGAAGATGCGGCAGACCTCCTGCAGCTGGAAGGCTCGAGCCGCAATGAACTCCATGTCGAGCGACGATAGCGACATGGCCTGCCACTTCAGGCCCTGCTCGAGCACCGGGATGCTGCCGGTGTTGGCGAGGCCGGCATGCTTCTTCTTCCAATCCTCCGACATCCGTTGGGCGCCCTCGGGCGTGAGGGTCTTGTCGGTCGTGAGCAGGCCGCTCGGCCGCGCACTATTGCCCATCCACCGTGCCGCCAGTTGCTCCTGGGCGAGGCTGAGGCCGATCGCTTCCCGGGCGAGACTGATGCGCGCCGCGCCGAGCAGGCCGTTCAGCGAGAAGCCGCGCAGGTGGATCATGTCCTCGGCCGGGACCAAGGTCGGGAAGCGGGCCGCCATCGCCATCTCGTGCATGCCGGAAGCGGAGAGCCGGTAGAATAAACCGCCGTCCGGCGTTTCCCAAAGGGCAACACGATCCGGATTCCAGGGCACCAGCTGGGAAGGCACGCCGCGCCGATCGCGCAGGATGGCCGCGTAACCGTTGCCGCGCATCATCAGGCCGCCGGTCAGCTGCTCGCGGAACTCCATGCCGGACTGCCACTCGTTCGGCTCGTCGAGCAGGGTATGCAGGAAGTGGTCTTTCGCCACCTCGCGGCCGCCGTCCTCGCGCTGCCGGTAGATCTCCGGCGTCAGCTTGCCGACATCCTCCGAGATCATGGTGACGCAAGCCAGCACCGCCGCGGCGTTGAGCGCCGTGTGCTGGTTGACCGGGATCCCGGTCTGCGAGGCCGACACGATCCCGAGCGCGTCCGCGAACTGCTCCTCGGCAGGGTCGCCATAGCCGCGCCGCCCGGCGGCGGTGCGATCCCGCCCGAACAGGCGCGTCATCCAACTCATGCCGGATCCTTCAAAAATACGTCAGGCCGCGCTCGACCGTGTAGACGGAGCCTTTCGGCTCGGGGTTGGCCGCCATCAGCGAGGTGGCGTTAAACGCCGACATCAGCGGATCGATCTTGCCGGTGCCGCTCACCTGCTTGGTGATCAGCACCGCATTGCCGCGCAGCTCGACCCGCGCGTTGCTGACGCACCAGGTCATTAGCGGCTGTCCCGGATGGGAGCAGGCCTGGTCCGAGAGCTTCACCTCGAGCGTCTTGATGGCGCCGGTGAGCTTGTAGCCCTGACTGACGGCGAACACCTGCTCGGTGTCGTCCGAGATGCCCCGCACCGAGAGCTCGTCGACGATGAGGCCGACGCCGGCCGGATCGAGGCCGACCGAGGCCAGCAGTCCGGCATCGTTGCATTGCACGACGCGGTCGACGAGCGCGGCATAAGCCGTGCCCATGTCGTCGACGATGGAGAGGTCTCCATCCCGCTCGAAGTCGAGGAAGTTGGACGCCTCGCTTTTCCGCCGCTCGAGGACGTTGCGATGCATCCAGGCGTGGATCCACAAGCGCCACTCGCGAGTGACCTTGTCGCGGCCGATGACCGCCAGGCCGAGCAGATCGTCGAGGCCGCCGCCGTCGATGCCGACCGTGATCACGTCCGACAGCGTCAGGATGTTTTCGAAGGTCATGCTCGGATCGGCGCGCTTCTCCCAATGCTCGGCCCCGGGCCAGCGGTCGGAGCCGAGCGCCATGCCGATCTCGACGTTGAGATGCTGGCTGGCCCAGCGCCGCAGCTCCTCCTCGCCGGCGAGCTTGGCCGTGTCGAAATCCTCGACCAGGCGGTCGACCGTGATGGACCGCCCGTCATTTGGGGTGACCATGTGCCAGAAGGCTTTGCTCTCCCACGGGTAGGGCTTGTCGGGTTCCTTCTTGGCCCGGCCGATCGCGTCGGGAAACTCGTAGAGGACCGGCAGCATCTTGCCGCCCGCCGTGCCGTTGCGGATGGCCCGCGCCTTGGCGAGCTCGGCCTTGAACACCCCGCGCGGCGGCCGTTCCGACTGGGTGGTCGTGATGGCGAAGAAGGCCTCCGGCTGCGAGACGATGCCGCCGCGGATCTGCCCCATGACGCGATCGGCGTCGGAGGATTCGGCGATGACGTGCAGCTCGTCGACCATGACGCCGGCCGGCTTCACGCCGGTCATCACCTTCGGGTTGAAGCTCTTGATCTGCAGCGTGGCGCCGGTCGGGTTGAACGTGACCTTCTTCTTGTGCGCCTGGATGTGAAAGCGGCCCTTGGACGACAGGAAGGGGTCGACCTCGATCATGCCGGTCAGATGCTAAACGGTCGCTAAATCAATGGTTTGCTGGCCATTGTTGCGCCCTTGTTGCGTCGCGAGCGGCATCAGCTGCGCGGCCATGCTCTGAATGATCTCATGGTGCCGCCCGCCACCAACGATCGGGTGTGCGTAGATCTGTAAAGTCGTGTCGAACTTCTTGTGTCCGAGAAGCGAAGCCACGTCCGGCATGGGCATGCCTGTGCTGATCATGAACGATGCGGCGAAGTGGCGAAGCGCATGGAAATGCGGCCACCCGTCCTTGCCGTTGTAGCCAGCGCGAACCAGCAACGGCTTCCAGTGTCCGGCATGAAAGCAAATCGAATGCATGCTGCCGCCGCGTTCCGATTGAAACAGAAGCTCGCGGTCATTGACCTTGTAGAACAGTGTCACCCACTCCCGCAGCATCGTACGGATATGCTCCGGCATCGGAACGTCCCGCAATCCGGAAATTGTCTTGGGAGATTTTAGGTCGTCAAACTTGGTCAGCCTATGTCGGACGTGAATAATGCCAAGCTCAAGGTCGACGTTGCACAAGGTCAGACCTGCGATCTCGCCGTGGCGCAGGCCACAGCAGCCTGCGAGGTTAACGAAAAGGCGCGCGAGAAGATGACATGCGGGTTTGTAGACTCGATCCGTCGACTCGGCGGTTTTGAGCAGATGCAGAATCTCACCTTTGGAGAAGGTTCGAATAGGATCGATCGGCGGTCGACCGATCTCCGCCAGAAACTCGGCAATGACCTTCTTGCGGATCAATTTGCGCCTGAAGGCGAAGGACTCGACCTGCTGCAACGTCCGCATACGGTGGGTCATGGTTGATGGGCTGTAGCGCTTCACCTTAGCCAGCCACTCATACCAAGCTTCGATATCCTTGAACGTCAGGTCCGTGATGAGTCGACCTCCGAGGCGCGGTACGATGGACTGGTCGACGATCATGGTAAGATTTTGGTGACACCCCTTGCCAATTTTGCCGTCCCGCAACCGGCCTTCCGAATAACGCAGGAATAGCTCGCAGATCTCCGACATGCGCAGCGCCACGGATCGTGGCGTATGTGTTCCGGCTTCGACCTCGGTCTCGGCGTGCGTGCGGAATTTGTCGGCTTCCTTCTTCCGTTCGAACGTTCTCATGCGGCGCTTGCCGGCTTCGTCGACATAACGGACCACCCAGGCGAATTTACTCTCTCCGTTGTGGGTCCACTCGCGTTTAGCGACGCTCGCCATCGGTGGCCTCCGATTGATGAAGAGGTTCGGCGAAATGGAGCCTGCCAAGTCGCGGGGGAGGGGACGCGACGAGCGGTGGGGCCGCCTCGCGGATATCGATCTGGATTGGATGTGCGATCATCATTAAGTTGCCTGTTGATTGGCTTTTGGCCGCTATCGCCAGCGATCGGTTCTGGCCCCGGGAGGGTGACAACCAAGTCGAAGAAAGCGCACCCGCGCGCGTTGCTCTTTCAGGCTGCAAGACGCCCGACTGCTCAAGAAGACTGCTCGCTGGCACCGCACAGGCGCGCGTCGGTTGTCGGCGGATTGGTCTCGCTAGAGACAACCCGACGCTCTCTGACGTGCCGTCGACGATGGACGAGTGTCATCGGGAGTTGTCCCCTCCGTCCGGAATCTTGGACGTGTATCCGGGGTCTGGCAAGTTGTTCTCGGTCTCACCACACACTATTCGTGAGGTGAAGTCGAAGGTCCTCAAAGGTAAGCGCATCGGCATAGGCTATATGGGTGAGGCAGGTCCATGGTTAAGGCCTCGTTTTCAAGAGCACTCGACGACCACGACGCAGTGCGGTGCTTCGAGTGACTTCGACGTGTCTGGAACCTCAGGCTTGATAATCGTTGGCCCCGATGTCTGGAGATGGGCTCTGTCGGAATGCATTCCGTTCCGATCGAGGGCTGCCCATGGTTTGCCGATGACGCTCCAAGATGCCCAGATAAAAGGCTAACCTATTGTAAACATTGATCCGTTTGAATTATTTGAATTCCACTCTATTCAAACGGGCAGGGCCAAAATCTTAACCCATTGTAGTGATTGACGTTTTTGATTTCGCGGCACCGCTATCTGCCCCTTTGAATAGCGCGTTTTTCAAAAACCCAGAAAATCTCCGCGTGAGACTACGTCCGGTTCCAGCCCCCCTTGACCGGTCGGGATCGAAACCCCCCACCCCCCGGCCAGGCCCCGACGCCTGACGCGGAGGGCCGGGCAGGGGCATCGGAGGGTCAGGACAGGCGATGGGGGCCAGAGAACCGTAGGACAGCCAGCGGGCTTCTATGATGCTTTGAATCGAGAGAAGCGGCCACCGCCGCGACGGGTGCCGTCTGGCCCTTCCTTGACCTGGTTGTCATGGGCCCGGCAGAGGAAGCGGAGGTTCGAGGCCTCGTCCGACCCGCCGTTGCGCGGGCTGACGATGTGGTCGACGACGACGCCGCGAGCCATGCAGCCGGGCGCTCCACATTGGTGACTGTCGCCGGCGAAGATGACTTGCCGCAGGACCTTCCAGTCCGACGTCCGGTACCGCGGATCCGCCGTCTTGAGCGGCAGCTTGGCGATGGAGAGGTCAGCCGCTTTCAAGCGCGACGGCACCGTGCGAAGCGCCATCGGCCAATCTCTCGTTTACTTCCGGGAATGTTCCTTATCGGAAGGAATCCGCCTTTTCAAAGTTAGGTGAACCGGCCGCCGTTGCGGCGGGTGCCATCGGGCAGCTGCTTGATCATATTATTATGCGCTCGGCAGAGGGATCGCAGGTTCGAGTCCTCGTCCGAGCCGCCGCTGCGTGGGCTCGTGATGTGGCCGACGATCAGTGCGCGTAACCTGCAGCCAAGTGCTGCACATTGGTAGCCGTCCCGCTGTACCAACCACGCGCTGCTGCTCGACCCTCCGCCTACTGCCGCTCGCCGAACGAGATGGGATAGGCTGCGGTGCGAACGCCGATCATCGGGTCGGCCGGCATGATTCCGATCGGGACGTTGCCTGGAAGAAAAATCAGTTGTTTGTCGAGATCCGCCTGATCGACCGCCATCTTGTCGATCGTGAGCGTACCCAAGCGGATCAGCCGGCGAGTGTCCGGCCACGCCTTTGCCGGATCGTCGAGGGCGTCAGTCGCCTCTGCAACCTGTGCAAACCAGTCGAAACGGATCGGCGCCCGGCCGACTCGATCGGCGACGTCGTGCAACAGATAGTCCGCCGGCTCGGTCTTCAGCGACGCTGCATCAAGATAATGCTCGCCAGCGGCGGGCACGAAGCGATAGCGGATCGCGATGCTCTGGCCGTGAGCGTCGACAAAGCGAAACGCGTTCACTCCGAAATAGCTGGTCGTGGCGAAGCTTGCCGGCGACTTTTGGCTGGAGAGAAACGCCTTGGCGGCTGGGTGAGTCTCGAGGAACCGGTCAAGCGCAGTCGGCTTCGTGGCGCTGGGCCCGCTCGAAGCAATCGCTTTGAACAGGTGTCCGAAATCGGCGGCGTTGGAGACCGGGAAGCCGTCGAAGCTGTGTGCCACGATATCGAGGCTGGCATCGTCGACCGTACCGAACTTGATCGACAGGCCGCGCGGATTGGCGTTGCCGTCGTTGTCGGGAATTGCGGGAAGGCCAGTGAAGTCCGAGAAACGGACGATGACGGGCGACGGGCTCTTGAACAGAGCGGCTTCGCTGATCGCGCTCGCTCCCTGCGCAGGATTGAAGATGCCGGTCAACACTATGCCTTTGGCGTGAATGGCACGCGCATGGTTATTGCCGAAGGTCGCGTGCAGGTCTGCAACTAGCCTGGCGGGCAGGTCGGCCGGATCTGCGGCTCGGGCCGGAACGGCGATCCCTGATGCCAGAAGACCGCCCGCGAGGAGAAGACGCCAACCCACACTGCGGTTTGCCCGTTTCAAAGTCTCGAAATGCATGGTGCCCCCTATGCAATTGCTCGAAATGATCATGCAGAGTGTTGGGACGAGTGTTAATCTCCTGGCTTGCGCAATCGTTTTCCCGGGTTGCTGTGGTCGTTGAGGTGTTCCTGTGCAGGGTCATGGCGAAAGGAAGTTCACGGAGTCGCGATTGCTCGCCTCTTCGGCGGCGCGAGACTGGCCGGCCCTCGCAGTCGACATCCGCAGCCACTGCGCGGGGCCCATTCCCGCCTTCGTCACAGAAGATGCCGAACTCACCTTGATTCTCGACGGCGATGGTCACTCGAACGTTCACCGCGCCGCACATGGCGTCCGCCAGCACGCGCCGGCCATGCGGGGAACAACCTTCGTCATTCCAGCCGCAACCCACGAGGAAGCCACGTATGTGACAGCCGACATCCCGGAGGTGATGCATCTGTATCTGTCGCGTCGCCTATTCGAGGATATTTCCAGGGAAGATCATCTGCCGTATTTCGATCCTGCCAATATTCATTATGTCAGCGGCATCTGCGATCGCTCCCTCGATTGGATGGGCGCGATCGTGGCGCGCGAACTCCTCCAAGAGACCTCGAGTGCCTCGATCCTCATCGAGACCATCGGGCTCAGTCTAGCCGAGCGGATGGTCGCTAATTACGGAATTGGGGTCCGCCAGCGACCGGCCACAGCCGGGGCAAGACGAGGACTGGACTCGATCCGGTTGCGTCGGGTGCTTGCCCATGTGGAGGATAATCTGGGCAGAGCGCTTTCGATCCATGAGCTTGCCGCCGTCGCGTGCCTCAGCCCTTTCCATTTCGCGCGCGCGTTCCGACAGGCGACGGGCGACCCGCCGCACCGCTACGTTTCTGGCCGCAGGCTCGCTCTGGCAAAGCGGTTGCTGCGCGAAACCGATCGATCGCTCAGCGAGATCGCGGCGATCTGCTGCTTCTCGTCCCAAGCTAACCTCTCCCGCGCCTTCGTGCGAGTGGTCGGCGTCACACCCGGACGGTTCCGTGCTGAGATGAATTTGTAGCGCACGCCCCAGACCTGACCCATCGCGTTAAGCCATCGCACTGTTGCGCGTCGGCGCAAGAGTCTCGATTTTGGCACTAAAATAAGCGTGAGGTCCGCTCATACTTTGAGGCGGCCGGTTTTACTTCCGGGAATGTCCATTATTAGAAGCAATTTGAGAGTGGGAAGGCTGCTCAGGGGGGCTTGCAGTGAGGCAGCTTTCGAACGGGCAAATTCCGGAAGCCGCCGTCGCCTACTCGCTTATTTGTGACGCTGGCAGAACCTGATCCGGTTCCCAAATGGATCGTGCACCTGTAGCTGATCTCCCCACGGCAGTCGCTCGATGCCGGGCCGGCCATAGCCGTAGTTCTTCGCAGTCAGTTCTGCATGAAAGGCTTGTACACCGGTCATCCAGACGAACGCCGTTGATCCGGGGCTAGCACCACCATGATGCTCGGTCAGGTGAAGTTCCAATCCGGCCCTCTCGATAGCCATATAAACAGGCAAGCCAAGCTCGTGACGATGTTCCATCGTGATGGCAAAGCCTAGAAAGTCACAGTAGAACTCCCGGGCCTTCGCCAAATCAAAGATGCGCAGGATAGGGATAGCTTGTCGGAACGACACTTGGCCCGGCCGATGGGGATCGAGAATTGCTGCGGCTGCATTCCAATCTCGATGGCCGAGTTCCGCCGCAACCAGTTCGAGGCTCGCGGCATGGGAAATGTTTATCGCGTTGACAGCTAGTGCTGATCGCAGCCGCTTAGCCATCGCTTTCGCTTGTTCGATTGTCGGCATGATAGTTCCTCGCGCCGGCGATGGTCATCGGGGCTCACATTGCCGATACATCGCCGGGCGGACTATCCGGTGAAGATCCGAACTCAGTGCCTTCACCATGTCCATATGGACGCGAGCGGCTGGCGGCACCTGCCGAGCATACACCTGTCAGAGCCGGGTCGTTGGTGTCAATCGGCTCTGCACGCTAGCAATGACCGCTTCAAAAATAGGGAGCCGGATTGTCCTATGGCTTGCAAGAGGCGAAAGCATCCATCCGGCATTCCGGGAATGTCCCTTATCAGAAGCTATTTGTCCGCGGCGTAGTCGCAGATGGGTGGAAAGTGGAAATAGGGGCGGAGGCGAAAAGCGGACATTCATCTCTGTGCCAATCAAAGCCACTGACCCTTGCACTCTAATACACCCGTGACCGTAGTCATTGTCGGAACTCGACTCCCAAGTCGGTCATCTAGCGGAGAGCGACCTATTCCCGAGGGCACGGAGTTAGCGTTTAAGCTGCGGAGTTGTTATCTTGCAGGCTGAACGGAGTATGCCCGATGGCGACGGTCGACGAGTGGATTGCCCATGCGGAAACTCTACCGGCGGTGGCGATGACAGTGTTCGAGGCCGCCGGCAACGTGCCGGTCACCGAGCGCGAGTTCTACGATCCAAAGGTCCTCTCCCTCGCGCTCTTGAGCCGAAGCTACAACACGTTCCGGGCCATTCTGGCGCTGGCGCGACAGGACTTTGTGCCGGAGATGCGGACGCTAGTCCGATCGTGCTACGAAAACCTCTTCCTGGTGGTTGGCCTAGCTGAGAAGGGCGACGGCTTCATCGAGGAAATGCTGCGCGACGAGCAGATGGCCCAGATCGGCACCACCAAGGTACTCTGGCAGGTGCACCGGGCCGAGGTGGGCGATAACGACCCACTGGTGAAGCAGCTGAAGAGCCGCATCGACTGGATGAAGGACCACACCCCCAAACCGGCGTTCCTGAACCCGGGGGACGCGGTCGCGAATACCTCGATCGAGCACACCTATTTGGTCTACAGGAACCTCTCACGCGATTCCGCCCACCCGTCCATCACGGCGTTGAAGCGGCACCTCGACATCGAGGAGGTGAAAGGGAAACTGCTAATGGGGTTAGACGTCCAGCCGCTGCCAAAGGAAGCAGAGCGCATCGAGACCATCGACCTCGCGTGCATCGCCCTGATGGCGCTTTGCATGGGAGTCGCGGGCGTTTTGGGTGTGGAGAGCAGCGCCGAGATGATCGACGCAGCGCAACGCTACGACCGTTTGAAGTACGGCCCCGAGGGGTTCATAGACGCCCGGCCGGGTTGCAGTTGAGACCTATTTTTCCGCTCTAGAGTTTTTACATCCACCGCTGCTCGGTGAGAGGTGTTGATCGCTGGCGAACGCTCCCGACGTCCGTAAAGGGTCGAGAGAAGCTATTCGGCTCCGGGAATGTCGCTTATCGGAAGCTATCGATAGCAGCCTAAGTCGCCGATGGCTGAAGGGCCGAAAATTGTAGGTTCAACAATCCTGTCCGATAGCAATCAAGCAGCAGACCTTCGCCCGACTTTCCGCTGGCCAACCCGCTAATCACGCAGACGCTACAGGGGCGGTGCATCATTCTTTAGTTACGCACGATGATCCCGACCAAGGCGAATAGCCAGAAACACACATATTCACGATAATCTCGACCAGGCAGCCTCGCTGATTTTTAGCAACCGGATGCGGGCGGCACATCCTTTACGGCATCTGCAAACCTCCGCATCAGGCGCACCAACTCGTCAACCTCTTGTAGGTCCCACGTTTTAAAGACTGCGCGACCCATCCGATCGCGCGCGGCGTCAACAAGCTCGGTCATCGTCTTACCCTTCGGCGTGATGCTGGCTTCCCGAACGCGGCGGTCGGCGGCACTGTCTGTACGCTGCACGAGGCCAAGGCTTTCGAGCTTCGCCACCTGACGGCTGACGGTCGTGTAGTCGCGGCCGACCCGATGGGCCATGTCCACCACTCCAATCGGTCCGTACCGTTCTATGCCGACCAACAATGGAAACAGGGCCCGGTCGAGGGGAATACCGGCCTCTCCGATCAGAGCTTCGTCACGCTGCGGCCGATTCATCACAGCGACGATATCGAGGACGGCTCCGTGTAGCTCACGAAGGCAAGTGGTGGATATATGTGTATTATGCATGTTATCAATTGACGCTGATGAGTGGCAATGATCCAGATGGGTGGAAAGCTGCCAATGCAGTTACGGCAGGCAAACGCCCACTAGCCGGTTCCATAATCGGACATTCCCACCTGTGTTCCGCACCGTCCAACCACCTGATCTTTTTCGGATGTCCGGGCAGTGTAAAAGTCTTGATTTCTGCACGCTCAATGATGGGGATTAACGCATTGCCCGTGATTGGCGAGTGTCTCGATGACACGGCAGTGATCGACGCGACCATGGCTACATCCTTCGATCATCGCCTGTAGTTCGGTCTTGAGGGCGGTCAGGCTGACCAAGCGCTGTTCAACGTCAATGAGGCGCGAGCGCGCGATGGCATCTGCGGTCGCACAGGGCTGGTGCGGGTCATCTTGCAAGGTGAGCAAGGTGCGGATGGCATCGATCTCGAAGCCCAGTTCACGCGCATGGCGAATAAATGCCAACCTGCGCAGGTCGCCGCTTTCGTAAAGTCGGCGGTTTGCCTCGGTGCGGGGTGGGGCAGGTAAAAGACCAATTTGCTCGTAATAGCGAATGGTCGGGACTTTCACGCCGCTGCTGCGCGCTGCTTCTCCGATGGAAATACCTTTCATCATGGGCTTGCTCCTCTAGTCGCTAGAGGATGTAGCATCCTGTTCTATAGAACAAGGATAGCGCGATGACGGCGATAACGACGCAGACCCGCTTCAGGGTTGAAGGCATGGATTGCGCAGCCTGCGCGACCAAAATCGACACGGTTGTGCGGAAAATGCCGGGCGTGGCCGACGTGTCGGTATCAGTGACGGCCGGCACCATGACCTTGCACCACGACGCCACAAGCGATCTGGTCTCGATCGCGAAGAAAGTCTCGGGTCTCGGTTACGCATTAACGCCGCTCGCTGGACAAGCTCCAAACGCAAACGAGAACGCGCACACTCACGATCACGCCGGTCACTATGATGGTGGGCACGATCACAGCTCGGCATCCCGGCCATGGTGGAAAAGCAAAAAGGGCTTGTTGACGATCGCGAGTGGCGCGGCGCTTGTCGCTGCTTACGGCGCTGGCAAGGCTGTTCCTTCCATAGCGCAATGGGTTTTTGTCGCAGCTATGTTAATCGGCCTGATCCCGATTGGCCGCCGCGCCATCATGGCCGCCATCGCCGGCTCACCCTTCACGATTGAAATGCTGATGACGATCGCGGCCGGGGGGGCAGTCATCATCGGCGCCGGCGAGGAAGGCGCGACAGTCGTGTTTCTCTTTTTGGTTGGCGAGCTGCTGGAAGGAGTCGCCGCCGGCAAGGCACGCGCCAGTATTCAGGGGCTGACCAAGCTCGTGCCACGCACGGCGCTGATCGAGCGCAATGGTCAGACCCAAGAAGTAGCCGCCGACGCTGTGGCGGTGGGTGCAATCGTGCTGGTGCGGCCGGGCGAACGCATTCCAGCTGATGGTGTGATTGTCTCCGGTGAAAGCGCGATCGATGAAGCGCTGATGACGGGAGAAAGCAAGCCGGTGCGAAAGGGCGTGGACGCCAACGTATTTGCCGGGACAATTAACAGTGACGCGGTGCTGCGCATTCGCGTGACGGCGGCGGCGGCTGACAACACGATCGCGCGCGTTGTTAAGCTGGTGGAGGAAGCGCAAGAAAGCAAAGCGCCAACCGAACGATTCATCGACCGCTTTTCTCGCTGGTATACGCCGGGCGTAACGGTAGTCGCGTTTCTTGTCGCCATCATCCCTCCGCTTGCTTTTGGCGAAGCGTGGGGAGCTTGGGTCTATAAAGGACTCGCGATCCTACTGATCGGTTGTCCTTGTGCATTGGTGATTTCGACGCCTGCGGCGATTGCCGCATCCTTGTCGTCGGGCGCTCGGCTTGGTCTCCTGCTCAAGGGCGGCGCAGTTCTCGAACAGCTTGGCAAGATCACGGCAGTCTGTTTCGACAAAACCGGAACCCTGACCGAAGGCAAGCCACAGGTGACGGATGTTGTGGCCTTCGGCCGGAATGAGCGCGACGTGCTATCGATGGCGGCGGCGCTTGAAACTGGCTCGACTCATCCGCTTGCAGTGTCAGTTCTAAAACGCGCTAAGGCCGACAAAGTGCCGGTGCCCCCGGCAGGCGAAGCGTCGGCCTTAAGTGGCAAAGGCGTCGTCGGCCGCGTTGGCGGCGTCAATCTGTTTCTCGGGTCTGCGGCCGCCGCCGGCGAGCGGGTTGCGCTCACGCCGGAACAGACCGCACGCATTGAAGCATTGAACGGCGTGGGCAAGACGGTTTCGGTGCTGCTAGCGGGAAATATTGTCGCTGGAGCAATCGCGATGCGCGATGAGCCCCGTGCTGATGCGCTTGCAGGCCTCAAGACGCTGACCGATGCGGGCATCAAAGTTATTATGCTGACCGGCGACAACCGCCGCGCGGCTGAAGCCATTGGCAAACAACTCGGCATAGAGGTTCGGGCGGAGCTGATGCCGCAGGACAAGCAGCGCATCGTCGATGATCTGAAACATCAGGGACTAATCGTCGCCAAAGTTGGCGACGGAATTAACGATGCGCCAGCGCTCGCAGCGGCGCATGTCGGCATTGCAATGGGCGGCTGCACCGATGTCGCGCTCGAAACCGCTGATGCTGCCGTGTTGCATGGACGGGTGGCCGATGTCGCGGCCATGATCGCGCTCTCAAATCGCACAATGGGCAACATCCATCAGAACATCACCATGGCGCTCGGCCTCAAAGCGGTGTTTTTAGTCACGACGGTAATAGGAATTACCGGGCTATGGCCTGCAATCCTGGCCGATACCGGCGCAACTGTGCTGGTGACGTTGAACGCGATGCGGCTGCTGCGGCCCGTGTAAAAATCTCGACTTTCGCACGGGCGCTCAAGCCGACAGCGTGTCGGCACGGCCGGCCGCGTAGCGCTCCCCGATGCGTGACCAGTCGAGCACGCCCCACCATGCCGTCAGGTAGTCCGGGCGGCGGTTCTGGTACTTGAGGTAGTAAGCGTGCTCCCAGACGTCATTGCCGAACAGCACCTGATGCCCGTCCATCAGCGGCGCGTCCTGGTTAGGTCGGGCGACGAGGGAGAGCTTGCCGTCGCCGTCCATCAGCACCATCGCCCAGCCCGAACCGAACACGCCGGTCGCGGCCTTGTTGAAGGCCGTCTTCAGGTCGGCGAACGACCCGAAGTCCCGGGCGATGGTCGTGTCGACATCGCCGGTCGGCTCGCCCCCCCCTTGCCGCCCATGACCTGCCAGAACATCGTGTGGTTGGCGTGTCCCCCGGCGTTGTTGCGCACCACTGTCCGGATCGCTTCCGGCAGGGTCTGAGTTTTCGCGAGGAGGTCCTTAAACGCGACGTCGTGAAGGTCGGGATGGTCCTTCAGGGCGGCGTTGAGGTTGCTCACATCGGCCGCGTGATGCTTGTCGTGGTGGAGCTGCATCGTCTGCGCGTCGATCGATGACTCATCGGCGTCAAAGCCGTATGGAAGCGGCGGCACCGCGAAGGGATAGTTGAGCTTGGCCCCAAAGTCGACAGGCTGGGTCGCTGCCTGGGAGCTGGCGCGCCGGAGGGTGGTTGCGGTCGCGAGCGCGGCCGTGCCGAACAGGAAGGTGCGGCGGAACGGGTTGATCATCAGGGGGACTCCGTTCATGGGCGTGAATCAGCGTCGTCCTATGTAGCGGCCAAGGCCTTGAGCTTGGCCAGCGCGGTCTCCGGAGCCTCGCCGTAGTCAATCGTGCCGGTGAGCCGGCCAGCGCGGTCGAGCAGGAACACCGTGGCGCTGTGGTACATCGTGTATTCATTGCCGCCCTCGCCCGGCACGCGCTTGTAGTAGACGTGGTAGGCGTTCGCGATTGTCGCGACCTCGGCTTCGGTGCCGGTGAAACCACGGATGCGAGGGTCGAACGACTACAGGTAGAGCTTCATCTGCGCGGGCGTGTCGCGACCCGGGTCCACCGACACGAAGATCAGGGCGTCGGCGGCGGTTCCCATCTGCTTCATTGCCGTCGTCAGCATCAGCAGGGTCGTTGGGCAGACCTCCGGACAGTAGGTGTACCCGAAATACAGCACCGTCGGTCGGCCGATGAGATCCGCCTGGCTGACCGCGCGCGTTTCGGTGTCTATCACCGTGAACGGACCGCCGAAGGTCAAGAGGGCCGGCGCGGGCGCCTGGTTCGACCAAACCGATGTGACGAGGGTGGCCACGACGACGGCGAGGGTGCAAAGCGCGAGCGCGACAACAAGTCGGATGCGGCGCATGAATCGGCTACTTCGACATGGGCGGTGTGACCTCGCCCATCGGCTTGACGGCCAGTTCGACCCGCTCGGAGCCGGCGTGCTCGAAGGTCAGCGTGACATAGATCGTATCCCCGGCCTTGAAGGGCTGCTTAGGACCGATCAGCATGAGGTGGTAGCTGCCGGGTTTGAGCGTGACGGAGCCGTGCGCCGGAACGGCAAGGCCGCCCGGCACGGGGTGCATGGTCATGATGCCGTTCGAGACGGACATCTCATGGATCTCGACGTGGTCGGCCAGCGGCGACGAAGCCGTAACCAATCGATCTGGCACCGCGCCTGTGTTGGCGATGGTCATGTGGCCGATGCCCGTCGGCGCCCCGGCCGGCGTGGCGCGCGAGACGGGATCGATGGCGACGAGATCGCTCGCCGCGTGGGCGAGTCCAGGGGAGACGACCCCGACGAGGGCGGCGAGCAGCATCTTTGGTGCAAAGCGCATGGGCGTGATCCGGTTGCGATGAGAGGCGACAAAAACGTTTTGGGCCCGCGCCGCGGCGACGGTCGCGGACCCGTGCTCACGATCAGGGCTTTACGGTGAACTTGTAGGTGCCGGTCGTCTTGTGCCCGTCCGTCGAGAGCGCGTGCCACGCGACCATGTAGGTGCCGGCCGCAAGGGTGCCGGTGACCGGAACGACCAGGGTAGTATCACCGCTGGAACCGAGCGTGGCATCACCGGTCGTGACGGCGGCCTTGTCGGGACCCATTAGCTTGACGCCCGTGAACTTCAGGTTGAGCCCTTCCGAGAACATTAGATCGAGTTCGGAGGGCGAGGAGGCCGTTCCGTTGATCGGCGGGTTCGCCGACTTGAGATGCGCATGGGCGAAGACGGGCGCGGAGGCGGCGAAGAGGCCGAGGCCGGCGAGGACGAGGGTGCGTGCGAACGTGTTCATGATGTTTCCTGTCGGTGATGGGGAAAGTTCGGCGAGCCACGGGCCAGCCGTTTGTGTCATCCGGAGAGTCCGCCAAGGCGTGACCGCTCGGCGGGACCTCAGGCGAAGGCGCGCCGGAGCGGTGAGACCGTGCGGATGACCAGGAGGTCGACGGCCAGCATGAGCAGGATGGCGGCGCCCGTGATCGGGAACGCCAGCCCGAGCGCGGCGGCGGCGATCCAGAGCGCGCGCTAGACGCGTGACTCGGCGGGATAGGGTGGCACGCCGACCCGGCCTACCGGACGGCGCTTCCACCACATCATCACGGCCGCCACCGACGACAGTATGATGGCGAGGCAGGTCGCCAGCATGACGATCTGGTTCAGCAACCCGAATTCCTGCCCCATGTGGACTTTGATGCCGAACTCGATCGCCTTGCCGATCGGGCCGTAATCCTTGAAGGCGAGGTCGACAAGCGGCTTACCGGTATACTAGTCGAAGTGGATCGTCCGCTCCTTGCCGAGGTCCGCGGGGTAGATCGCTACCGTGTAGACACCCGTCTCGTCGCCAGGGGCCGACATCTCGAAGCCGCGCGTAATGCCGAGCGTGTGGGCCTCGTCGACCGCCCGGTCGAGCCCGATCGGAGCCGTGCCGGTCGGGGTGGAGGCCGGTACGGGCGCCGTTTCCATAACCCAGCCGGGCTTGGTCGTGGCCTCGCTCATCGGCACCGTCGAGGAGGGAACGTCGTCCCAGAGCTTGGCCGGGTAACCAACCCCCGCCTGGTTGACGTAGTCCTGCATGTGCGCGCCCCAGAACTTCGACCAAGGCATGCCGGTGGCAGCCAGGAAAAAGATCACGATCCCGGCGAAGGCGCCGGTGACGGCATGGACGTTGCGCCACCAGATCCGTTTGGTCGGCGTGCCGCGAACCGTGACCACGCCTCCGGCCTGCCTACGGGGCCACCAGAGATAGAAGCCGGTGACCACCAGGATCAGCGCGAAGCCGCCGACCGCCTCGATGACGTAGCTCGCTTAGTCCCCGAAGTAGACGAGGCTGTGCAGCTTGCGTGCGACGAACATGAACTCCGTGTCGGCGTTCACCTTGTCGCGCACCTGGCCCGTATAGGGGTTGAGGTAGACCAGCGTCTTGCGCCCGCACTTCAGCGTTACCAGTGCCGACGCGGTCGGGCTCGCTGGCTCTGCATAGGATTTCAGTCGCGTACCAGGAACGGCGGCGAGCGCCTCCTCGGTCAGGCGACTGGGCAGCTGCATCGGCGTGGCCTGCGCCTGGACCACGGTGCGGTAGGCGAAAGCCGTGTGGTTGATCTCGTTCTTTAAGTAATAGATCGAGCCGGTCACGGCCAGCAGGATCATGAAGGGGACGCTGATCAGCCCGGCATAGAAGTGCCAGCGCCAGATGGAGCGGTAGAGCGACGAGCGTGCGGAGGGAAACGCCGGAGCGGCGTCGAGGGGGAGGGCTTTGGACATGGTCGATCGCTCCCGTTCAGTCCACGTCCATGCCGGGCATCGAATGCCCGTCATGTCCCGCCGCGTCGTTCCGGACCTTTGCCTTGGCGCCGATGCCCTCGACATCGAAGGTCACCGGGACCGTGCCGGTCACGATGTCGCGGACCACCGCAAGAGTTGGAGCGAGCGCTAGCCTGGTTAGAACTGCCACGGGGCAGGTACGTGAGGATAATCGCATGGGAGACGTCCTGAAAGGCTCGCGAGCGTGCGCATTGACGCGTCGCCATCAACGAGCAGGAAAAGACCGGGTCCGCGTGTCAGGTCACGCGGTCGATGGGCCTTGTGATTTGCGCGGCGAGCGCAGCCGTGAGGAAGCCGGCACCCAAGTCATGGCTTGGACGTGCTCGACAACCGATCGCGCCACCTATGCCCCTATTCGCGAAAAAACTAATTGCTGCATTTCGGGGTGGCGGGCTCATATCGATCGCTGGATCTCACCGGCCTGACCTTCTCGGTCAGCAGCCGGCCGGAAGACTACCTGGAGCGTGCACTCGTCACCTCCGGTACCCTGGTCGACGCCGATTCCATCCAGCGCGCTAACGCCGAGGCGCTCTATCAGCTGGGCTCCTACTGTATCCAAGGCGAGTACACCTACCTAGACGTCACGGGTCGCAACGGTCGGGCCGACCGGTCCTTCCAGGGCGGCTATGTGGAGGGCGCCTGGGTTGTGAACGGCAACGGGCATCCCTACCGTGTCGCAACCCCGTACGGCGCCGATTTGGCTGTGCTGCAGGGCGTCAAGGTGGAAGACGGCCGGCGTATCTCCCGAGGTGCATCGGTGTATTCGAGCTCCCGGCGCGTTTCAGCGCCCTGAACCGGCAGTCGACAGGCGTGCTTGGTGGCTCGGAGCAGGATGTGACGGCGGGCGTCGGTTGGTACCCCGACCGGAACGTACGTGTACTCGCCGACTACGTGCATGGCTGGACAGATCCGCCGCTTTCTCAGTCGCGGCTGGCCGCAAGGTCGAGAGCGACGCTTTCGTGACCCGCATGCAGATCAAATGGTGAATCCGGGTATCGCCCGGTTCACCATCCGCGCATGCCGATCGAAGGAGAAACTTGATGAAGCTGAGCGCGCGAAATCAGCTGTCAGGAACGGTTCTCTCCGTGGTCAGGGGGAGCGACTACGTTTCATGTGGTGATCGAAACACAGGCGGGCAGCGGATCACCTCGTCTATCACAAACGAGGCCGTCGATGACCTTAAGCTCGAAACGGGCAAGAGTGCGATCGTGGTGATCAAGGCCTCGGATGTCAGCGTAACGAGCGATTAAGACTATGATTTTGCGAATGAAAAACCACTGTCGTGGCATCGCCTTGTTCGCGCTCACTTTCTGCTTGGCCTCGCCGTGTTTGGCGATGGTCGCGGAGGCCCATGTCGCCGTGGCGGCCAACTTCACCGAGGCCGCAAAAGAGATTGGCATCGCCTTTGAAGACAAGACTGGCGACAACGCCCTGCTGAGCTTTGGGTCGTCCGGGTAGCTTTGCACGCAGACCACGCAGGCTGCGCCGTTCGACATCCTGCTGTCCGCCGACGTCGAGCGGCCTTAAAAAGGCGTGGCGGACGGCTATGGCGTGGCCGGAAGCCCCTTCACCTATGCGATCGGCAAGCTGGTGCTGTGGAGCAGGACGCCTCAGGTGCTCAAAGGTGAGTACACGCTGAACTCCGGCAGCTTCCCAAGACATCTCCTTCAGGCTGCTGAGCCTCGATGCGAGCGGCAACCCAGTCGACGACTTCGTGGAGGTCGCCCGTGGTTCAGGTCATCGCCGCGCTTCTGCCACCGCCTAAATCCGTCACCGAGGGCAACAACAGGGCTGTGTCGGACCTGACGCTTGAGAAGCTGATCCTGAAGGAATCCACCTCGGGAACCTTCTAAGTCCAACCGGCCGTCGGGCTTGCGTTGAGCAGTTGGTGGCCGAGTACGGCGTGTCCATTAAGAGCGACCAGCCCAGCTCACAAAGCTGTGCAGACAAATAGAGCCACATCAAACGAGGAAGCCACTCGATTGGACAATTCGAGTGCAGAAAGACATTAAAACGCGCAACAGTCCCACCATTTAGGCGACATTTGCGAGCGTTATCTTGGCATAACGTCTTCTCATTTCATTGATTGACATGGGCAGCCTACCACGGACTATCAGGCAATTCAAAACAGACGTTTGCTTTGCCTTCGATGGACTTGAAAGGATATCGATATGACGGCACGGACCACGCCATTGATGCTAGCGTTTACTGCCGGCTTGACGGTCTTTTCTGCGAACGCAGCCTTTGCCGAGTCCACCCTCTCGATCATGAGCTTTGGAGGCGCCTATCAAAGCGCGCAGAGAAACGCAGTCTTCGATACGTTCACGGCAAAGACGGGCGTCAAGATCGTCGAGCAGGAATACGGCGGCGAGATCGCAAAGATTAAAGCAATGGTCGATTCTGGCAACACGACTCTCGATGTGATCGACGTTGATGCCCCCACTCTGCAGCAGGGTTGCGACGAAGGCATCTTCGAAACGATCGACTGGGCCATGATCGGTCCGCGGTCGGAATGGCTGCCGGGCACCTCAGCCGAGTGCGGGGTCGGTAGTATCGTCTACGCAACCGTGCTGGCCTATGACACGGCTCAGACCAAAGAGGGCCCAACAAAGATCACCGACTTGTTTGACACGAAAAAATTCCCCGGAAAACGTGGATTGTGGAAGAACCCGGCCACGAATCTTGAATTCGCGCTGATGGCAGACGGTGTCGCGCCTGCCGACGTCTACACGGTCCTGGGGACACCCGCCGGCGTGGATCGGGCCTTCAAGAAGCTCGATACGATAAAGAAGGATATCGTCTGGTGGGAGGCGGGTGCCCAGGCCCCCCAAATTCTCGCCTCCGGCGAGGTTGCCATGACGACCGCCTGGAACGGCCGCATCTTCAACGCCAACAAGGAAGGGCGAAAGTTCAGGATCGTGTGGGATCACGAGATTCTCGACAGCGATCTCTGGGTCATCCCAAAAGGGGCCAAGCATCCCGATGCATCGCTGGCCTTCATTAAATTCGCGGTTGAGCCAAAAATTCTCGCCGACACTACGAAGTTCATCCCCTACGGTCCGGTACGCAAGACAGCCGCTGCCTTCGTGCAGCCCGATATCGCGCCAGATCTTCCGACGAGTCCGCAGAACATGACGGGAGCGATCACGATCAATAACGCTTTTTGGGCCGACAAGGGAGACGAAATCCGCAAGCGGTTCACGACCTGGCTGGCGCAGTAGCGGCGCGAATCAAGCATCCGAAGACGCCGGCAAGTATAGCGACTCTGGAGAACCACATGATTGCGTCCCGACCGATGCCGCAGGCGCCGAAACCCGGCAGCCCCGAAGCGATCGCGGACGTGACATCCTTCGTTCGCTTCGAGCGGGTCCGAAAGTCCTACGACGGGGTTCATTTTGTCGTCGAAGACCTCAACCTTGCGGTCCGCAAGGGCGAGTTTATGACAATGCTGGGGCCGTCAGGCTCCGGCAAAACGACTTCGCTGATGATGCTTGGCGGGTTTGAAGAGCCGACCTTCGGTCACATCTTTCTAGGCGACGAGCCGGTCGAGCGCTTAGCACCAGAAAAACGAAACATCGGATTTGTGTTTCAGAGCTACGCGCTCTTCCCGCATATGACGGTGGCCGAGAACATCGCCTTCCCGCTGCGTTATCGTGGTTTAAAGGGGGCCGCTGCGGCCGAAAAGGTCGTGAAAGCCCTTGATATGGTCCACCTCGGCCACCTCGCGTCGCGAAAGCCCAGCCAACTATCCGGCGGCCAGCAGCAACGCGTGGCGCTAGCCCGGGCGCTTGTCTTCGATCCGACGCTCGTGCTGATGGACGAGCCTCTTGGTGCGCTCGACAAGCAGTTGCGTGAACATATGCAGGTTGAGATCAAACTGCTTCAGCGCATGCTCGGCATCACCATGGTCTATGTGACGCACGACCAATCCGAGGCGTTGACTATGTCGGATCGCATCGCGGTTTTCAACGACGGCCGCGTCCAGCAGTTGGCGACCCCCGAGGTGCTGTACGAGCAGCCGGCAAACAGCTTTGTCGCCAGCTTTATCGGCGAGAATAATCTGATGCCCGTGACGGTCGCGGCAGCGGGCGGAGGGGTCGCCACGGTGACGTTGCGTGACGGCTCTCGTCTACAAACGCGCAACGCCGCCGGGGTAACAGCCGGTGGGAGGGCTCTTCTCGCTATCCGTCCCGAACGGTTCTTTATCCAGGACGGCGCGACGAGCGGATCGTCGATCCTCTTGAGCGGGTCAATTAGCGACATCTTCTACCTCGGCGACCATGTCCGCCTCTCCGTAGATGTCGGCGGGGAAAAGCCGGTCGTGGCGCGTATTCCCGTTTCTCTACGTCGCTCCTTCGCCCGCGGCGAGTCCGTTGCCCTCGGATGCGCGATCGCCGATTGCCGCCTGCTGGAAGGTTGAGAGGATGCTCCTCGCCATTCATAGCCCCGCCAAATCACCCTCCATCAAACGCGCGATCCAGCGGGCGAGCCGGCCTGCGCGCCGCGCGGCCTTTCTGCTCGCCCTGCCGCTCCTCGCGTTCCTGGCCATCGCCTTTGTCGTGCCGATCGCGGCCTTGTTTGCGACCGCCGTCGACAATCCTGAGACGCGGAGCGTTTTGCCGGACACGCTGGGGGCGTTAGCCGCCGCGCCTGACACCGTAGTTCCGGACGAGCCCGTCTTCGCCGCGTTGGCCCACGATCTAGCTGTCGCCGGCAGGGCGCGAACTGCCGCTTTGCTCGGCAAACGTTTGAACTACGAAATGCCCGGCATGCGCAGCATCGTAATGGGTGGCTCGCGCCTAGCCGCCGGATCGCCGGGAGGACCCTGGCGCCAAAAATTCCTTGACAGCGATCCCGCCTGGGGCAAGCCGGCGCTTTGGGCCATCATCCGGCGGGACGGCGCGCGGTTTACACCATATTACTTGTTGACGGCTGTCGACCTTCAGCAATCGCCGAACGGCGACCTTACGTGGGTCGTGCCCGACCAGCGCATTTTTCTCGCGGTTCTGGGCCGCACACTTCTGGTCGCCGCGGGCGTGACGCTGCTGACCTTGCTGCTCGGCTATCCCGTCGCCTATGCGCTCATGCTTGCGCCGCCGCTGCTCGGGGCTATCATGATGCTTTGCATCTTGTTGCCCCTGTGGACCTCGTTGCTGGTGCGGACCACGGCCTGGGTGGTGCTGTTGCAATCTAACGGGGTCATCAATGATCTGCTGATCGGCATGGGCCTGATCTCCGAGCGCTTGCAACTGATCTTCACTCGTTTTGGCACTGTGGTAGCGATGACCCATATCCAGTTGCCGTTCACGATTTTACCGATCGCGAGTGTCATGCGGACCATTCCTGTTGCCCAACTCCGGGCAGCCCGGTCGCTTGGGGCGCCACCGATAGCGGCCTTCTGGCGGATCTACATCCCCCAGACGATGCCCGGCGTCATAGCGGGCTGCCTGATCACCTTCATTTTATCTCTCGGCTACTATATTACGCCTGCTCTGGTGGGTGGCCCGACCGACCAGATGGTCTCCAACTTTATCTCTGTCTACATCAACCGAGACCTCAACTGGGGCCTCGCCAGCGCACTCGGCGTGGTCCTGCTTGCGGTTACACTACTGATCTACGGACTGTTCCTCAGGATCGTGGGCATCGAAAAACTCAAGCTCGGGTGACCGCCATGACCGTGCTCGGCCTTTCCTCTTATTCGCAGCCGCCAGAGCGCTTCGCCCGGTCCGGCCTCATCGTTGTCGTTACTTTCGTGCTCCTTTTCCTGATTGCACCACTCTTCATCGTCGTTCCTTTGTCGTTTTCGAACGATCCGTACTTCTCGTTCCCGGTAAAGATGTACTCGCTTCGCTGGTTTCGCGACTTTTTCGGGGACGACCGCTGGATGGCGAGCTTAAACAACAGCGTGATCACGGCCGCTTTCACGACGATCCTATCCACGGCGCTCGGCACTATGGCGGCGCTGGGGCTGTCGCATCCCTCCTTTCCATTCCGGCGGACCGTTAACGCGATCCTCATCGCGCCCATGATCGTGCCGGTCGTCATCGTGGCGGTCGGAGACTATCTGCTCTATGGCCATGTTGGGCTAACCAACACGCGCACTGGGCTTGTGCTCGCCCATACGGTGCTGGCCACGCCGTTCGTCGTCATCACGGTGACGGCGACGCTCGCGACTTATGACGTAGCGCTGACAAGGGCGGCCCGCTCGCTAGGCGCATCGCCCCTTTCGGCCTTCCTGCGAGTCACGATGCCCGTCATTCTGCCGGGTCTCGTGGCCGGTGCGGTTTTCGCTTTCGCCACGTCTTTCGACGAGGTCGTAGTCGCGCTCTTCATGACCAGCGCCGAGCAACGCACGCTGCCAGTCCAGATGTTTTCGGGCATCCGCGACCAGATAAACCCGACGATCATGGCGGCGGCCACGATGCTTCTTGGCTTGTCGGCAATGCTGTTTGTTTTGGTCGCGTGGCTTGGGGCGCGAGGGCGGGCGCGGTAAGGCGTGCAGACGACAGATGCCTGCCGTTAACAAGCCTCGATCTCGGTGCGCCCGACGAACATGTCGGCGAGCCGCGCCGCGAAACTTTGCGCCACGACCGAACGGTTCCTAGCCTCGTTGAGATAGATGCCGACGACGACGTCGGTCAGATGCGGCAAGCCGGCGCTGCGGCCGAGCGCGCGCAGGCTGTGCGGCAGCACGCGGGTCGCAATCGCGGTCACACCGAACCCTGACGTCACGGCGGCTTCGATGCCAGTCTGGCTGGGGGTGGCGTAGACGACATCGAAGGCCCGACCCTCCCGTTGGAGCGCCGACAGCATCGCGCGACGATAGAGACAGCCCTCCGGGTAGCAGACCAGGCGGACGGGATCCGTTTCGCCGAACGGCGGTGCCATGGGACCGCCGGCCCAGGTGAGACTCTCGCGCCATGTCATGAAGGCGCCCTCGGCAGGACCGTCAGGCGTCATGGCCACGACCATGTCGTAGCGGCCGCCACGGAGGCCTTTCAGCAATTCGACCGAGAGGTCGCAGGTTACGTCGAACGTCACACCGATTCCGTCAGCCGTGAGACCGGTCAGCAGTTTGGGCAAAAAGTGGTCGGCATAGTCGTTGGTGATGCCGAGCCGCAGCTTGCCGCGCGTGTCCCGTTTCGACAGGCGCAACATCATGTCGTCGTTGAGCGCAAGGATCTGACGCGAGTAGCCGGCCACCACCTCGCCGGCCTCCGTCAGGCTGCTTCCGCCACCATCCTTGTGGAACAGCGCCGTGCCGACGAGGTCCTGCAGCTTTTTCATTTGAAGGCTAATCGCCGGCTGCGTGCGTCCGAGCCGTTCCCCCGCGCGCGTAAATCCCTTCAAGTCGATGATCGTGACAAAGGCGCGCAGGAGGTCGGTCGGAATGCTGCGCATCGATGAAGTCCAAGCCAAATGTGTCCTTCGCTACTAGGCCGTGCAGTTGCGGCCTCCTAAGGACGATCAGATCTGGAGCGTAGCAGAAATCATGCCTTAACGATGTTATGCTCCGGTCCGAATGGGAATCCGGTGATGTTCTCGGCGCCGTCCTGGCTTAAAACAAGGATATCGTGCTCACGATAGCCGCCTGCTCCGGGCAGGCCGTTGGGAATGGTCAGCATCGGCTCCATCGACACGACCATACCGGGTTTGAGAACGGTATTGATGTCCTCGCGGAGTTCGACGCCCGCCTCGCGACCGTAATAATGCGATAAGACGCCGAAGGAATGGCCGTAGCCGAATGAGCGGTAGCCCAGCAGGCCTTCCGAACGATACATGTCGTTCAATTCGGCCGCGATGTCTCCGCATCGAGCGCCCGGCCGCAAGATCTCCAGGCCACGGCGATGGACCTTCACATTGACCTCCCAGACCCGCAAGCTTGCATCGTCGACATGGTCTAGGAACAAAGTGCGCTCAAGCGCCGTGTAGTAGCCGGCGATCATGGGAAAGCAGTTTAGCGAGAGGATGTCGCCCTCGAGCAAGCGGCGGGACGTCACTGGATTGTGGGCGCCGTCCGTGTTGATGCCAGACTGGAACCAAACCCAGGTATCCATCAGCTCCGCATGTGGAAAAGTTTCGGCGATATGGCGTACCATCTCCTGCGTGCCGGCCAGGGCGATTTCATGCTCGCTCGCGCCTGCGCGAATCGCGGAACGGATCGCCGCGCCTCCGAGATCGGCCGTGCGGGCCCCTTCACGGATCAAGGCGATCTCCTCCTGAGATTTGATGGCGCGCATCCACATGGTGGCTTGCCCCACGTCGACGAACTCGACACCTGGAAAACCATCTTGAAATTGTCGGAACAGATCAAGAGGCACGTCATCGAATTCGATGCCGATACGTTTGCAGCCCTTCAGCTCCTGCTGCAGCGCGTGGATATAATTGTCCTTACGCCAGTCAGTATAGGTGACGTTGTCGCCGAACGTTCGCCGCCAGGGCTGGCCTGCGTCGATACCCGCCGACACTGATACGGCGCGCGAGGCGCTGACGACGAAAGCGTAGCGGCGTCCGAAGGAACAATAGAGGAAATCGGCAAAATAATTAATGTTGTGATAAGACGTCAGGAGTGCCGCATCGAGATTCATCTCGACGAGGACACCGCGCAGGCCATTTTGGCGGCGCTCCATTTCTGCCTGCGAAAATGTCGGCTCCGCCTTTTCGCCGTTGTGCATTGTCTGAAGACGCAGGAGGTCGTTGGACATGGCGGTCGCGTACTGGTTCACGGGGGGGCACTCTCGATGATTTAAGACTTGATGTGACGATACTAGGAGCTCAAGGGGACCTGTTCTAATCAAAAGCCAAAATGCGCCGATCAGCACTTCTCATGCACGGCGACACTGCTGCGGAGGTAGGGTTGCTACCCCACACTGAATCATGGAAGCATCATCGCATGGCCGAACACAGTTACGACACCGGACGGTTGGATCTCCCCTTCGTCGGCATCGCAACCTTCGGTAAACGGCCCTATCAGCCGGACTGGAGCCGCATCGACGCCGATGTCGCAATTCTGGGCGCCCCTTTCGATTTCGGGACGCAGTGGCGCGCGGGCGCTCGCTTCGGACCGCGTGCGATCCGCGATGCCTCGACCCTGTTCGCGTTCGGCCATGCCGGCGCTTACGACCATGAGGACGATATCACCTATCTCGACGGCGTTCGTATCATGGACCTTGGCGACGCCGACATCGTGCACACGGATACGATCAAGAGCCACGCGAACATCGAATATGGCGTGCGGCGCATCCTGGAAGCTGGCGCTCTTCCGATCGTGCTCGGTGGCGACCATTCAGTGAACATTCCTTGCATCGCAGCCTTCGAGGGACGAGGGCCGATTCACATTGTGCAGATCGACGCGCATCTTGACTTCGTGGACGAGCGGCACGGCGTCCGCTTCGGACATGGCAGCCCAATGCGGCGTGCCATCGAACGGTCGTGGGTGTCTGGCCTCACCCAGATTGGTATTCGCAATGTCTCCTCGACCGCAAAGGATGGTTATGAGGCGGCGCGCGCGATGGGATCGGACATCCTGTCGGTGCGCCAAGCCCGGAAGCTCGGGGCTGACGCGATGGTGGCCCGTGTGCCTAAGAGTGTTCCGCTCTACATCACGATCGACATCGATGGCTTCGATCCGTCCATAGCCCCTGGAACCGGCACACCGAGCCATGGCGGGTTCCTCTATTACGAAGTTCTCGAACTTCTCGACGGACTGGTCCGTGGTCATGACATCGTCGGAATCGATCTCGTCGAAGTCGCCCCGGACTACGACCACACCGGTACCACTGCCATTCTGGCGGCTCAGATCCTGCTCAACTTGATTGGACGGGTTCATTACCACACACGCCGCCGCCGCAGTGACGCATTATGAGAGTTTGTTTGAGAACGATCCCCTTGGAGGCTTGTGCATGATGCATGGATGGTCGGATTGCCCCTCGTGTGTCGCTGCCGATGCCAAGGATTAACCATCGAAGCGGCGGGGTTAAGACACGAATCTGAGCCATGGTCAGCGGGTTTTGTCGAGACGATGATCCCGCAGGCGGTGCCTGTAGATTGTCCATTCGAAGCGGGAACGCGAGACAGAGGTGGTTCGGCGTATCTATACAGTGGGCTTAGTGGATTGTCTGTCTGAAGGCGGCCAGGGTGATCTTCCCCGGTTCGCGGACACGGGGTTTAGCTTGCCTTCCTTTCGGCCTGCTCAGGCGTGATGTAGCCGACTACCGAGTGTATCCGCTGCCGATTGTGGTAGCCTTCGATGTAAGCGAACAGGTAGCGTCGGGCCACCTTCCGGGTCGCCCAGCGTCGCTGGTGGACGAGTTCGACCCCGAGAGTATTGAAGAAGCTTTCCATTGGGGCATTGTCGTAGCAGCAGGCGGTCCGGCTCATGGAAGGCGTCGTCGTCATGTGGGCGAGCTGCTTTCGGTAGCCTCGGCGGCGTATTGGCTGCCGCGATCAGAGTGACAGATGACGCCGGCCCCTGGTCGCTGCCGTTGGGAGGTCGTCATCAGGGCATCCGAGGTCAGCTCGGTCCGCATGTGCCGCGCTTGGACCAGCCGACGATCTTGCGGGTGGCAAGATCAAGGACGGCGGCCAAGTAGAGCCAACCCTCTCCGGTCGGCAGGTACGTGATATCGGCGAGCCAGACCGTGTTTGGCAGCGCGGCGGAGAACTGCTGCTTCAGGAGGTTCGACGCAATCGGCAGGTCGTGCCAGATGTCGGTCTTGCAAAACCAGTATCGACGCCCCGCCAGGGCGCAGATGCTATGGCGTATCAGACGCTCCACCCGCCCTCGGCTGGCCGTTCACCATTCTGCGCGCAGGGCGGCATGGACCCGAGGCGAGCCATAGCGTCTGTTATGCACGGCATGGACTCGGCGGACGTCGTCGGAAAGGCGACGGTTGGACGTCGATCGAGCGCTCTCGTGACGAAACGGCCAGTCGTAGTAGCCGCTATCAGAGACTTCGAGCACGCGGCACATGAGACGCACCGGCCAAGTGCTCGCATGCTGCTCAATGAAAGCAAACGTCATTTAAGCATTTCCGCAAAGATGCCCATCGTTTTTTTTAAGACGTCGCGCTCCATGCGCATCCGGTCGAGTTCCCGCCGCAGGCGAGCGATCTAAGCCGCGTGGTCGGACGGCGAAGCCACCGGCCTCGCGGATGCGGTTACCGATATTCCTGCTGCCCGCAGCGGTGGGGAGCCACGCATTAGCCCCGTGCGCCACTGCCTAAGCATGGAGGGTTGGATCTCCCGAGTTTGGCCGCGATCTGCATCTACCGGCAGCCACTGCTCTCCAGCAAGGCCAATGCCTCACGTTTGAACTCGCGTCTCGTCTTTGCCATCAAACACCTTCGCCGCCCGCAAGGAGCGTATCACAGGTGTCCGTGAAGGCGGGGGAAGATCAAGACGATGAGGAAGAGATCCAGGCGGAACCACAGCCCGGCCGCCAAGGCGAAGGTGGCGTTCGCGGCCGTGCCTAGCGAGAAGACGCTGGCGGAACTGGCGCAACAGTTCGACGTGCATCCCAATCAGATCACGCAATGGCGCTCACAGCCTTTGGGGGCACCGCTGGCGTCGTCGGATCAGAGACGACAGCCATCGCCGCCACCTCTGTCATCGACGTGAAGACGCTGCATGCCAAGATCGGGACTGACATTTGCCAACGATTTTTGGGAAGGCGCGCTCGACAAGGCCGGACTGTTGCCGAGCAGGAGACGATGATCGAGCGCTCGCTTGATCTGCCGGTTGCCCGGCAGGCCGGAGAGCTCGGCATCAGCCGTGGCAGCGTCTATTATCTGCCGCGCCTGGTCCCGGCTGCCGGTCTCGCGCTGATGCGGCGGATCGACGAGTTGCATCTTGAGTATCCCTTCGCCAGCAGCCGCATGTTGCACGACCTCCTTGCTGGGGAAGGCATCACCGTCGGCCGCGTCAATCGCCACGCTGACGAAGCGCATGGCGATCGAGGCGGTCGAGGAGGGTCTGGCCCGCTTCGGAGCGACGGACGTCTCCAACACGAAGCAGGGTTTTTAGTTCACCAGTATCGACTTCATGAAGTTCCTGCTCTCCAAGGAGATCAAGATCAGCATGGACGGCAGGGGCGCTTGGCGCGAAAACGTCTCCGTCGAGCGGCTCTGGAAGTCCGTCAAAAGGGATACGAGCCGACTTCATCCGCTGCGATCTGGCAGCCAGAGACGTCGCCGCCGTCATCCCCCCCAATCGTAACCGTAAGGTCCAGCCCGTCATCGACTGTCACATCTATGCCCTGAGCAATACGGTCGAGCGCTGCTTTGCAAAGCTTAAACACAGCCAACGACTGGCGATACGATACGACAAGACAGCCGAGAGCTTCCTCGGCTTCGTCCTCGTCGCTTCGATCCGCTTGTGGCTCAGGCACTTTGTCCTTACCGCCTAGAATGCTCCAGCACCGTCTTCAGCGCGATTAAATAGTCTGGGCGGATCTGCAACTCGGCTATTCCAAGCGCATTGTGCGCTGACTCGCTGGTCGCCTGACGGGAAATCTTGATCGCACCGTCCAAGGCGATTTCAACAATTCAGTCGATTTCCTCCCGCTCGGCTGCGCGAATAGCACTGCGAACCTCGGTTACTGTAAAGCGCGCCGGCTTGTTCACTTATCGGCCTTTCTCAACCGCACGCCTGGCTGACCATGGTTCAGGAACTCGACGCCAGCGGCTTCTAGGGCGCGCTCAACTGCCTGGACGTTGGCAGCCCGGCCAGCGATCGGACATGCCGCGGCCTTTTCCATTCTGCGGATGGTGTTGACATTCAAATTGGCTCTGTCAGCCAGATCCGCCTGTTCTATCCCACTTAAAGCGCGAGCCGCCTTAAGTTGGTTCCCGGTAGTAAGCATGCAACAGGTTCCTGAGTGTCGGAATAGATGTTTCATAACTAGATAAATATGAACAAGGCATACGCGCATTTCTAGTTTTCAGAACTAGGAAACCAGCGTTGAATGCCACGTGCTCCGCTATCGCACCCCAACCAGCACCTACGACCGCACCACAATTATGCGGGCGGCATGGTCGAACGCCCGCTGCACCGCACCGGGCTGGTGATAAGGTCGTGGGCTTGTAAAAGCCTATAGACTATCGCTATCGAAACGACGTATCGCCTTTCGTCGGTTAAACGGACGACCAGTTCCCGTGACGAGAATTCGCAATTATCCAGCGCCAGTTCGATCATCTGGTCATGGATATTAACCGGTATACGGTTCCAGAACCGGCCCGGCGCCGATGGGCGGTCCTCTAGCGCCTCGGGACCGCCGCTGAGATTGCGGTCAAACCAGCGGCAGAAGGTTCGGCGCGCAATGCCCAGTTTCTCCCGCGTCCGCTTGGCCGGCAGATGTGACTGCTCGACGATCCGGATAATTTCGAGCTTTTCGGATGCGGGGTATCTCGTGCGTTGTCGCCCCCATCCGCGATCTTGCTTTTTATTCAGCAGACGGTTTTCGAGCGTCAGATCGGCCACGCACGCCTTCAGGGCGCCGGCCTCACGGCGCAGGTTCTTGACCTTGACGCTGGTGGCGGCTCGAGCCTTGTCGCCGGCCAAACGCCGTTTTCTCGCTTCCATGAACTCCTTCGACCCAGTGTAATAGAGGCCTCCCTCTCGTCAGGACTTCCGTAAGCGGAAAACCGTCGTGAAGTAGACCGTGTCAAGGCGGTTTCACTTAAGCAAAGAACGGTTCACGATCAAACGCGGGTCGAGTGTTCCATCGAAGGCGGCCAGCACATTGCGGACGGTCGCCTTGCCCATGTCGACCAGACAGTCGGCGGTGAGGGCCGCACAATGCGGGCTCAACACGATGTCCTCGCGGCCGAGCAGCGGATCATCGGCGGCCGGGGGCTCGCGGGCGAACACATCGAGCCCAGCGCCATGCAGGCGGCCGGCCTCAAGAGCCGACACCAACGCCGCCTCATCGATTAAACCGCCGCGCGCGGCGTTTATGAGAATCGAGTTGTCCTTCATTCGGGCCAGCGCGAGCACGTCGATGAGGTTGCGGGTCTTGTCTCCGAGCGGCACGTGCAGCGATACGACGTCGGCCTCTGCCAGAGCTTCGTGTAGAGTGTCGAAGAACCGCACGTCGGGAAAGCGTGCTCGATCCACGAACGGATCGTAAGCCGCGACCGACATGCCAAGAGCGCGGGCGCGGGCCGCGAATTCTTGGCCGATGCGGCCATAGCCAACGAGCAGCAGCGTCTTGCCCCGCAGCTCGAACGTCGATTTCCGACCGCGGATACCGAAATCGCCCGCCCGGACGGCGCGGTCAAACCGGATGCCGTTCTTGGCCACCGCCAGCATCAGGTACAAGGTATGCTCTGCGACCGCGACGGCGTTCACGTCACCGATAATCGTTACTAGAATGCTGCGCTCAGTGCAGAAGGCAAGCGGTAAGTTGTCGTAGCCGACGCCGTGGCGCGAAATGATCTTGAGTTTATGGGCGCCCGTGAGCGCCTCTGCAGGCAGCGGCGCGTCCCGGATGGTAATTGCGTCGGCGTCGCCCACGTGCGCCGCGATGTTGGTCGCGCTGGTGTCGGTCAGCACCTCGACCTCAATGTCGTCCCGCGCCGAGAACAGGTCCAGCGCCGGTTGGGCGATACGCTGGATGACGAGGACCTTTTTGCGATTGTTCATGGGCTCCATCCGAACTTAAAACGGGAGATCAGCTCGTGCTCGTCCAGCCGCCGTCGAGCATCAGGGCGGCGCCGGTCATTAGGGCTGAGGCCTCGGAGGCCAGGAACACGACCCCGCCCATAATGTCGTCTAAGCGCCCCATGCGGCCGAGCTTAATCTTGGCAAGCGCAAAGGCCCGAAAATCTGCGTCAGCCAGGAACGGGGCGGTAAGCGGTGTTTCGATGAAGGTCGGGCATAGGCTGTTAACCCGGATCCCCTTGGGGCCGAGCTCGGCCGCCATCGCCTTGGTAAGACCTTCGATGGCGTGTTTTGTGGCGCAATAGACCGTCCGGCCGGGACCGCCCACATGTCCCATCTGCGACGACATGTTGATGATTGAGCCATGGCGCCCGGCCTCGACCATGTGGCGCGCCACGGCCTGCGCCACGAAGAACGCCGCTCTGACATTGAGCGCGAACACGGCGTCATAGTCGCCTGCTGACACATTCAGGAACGGTGCCGGCCGGTTCGTGCCCGCGTTGTTTACGAGGATGTCGAAGGGGCCCACCGCGCCGAGCACGGCCGCGCAACGGTCGCGGTCGCCGACGTCTAGCGTTACGGTCTCCGCCGTGCCGCCACGCCGCTCGATCTCCTGCGCCACGGCCTCGATCTCAGTCGTCGTCCGGCTCACGAGGGTAACGACCGCGCCGGCATCTGCGAGGGCGAGTGCCGCCGCGAGCCCCAGGCCGCGACCGGCTCCGGTCACGACCGCGCTGCGGCCATCCAGCCGCAGCGATGGCGTGCGGGGATAAGCCTCGCTCATCGGCTCACCGGGCATCGACGGCGGAGTAGGGCTCGACATTGCGGCGGCCATAGCGCCGAACCCGGACGTTGGCCTGCTCGCCATGGCCCGAAAACCCCTCGAGCGCGCAGAGCCGCGAGCAGACCTCGCCTAGGCGCGCCGACGCCTCGTCGGTCTCGACCCTCTGGTAGGTGCAGGTCTTCAGGAACTTACCGACCCAGAGTCCGCCCGTGTAGCGCGCGGCCTTCATGGTCGGCAAGGTGTGGTTGGTGCCGATGACCTTGTCGCCGTAGGCCACGTTGGTGCGGGGGCCGAGGAACAGCGCGCCGTAGTTCGACATGTTGTCGAGAAACCAGCCATCGCGGTCGGTCATCACCTGCACGTGCTCGGAGGCGATGTCGTCGGCGACCGCAAGCATTTCGTCGTAGTCGCGCGCAACAATCACCTGACCGTAATCGGCCCAAGCCTTGGCCGCCACCGCGGCGGTCGGCATGATAGTGAGGAGACGCTCGATCTGCTCAATCGTGGCGCGACCCAGCTTCTCCGAGACGGTGAGCAGGATGGCGGGCGAGTTGGGTCCGTGCTCCGCCTGCCCCAGCAGGTCGATGGCGCAAATCTCGCCATCCACCGAGTCGTCAGCGATGACCAGGGTTTCGGTCGGGCCGGCCAGAAGATCGATCCCGACGTGTCCGAAGGTCTGGCGCTTGGCTTCGGCCACATAGGCATTGCCCGGGCCGACCAGCATGTCGACCGGCGCGATCGTGGCGGTGCCAAGCGCCATGGCGCCGATCGCCTGGATACCGCCGAGCACGTAGATCTCATCGGCACCGGCGAGGTGCTGGGCCGCCACGATGGCCGGCGCCGGCTCGCCCCGGTAGGGCGGCGCGCAGGTGATCACGCGGGCGACGCCTGCCACCTTGGCGGTGATGACCGACATGTGAGCCGATGCCAGCAGCGGATATTTGCCGCCCGGCACGTAGCAGCCGACCGAGCGCATCGGTACGTTCTTGTGACCTAAGAATACGCCCGGCAGCGTCTCGGTCTCGACATCGCGCAGGGCGGAGCGCTGCACCTGGGCGAAGTTGCGAACCTGGCTTTGAGCAAATCGGATGTCGTCCAGCGCCTGGCCGGACAGCCGGGAAAGGCAGGACTCGATCTCCCGCTCGCTCAGGCGAAAGCTTGCCGGATTCCAGCCGTCGAACTTGACCGACATGGCCCGGACCGCCTCTTCGCCGCGCTCCTCTATATCGGTAAGGGCGGCTTCGACGACCGTGCGCACCTGCCGGTCGGCCGCGCGAGCCTGCTGCACGTCCATCCCCCGCTTGAGCCACTCCGCCATGCCGCGATCTCCCCGTTCGCCTCTCGAAACAAAAAAAAATGGCACGGCTTGACCACGACGTCAATTTTTCGCACATTTGTGCGATAATCGCGCAAAAGGAGTTTGCATGTTGAAACCGCAGATTGCCAAGCCGGACTTTTCGCAAACGCTGGCGCGCGGACTCGATCTTCTCGGCGCTTTGTCTGACTCGGCCGCGTCGCTTTCGGTCAGCCAGGCCGCCGAACGGGTAGGGATCAGTCGGGCCGCCGCCCGGCGTCTGCTACTAACCTTGCGCGAACTCGGCTATGTCCGGTCGGACGGCACGCTGTTTTGGCTAACCGCGCACGTTCTCCAGCTAGGCGCGGGCCTTATCCGCAGTGGCGGAGTGTGGGCCAGCGTAGCGCCGTATGTGATCGATATCGCGGACCGGTTAAACGAGCCCTGCTCGGTCTCCGTCCTCGACGGACCGGATACCCTGTTCGTCTGCCGCGACGCGACGCGACGAATATTCACGACCCGCCTTGGTGTCGGCGACCGCTTGCCGGCGCACTGCTCGGCGAGCGGCAAGACGCTGCTGGCCTGTCTGCCGGAGCCTGACCTCGACCGGGTCCTGGCGCTGCGGCCGCTGGTCGCCCGTGCGCCGGCCTCGATCACCGATCCGGTGCGGTTGCGCAGCGAACTTGGCTTTACCCGCGTGCGCGGCTACGGATTGGCCATTGACGAGATGGAGGACGGTACGCTGTCGGTTGCGGTTCCGCTGCGCGATCGGGACGGCCAGGTGATCGCCGCCATGAGCGTCGCCTCGCACCGAATGCGTCGCACGCCGGCCGACCTGCAGGGCTCGTTGCTCGACGACCTTCGCCTGGCCGCGCAGCAGGTCGAGCGCGTGATCGAAAGCTTTGGAGATCGGGGCTGGGTGCCCTGACCAGCGAAGTGCTGGAAAAGCCGGCGGAAAGGGGACGATAGATGACGATGGAATCGGTCGAGGAACAGCCAATCGTGGCGGCGCGGCTCCCTGACGTGCCGTTTGATGCCGCCCGGCTTGACGGACTGCTGGACGATGCCGGGCTCGATGCAGTGTTGGTGACGTCCAAGCACAACATCCAGTACATGCTGGGTGGCTATCGCTACTTCTTCTACGCCAACATGGATGCGCACGGCTTGAGCCGCTACTTGCCGTGCCTCGTTTACGTCAAGGGACGATCCCGCGAGGCGACCTATATCGCCAGCCCCATGGAGGACCACGAGCGCGAGCTCGGCAAGTTCTGGGTCGACAGCACCCATTTCAACAACATGACCTCGCGGCAGACAGCCGCGACCGCGGTTTCGACCCTGCGTCACTGCGCCCCTCGGGCGCGGCGCATAGGCATCGAGACGAGCTTTCTGCCGGTGGACGCCTACGAGGTGCTTCGCGACGGCTTGCCCGGCGTATCCTTAGAGTCGGCCACGCTGCCCTTGGAATTGCTCCGGGCAGTCAAGACACAGGCAGAGCTGACTAAGCTAGAAGATGCGTCGACCAAAGTTGTCGAGGCTATGCTTGCCGTGATCGGACAGCACGGGAAGGGTGCCACCAAGGCGAACATCGCGGAGGCGCTCCGCTACGAGGAGACCGTGCGCGGCGTCACGTTCGACTATTGTTTGATCACCATGGGGCAGTCGTTCAACCGCGCCCCGTCGGGGCAGGCGTGGCGGGAGGGGGAAGTCCTGTCGCTCGATTCCGGCGGCAACATCGGCGGCTACATCGGCGATCTCTGCCGCATGGCGATCCTGGGCGAGCCCGACGCGGAACTTGAGGATCTGCTGGCGGAGATCAACGCCATCCAGATGGCGGCCCGCGGACCAGTGCTCGCAGGGGCGCGGGGCGGTGACGTTTTCGCGGCCCCCGAGGCAATGCTGGCGCGCTCGCCCCATCGCGAGCGGCTCGATTTCGTGGCGCACGGGATGGGCATCGTCAGCCACGAGGCCCCTTGGCTGACGGGGCGATCCGCGGTGCCTTACGAGGCCTATCATGCCAACAGGCCGCTCGAGGCCGGGATGGTTCTGTCCATCGAGACCACGCTACTTCATCCCCGCCGTGGCTTTATCAAGCTCGAGGATACGGTGGCCGTCACCGAGACTGGCTGGACTGCCTTCGGAGACGCCGGCCGGGGTTGGAACAGTGTGGGCGGCTGATCCGCGCGGGGCCGCCCTCAGAAGGCGCCCCCCTTGCGGGGCAGCCCTCCTGAGGAGCGGGATGCACGCTTAGAAGTTATATTTTTCTATATTATCCTTGTTAAAAACCAGCGGCGGCCCGAGTAAGATCTCGTCCTTCGCGGTGAACTTGAGGTCGCCGAGGCGCCCGGCTTTCACCACTCCCTTGGCCGGATCGAGCGTGCCGTCCAGCTGTGCCTTGGTAATGAAGAGGGCCGCATAGCCGATATCGACCGGACTCCAAAGCACCGCTTCCTTAATGACACTGTCTTTGATGTAGGGTCGGATCGAGTTGGGAACGCCAATTCCGGCGATGGTAATTTTGCCGGACAACCCGAGCTGCTTTACCGCCTCGGCCACGCTGACCTCGGCGATGCCGTCCACCGTAAACACGCCCTTGGTTTCGGGGTTGGCGCGCAGGTAATTGAGGGTGATGTTCTTGCCCTTTTCGATGTCCTGTTCGCCAAGTAGCGTCGTCTTGATGTGCATGTCGGGGTATTTTCTCGCCACGGTCTCCGTGATGGCCTTCATCCAGGCCAGCATGTTCGAGGCCGTCAGCGAGCCGGTCACCATCAGAAAGTCGCCCGAGGTCCCGGCCCCCTTGGCCATAATGTCGGCTATAGTCTCGCCGATGGCGGCGTAGGACGCTTGGTTTAGGAACACCTGACGGGCCTCGGACTTAACGTCCGCGTCCCAGGTGTTAACCTTTATGCCTTTCTGCTGGGCGCGCATTAGCGACGGCGCGAGTGCGGTGGGATCGAGCGCGCAGATCGAGATCGCATCGACTCGGCTCCGGATCAGACGATCGACGATGTCGACCTGGCCGGCGACATTGGCATCCACGGGCCCATTGTACTGGACCGTCAGGCCGAGTTCCTTGCCGGCTTCCTGCGCGCCCTGGTTCGCGGACACGAAATAGGGATCGCTCGTGAATTTCGGCACGAAGGCGACCGTTTGGCCGGCCGCCAACGCGGGCCCGCTCAGCAGGCCAGAGGTGCCGGCGAGCAGGCCGCCGCCGATGCCGATCATGGCTTGGCGGCGCGTGGGATAGAGAAGCCCGGACGGGCGTCGTTCGTCGTTTGACACTGAATGTCCTCCCCAAAACAATGTTGTCCGGTCGAAGCTGCCGGATCGGCGGCCCGCCTAGGCGGCGGGATCTTGTGAGCCGTGCGCCGCCTCAGCGGGGCGCGCGACGGAAAAACTCGTTAGCCAGCACACCGAGGATTAGGAAGGCGCCCACGATGACGAGCCCCCAATCATTGCGCACGCCGGCAGAGACCAGCCCGTCCTGCAGGTATGCCAGCACCAAGACACCCAGCACTGTTCCCGGGATGGTGCCGGCACCGCCCGTGATCTTGGTGCCGCCCAGTACCACCATCGCGATGACCGGCAGTTCCAGCCCCAACGAGGCATTGGCGCGCGCCGTTGAAACCCGGGCCGTCTGAATAATGGCCGCGACGGAGACGAGGCCGCCCATCAGGCCATAGATAGCGAGCTTTACGCGTTCGACCGGAACGCCAGAGAAGCGGGTTGCGAGTTCGTTCGCGCCGATGCCGTAGACCCTGCGCCCGAAGGTGGTGCGATCGAGGAGCAGCCAGCACGCCAGGGCCGCGACCACGAGGGCGGGTAATTGCGCCGGCACCAGGCCGCCCGCGATGTATGACTGCCCGATGCTGGCGAACCAGGGCGGGAAATCCGACACCGCCGCCGCGTTTGAGATGGCGTAGGCCGCACCGCGGTAGATCGCCATGGTAGCGAGCGTCACAACGAATGGGTGTAGGCCCAGATAGGCCACGGCCGCGCCGTTGACGAGGCCGCCCGCGATCCCCGTCGCGACCCCGAGCAGCATGGCGGCTGGAAGCGGAAGCCCGGCCTGATAGGAGAGTCCCATAACGACCGACACGAGGGCCAGTAGCGAAGCGATAGAGAGATCTATGCCTCCCGACACAATCACGAAGGTCATGCCGAGCGCCAGTATGCCGGTCTCAATAAAGGTGCGCGAGGTGTCGAGCAGGCTGCTCGGGTCGAGGTAGCCCGGAACGAGCACACCCAGTCCGGAGAGTTCAACGACGAGTAAGAGGGCTAGCCCGTGGGTCCGAGTGAAGACGAAGCGCCGTGGCGGTGGTGCCTCGACGGGTGCGGTGAGGCGAGTCGTGGGCTGGCTCACGAAAGCCTCCTTGAAGCGCGAAACCGCAGGGCGTCGACCGAGATCGCGAGCAGGATCAAAAGGCCTAAGACCAGTTGCTCGAACGTACCCGGGACGCTGTTCAGCGTAAGCGCGTTCAGGATCACGCCGACCAGTACGGCACCGATCACTGGGGCGACGGTGGAACCGCGCCCGCCTGTAATGCTGGTGCCGCCCAGCACGACTGCCGCAATGCATTGTAGCTCAAATCCGGTCGCGGCGGTCGCTTGGATCTCGCCGATCTGGCCCGCAAAGATCGCGCTGGCAAGGCCGCAGCCCAGGCCCGTGGCGAGGAAGCAGCGGAACTTCACGAAACCCGCCCGCAGCCCGACCGCGTCGGCGGCCCGGCGGTTGCTGCCGACGGCCAGGATGTCGCGACCCCATTCAGTATTGCGATTGACGAGGTCGAAGAGAACGAAGACGAGGACCAGACCGACAATAGGCGCGCGCAGGCCTGCGATACTGCCGAGCCCGAAGGCGCGGATTCCGTCGGGGACCAGCAGCACGCCGTTTGCCCCGATCAGCAGAACCACGCCGCGCAAGGCGAGCAGCATGCCGAGCGTTGCGATGATAGAGGGGACGCGGCCTACAGTGACGATCGCTCCGTTAAGCGCGCCGACCCCGAGACCCACCCCCAGGGCTGCAAGCAGCGGCAGGACCGGGTTCGCCATGAGGTGGCCCACGCTCGCATAAGTAAAGGCGCAGGCCGCCAGCAACGAGCCGATCGACACGTCGATCTCGCCGGACAGGATCACCTGGTTGAGCGCGAGCGAGACTATGCCTACAACCGCGACCTGGCTGATGATGTTGAGGAGGTTGGCGCTCGACCAGAAGCCCGGAGTGGTCAGGCCGAGCAGAAGCGAGACCACCACTAAAAACGCGATGGGAGCGGCCTCGGGCCGCTTGACGGCGCGATCGACCCAGGGCGCGGTCAATGCACCGACCCCGGATGAAGAGCCGGGTCCTCAGCCAGTTCGGCGACGATGCCCGCCGCGGCAGCCCCGATCGCATCGGGTGAGAAGTCTGGCCCCTGGAAGGCGCCGGTCAGGCGGCCCTGATGCATGACCAGAATGCGATCCGACATCGATAATATTTCGTTCATCTCCGACGACACCAACAGCACGGCTTTGCCAGCCGCCGCGAGGTTGTCGATTATGCGGTAGATCTCGGCCTTGGCGCCGACGTCGACCCCGCGCGTCGGCTCGTCGAGCAGGATGATATCTGGCTCCACCACCAGGGCTTTGGCGAGCAGCACCTTCTGCTGGTTGCCACCGGACAGCGACAGCACCGGGGCTTTGAGGCTGCTGCTCCGGATCGCGAACAACGCGCGGAAGCGCTCTGCAATCTCCCGCTCCCGCCGGCGCGACACGAACCCCAACCGAGAGATCCGGTCGAGGCCACTGAAGGCGATGTTCCAATCGATTGGGTAGTCGAGAACCAGTCCCTGCGAACGCCGCTCCTCAGGCACGTAGATGATGCCGCGCGCAATAGCGGTGCTCGCATTTGGGATGGGGATCGGACGCCCCTCTATGAGGATGCTGCCATGGGTGGCGGGTGCGATGCCGAAGATGGCTTGCGCCACCTCCGATCTGCCCGCACCGATCAACCCGGAAAGGCCGACAATCTCGCCCCGCCGAAGCGTGAACGAGATGTCTTTGAACGCGCCGGTGCGCCCGAGCCCACGCACCTCCAGCAGCGCCTCGCCGGGCGAGTGCGGCGTGCGGTGGAACAATTTGCTGAGCGGGCGGCCAACCATCATCTGGATTAGCCGCGACATGTCGAGATCGCGGGTGCAGCAAGTGTGTATCTGCTCGCCATCCCGCATCACTGTAATCCGGTCGGAAATCTGGAACACTTCGTCCAGCCGGTGCGAGATGTACACAATTGCAACACCGCGGCGGGTTAGTTCGCCCACGATGCCGAACAGGCGCTGAGCCTCCCTCTCGGTGAGGGCGGCGGTCGGCTCGTCCAGGATCACGACCTTGGCATCGTGCATCAGGGCGCGCGCGATCTCCACCATCTGGGCATTGGCGCCCGACAGGGAGCGCACTGCCGCGTCGAGGTCGAAGCTGACGTTGAGCCGCCCAAACGCCGCTGCCGCCTGCCGGCGCATCGCGGCCCAGTCGAAGGTGCCGAGGCGCGTGCGCGGGCGAACCCGCCCCACGAACAGATTCTCGACGACCGATAGGTCAGGGAATAGGTCGAGTTCTTGCGGCACCATGGCGATGCCCGCGGCTTCGGCTATGCGTGGCGAGGTCAAAGAGACGATGCTGCCTGCGACCTCCACATGCCCCTCGTCGGGCAAGTGGATACCGTGCAGCATCTTCATCAGCGTGCTTTTGCCAGCTCCGTTCTCGCCCATGACCGCGTGGACCTCGCCGGCCCGGATCTCTAGGTCGACGCTCCGGCACGCCCAGATGCCGCCAAACCGTTTGCCCGCACCCGCCAGACGGCAAGCGATCGGGACGGCCGTCTCCGCCGAAGGCGCAGCGCTGCGGTCCTGGTCGATGCTTGGCGTCATCATTTCTCCCCTCTAGCGGCTGCCGTCTGACGCGGACCGTTGGGCGCTAATAAGCGGAAGCCAGATCAAATTGTCAAACAATCTTATTTGACATTTTTGCGCGTCGATCTTAGTGATTTCGCCATTGGGAGATGTCAATGCGCACCGAGACGCTCAAAACGATTAGTGGTTCGGAACACCGCGGGATTAGAACGACGTGGCTGCATAGCGCCTCGACGTTATCCGGGGAGATGATTGCGCGGGTCGGCTGGGACTGCCTTGTGGCAGACATGCAGCACAGCATGACCGGGTTCGACGAGATGGTCCGGCTGCTCCAGGTAACGACCAACCTCGGGGCGATAGTCCTGGTACGTCCCCCGGCGCTCGACCCCGCACTGATCGGGCGACTGCTCGATGCCGGAGCCAGCGGCATCATTTGCCCGATGGTGAGTTCGGTAGCAGAGGCACAACTGCTGGTCGCGGCCTGCCGCTACCCCCCGGTCGGTAACCGTAGCATCGGGCCCATCCGGGCGCGATTGCTGTTCGGCGACGATTATGTCGCCAAGGCTAACAGCGGAGTGCTGGCCATCGCCATGATCGAAACGCCCGGGGGCCTCGAGCAGCTCGATGCCATCGCGCGGGTGCCCGGACTTGACGGCCTGTTCGCCGGACCGAGCGACATCGCATCGAGCCTCGGCCGGCCGCCGAGGATGGACACTGACGACGCCGTCGTGGTCGAGGCCCTTGGCCACATTGCCAAGAGCGCCGTCGCGGCCGGCATCATGGCGGGACTTGCCTGCGAGACCTCGGCCTATGCCAAGCAAATGCACGCGGTCGGCTACCGCCTCTTCGTGACGGGGTCGGACCTGCGCATCATGACCGTAGCGTCCAAAAGCTTGCTGGCCGAGTTCGGCCCATGAGGCCCGGGCTGGAGTCCTCCTTATCGAGCTCCGGCCAGGAGATCTTCGATGCGCTGCGTGACGACATCGTGTTCGGGCGGCTCAACCCGCGCGAGCGACTGGTAGAAGCCGATCTCGTGTCGCGGTTCGGCTCGCACCGGGCGGCGGTCCGCGAAGCGCTCGCGGCGCTGGAACATGCCGGGCTTGTGGACCGGCAGCGTAACAAAGGCGCCTCGGTGCTCGACCTCAAGCCCGAGCGCGTCGAGCAGCTTTACGCCGTCCGCATACTGCTGGAGACGACCGCGGTCGAAGCCATACCGTTGCCCCTCGACTCGGCCGCACTGGACATGCTCGTCGCCATTCAGCGGGAGCACCAGGAGGCCGTTGCCAGCAACGATCTGCGGCGCATCTTCAACCATAACAACAGGTTCCACGGCACGCTCTACACGCAGTCCGGCAATCTCGTCCTGGTCGAGATGATTGAGCAATGCGCTACACGTGCCCTGACGGTACGCTTCCATCCCTACATGGACCGAGGCTTCCTGGAGCGTGTCTGCAGCGACCATTGGGAGATGATCGACGCTTGCCGCCGCTGCGACCGCGCCGGTCTGGTCGCCCTGGTGCGGGACCATCTACCCCTAGCCAAAAATCGCTACCTCGATACCTACGACCAGCTCCTAGTGCAGGGCGGCGTTCTCGCGCTGCATCCCTGACGGCGTTACGACACCGCGACAACAACAATTACCACACGATCGGGAGGATCAATTGAGCAAGCTCTTTGACGCGGCCTGGAATATCGAATTCGTGGGCCGCACCAACCAGGCCGGCCGCGCCGACGGCATCCAGTGCATGATCCACAAGGGTTACGCTTTCGTCAGCCACGTCTTCAGCGGCGGCGTCAGCGTCATTGACGTGCGGGATCCGCGCAACCCTGTGCCGGTCAACTTCCTGCCGACGCACAAGCGATCGTGGTCTGTCCATATCCAGACAGCGAACGACATCCTGCTCGTGGTGGAAGAGTTCAACTTCTATTCGGTCTACGTGAGGGAGACCGAATATTACGGTCATTCGATCGAGGGCGTGCACTCGAGCAAGTTTGGGACCCGCGGCGAGGATTATACGGCCGGCATGCGGGTCTACGACATCTCCGACCCCGTTCATCCGCGCCCGATCGGCTTCATGGAGGTTGAAGGGCTGGGTTTGCATCGTATCTGGTGGGTGGGCGACCGCTACGCCTATGCGTCCGCCCTGTTGGACGGCTACACCGACCACGTGTTCATCGTGATCGACATGCAGGATCCTGCGCATCCGCGCGAGGTCGGACGCTGGGCGCTGCCTGGCATGTGGGCCGCGGACGGCGAGACTTTGACCATGCCGGGGCGCGTTGCGTTGCACCACGCCGTGATCGCGGGCGACACCGCCTATGCGTCTTGGCGGGACGGCGGCCTGACCCTCCTCGACATCTCGGACAAGACCGCGCCGAAGCTGATCTCCCACACCAACTGGTCGCCCCCGTTCGCGGGCGGCACCCACAGCGCCCTGCCGTTGGTCGACCGGGGCCTCTGCATTGTAGCCGATGAGGCGGTGCTCGACATCGACCAGGAGCCTATGAAATACACCTGGGTGGTGGACATCCGAGCGCCGCAGAACCCGGTCACGATCGCGACTTTCCCGACTCCGTCCGACCAGGACTACGTGGCCAAAGGCGGCCATTTCGGTCCGCACAACCTCCATGAGAACCGGCCCGGCGCCTTCCAAAGCTCCGACTTTGTGTTCGCGACCTATCAGAATGCGGGGGTGCGCGTGTTCGACATCCGCAACCAGTTCCAACCGCTTGAAATCGGCTTTTTTGTCCCGAGCGAGCCCGAGCAGTGGCTGGATACGCGACCCGATCGGCACCGCGTCATTCACACCTGCGACGTCAACGTGCAGCCAGACGGGCTTATTTACATCACGGACTACAACGCGGGCCTATACATTTTGCAATGGAAGGGAGCCTGAGACGGCGATGTTGCTGAAGTCCGTCAATGACCTAAAGTCATAAGCGGTTCAGTTTGCGATTATTGGGTCTGACCAGTCCGACCGCCCGGAGGCTAATCCAAGGCGCGGGCGTCGAGACGCATGAATCGTGTTGGAGGCCAAACTCCGCGTTCATGGTGATCCGCACGATGAGACGCTTCTGTTTCGACCAAAAGTCCGCGTCGGTTTAATTGTCATTTAAAAGCAGATTGATGCCGTCCGTCTACTTCTGACTTATTCAATTGAAAAACTGCGCATCAAGGGCGGAGCAGGCCAGCGATGGCTTGCGGTCACGGACAATTGCAAATGGATACCGCCGCCTCATGCGGGTTTCAGGTCTGGCATCGGGATCAGCTTGGCCATCTATCGGAGGTTCTGAGCGGCGGCAGCAAGGTGCAACTCGTTGCGGGCTCCGTTTGGACCTCGGAGGCGCATCCGGTCGAGCTTCTGGACGCGCTTGAAAGGCCGTCCTATCGTGCAGTAGAATGGCGCCAACTTCCGCCGCACATAGGACCAGGTCGACAAAGCGGTCGATGGAGCGAAGAATATGGCCTGCCGGCACGTGCCTTTCGAGTGAGAACTCGTCGAAGAGCGCTGCTTGATCGACTTGCCGCGGTCCCATCATCAGCTTCGCCTCCCGTCCGTCTGCAGGATTGACTCAGCCCCGGTACTTCAATTCGAGGCCAGACTCTTTGCAACGGAATATGCCCGGAGCAGACATAGTCCGACCTATCTACGCGCTCCCGGTCGCGTTCCAACTGGCCCCGGATAGACGGCGTTTCCTTGGTCGGCGACGCGGCCCATCTCATGCCGCCGTTCGCTGGCGAGGGTTTCAGTATTGCCATATACGACGGCTCCGAACTTGTCCGATCGATTGCCGTCAGCGTCTGCTTGGCCGGCAGATTTGACTGCGACGATCCAGATGATTTCGGGCTTTTCGGATGCGGGGTATCTCAAGCTTCGTCGCCCCCATCCGCGATCATGTTTTTTTTTGGGCAGACGGTTTTCGAGCGTCAGAACGGCCACGCACTCCTTTAAGGCGCCGGCCTCACGGCGCAGATTCTTGACCTGGTCGGTGGTGGTGGCCCGGGTCGTGTCACCGGCCAGACGCCATTTTCCGGTTTCCATGAACTCCTTCGACCAAGTGTAATAGAGGCTTTGGGGGATGCCTTCCCTGCGGCACAGCTCGTCGATGCTGTCCTCGCCACGCAGGCCGTCGAGCACGATCCGAATTCGGTCTTCGGCGGAAAGATGCCGGCGGGTCGCTAGGCGGGTGTTTTTTACCACCCGCTCGGCGAAGGGCTTGGTGGGCAATTTCGGCGTGGAGCATTTGGCTCTCATCTTCGTTCTGTCGTCGCTACGACGAGACCCAAATCCGCCTCGAATTACAACCTTGATTCTGGGCCATAGGTGCTGACTGCAGACAATCACGCAGAAGTTGAGCCCCACGCTGGTCCCGCGAGACTTGAGGTCGGTCGGCCCTTAGCGTGGTTCTTGACCCAGTCTGGGCAAGATTGCGATAACGGTCCGCTTCGCTACGGGCAAAGTCGAGCGAAGCTTGCGTCGTGCCGACGCCGCCGGACCAATCCGATGTGCAGCGACAACAACCCCGAGCTGCTCGACTTCTCGAACGTGACCAAGCGTCTTTAATCGTGGGTTGCAAGATTCTTAAAGATCGAGTCCTTGCGGCAGGATTACGATGTCTCGGATTACGACGTTTCGCGGTCGCGTCACCATAAAAAGAACTGCCGCCGCAACCTCCTTAGGTTCCATCAGGCTCCCTGAAGCCAGGGCGTCGTCGAGCTTTGCTTGCGGCCAATCCTTCAGGAGTGCCGTAACGACAGGCCCGGGGGCAACCTCCCCCACCCTGATCCCGTGCTTGTTAACTTGTCGCCGCAGCGTGTGAACGAAGGCCTGGATGGCGTGTTTCGACGCAGTGTAAACAGGCTCCCAGACGACCGGCACGAAGCCTGCGACCGAGCTCGTCACGATGATATCACCCGTTTTACGCTCGACCATGTGCGGTAGAACCGCATGAATGCAACGAAACGTGGCGTTGATGTTCAGGTTTAGCATGCGGTCCCACGCGTCAGGATCGCCATCGATGACCTCCCCGCCTACATATGATCCGGCGTTGGCGTGGAAGATATCGAGCGAGCCGGTCTGCTTCAACAATGCAGACATCATCCCCGATACGCTTTGAGGATTCGTTAGGTCAATCACCAACGGGATAGCGTCTGGGCCGAGCGACGCGCAAACCTCCTTGAGCGTATTTTCTGCACGGTCAATGAGGACAACGCGGGCGCCTGCCGCGTGGAAGGCCCGCGCGCATTCCAAGCCGATCCCGGATGCGGCACCTGTCACTGCCGCGACCTTCCCCGATAAGTTCTGATCCATCAAAGCATCCTTTCAGTATTTTTGAGATTTTTGATCATGGTTTTGAGGGGCTTTTGTGTCCGATGATCATCGCCGTGAAGGTTGAACCCAGTGTTTGCGACCACAAGATAGCCCCGTACAATTGAATCTACCGATCACGCTGCCGATGCAGCCATGGCGGCATTCATCGTGTGGGTGTTGCGAAACTTGGAGGGCGTGGTCTGCTTCAGCAGAAGAAACTGGCGATTGAAGTTCGAGACGTTGTTGAAGCCGGTTTCGTAACAGATCTCCGTTACGTTTTTGCGCCCCTGAACCAGCAGCTGGCACGCAAAGTCGATGCGAAGCAAGTTGATGTAGGGCACGAAAGTCATTCCAGTATGTTTCCTGAACGTGCGGGAAAACGCGCTCGGACTAAGGCCGCTGAGTTTCGCGAGTTCGCTCTCATGCAGTTCTGCAGTAAAGTTCCTGCGAATATGACCCAGCACATGGTTCATCGCACCTGACATATACTTCATTGGCTCGGACTGAAACTCCCCGCTGGCAAGCGGCACCCTGGTCCGGATCTGCCCCAGAATGTTGAGCAGTGTCACGAACAGCGCGATGCGGCGGGCCCCGATGGCGTGAAGCAGTTCGGTGAGGATCGGCGTCACCAGCGCGGCCGTGGCAGGCGGAAAGCCGATGCCATGCGTCGACTCGTCCAGCAAACCGGCGACGAAATCGAGCTCGGGAAACAGGGCGAGACATCCTTGGATGAACTCTTGCGTAAACTGCAGCACAAGGCAGCGCTCGGGGATAACTTCATCGGGGGCGACATTGCTGACCCAGTTGTGCGGCAAGTTCGGGCCAGTCATCACGAGGTTGCCCGGCTCGAACGCCCCCACATAGTCGCCGACCCGGAACGTGCCGGTGGTCGCGGTGACCAGATGCAGCTCATATTCGGGGTGAAAGTGCCACCGGACGGTTTTATACGGATAGCCGTGTGCCCACACCTTGAACGACTCGTTGCGGCGAACCTGGACCAGCTCGAGATCGGGCTGCTGCATCGCGTTCCTCCGTTCGTGCGGGTGGCCGCTCTGGCTCAAAGCGCGGCCCCGCCATCAACCTCCGAGAGCGTCGCCATCAGATGTTTGGTCTGCCTGTAGAGCGCGCGATAGACCGCGTATTGGTGGTCGTAGAGTGCCTTGACAGCCTTATCCGGGTGCTGGATGCGGGCAGCCTTGTTCCAAATCTCGATGTCGGTCAGCGTTGCATGGCCTGTAGCGAGCGCGGCCAAGAACGTGTCGCCTAGGCTCGCCCCAGTGGTGACCTGCCGCAACACCTGCGACTGGCCGCTGATGTCCGACACGGCTCCGAGCCAGACGCCGTTGCGAGTGCCGCCGCCGACCGCCACGACGCGGTTCGGGGCATGGCCGACCGCCTCGAAGGTCTCGACGATGTGGCGCACCGCGTAGCCGATGCCCTCCAGCGCGCCGCGATAGACGTCGGCGCGGGTATGCGTGAGATCGAGCCCGAAGATCACGCCCTTGGCACGCGGGTCGTGGAGGGGGGTCCGCTCGCCGGAGAAGTACGGCAGCACGATTAGGCCCTTGGCGCCGGCGGGCGAGGTCGCGGCCTCCTGCGCCATCTCGCCCATCACGTCGGCGGCGGGCTTGTCGCGAAACACCTGATCAGCGAACCAGCGGGTCAGGGTGCCGCTTGTCGCGAGCCCCGCCTGGCTGGCGTGCAGCCCCGGAAACAGCCACGGCGCGTACCACAGGCGGGGGTCCCGCACCTGAGCGGCCGTGATCTGGATGATGAAAATGGTCGAGCCGTACATCATCATCATGTCGCCCGGGGCCGTGACGCCGACACTGAGCGCTTCGGCAGCCGCATCGATGGTGCCGCAAACCACCGGCGTCCCGACCGCGAGGCCGGTTTCGGCCGCCGCCGCGGCCGTGATGGTTCCGGCGATCTCGTGGCTCCACAGCAGGCGCGGCAGATGGGCGAGATCGACGATGCCGTCGGCGAATTCCGGGCTCCAGCGTTGCGCCGCGGGATCGTAGAGCGGCGTGAAGCCCGCCGCCGTGAAGTGATCCATCGCGTAGTCGCCGGTGAGGCGATAGGTGATATAGGGCGTGGCCGAGACGAACATGCGGGCTTGCGCGTAAATATCGGGCCGCTTGTTCTTGAGCCACAGAATCTTGGGGCCGACCGACTGGCTGGTGAGCCCGCTGTTGCAGCGCGCCAGCAGCGTCTCTGCGCCGATCTTCTGCATGAGGAAATTGATCTCCTCCACGGCGCGGGTGTCGACGCCGTAGAGCACGCCGTTCATCAGCGGTTTGCCGCCGCCATCGAGCGGCAGCATGCAGGGCCCGATGGCGCTGGTCGCCACCGCCTTGATGTCGCGCGGATCGACACCGCTTTTGGCGAGAAGCTCCCGCGTGATCGCGACGGTGTCGCCCCACCAGTCCTCATCGGGGCGATGCTCGGCCCAGCCGGGGCGGGGCACGATCATCTGATGCCGGCTGACTGCCTGGGCCACGATGGTGCCTGACGCATCGGTCAGCACACCTTTGGACTCGAAGGTCCCGACATCGATGCCGATGAAATACGTCACCGATCTCTCCCGTTCAGGCGCGGCCGTGCGAGGCGCGGGACCGGCGCGCCAGGCTATCGACGATGACCGCGACGGCCAGCACGCCGCCGGTGATCATGTAACGGAGCGAGGACGACAGATCGAGCAGCGTCAGCCCGCTCGAGATCGACTGGATCACGATGATGCCGACCAGGGCCGAATAGGCGCTGCCGCGACCGCCGAAAAGGCTGGTGCCGCCGATCACGGCCGCCGCGATGGCGTCGAGGTTGACGTCGCCGGTGCCGGCCTGCTGGCTTGCCGAGGCGAGCCGCGCCGACGAGAGGACCCCGCCGAGCGCCGCCAGCATAGAGCACAGCATGAACGCGCTCGTATAAATAAAGCGGACGTTGATGCCGGAGCGGCGCGCGGCCTCCCGGTTGCCGCCCACCGCCGTGACGGAGCGGCCCCACTGGGTGCGGGTGAGCGCGTAATCGGCCGCCACCACGAGACCGACGAAGAGCCCGAACATCCACGGCACGCCGCGATCGGTGTTGAGATAGGACACAACCGCTTCGAGCACGGCCGTGATCAAGATCACGCGCACCAGGAGGCCCCCGAAGGAGCCAGCGGTCAGCCCGGCGGCGCGCCGTCGGGTGGCGGTGCTCAAGCCCGTCACAAGACCGAACACGCCGGGCAGCGCCGCAATCGCGTAGGCCACGATGTGCGGCATGAAGAGAGACTGGCCGAAATCGACCAGGCCCGACTCGTAGGGCAGATTGATCGATCCGCTGGCGCCCAGAATGTAAAGCTGCAGCCCGAGGATCGCGAGCAGCCCGGACAGTGTCGAGACGAAGCTCGGCATGCCGAAGCGGTTGAACAGGAACGCGTAGAGGAAGCCGAACAGGCCCCCGACCACCACGGCGCCCAGAATCGCGAGCCCCACGGGCCAGCCCTGGTTAACCCAGAGTACGCCCACCATGGCTGACGCGAAACCGCTGACCGACCCGACCGACAGATCGATCTCGCCGACCATCAGGATCAACACGATGCCGAGCGAGATGACGCCCACGGTGGAGGAATCGTAGACGAGATTGACAAGGTTGTTGCTCGACAGGAAGACGCTGTTGAGGCTCTGGAACACGGTCCAGATGATGGCCAGCCCGACGATGACCGGGAGCGAGCCGAGATCGCCCGACCGCACTCGGTCGATGAAGGCCTGGACCGCGCCGCCGACGCCCTGGCCGTGCCTGACGCGCTCGTCGCTGCGATCGAGCCGCGGCGGCGGGGCCGCGGCGTTCTGTGTCTCGGTGCTCATGGCCGCTCTCCCTGCGCGCTGTCGTGTTCTGCCTGAAGGCGATGGGACCGGCGCGACACCGAATTATCGCTGGCGCCCGTTATGGCGCTGATCAAGTCCTGGTTCGAGGAATCGGGGGTGAACACCCCGTTGTTACGGCCGAGCCGCAGCACCACGATGCGGTCCGCGACGGCGCGCACGTCCTCCATGTTGTGGCTGATCATCACCACCCCGAGGCCCCGGTCGCGCACCCGCTCAATCAGGTTCAGCACCTCGGCGGTCTGGGCGACGCCGAGCGCGGCGGTCGGCTCGTCGAGCAGGATGAGTTTGGGATCGAGCAGCAGCGAGCGCGCGATCGCGACCGTCTGGCGCTGGCCGCCGGACAGCGAGGCCACGGGTTCGCGCACACTCGGAATTCGGGCCGACAGCTCCTTCAGCAGCGTCCAGGCCCTGACTTCCATGGTGACCTCATCGAGCCGCAGGGGGCTGAGTTCCTTGCCCAGGAAGATGTTGGCCACGACATCGAGGTTCTCGCACAGCGCAAGATCCTGGAACACGGTCGCGATGCCGAGCGCCAGCGACGCGCTCGGGCCATCCAGCGACACGGGCTTGCCGCGAAACGCAATGGCGCCAGCGGTCGGCTGGAACACGCCCGCCAGGATCTTGACCAGGGTCGATTTGCCAGCGCCGTTGTCACCGACCAGCGCCACCACCTCGCCGGCCCGGACATCGAGATCGATGTCGGTCAGGGCCGAGACGGCGCCGAAGTTCTTCGAGACGCTGCGAAGGCTGAGGACAACCTCCCCATGTCGGTCCGGAGGCGACGGTCGATCGGTCATCCAGGGAGCATCCTCTTGCGACGGGTGGGGGAGATGCGCCGCTCGGTCGGGCCTTGTCGGCCGGGCGACGATGAAGCGTGTCAGGTCAAAGCGTCAGGGCGCGATGCCGAGCGTCTTGCAGCCGTCCGCGTAGCGGCCGGTGCAGAGTTCCGCCGCGGTCTGGATCGGCTTACCCTCGATCATCTTGTCGAGGATCTCGGCCTTGAGGTTCTGGGCCGTCACGACCGCGGGCGTGAACAATTTAGAGGGTGTGTCGAAGAGCATCGTCTCGGCCTTGGGGGCTTCACCGGACAGCAGCGCGATCACGATATCGGCCGCTGCGCCCGCCACGATCTCGCTCGGCTTGGAGATGGTGTTGTACTGGTCGCCCGCGATGATGAGTTGTAGGCCCGCGATGGTGGCGTCGTTTCCGGTGACGGGCGGCACCGGGTTCACGCCGGCCGCCTTGAAGGCCGCGATCGAGCCGCCGCCCGTGCCGTCATTGGCGGCCACGACGCCGACGATCTTCTTGCCGAAGCGCGAGATCTGGCCGCTGACCCACTGTTGGGCCTTGGCCGGCACCCACTCGGGCGTATCGTATTCGGCGAGCGTCGCGTAGCCGCTGCCTTCGAGCCCCTCGTGAATGCCCTTCTTGATGAGGCCCGCGGCCGCATCGGTGGGAGAGCCGTTGACTTCGAGCAGACCGACATCGGCGGTCGGGACCTTCATGGCTTTAAGCTGCTCGACCAGCGATTGCGCGATCGCCTTGCCGATGGCCTGGTTGTTGAACGACACGTAATAGTCTGCTTTGGCGGACGGGATCGGCCGATCGTAGGCGATGATCTTGATGCCCTTGGCCTGAGCCTGCTTCACCAGGGAGGCGGCAGCGGTCGAGTCCACGGGATCGATCACGATGGCTTTGACACCCTGCGAGATCACCGAGTTGAACTGCTGCTGCTGGCGCGAGGCGTCACCGTCTGCGTTTTGATACAGCACGCTGCAGGTGGGGCACTGCTTCTTCATCTCGGCCACGAAGCCGGGATGGTCGTGCTGCTCGTAGCGCGTCGAGCCCTGATCTGGCATGAGGAACGCAACTTTTGCGTCGGTGACGGGTGCGGCCAAGGTTGCGGTGCCGCCGAGCAGGCAACCCGCTATGGCCGCGACACCACTGAATTTCCAAGAGACCGTATTCATGGGGGCTATTCTCCATATCGATTAAAAAAAACAGTCAGCGAGGTCGAGAATGTAACGTCATCCTCCCGCATGAATTGAGCAAACCGGCTTGGCACGCGTGAAGGTCGGTCAAGCTCGAGCTGTCGCGTGAGAGATCGCGCACCAGGGCAACGCTGTCGAACGCGGAAGCCTGTCAGTCGCTCAAGTCGGAATGATTGCTCATTGTTTCTCTCCCAGGGGGCGCTTTAGGCGCCGGATCGGCTGGCTTTTGCCAACTCTATTCACGATCCTAGGCTCTGCTCAGAAAGCAGGCTACCAAAATTGCACCATGATTCTGATACTTTCTTGCAAGTCGAAGCTCCAGCGTAGCGCGTAGGACGGCAAGAGTAGATGCACTGGTATCGAAGTGCCTTGGGCACCCCATTTAAGCTTTGATCGCGTCGAGACGTCAGCACAGGCCCTGCAATTCACTCGCAGGGCGCTGAAAAAAGATCGACGTTCAGCCTTTCAGCTTCATCGCGCATTATTTTCTGCTGATGCACCGGGAAACGCGGGGGAGTCGGGATTTTTCGCTGTCTGCGATGCGCTTTCTGCGACGGGCGCCAGCCCCGTTGCTGTGGGCGAGCGGCCCCTGCGCCGCCATCTCACGCTACCTCCGTTTAACGAGCAGCTTTGGCAGGCGAAGGAGGTTGCAGGCTGCGGCCGAGAAGGCAAAAGCCATGTCGACGCGCTCCCGGCCCCATGCCCGGATGCGGCGCAGCAGTCCGAACTAGTTGCCCCAGCCGAACCCCTCCTCGATCCACTTGCGGATGCGCTGTCTCACCGCGTAGCCGGGATGGCGTGTGGTGCGTGCGTCGATGGCCGAGGGCCGCCCTGCGGTTTTGCGGGCGTGGTGCTACGTGACGTTAGAGGTGACTCGGTTTATCTGAACAGGCTCGCCGTCCGGTAAGGCGTAGGTGCCCGCACCGGCCACGGCTATAAAGCCGTCCTTCACCACGAATGAGCGACCGATCAATTCGAAAAGAGGACGGTGCTGCTGCGGCTGCACGTAGCGCGGTTCACCGGCCGCTATTCCGAGCGGAAGGCAGGTCCAGGCACGGTTGCTGCCGGAACCCGCTGACGCTGCGAAGGCAGCTTTGACGCCCGCCCGCCGGATATCCTTCACCACCCGCTCGGCAGGCTTCTTGGCGATTGAGGACTTGGCTCATCTTCGTTCCTTCGTCACTACGACCAGACTCAAATTCTCCTCAGTTCACAACCTCAAATCTGTGCCATTGCTGCTGACGCTGGACAATCGCGGTGCAAGTAGCGCTCGCCTTCGGCGAGGGAGAGGCGGCAGGCAAAGTTCTCGCCAAATTGTCCGACACTGGATCGGGCGGATTTCTCAAAGGACTGTTGGCCGTCAACAAGGGCGACTGAGAAATCGCCGCCGCGCTGTTCTCGCGCTGCGACATCCCGGAGCCGGAGCGTCCCTTCGCGAACATCATGGTCATGTTGGATCCGTTCCGGCGGAGCGAAGATCCTGCGGACAAGGCCGCGATCGAGGCGCTGCGCGTGGCCGCCGCCTCGGAACCCGGGTCGCTGATCGTGATCGCCAAGCTGGCCGCAAACGAGGTTTCGAGGACCTGTCCGACAGGGCCTGCAAGGATGCGGTCGGCCTGATCGGACCCGCCATGCACCTTCCCGCGCGCATCACGATCGCGGCCTATGCTTACGGAACGAACGACCACGTCGTCGTCATCCGGGCGCTCGACGACTTCGTCGACACGGGCGCCGTGACCGAAGAACTGCAATGGTTGGCGGACGCCCCATGCTTCGGATACGCCGCCCCGAAGCCGCAGTGCCCGCTTCTTCGAAAGGCTTTCGGCATCGACCCGCGTCGTCCCACCGATCGCGCGCGCATGCTTGCGTCCTGACCAACGCCAGGCGGTATCTCAAGGCCGAAACCATCCTGCGGCGCCCGGTGCGTGCAACGCCCGAAGACCCGCTCTGCACCTGCTGCTGGCGCAGACGGACCGGCGCACGAACAGCGCCGAGGAAGCGGTCCAAAGCGTGGTTGCCGTCGACGAGAATGCCTACGTCGGTCCCGCGTCGTATCGTATGCATTGGGCCCACGAACTCCGGGAAGCCGGCCATTTGCGGCGCGCCTTGGACTTGGCGTACGGCCTGCTACGCTCCTTCCCAGACAGGCCGCAGATGTTCTTGGGCTACGTTGGACTCGTCTTTAGGGACCCGTCGCACGCTATCATCCCCACCAGGCGCAGGCCGGGCCGGGATGCCGGGTCTCGATTTTCTGAGGCGTCCGGCCGCACAGACAGTTTCATCATCCACGAGGGGGGCGTCTTTCCTCGGCCTCGATGTGGTCCCTCCCTAGTCCGATCGGGCGAAGAAGGTAATCGGGCTCGGCGTCGGTGGGACCTTCCTGGTTCCGGGGATGCTCGGCCGCGCGACGACCTGGACCGTCAAGGACATCAAGAGCAAGTACCTGCATGTACTGCATACCGTGCTGCAATACTTCGAGAAGCGATTTCCAAGCGTCGAATAGCTACGGCAGTTCACGATGCAGAACGGCGACGTTGAGCCCGCGCTGGCCATCGTGAGGGAGAGCGCCAAGGCGAGACGGGACCGTGCGGAACGTGTCTACTTCACGGGCAACATGCCTCTCTGTTTGGCGGCCGCCTCGACGGGGTTGAACGTGTTCTCCTTTGCCCAATACGTCAGATTCATCGGCTTCGAGATCGCTACGTCCAACGGGGCCCTGCCGAATCGGACATTCGGCATCGACATGACGAACAGGCATCGAGGCAAAGGGGCCGCTCTCCGGGCTTGGACATGCAGGTGCACAGCGCCATCGCTTCGAACCGCCTTAACATCGTTTGGAACGGGAAGGATCAAGGCCTCAAGAGAGAGACCCGCACGTCAGCCTAGGCCGCCCAAGCGTCGGAAATGACCGCTGCTCAAACTAAGCGGCGGCGCATTCACATACGACATCGTGAAAGCCGAAGCGCCGCCACCCTCAAGACATGCGCTGACATTTGTGATTGCATATAAAACTTCAGCTTCCTGGTGCCCAGCAGACATTCAAATCGTCGACGCGGAAGTCCGCTTAGGGTCACTTTCGGACCTGGCCGTCGCGGAGCTGTTTCAAAGGCAGGGATCGTCAGGCATCTCATAGCCGAGACTCACAAAGCGTCAGGTAAGGAGACGACGCTGATCTTGGTCGCGGCGCCTGGCACCAAAGACGCGTACCGCCGCATCGAACTGCAGCCGTTTGCTGGGTGCTGGGGCGTTCGACGCCAGCGCGAGCGAAGTAGATCAAGTCGATCACGGCCGGGCGAAGCTCCCGATGCCTGCATACTAAACGCCGCGCAGCAGAGCGGCGCGGGTTGCCTCGTCGGCAGGGTAGAAACATTCGAGCGCGATTTCGGAAAGGGTCACGTCCGCGGGCGAACCGAACACCGTGGTGGTGCTGATCATCGACAGAGGTGCGGCGAGACCGGGAAGACGCAGTCGCAGAGGAACCGCAAGGCCGGCTAAGTCGTGCGGCGGCGCTGCACTGGCGCGGGACGGAAAGTTGGACAGTTCCGCGAGGAGCGCCACCAAGACGGCATCGCCGCTGCGGTCGATCTGCTGCTGCAATCGAAGGAGCAAGTGCATTCGCCACTCGCCGAGATTGTCGATGCGCGGGGCTAGGCCTTTGGGATGGAGGCTGAGCCGCAGGACGTTGACGGGAGGAGCGAGCAACATGGCATCCACTCCGACCAAGAGCCCGGACATGGCAGCATTGCTTGCGACAAGCGTCCAATGTCGGTCGACGGCCAGCGCCGGAAACGGCGCATTGGCGGTCAGGATCGCATCGACGGTCCGTCGCGCCACGGCCATGTCGGGCGCCGTCAGCGATCGCTCGGGATAGAGCGCAGCGAAGCCGGCGGCGTGCAGCATCTGGTTGCGGGTCCGGAGTGGGACGTCCAGCCGTTCGGCTAGGCGGATCAGCACGCCGCGACTCGGTACGGCGCGACCGGTCTCCACAAAACTCAGGTGACGGGTGGAGATCTCCGCCTCGCCCGCAAGATCGAGCTGGCTCAGCCGGCGGCGCCGCCGCCATTCCCGGAGAAGAGCGCCGACACCGGCGGAGGAGGGGGACGCAAGATGGCTCATGTCGACACGATAGCCCAGCTCCAGCGGTTCTCCATGACCTTCGAGGTAATGGACCAAGGGTTGGACAGCATCGATCCTGTCAGTCGTCAAACCACGTTGACAGGAGGTCATCATGCATAATTATCAGGCGATCGCGGAACGCTACCTCGCGATGTGGAACGAGCCCGATCTTAACCGTCGACGCGCCCTCGTGGCGGTCGGCTGGATTGCGGACGGCCGGTATGCCGATCCGTTGATGGAGGGGCATGGTCATGACGGGATCGCGGCCATGATCGAGGACGCCCGCGCGTCCTTTCCTGGTCATCGTTTTACATTGCGAGGTAAGCCCGACGGCCACGGCCCTTTCTTGCGCTTTGCTTGGTCGCTTGCTCCAAACGGCGGCGCGCCCGTTGCAGGCGGCACTGACGTGGCAAGGCTCGACGAGGCAGGCCGCTTCATCGAGGTCACCGGCTTCCTGGATGGGAACGCGTCTCATGAATGAGCGAAACATCGTTCGTACCCGATCCGGTGTGGACCTCTTCGTCCGCGACTGGGGCAGTGGCCCGCCGGTTCTGCTGCTCGCGGGTTGGGGCATGACCTCCGACCTGTGGGCGTCCGTGATGCTGCGGCTATGCGAGGCGGAGCTGCGGGCGATCGCATTCGATCGGCGCGGGCACGGTCGATCGAGCGATCCAGGGATCATCAGCTATGACCTCCTGGCCGACGACCTTGCCGACGTGATGAAGGCGCTTGATCTGGCCGCCTGCACGGTCGTGGCGCATTCAGGTGCCGGAGGCGAGGTGGTCCGCTACCTCGCTCGCCATGGTGACACTCGGATCGCCAGGATCGTGTTCGTCGGGGCGACCCTGCCGGCGCTGGCACGCACGCCGAACAACCCCGAGGGGATCGACCCCGCGCTGCTCGAGGCCATAGCGCAACAGATTGGCGACGACCTGCCGGCATGGATCGACAACAATGCCCGGCCGTTTGTTGCTCCGGATACCCCGGAAAGGACGATCGACTGGCTGGCCGGCATGGTGATGGGCTGCTCGCGGCGTATTCTGGTCGACTACTACCGTGCCATGGCAGCAGCCGATTTCCGAAGCGAGCTTCGGCGGCTCATCCAACCGGTCACCATCATCCAGGGCGACCAAGACGTCTCGGCCCCGGAGGCCCTCTGCGGTAGACCGCTTGCGGCGCTGCTACCCGGGGCGGAGTTCCTTCTCTACAAGGGCGTGGCTCACGGCCCAATGGTGACACATGTCGAGAGGATCGCCGCTGACATCGCGGAACGGGCGGTAAGATAGCCCCGACGTTGTTCGTTGGCCATGATCTCGCGCGGCTGAGGTCGCGACTGCCAACGATGTAAGTCTAGCGCAGTTTTATGGATGGCATCATTTAAGCTGCAGCCCGGCGGGCAAGTGCCTCTTGATCGACGATCCAAGCAATCAGGGTTGAACGCCGGGCGCAGACGGTCCCTCCGATCCGAAATGACGGGATGATCTCAGCTTCGATTCGGTGCCGAACCTGTTTGTCTCGCATCTGTAGAAAGGCCGCGATGGCGGGCACGCCATAGAGCAGGTCTGCATTGGCCTCTGCGTTCATCATAAATTCCTTGTTGCACAGTTGTTGCGTGAAACTGCCGGGTATTCTCGGGCAGTCTTGAATTCGTTCAGCTTTTTCGGCCCATAGCGGGGCTGAGTTCGCAACATAAAAAGGGCCACCATAGGCGACCCAAGTTATTGTTAAGATTGATAAAAAAATGTATTTGTGGCGGCTTTAGAGAGTTCCGGTCAGCTGCTCGAAGGCGAGCAGCGAGATGGCCTGGGTCGGCGCGACCAGCAGGAATTCGGCATTGGGCCGCTTGTTGAGCAGCAGGGCCGTCAGCATCATGCCGGAGCCGTTGGTGGTCTTGCTGTTCTTCTTGGGCACGAGAAGGAACAGCTCGCGGATGAACCGCACGTTGGTGACCGGATCGTAGGAGCCGAACATGGCCCGCACGATGTCGCGGAACCAGTCGCCGGCCGCCTGCTCGAACCGCGGCGTGCCGGGGATATCCGGAATGCGCAGGTTGTCGAAGATCCGGACGGCGCGATCGGCCTGCTCGACGATCAGGTCGGGGAGGAACGGCACCAGGCTCGTTCCGTTACGGAGGCGATCTTCCCAATCGGGGCATGACAGATCCCAATCCGTCATCCGATCAGGTCTCCCCATCCGCCGTCATCGACCGGCTTGCTCGTCGCGCCCGGTTCGGGCGCAGGCTTGGCGCCCGACTTCGGCTTGCCGAGGGCGCGATCCAGGATCGCGTTGGCGGCCGAGACGCGCGACGATTCCTTGAAACCCTGGGTGGCGATATGGGCCAGCGTATGGATCGCGATCGCCTGGTAGTGCTTGGCGAGATCCTCGGCGCTTTCGCTGCCCTTCAGCGGCGACAAGACTTCGATCGCGGGGGCTTCGGTCGGACCGAGGTCGGGCTTCGTTTTCGGCCCGGTTCCGGATCGAGCGCCGCCGCGCCCCTTGCCGGTTGGCTTGGTCATTGAGGGCTCCCATGCGAACCGCCCGAAAGCGGCTAAGTGATTGATGGGACGCGTCCGTTTGAATTATTTGCTATTCAAAGGGGCAAAAAAATCTCCGCGTGAGACTACGTCCGGTTCCAGCCCCCCTTAACCGGTCGGGATCGAAACCCCCCACCCCCCGGCCAGGCCCCAGCGCCTGCCGCACAGGGCCGGGCAGGGGCGTCGGACGGTCAGGACAAGCGACTGAGGCCAGAAGAACCGAAGGCCAGTCAGCGGGCTTCTATGAAGCGTTGAAGCGGGTGAAGCGGCCTCCGCCGCGGCGGGTGCCGTCCGGCCCCTCTTTGACCTGGTTGTCATGCGCCCGGCAGAGGGAGCGGAGGTTCGAAGCCTCGTCCGAGCCGCCGTTACGCGGGCTGACGATGTGGTCGACCACCACGGCGCGGGCCAGGCAGCCGGGCGCCGTGCATTGGTGGCCGTCGCGAGCGAAGATGACTTGGCGCAGGACTTTCCAGTCCGTCGTCCGGTACCGAGGATCCGCCGTCTTGGGCGGCAGCTTGGCTATAGACAAATCGGCTGCCTTCAGGCGAGATGGGACCGTTCGCAAAGTCATTGGCTCGCCTCCTGGAGTGATCAGGTTTCAAGGACTATCGAGAGGTTGGAAAACTGGGAGAAAGATGTGACCCGCTACACCTTCGACTTACTAGACGGCGATGATGCTACGGACCTGTCCGGTATCGCAGATGGCAATCATCGGATGGCCCTGAATGTGGCAACGACGCTGTTACCTCAAGTTGTTCAGGGCATTACCGCTTCCGATTTGACAAAACAAGTTAGGGTCGTTGTTCGTGACGTGGGCGGCAATCCACTCTTTCAAGTAAAGATTTCGATCGAGGTGGATCGCGCGGTCTGATCGATAGGCCGACGAATGTGCGGCTTTTACTTCCGGGAATGCTCATTATCAGAAGCAATCCGCTCTCGTAGCAAGCTCAGAGGAAGCCCTTGCCGGCGTGATCCTTGAACGCCTTTGCGCGTCGATCGTAGATCTTCAGCGTCGACACATCTTTGTGCCGCGTCACGTCCATCACCTTGAACGGATCCGCGCCACTGGCGAGCGCACTCGTGGCGAAGCCGGCGCGCATCGAGTGCCCCGAGAACAGCGTCGGGTCGAACTTGGCGACCGCGACCCAGCGCTTGATGATGTCGGCGACGGAGCGGTCGCTCAGCGCCAGGGGCGAGACATGACCGCCTTTGGCGATCGATCGGAACACCGGGCCGTCAATGATGGCGGCGGCGGCGAGCCAAGCCTCAAGCGCAGCGACAGCACCCAGCTTCGAACCACGCGGAACCGCGACGACATGACCGGATCCTTCCTGGTCGGTTTTGGACGTGCGAATATGGACGATGACGCCTTCGAGCACGCGCTCGAGGTCGTTGACGTCCAAGGCAACAATCTCGGAGCGCCGCAGCGCGGCCGCGAAGCCGACGCCGAGCAGGGCGCGATCGCGTTTGCCGATCAGCGTGTCCGGAATGACCTTGTTGATGGCCTTCATCACCTTGTCGGTCGCCGGCGCCTTTTGGGTCACCCGTGTACCGATGGTGCGCCGAATGCCGCGCATCAACTGCTTGATCGCCTCGGCCGACGTCGGCGGCTCATGGCGCGCCTGGACATGGTGATAGGCGATCGCCGCCGCGCGCCGGTTGATGGTCGACGCTTTGATTCCGCCATCGGCGAGCGACGCGAGATAGCCCGCGACAGTCGCGATCGAAGCGGGCAGGGGATCGGCGCCCACCTCGGTGCACCATGCTGTGAACTGCCGGAAGTCGCTCGCATAGGCGCGGCGCGTCGCTGGTGATTTCTCAGCGAGCGCATAATCGACGGCCGAGCGCACCGCCTCGGTAAAGGCGGTGCTGTGGGCAACGTCCCTCCCGCCGATCGGGACCGGCAGGTTGGACATGATGACCTCGCCTGCTTAACCAGCGCGTTCGTGGGCAACAACTTTGACGCTTGGATAGTCGTGGTTGACGATAAGCTCGAACTCGACGCCGAGCGGATCGCCCTGTTCCTTGAGACTCGGCACGATCGAGACCGACACGTCGGGCTCATAGTGGATGGACGCTTGCCGCTTCAACTCCTCGCCGAGCAGCTGCACGACCTGGTCGCCGGTCAGCGTACCGGTGTGCCGGGTCTCATTGGTTTTCGTCCTCTCGAACTCGATCGTCTTCACGGCTCGCTCCTGAATTGATGCGTCGGGCCGTCTGGCCGGTCAGCGTTTCCCAGCGCCGGATGGCGACGTCGACGTAGACCGGGTCGAGCTCGACCGCGTGGCAGATCCGACCGATCGTTTCGGCCGCGATGATCGTGGTGCCGGATCCGACGAACGGGTCGTAGACCGCGTCGCCGGGGCGGGAGTTGTTCTCCATCGGCCGCTGCATCGCCAGCAGCGGCTTTTGCGTGCCGTGGCCGGTCTCCGAGCGCCGATGCGGCATCAGCCACACCGTGGTCTGTTTGCGATCGCCGGCCCAATGACCGGTGCGACCCTTGCGGACCGCATACCAGGCTGTCTCATGCCGCCAGTGATAGTGGCCGCGCGAGATGATCAGCCGGCCTTTGTCCCAGATGATCTGAGAGCGCATCCGGAACTGGCAGGCCTCGAGGCTGGCCTTGACGACATCGCCGCTCAACCCGCCGTGCCAGACATAGGCGACGTCGCCGGGAAACAGCGCCCAGGCGGCGCGCCAGTCGGCCTTATCGTCGTTCATGACCTTGCCTGTCGCGCCGCCTTTCGAGCGGCCGAGCAGATCCGTCAGCTTGTCGCGCCAGGCCGGGTCGTAATTCACGCCATAGGGCGGGTCGGTCACCATCAGATGCGGCACGGCGCCGTCGAGCGCCAGCGCCACGATGGTCGGGTCGGTTGCGTCTCCGCAGACAAGCCGATGCGCGCCGAGCGACCAGACGTCGCCGAGCTGCGCCACCGGCCGGACCGGGGCGTTATCAATTCCTTGCATGGTTGTGGGTTCTTTTGCGTCCCGCCGCATGCGGCAGGCGGGATGGCCGAATGTCGGCCGGCTCAGGTCATGCGAGGTACAACTCGCGGCTCGAGGTGTTTGCGCACCTCGGCCCCCGCCTTTCGCGGCGGAGGATCAGGCAGCGCCGAGGCGGACAGCCGGCAGGCCGGTCAACGTCTCCCAGCGGGCAATCGCGATATCGACATAGGCCGGGTTGAGCTCGATCGCGTGACACACGCGACCCGTGATCTCGGCCGCCACGATGGTGGTGCCGGACCCGACGAACGGGTCGTAGACGGCATCGCCTCGGGCTGAATTATTCTCGATGGGGCGCTGCATCGCCAGCAGCGGCTTCTCGGTCGCATGGCCGGATTGAGACCGGACATGCGGAATAGGCCAGATCGTGCGTTGCCGGCGATCGCCCTGCCAATGCGCCGGTCGGCGCTTGCGCACCACATACCAGCATGGCTCGTGCTGCCAGTGGAAGTGACCGCGACTGAAGATCGGCCGCTTCTTGTCCCAGATGATCTGGGCGCGCGGCTCGAATTTGCTGGCCTCGAGGCTTTGCAGCACATGCACGCTCTGCAGCGCGCCGTGCCACACATAGGCGGCCGAGCCGGGGAACAGGTCCCAGGCGGCGCGCCAGTCGGCGATGCCGTCGTTCATCACCGCGCCGATCGCGAAGCTGCGGCTGGCGGTACCGACCGATTTTGCATGGGCGATACGCCAGGCCGGATCGTAACCGACACCGTAGGGCGGGTCTGTCACCATCAGGTGCGGCACGGCGCCGTCAAGCGCCAGCGCCACGGTCGCCGGGTCGGTCGCATCGCCGCAGACCAGCCGATGCTTGCCGAGCGACCAGACGTCGCCGATTTGCGTGGCCGTTCGGCGGGCGGGATGCTGCATGCCGGTCCGTCCTGTCTGGTGTCAGGCGTCGGCGAGCACGCGCGCCTTGGCTTTTGATCGGGTCGGCTTCGGCGCCGGCTTGGGTGCCGGCTCGGGCTCGACCTCATCGATCGGCTTGCGGATCACCGACCACTCGAACCAGCCCATGAACGTCTTGCGGGCGTTGATCCAGGCGTCGCCCATCTCGACCGCGATCGCTTTGGTGTCGAGCTGGCGGCGACCGCCGGGCACCTTGGACACGTCGAAAAGCAGGCCTTTGTAGAAGTTCTTGCCGCGCCGCACGAACTCCGCCGTCAGGATCTTGAGGCGCTCGGCATCCACCTTGGCGCGCGCCTTCACGACCCCGTATTCGTCCGCGAGGTCGCGATCCGACCTCTTTTCAATATCGTCCATGTCGGCGTCTCCTACGCTTTTCGACCGGGACCATCGCCCCGAGATGTGTGGCCCCAGCGGGCGATGGCGCCCTTCGTCCAGTCGGCCCGATTGGCTCTGACCTCGCGGAATCGCGCGACGCTGGGCACGGCCGCAGCACGGATCGCCTCGAGCTCGCGGTCGCACAGCACGATAGAGCCGAGCTCGTCGGGCAAAGCTGCGACGGCGTCATCGGTCATCCGGAGCATGGCTCAGCCCTCGAGGCGGTCGACGATGCAGACCGGGACCGTCATGCGGTGCATGGCAAATCGCTCGGCCAGGTGCTTGTCGGTGAAGCGCAGCGCGTCGGTAGCATCGACGGTCCAGAACAGGACCTCGTCGTGATCCTCGGCCAACAGCTTGGGAGCTGAAGCCGGGCTCGACGCGTGTTCGATCATCCAGACGCGCCGCATGGATCAGGCCACAGCCGCGAGAGCATGACCGCGACGGCGCGCGCATTCCCGCGCCTGCCCCGTCGCGCGGATCTCGCGCAGCATCGCGCTGGTGTAGCGGTTGCGGCCCTGGTCGCGCGCATAGGTAAAGATCGTCTTGCGATTCTTACGGTCTGCCGACCGAGGACGCTCGGGCAGGCGAACGAAATCGCGCTGGATGAGCCCGGACGCGGCCATCACGATGACGGCGAGGCGTCGGAGACGAGTTGTGAGCATGCAAGGCCCTTCGGCTGGCGCGATCGAGACGCGCGGGATCGAGCCGGCGGCGACAGCCACCAGCGGGACATCCGGTCGAAGCCGGGATGGGGGTGAGGAGGGGACGCGGGCCGGGACGCGAGGTCCGGCTCTGGTCGCGCAGGCGGGATCGGCCCGGCTTACCCCTTGCGGGCGCAGGCCAAGATCGGAACCGTCAAGCGCGCCAGTTTTCCACCGAGGGGCAGGGAGCGATTACCTGCATCCGCGTCGTTGCTGGCCCGTTCGGGCGTCTGTTATCGGGAGGCGATACGCTTGGGGCGGCGGACTTCGACCATGACCGCACGGCCCTGGCGGTCCGTCACGGTGCGCGGCCGCATCGACACCGCGCCGCGTTCGGACTCGGGATGCGATGGCAGCTTGGCGAACACTTGATCGAGCTGGACGTCGCGCGCGAGCTTCTCGAGTTCACTCAAGGCGGCATCCTTCTGCTCGTGAAAACGGTGCGGGTCGCGGCGATCGGGGCCAAGCCCTCGGATCATGTCGCAGGCGGCCAGGATACGGCTCGCATAATCGCTGGCAAGATCGGTCACATGACGACCTTCCTGCCGCGGAACCCATAGGCCCGATATGAAAATCGCCCCGCAGGCGTTTGCCCCGGAGCGATCTGTACCCGTTCTGTCTATGTCAAGTCACTGACGCTAGTCAAGCGCTGTGCGCGGGGCGGACCGCTCGCGCCAGCCACGCCTCGGACACCCGCTTGGCCGGTCGGATGGCCAGCGGCACAGCCGGAGCGCCGCGCCGCGCCGGCGACAGCCGACGCATGCCGAGGGCACGATGCGCCGCCGCCGTCTCGCGATCGTCCTTCCGGTACATCCGGGCACTGAGATCGGCGAAGATGCGGGGCGGTTTTCCGGCATCGGTCTCGCCCAGCCACGGCTTCTGTGCCGCCGAGGGCGGCAGCACCGCGATCGACTCGAGCACCTCGAACAGATCACCGGCCAGCGCGTTCAAACCCGCCCACCACGCGAGATATTCGGCCCGCTCCTCAAGGATGCTCTTCGGCTCTTGATCGTATTTCAGCGGGCAGTAGGCGCCTTGCGGATAATGTTGCCCTGATGGCGCGACCGGCACCAGAACGTCTTGTGCCAACTCACCCTCTGGCCAGACCGGCACGAACTGCGTTTCCCATCGCAGCACCACCGGTTTGCCGTTCGGCTGCGTCACCCGCGATTGGGTCGGCCGGGACTGCCAGAAGGGCCGGCATCGCGCCGCCGGCATCCGGGCCATGATCCCGATCGTCACCTCGATCCGCTCGAAGCCACGGCGCATCGCCTGCGCCTCGTCCTGGGCCGTCGTGACGAAGTCGGGCGCAAGATCGAGCGGGCCGCTGATCGGCTCATCGTGGAACCGCGCCAGTGCATTGACGGCCGCCTCGACCTTCAGCGCGTCGGGGTGGCACTCGCCGAGCGCGGCCGGCAGACCGGGCTCACGGCTCCAGTCGTCGACGCGGACACCGAGATCGCAGATCCGGAACATCGGCGAGACTTCGCATGGCTCGCCACCGTCGCCCTCACGCTGCCGTTTCGGCAACTCGTCGCGATAGACCCAGCGGAGAACATCCTCGATGTCCATCACGCGTCGCCCTTTCGCTTTCTCCTCCAACCGCATCATCCGTGCCAAGCTCCAGCGCAATCCCCTGTTGCTGTGGTCCGTGGCGATCGTTGCACCTGTCAAGGGCTAAGCGATCATCGACCGCGAGCATGGATGCGAGCGTCCGCGCCGCTCGCCGTCGCGCATATTCCGCCGTTCGGCGCGTCCAGGCCATGTCACGGCAAAGCTCGCCGAACGAGGCTTGCGTGGCGCGGCACCGCGCCCAGGCCCACAGGTATTTACGCCCGTCCGGATCATGCTCGAGCAGGGCGGACCAGTTCGACACGTCCGAAAGTCGAGTGGAGATGCCAGTAATTTCTGAAGTTTTTCCGTACACTCCGAATACCGGCATAAGCGGCAGAGCGGTAAAAGCGGCAATGAGGCAAGCCTCGACGCGCTCTTGCGTCCAGATATAAGCCAGTTCAATCCTATTGATCACGAGGAACCATAACAGGAACGAAGCTCTGTAACTACGATCGACATTGTGTCGTCTCGATAAAGTAACGAGGTAATCACAGATGATCTAGGCTGAGTTTTATCCATCCCTCGAAGAGAGTTCATCCATAACAAGGCGACTCAGACCGTGCACAGGGGACCCGGAGCATTGCCCGATGGCCTGCTCCGGATCATCAAGTCTCACATGCTGGACATGGCCTCCGCCATTTTCAGGTGCATGTTGACAGTCGGGAGTGTCTTTGTGGCCCAGGTCTTCAGCTTTGCGTCGTCCCCTGCATCCTTGTAGCTCGCGAGGAGCGCAGCCGTGTCCTGATGCGCCTGGATCTGGTCGGCCACGTACGCCTTGTCAAAATCCGCACCGGTCTTGGCTTGGAGTGCCGTCACCAGAGCCTGGTGCGGATCGTCGAGCGACATCGCGACCGTCGCGCCCGACCCTTTTGCTGCGGTCTGGAGTTTCTTCTCCGCCATGTCGTGATCCTTGATCATCTTACGGGCGAATGCTTTTACCTTTGGGCTCGCGCCCTGTTTGAGAGCGAGCTTTGACTCGGCGACTTCAAAGGTATTTCCAACCGACGCCTTCATCGCAAAGTCCGGGGCCGGAGTTGCGCCCTGCGCCAATGCGGGGGAGGCCAGAACTGCAGTCAATGCTGCCACGCCACATACAAATTTAACGTTCACGATCGAGGTCCTCGATGATTTGGCAGTGGTGCCGGAGCCCGAACTCAAGACGCGCGTGTTCAGGTCCCGATGGCGACCTGCGACCTCACCGCACAGCTCTCAGCAGGGTCGGATTGCGCCTGGCGCGTCGTAAGACGCAGGTAATATCCCGATGGACCCCCTTGCAGAAACGACCACGACGCCATCGTGGGGTCGACCTCGCGCCAAGCGCTTCCGTCGGAAACCAACGCTAGTCAATCACCGCGGAACCATGAAGCCGCTGACACGTAAAGACGGCACTCACCAGAGCAAATCTGAAGCGACCTACAAACCGACGATGTGCTTGACGTCAGCGCACTCAACGACCGGTTGCATCCCGTGGCTTACCGCGCGGCGCTCAGTCGGCATCGACCAGATACTCACACGAGGCTTTCCTATGGCAAAACACAAGACACCTCATGCATCTGCCACAGCGATCTCGGAACTTGTCGGCAGCGGTGGCGAGCTGCATCAAACGGCACATGGCACGCATCCCCCTATGACCACCAACCAGGGTGGCGTGATCGCCGATGATGAGAATTCGTTGAAGATCGGGGAGCGTGGTCCTGTCCTGCTCGAAGACTTCGCCCTCATCGAGAAGCTGAACCACTTCAATCATGAACGGATTCCGGAGCGCGTCGTCCACGCCCGGGGAGCCGCGGCGCACGGCTTCTTCGAGTTGACGGACTCGCTGGCGGAATTCAGCAAGGCCAAGATCCTCGGCGAAGTCGGCGTCAAGACGCCCCTCTTCACCCGCTTCTCGACAGTTGGTGGCAATATGGGCTCGGCCGACACCGCGCGCGACGTGCGTGGCTTTGCGGTTAAGTTCTACACGCAAGAGGGCAACTGGGATCTCGTCGGCAACAACATACCGGTGTTCTTCATCCACGACGCGATCAAGTTCCCCGATCTGATCCACGCTGCCAAGCAGGAGCCGGATCGCGGCTTCCCGCAAGCACAAACCGCCCACGATACCTTCTGGGATTGGGCATCGCTCTCGCCGGAGAGCACGCACATGCTGATGTGGATCATGTCCGATCGGGCGATCCCGCGCTCGTTTCGCATGATGGAGGGCTTCGGCGTCCACAGCTTCCGGCTCGTCAACGAGGCGGGTCAGTCAACCTACGTCAAGTTCCACTGGCGGCCGAAGCTCGGCATGCAGTCGGTTGTCTGGGACGAGGCCCTCAAGATCAGTGGTGGGGATCCCGACTTCCATCGCCGCGACCTTTGGAATGCCATCGACACTGGCAGCTTCCCGGAATGGGAACTGGCCGTGCAGTTGTTCGACGAGGATTTTGCGACGAGCTTTGACTTCGACGTCCTGGACGCGACCAAGCTTATCCCGGAGGAGGTCATCCCGCTGCGCGTCATCGGGCGTATGGTACTCGACCGAAACCCGGACAACTACTTTGCCGAAACCGAGCAAGTCGCTTTTTGCACGACGCATGTGGTTCCCGGCATTGACTTCACCAACGACCCGCTTCTGCAGGGGCGGAACCAATCCTACCTCGACACGCAGATTAAGCGATTGGGCGGCCCGAACTTCGCACAGCTGCCGATCAACGCACCGCGCTGCCCTGTCCGCAACTTCCAGCGAGACGGTCATATGCAGATGGGGGCGCCGAAAGGCCGTGTGTCATACTCGCCGAGTTCACTCGACACCACGACCGAGCGGCAGGATCCAATGCTCGGGTTCAAGAGCTTTCCGGCCAAAGAGGCGGGCGACAAGCTGCGGACACGCTCATCCACCTTCGCCGACCACTTCAGCCAGGCTCGTCTGTTCTTTTTCAGCCAGACCGAGACTGAGCAGAACCACATCATCTCCGCCTTTATCTTCGAGCTGAGCAAGGTGCAAACAGAGGCCGTTCGCTTGCGGCTCTTGGGACGGCTGGCGAATGTCGACGAAGCGATCGCCAAGCGAGTCGCCAATGGACTTGGCTACGAAGGCCCGATCGAAAAGGCGCCGACGCAGGTCCCGGTCCGCAAGGACCTGAAGCCGTCGCCGATGCTCAGCATCCTTGCCAAGGCCAAGCCGACTCTCAAGGGACGTCTGATTGGTTGTCTCGTGGCCGACGGAACGGATCCGAAGGTGGTGGTCGCGATCGAAAAGGCCGCGACGAAGATTGGAGCGCAATTGAAGGTCATAGCCCCAAAGGTTGGGGGCGCTAAGGGCAGTGACGGTGGGCTCATCCACGCTGATTTCCAGCTCGCGGGCGGCCCGTCAGTCCTGTTCGACACTGTTGTCCTCGCCTTATCGGTCGAGGGTGCAGCGATGCTCGCCGAGGAGTCCGCCGCTGTGGCCTTCGTGCATGACGCCTTCGCGCACCTCAAGGTCATCGGCCACTCGGTCGGGGCTAAAACGTTGATGGACAAGGCGGGCGTCAAACCGGATTCGGGCGTCGTTGCACTCGACGCTCACAGCGGAGCCGCCTTTCTGCAAGAGGCCGAAAAGGGACGTGTCTGGGCGCGCGAGCCGACCGTCCGCTCGGTTTTCTAACCTGCCTATACACTGAGGAAGGGAGCGCCGGCCGGGAGACAGGCCGGCGCTCATCAACATCTTTCGGCCTGCAATCTGTATTTTGACCGGCGTGCAAAGGTAGATATTTCGTCATCTACCGTTCATCGCCTATCTTCGAGAGAACGCCATCCGCACTTCGCATCATCCGAAGCAGCTAAGTCTCTCACATCGGCCGCCCGCGATAAGTCGTCGGCTGAAATGGCCGGCTCCCGCGATACTTCGATCCTGACGGCGCTTGTCCGCGCGGCGGCGCCTTGTCGGGCCACTCGTCCGTCCACGATCGCTTGTTGAGCCACGTCGCGGGGTATTTCCAGGCATAGCCAGGTGGCTTGCCATCGGCATATCGGACGACCGCGGCGATCATCTGCTCGAAGGGGAGGGGCGGGTCACGCGCCATCTCCGCAAAGACCTGCATGGCGTCCTCTTTGCCGACTTTGTTGGGCCAAAGCACCCACCAATCTTGCCACGCTGTCGCGGGCCAGGGCGGCACGGGCGTCCGATCCTGACTGGGCCTAGATCCAGCGCTGCCGCTTCGGCTGTCCTGACCCGGACATCCGGCCTCAACCGGGCTGCGCCCGGTTGAGGATATATAGTCTGAGGTTTCGGTTCCTTTCGGTTCCTTTCCTTTGTGACTCACTGGGTCATTGTCTGAGGCAGTGCCTGGGGCACGCTGATCTGCGAGTGCCGGTGCAAGGTCCGGGTCGGCGTTCATGTGGTTGCGTAGGATCTTGGCTTGGGGATCGAGAGCGTAGAGGGCATTGCAAGCAGATGTGTTGGCTCTGTCGTATGGCTCGCTGTTGAACTCTGCCCCTTTTCGCCCCGCGCTCGACTTGGCCTGTTTGCGGCGGTTCGAAATGAGCTTGATCCAGGTGCTCAGTGCTTTGACGGCCATGTCGCGCCGATAGAAGCGCCCGTCCGAGCAGAGCGTCCAGCCCTCCATGGCGACTGCCTTGACCATAAGCCAAGCCCGCACGTCGCGCCCATACCCTGCCAGGAAGGCGAGCTCTGCATCGTTTTCCGGCAGGGTGGCGGCCGGCTTCTCGTGCTGCGAACGTGCATGCAGACGAACCGCCGCCCCGAACTCCTCGGGCGAGGCAATGATGGAGAATCGGCTATCGCAGAGCCACTGGATATTGAGCATGACCTCGGGCATGTCGCCGAGATCGACATCGGGCGGCAGCAAGGGAGGCGGGGCACCGCCGTGGGTGACGACGCGGAGATGCGGCTGGGTCGTCACGGGTGCCTCCGGGCAATGAGTGTGGCGTCGGTCATGCGGTCACCTCGAGGATCGATGTCTGATCGGGATGCTCGAACCGCAGCGGCTTCGGCGGCCGCGCCTGCTTCTCGCGCTTGCAGTTTGCGGGTTGTGCCTCGTCGAACTTTCCAGCCTCGCGGCCCCATGCATCCCAGCCCGGCCGGGTCTTGCGCGAGAACAGGTCGGCCCGGCGCCCAGGCCCGAACAGCTGCTCGGCGGTCGCATAGGCGAGCTCGGGCTTTTCGGAGTGACGCCGGCGCGGCGCCTCGATCACGTTGAGGATCGAGCGCGAGACCGTCTTGGGTCTGCCGACCCGGCCGATCAGGAACGGCTCGGCATTGCCGCGCAGCACGAAGCCCGGCCCGAAGGCTAGCTTGCCCGTGGTACCGCGCTTCACCCAGGCGCCGCCGGTCACATAGGTGAAGCCCCATGCTTTCAGCACGGTCAGGCCGGCCTCGATCATCGGGAAGGTGGCCCAGAGCCAGAGGTAGCAGTCGCCGCGCGCCAGATAGCTGACCGGCAGGGCGCAGATCTCGGCCGTCGGCATGCAGTCGTATTGCCCCTGCGGAGCCTTGTCGGCGCCATTGTCGGAATGCAGCTCGAACAGCCAGGGCGGATCCGCCATGATCACGTCGTAAGATAGGATCGGCAGCGGATCGAAGAACGTATTGGGATCCGGCGTCACGCGGCGGCCCTCCGGTCCGCATGCTCGCGATGGGCGTGGCAGAACCATTCCGTCTGGCCGTTCACGCCTCGAAAGCCGAACGCACCCCACTCGCCGCACATGCAGAGGTGGATACGCGGGTCGGGTCCGGGCGCGGGCGCGGTCGACTCCGCAAATAGGTCGGTGGCGACGGCCGGCGTCTCGGCGCGCAGCGCGCGAGAGTGGGCGATCCGGGCCAGCGCGGCGGTATTGCCCTTGCGGCGCGCTTCGTGCTCGGCCGGGCCGAACATGTCGGTCTCGATCGCGCCGTTGCGGACCAGCACGGCACGCACCCGCGGCGCGCAATCGTAGTGGCGCCAGGAGGCTTTCGGTGGCTCTTGGAACCACTCGCGCTTCAGGCCAGCGGCGGCGGCCGCGAGATGGAGCTCGTGCAGGCTGTCAGCCCACACATGGCAATACATCTGCCCGCGGTAGGGCAGTCGAGCGGGATCGACGAAGACGCTCATCCGGCCATCCCCAAGGCCGAGAGATACAGGTCGAGGATCTCGTCTTCCTCCCGGCGCTTGTCGTGATCCATCTTCCGGATCGAAACGACCTTGCGCATGATCTTGACGTCGTAGCCGGTGCCTTTGGCCTCGGCGTAGACCTCCTTGATGTCCTCGGCGACCTGCTTCCTGTCCTCATCGAGCCGCTCGATGCGCTCGATGAAACTGAGCAAGTGCTTGGCTTCTGCGGTGTTGGAATCCATGGCCTAGCACCTCGCCAGTGAGATCTTGGCGGGGCGGCGGACTGAAGAGGGCACGTAGCAGCGCTGGGCGTGGCCGGCGCAATAGGGCTTACCGGCCGCCTCGACGGGCTCGCTGCAGAACCGGAAACCCTCCTGGCGCAATTCTCCAAGCGGATAGTGACAGCCGCCGGCGGCCGGCCCGTTTTTGAAGGCGTTTGCTGCGGGGGAGCCCTCGAACAACATCGGCCGATGCGTGGAGGGCGCGGCGATCGGCGTCTCGATCGGTTGCGGCAGAGCGCGCTGCGGGGCCGGCGAGACCTTGCTGAGCTTTGTGGGGGTTCTCCTGCGGAAAGGCTGTCGGATGGTTGGTGTGCTGCTGCTGAGATCGGTCATGGCCACGCCCGAAAAAGGATGAAGAGAGAGAGGGCGCGGTCCACCTCGCAGCGGGCCGTCCCAACACGTCGAGGGCACACAGGGCGCCCGAGTAGCGGTTCACGATGAGGGAGAACGGCGCGGAGGCCGTGCGCCTAGCGGCGCGGCGTCAGAGGGGGATCACCCGGCCGGCTCGGGGATCTGAAGAGCCAGGGCGCCCACCATCTCGCCCAGGCGAGCGAGCGCACCGCCGCGTCCGCCCTCCGGTTCGCTGCCTTGATTTGGCGCGTGGCGAGCCAGGTGCGCGTTGACCTCGGCAAGAGCGCGCTCCACGACCTCGAGGCGGGCCATAACGCGTTCGGCTTCATAGCGGGCGGCCACCTCTCCTAATGTGTGGGATTGCTCGACGGGCGCAGGGGCGAGCCGCGCAGCTGCCTTCCGCAACGCGTCCATCTCCTCGGCCCTGATCAGCTTGGCCGTATCGTTCCAGATCCCGCGCACGCGTCGCGCCCCGAGCTTCGTCTCGCGATCGACGTAGCGGAGTATCTCCTTCACCTTCGAGCCGCACGGCATGGTCCTGGCGATCCTCTGCACGAGGGACTTGGCTTCCGCGACCGAGCTCATTGAATATCCTGCCATGTTCGCGGCTCGAAAAGCCTCGCCTGCGGCTGAGTTTGCCGCGACCTTGGCAAGGACCCATGCGATGCTTCGCCTCGAAGAGCACCACGGGCGCTTGAACCCGCCTTGCTCGCCTGAAAACGGAGATGGAAGTGACCGATTTTCTTACCCCCCAACCGGCCGAACGGGGCTGAGTCCACCGAGCGGCTGGGGTGAAACCGCCCGGTCTCTGAAGCTGCTGAACAGGCCGGCGGAAAGGCCAGGTGAGTGGCACGCGAAACGCCGCGCTCACCCTGCAAGTCTCGCCCGCTTTCGCGGGTCAGGGAGGAAACGCCCAAAGCGCGCAAGCGCAGAAGGGGCATCTCTGACCCGGCAAGCCGAGCCAGAGCGAGGATCGCCCGACGCGAAAGCGCGGGCGCGAAGGGCGAGACGGGACGACCGAGCGCAGCAAAGCCTCGGCCGCCCCTAACACCAACGATGGTGGCCCCACCGTCAGTGATCTCGTGACGGCAAGCGGCAGACCTGGTCATAGGCCACCTCCGACATCGTCGACTTGACCGAACGCATGCGGATGCAAGGACGCACCCGTGCCACCGATCGACCGATCGCTTCCGCTTTCTGTCGTTAGCCATCCCAACAACCCAAGAAGACGGCGCCGGTCGACACCGTTCGCGCCAGGAGAAGACGCATGTCCCGCATTCCCGTCGATGCCGATACGACTCGTCTGCTCGACGCACTTGAACGGTTGAGCCTTCGCCTGGTCGACCATCTGCCGCCCTCGGCCGTGCCGGCCGCCCAGGAGGCATTGCATCAGGAGATTGAGACGACGAGGCCGGGCTTGCGGTCGCCCGGCCTGATGACCTGGACGCTGCAGTTCAGCGAGCGCGTGGCGCAGCGGTTCGCCGGAAAGCGCCCGTGACAATTCGAGCGAGTCGGCAGAGGCGTGCGCGCGGCTCATGCCGCACCTCTGTTCAAAGCGGTAAAGCGCGACCGGACCCCTTGCGAGGCCCGGTCGCGCCCTTCACCATCGAAGCGCAACACAACGACGGAGAACCTTGTGGACCACCAGCCTGAGCAAACCCTAGCGAGCAAACTGGAGAGCATCGTCCAGCACTTGGCAGCGCAAAACGTGTTGATCATCCTGCTGCTTTCGGAAGTCGCACGAGATAAGGATCGCAACGCTGCTTTCATCACGAACCTCGACGCGAAGTTGCAGAAGATGAGGGAGAGTGAGGGAGAGACACCAGCTCTTCTGAAGCTCGAAGTGATTGCAGCTCATGCGCGTCGGGTGATGTCCGGTCTGCAGCAGACTGCGGAGCCGGCGAGCGATCTGATAAACCTAGTCCACGTAGCAGGTCAGCAACCGCGTCGGGCCACAAGACCTCGTTAGCGTGTTCAACGTCAGCCGCATCATCCTGTCCATAGAACCTGGCGATGACCCTTCGACTCCAGCGCTCTTTTTCGATGAGGCGTCGCCAGATCGCGGGCACCAGCGCGAGGTCGCGGCCGAACTGGACGAGGCGTGAGACGGAGGCGCGGCTCATGCCGACACCCCGCCCGCGAGCGCGGAAAACCGCGACCGGACCCCTTGCGAGGCCCGGCCGCGCCCTTCACCATCAGTGCGTGACCAACCGACGGAGAAACAATGCCGGAGCACTACGAAATACAACTCGATGGCTTTCGATATGTGACGAACGACGCTGGAAAGCAGATCGCTGAAGTAAGCTACCTGGTGAAGCAAGGTTACTTCACGATGGTCATGCCGGTTCTCATCGACGCGCAAAGCGTCAAGGAAACCGACTTTATTTTGGCGGCTCGAGGAAATCTGCATCGGATCCTCAGCGAGCTTTCTGTTCAGACGCAGGAATGGGCTCTGCCGCATCATCCAGGCGCAGCAGCGGCACACAATCAATCGAGCCCCACGCAGCCGTCGGATCTCTGACCATCGGCCAGATGCCGGCGCGCAATCGGCTCTCCTCGAGGTCCGATAGCCGACCCATCTCGACTAGACTGTCGATGATGCGCAGCGCCTCGGCGCATGGCTCCGGCAGCTTGTAGCTCCGGATCAACTGCTCGGTCCGGCGACGACGCTCCTGCGGCGTGGTGAGAGAGCCCCTCATGCCGCGCTCCTTTGGGCCTGCTGCGGCTCTGGGCGCGAGACAGACTCGGGCCAGACTGCGTGGTCCGGCCAATTATCTGAGAACCAGCGAAGAGCGTGCTCCCACCGCCTGACCTGAATGTCTGCTCCTGTGCTCAGGGCCCGCAGCTTCTTCGTATCCCCAAATACCCGCCAACTGACTGTCGATTGCTCGACACTTAGCGCCTCTGCGTAAAGAGCGGCTAGCAGGAGAATTTGTGTGATTGCACCCATAGACACAGGTTTCGGTAATACTACCGTTAAAGTCAACGGTTATCTTACCAGTAGCGCCAAACAAGAGGAGCGGTCATATTACCGGTCAATGGAACTTTCTGAAATCCTGGCCAGAATCGAACGCCGGCTTGAGAAGCTAGGCCTTAGTGCGGCTTCGGCGTCGAAAGCTGCAGGCAAAACTGACGCCATCCGGAATTTGCAACGCGCTGTGGAAAGCGGGGACAAACGACAAGGGATCAGCACAGCGACACTGAACGCTCTCGCCCCAATCTTAAAAACGAGCTCAATTTGGTTGCTGGCTGGCGCGGGACCGGAGAGTATTGACAATCCGGATGAAATCGAAAATGACGCCGCCCGCGATTATGGTAGCCGAACGTCAGATTTGGTTCTCGCTCAGTATGCCGGGATCGTCGAAGCTGGATCGTTTCGCCCGGTCGACGAAGACATCAACTACGACGTCGAACCGATCCCTGTCCCACGTGACAGGAAATACCCGCACGCCAAACTCTTCTTCTTCGACGTCGCAGGCGACTCGATGAACGATCTGAAGCCTCGCCCAATCATGCCGGGCGACCAGGCGCTATGCATCGAAATTGAGAAGCTGCGGGTGCCGTATCGTCACGGCATGGTCGTAGTCGTAGAGCAGATCATCAACGGCGGACATCTGCGCGAGCGGTCGGTCAAGCAGATCGAGTTGTTCGAGGACCGGGTCGAGTTCTGCCCACGCTCCCGAAACCCCAAGCATAAGCCGATCGTAGTGCCGCGGGAGCCAACGGCCGACGACGGCCGCATCGTCGCCGTGATCGCGATCGTGCGCAGCATCGTCAACACCATCTCGTCGGACTAGGCCAAGCCGCACTTAGGCATATCGCATCAAAGGCGATAGCGGCAACATCGGATAAGGATCAGGTCGGCGCGCGTAGCGAAGCTCACGTTCGCGTTGTGCAATGTCGAGCGCGGTTGCGTCGCGAACGTCGTCGAGATTAGCCACCTCGTAGGCGCAGGCGGGGCAACTGAACACCATGCGGGTCCAGAGCTTCCGCCGCTTGAACAGGGTCGAGGCTTTCATGGCGCCCGGCGGCCGATCAACGCTGGCCAGTCGCATGGCGGGCTTAAGGCATCCGCAGCACCGAAGGTCCACCCGCAGCAACACGGAATCGATTGATGTCGCAAAATCGTTGCTATTCGGCATTCGAAGCCACCCACTCCGTTTGTTCCTTCTATGTTCCTTAAAGGTTAGGGGCTGGAGAGAGTCAATCCGTCGAGGCGCAACTCAAACTGTAGACCCGTGTCTGATGTACCTAGGTGAGGTAATTTTACTTATCTGGCTTGACGCGGTAATTTTACTGTTCCACTCTTACCTCATCGCTTACCCGCTGAGGTCTCCATGTACACCGTCACCATCGCCGTTCCGTTCTCAGGCGTAGCAAATTCCAACCGAGCAGGCAGTCCGCTCTCCGGCACCGTCCTGGTCAGCCCAGCGCCCTTCGGCCAGTCGAGCTACGGTCAGTTCGAATTCTGGGCCATTCCGCAGGCTGTTCCAGCCAAGCGTCGTAAGAACGCCAAGGCCCTCGCGCCGGCCATCGTCGCCCCGACGCTGCTGACCCAGGATCACCCCGACTTCGCGGCCTTCGCGGCGCATTTCGAGCGGTGCCGCCGCGAAGACATCGACGCCTTCATGGCCGACTGGATGGAACACAAGGGCGGCTTTGTCGAAATGACCGGCGGCCGCCGCATGCCAAATGTCCATCACCGCCAGCCGGCCCATGCCGACGGCGCTCGCGCCCTCGCAGCGTGAGGGTGTGATGACCTCTCCCTATCGCAAGCATCTCATCGGCCGCCGAGGTGTGCCCGCTCCCGAGACCGGCAAGCCGGAACGTACCGAAGGGGCGGCGGCATGACGGGCGGCCATTTTTCCGACGTCCTCGATGACGAACTGCGTCGCGTCACGACAACCCGAGCCCTGCGCCACCTCAACGCCCGCGACCTTGCCGATCCCGAGGCGCGGGCCGTGGCCTATGTCCGCGCCGGTCTCCTCATCACTCCGCTCGGCGCCGACGACCTCGAGGCAGTGCGCCGCGCAGACAAGCTTATCAAGATCAACGCTCCCGTCCTCCATGTCAGAGATGCAGCATGACCTACGCGCATGTCTTCGCCAGTATCTTGGCCGACACCCCGGCCCACGACCAAGCCGAAAGAACCACCGAGCGGATGTCTCGCGACCTGCTTCATGCGGCTGTCCATGAGCGGGCAGACCTCGGCGATTGGCGCACCATCGACTCGGTTCTCCTCGCCGCCGGATTTACCCGGGGCTCGATCGACCTTTATGGCGTGTCGGCGCTCGAACGCGCCCGCTTCAAGCGCCAGTTTCGCACCCGGGTCGTCACCGGCTTGGAGGCCTTCGGCTTTGCCTTCCTGATCGCCGTTGCTCTCGTGATCTACTGCATCGTCTGCCCGCTCCCCGCGCGCGCCGCCGGAACCTCAGTCGAGAATCCCTCGATTTTTGCCTCATCGGTCGTCCAGATCCTGCTTGGCGTCTTGCTGCTCGGAGCTTTGATTTGGGCCGTCGCCACGCGCGGAACGCCCTGGATCGCCGACGCTCCGGAGAGCGACCAGCGCCTATTCGGCGACACCACTACCTACACCGGGGACGATCGATGATCCGTATAGTCCCCATGCGGGTGCCGCCGCGTCCCGCTCCTGATCCTCCGGCCGCCATGAGGCTGATTTCCGCTCAGGCATTCGACGTCGCGTTGAGGACGCTGCAGGTGCTCGCCCTCGAGGCAGAAGCCGCTTACGGTCTGCATCCGGACGAGATGGCGCATCCGATGGTCCGGATGCGCCATTGCCAGGATGCTCGAGAGGCCGTGCGCCTGTTCGGCGAAGCCAATTGGATCGTGTCGTGGGATACGAACCATGCCTGACGCCGCTATCGATCGCCGAGCACGCCTACTCTCCAAGATCGTAGAGTTGCGCGCCAAGACGGCGAGCATCGGTTGCACCGAAGCCGAGGCGCTCGCGGCGCCGTTGGCGCGACGCTGCCGACATTCGATTGAGGGACCGTCTCATCATCGCGGAGCGCGTGACGGGAACGCGGCCGATGCCGGACGAGCAGCCGCCGACCCCGTCACGCTCGCGCATGGCGTCACTTCAAGTGCGCTCGTGCAGGCCCAGCTGGGCTACGGGAATGTGCATGGCTGATCGGGATATCTGTCCGTACGGCCTAGTCCCCAAAGAAGGCCAGCCGTTCGAAGAGCATCATCTCGAGCGTGCTCTGGCAGAACTGGCGCGGATCATCGATCAATACGGTGAGGTCTACCTTCCGCTATTCGAGAAGGTGGAGGCGGAGTTGGCCGAGCTGCGGCGTCGCGCCAATCCGCTCGAGCGTGCGCGTCGGATGGCACAGGCTATACGGAGGCAGGCGGCGTAAAGGCGATCCGACGAAGCCACTCCCGCTTCTGCTCTAAGCTTGGACCAGAGCCATATTTCGGGCGTAAATATTTGTGGCCCATCAAAGCTGCGATCAGCTTTTCAGGAGCTTCGACGGCCGTTAGCCGATCCTCGAAGCTGTGACGCAACGAATACAACGAATGCGACGACGTCGGGCGCAGCTGGTGTGATCCCAGGACTTTGTTGACGAGGGCCGACAGCCCCGCGGCCTTATCGCGATATCGAGGAAAGCCAATTGGCTGTGCCTGCATCGCTGCGAGCGCAACGCCAACCAGCGGAATGTCTCGTTCCGACTGCCGCGTCTTCATGCGACGATTGTCTGGCCGGACCTGAACATGAGGAATATCTGCGTCCAGATGGATCGTATCGCTCGTGAGATTGACGGCTTCAGAGAGGCGCAGACCGGTTTCGGCGATCAGGTAGAGAGCGCGTCTCGCTTCGGAGTTCAAGGCGTCGAGAGCGCCGTTCGCGAGCAATTGGTCTTGAATGAACCCGGTCGCAAAGGCTGAGCGACTTCCGGTTTCCTCCCCCTCGATCCGCAACTGGCCGAAAACCGCCGCGAGTCCTAGTCGATGTTTTTGATCAACGGTCCTGAACATCTTGTTGAGGTGTCCGATATCTTTGTTGGCCGTGCCGATATCGATCTTTTCCGCGAGCACCCGATCCTGCCACCATCCCTGAAAGTCGAGCGTGTCGCCTCGAGTGACCTGGTCGATCGGTTTATCGCCGATCTTCGCCATCAGGTTGGCGATGGCGCGAAGCTTCGGATTTCGCCATTTTCGAAGCTGATCGGGCGAAAAGTCGTTATTGCCGGCGCGGGAGAGCTTCTCAAACTCCGCGAAGAGGTTAGAGAGCTGTATTTGCGGGACGGGGACACCGCCCAGCAGCGATGCGGCAGCCGATCCGCCTTCCTTCTGCTCGATCGTCAGGAACGATTGGAGCCTCGTTGCGAGCTCTCGCATCGGGCGTTCTGCAAGCTGCTCCGCGGGAGTGTAATCGAAACCGAGTTGCCGGCTACGCAGCCTCGCTGCCTCATAACGGACAGCAGCTTCGGCCGACCGTCCATCAGATAGCGCGCGCCAGTAGATCTCGAGCTCGGCGTTGATTTGGCCAGCCACCTTACCGGCCCTGATCCCGCGTGGGTCGTCAGCCACACGTACTTTGGTGGATTGCTTGACGATGCCTCTTTTGTCCAACCCGGTGAACGGTTCGGGCACACGGCGTGCAAAGTGCCACCAGCCATCGCGCCGCGTCAAAAAGGTGCTCATGTCCGCAAGTGTTGCACGATTTGTTGCGCGATACTAGGGCAACGTGCCATATGTAAAACAATTCATTAACGATTAATCGTTACATAACAACAAGTTAGGCTAATTCTCTTTGGCGGAAGGGGTGGGATTCGAACCCACGGTGGGCTTGCACCCACGGCGGTTTTCAAGACCGCTGCCTTAAACCACTCGGCCACCCTTCCAAGCCCGCCGCGGCGATGAACTCTCACCCTCATCTCGAAGGCGGATATCACGGCCTGGACCCGTCGACATCCAATCGACGATGATCCGACGCCCCACGTCTTTAAGGGGGCGCAGGGTGCGTCGTCAACGGCGATACGGCAGCGCTCTCACGGATCGCCGGCGAGGCCCTTGCACCATTGGCTGACCATCAATCGATTTTTGATTTGTCCGATGCGCGGCGCGCGCTTTGAAGACGTTCTTCAGCCGACCGTAAGCGCGCTTTGTCGATCGAGCGAAGCTCTTCCTTAGACGTGAAAGCTGGGGCGGGCTCCGCGGTCGACGTCTGTTTCGACTGCGCTTGGCGCGCGGCTTCGATCATCTTCTTCAGGTCATCCACGGTGTCGTCTCCCGCCTCGAGCAGAAGCTACGGTCAGCGGAGCGGAACGGCGTCGGATCGCGTGTGTTTGAGAAGCGACATGCGTTCTCGACCTCCCGTCAGCCGCAGATATGCCGCAATTCAGCCGCATCTCGCCACGAGACACGAAATGGCGTAGTTGAAGTCGAAGCGTTTCGAGGCCAGGGCAGGGGAGGACAAGCAGCTTCAATGTTCCGTAACCAAACTGGCGTGATAACAACGTTCGGATCGAAGGATGTGTCGGCGCGACATCGCGCTCTGTCGTCCTACCGCGAGGCTCAGGCGCCTTGTGGACCGTCGACCGGCGTAAACAATGGGTCCTGCGTCATGCGTGTTTCGGAATGAAGGCCGCTGCTTTCCCTTGGCGAAGCTCCAACTTCGGTTGCGCCGGAGCGTCGATCAAGGTCATCGGCTTGTCGTTCGGTTCGATGTTGATGCTGGCGGGGTGCGCGACCCAGCCGGGAAAACAGATTGCCCTTGGTGGATCTGGTTACGATCCCAAGCTTGGCGTCTACGCAAGTCCCCGTGTGGTTGCCGATGGTGAAGCGGTGCCGCGTGGTGGTGGCTCCTACCTTGTCGGTCGCCCCTATGTGATCGGCGGCCGCTCCTACTACCCCAGCGAACGCCCCTCCGGCTATTCGGTGGTCGGCATGGCGTCCTGGTATGGCGACGCATTTCATGGACGTCGAACCGCCAATGGCGAGGTGTTCGACAAGGGCTCCATTTCGGCCGCGCATCCGACCTTGCCGCTGCCGAGCTATGTTCGAGTCACGAACCTGAACAACAATCGATCGATGATCGTGCGCGTCAATGATCGCGGGCCCTATCACGGCGGCCGCGTCATGGACGTGTCTCAGCGCGTCGCCGAATCGCTCGATTTTCGGCGCGCCGGCACGGCGCGTATCCGGGTTGAATATATTGGTAAGGCGTCGCTCGGTGGCGCGGATGACCAGAAACTCGCAGCAACGCTCAGAACCGATGGCGGTCCGGCTGAACTCGGTGGCTTCGCCAGCCCGACGCGTTTGGCAGATTCATCGCAACCGCCCGCCGGGCCCCCGAGCGCGCCGGCTCAGCCGACCCGTGTGGCAGCTCTCACGACGCGCGATGATTCGACTCCGGAGGAGCCGGATCTTCGGGCCTCGCAACCGCGGGGTCGCTTGAGCAAAGCGCCGACGCCGCCCTCGCGACCGTTCTCGATCGGCGACCTGCTGGTGCCACCGACCCGCCCCGGGTCGCATCCCTCTGCCAAAATGTCGGCGCGACCCCATGTGGCCGCTGATGCGTCACGCTCGAGGTCGGCCGACAACTGATCCCATGCGGAGCGGCACGTCGTTGCTCGGTCTGTGGCAAGGATGCTCTGCCGTTCGCGCCAGGCGGATGACCAACATGCGGCTTTGGCGGAGGACGAACGACGATGTCAAATCTTTGGTCTCGACTCGGACGATCTTTGGCGGCTGTCGTGGTGTCGCTTGTCTGGACTGCGGCAGCCGATGCGGCTCCGGCTGCTGAATCGTTTCAGACGATCGCGCCCTATGCGATCCTGATGGATGCCGATAGTGGTGCGGTGCTCTTCGAAAAGAGCGCCGATACGCTGGTGGCTCCCGCCTCCACCGCAAAGATCATGACGGCCGAGATCGTCTTCCACGAACTGACCGAACATCGCTTGAAGCTCGATGACCTGTTCGTCGTGTCGGAAAATGCCTGGAGAAACGGCGGCGCACCGTCGGGCGGTTCGGCCATGTTCGCGGCCGTCAACAGCCGCATCCGGGTCGAGGATCTGTTGCGCGGACTCGTGATTGATTCTGGCAATGACGCGGCCATCGCACTGGCCGAAGGCATTGCCGGATCCGAGGATGCCTTTGCGGCGCGGATGACGGCGCGGGCGCGTGAACTCGGCATGGAGAAATCGACGTTCACCAACCCTTGGGGCAGGGGCGATCCGGACCAGAAGGGGACGCCGCGCGAAATGGCGCGGCTCGCCATTCACGTCATCACGGCCTACCCGGCTTTCTACAAATATTTCGGCGAACGTGATTTCACTTGGAACAAGGTGCATCAGCTCAACCGCAACCCGTTGCTGACCATGAATATCGGGGCCGACGGTCTCAAGACGGGCGACATCAAGGAGAGCGGATACGGGTTGGTCGGCTCAGCCGTGCAGAATGGCGAGCGTCTCGTCCTCGTGGTCAACGGCCTCAGGACGGCCCGGGATCGCGCCAACGAATCGTTGAAGCTGCTGTCTTGGGGGTTTCGCTCGTTCGACAACAAGACCGTGTTCGCAGCCGATGACGTCATCGGCACGGCACAGGTGTATGGGGGCGAAAGCCACAGTGTGGATCTCATCGCCGATGGAGCCGTGAAACTGCTGGCGCCGCGCGGCGCTGCGGAGCCATTGACCGGCAAGGTGCTTTACGAGGGGCCGTTGGTCGCGCCCATCGCCAAGGGCGCTCAGGTGGCGCATCTCGCATTGTACCGGGGTGGTGCTCAGGTGCTGGACGTTCCGTTGCGAACGGCGCACAGCGTCGCGGCTGGCTCCTTGCCGAACCGGGCTCTCGACGCCGGCATGGAAGTCGTCGCAACCTTCATCCGGACCAATGTCTTCAAGCGCTGACCTCAATGGATCGAGCCCCGGTTTCTTCATCACGCTCGAGGGAGGCGAGGGGGCCGGCAAGTCGACACAATCGCGGCTGCTCGTCGAGCGCCTGGCTGCGAGCGGTCTCGAGGCGATCGCGACGCGGGAGCCGGGCGGCACGCCGCTGGCCGAAACCTACCGGACGGCGCTGCTGTCGGGTGCCATTGCACCCTTGGGGCCCGCCGCCGAGGCGATCGCCTTTTCGGCGGCTCGCATCGATCATCTCGATCGCAAGATCGCGCCCGCTCTCGCGCGCGGCATCAGCGTGGTCTGCGACCGTTTCATCGACTCGACGAGAGCCTATCAGGGCGCGCTTGGGCAACTCGATCCGCGTCTCATCGCGGCGCTGGAATGCGTCGTCGTGGGACGCCATCGGCCCAACCTCACGTTGATGCTCGATCTGCCGAGTGAGATCGGCCTTGCTCGGGCCGCAGCCCGACGCGGCAATGGCGCGGTGGCCGACCGGTTCGAGCAGCAGGATCTTGCCTTTCACGATGGGCTGCGGCGGGCGTTCCTCAATATCGCGACGGAGGATCACGGCCGCTGCGTGGTGATCGATGCGACGCGTCCGCCCGACGCCGTGGCCGAGGCGATCTGGCAAGCCGTCACCAGCCGCCTGCTCAACCGCCGAACCGTGGAGCGCGAGCCCTGATGCGGCCGTCCAGCAGCGATCATGCGGAAAGCGATGCCATCGAGGGACTGCCGCACCCGCGCGACACCGAACGGTTGTTCGGCCATGCCGAGGCGGAGCAGGGGCTGCTCGATGCCTATCGAACCCGCCGTCTGTCGCATGCGTGGCTGATCGGTGGCCCGCGCGGCATCGGCAAAGCGACCCTGGCCTGGCGCTTCACCCGTTTCCTTCTCGCCAATCCAGACCCGGATGGTGCGGCGGTGCAGGCCGCGAGCGATCTGTCGGTTCCGCGCTCCCATCCGGTTTGGGCGCGGCTGCAGAGCGGCGGCTTCGCCGACGTCGCGGTGCTGCGCCGCGAATGGAACGACAAGACCAAAAAGATCTTCAGCGAGATCCGCGTCGACGATGTGCGGGAGGCGCTGCAATTGTTCCAACGCGCCTCGGCCGCGGGCGGATATCGGATCTGCATTATCGACAGCGCCGACGATCTCAACCGGTCGAGCGCCAATGCGCTGCTCAAGGTCATCGAGGAGCCGCCGGCGCGGTCGCTGTTCCTCATCGTGGCGCATCAGCCGACCCAGGTGATGCCGACCATCCTGTCGCGCTGCCGCAAGATGATTCTGACCGGATTGTCGCCCGACGATGTTCACGGTGCCGTCCTCGCGACGGGGCAGGTGGGAGACGCACCTGCGGCCGATCTCGATGCCGTCATTGGCCGAAGCCATGGTTCGGTGAGCCAGACGATCCGGATGCTCAGCGGCGCGCGCCTGGGGCTCGATCGCGACCTGCGCCAGGAACTCGATCGTCTGCCCGAGGTGGATTGGCGCGCGCTGCACCGGCTTGCCGACCGGCTCGCGGCCGCCGAGGCCGCGGAGCCGAGCGGCATAATGCTCGAGACGGTGCTGGATTGGCTCGACACCCGCGTTCGAACCCATGCGATGGCGGCGACACCGGCGCGCCGCCTTGCGCCGCTGGCGGAGGTATGGGAGAAAGTCCGTGCTGCGGCGCGGGAGGCCGAGGCCTTGAATTTGGATAAGAGACCTTTGCTCCTGTCCATCTTCGCCGATCTCGCGCAAGCGACCCGGATGGCTGGGCTATCCTGAAAAACGGTTGAACATGGCTGCTCGTCCGAGCTTTTACATCACCACTGCTATTCCTTACGCCAATGGTGCACCGCACATCGGCCATGCTTACGAGCGGATCGCGGCCGACGTCATCGCGCGCAGCAAGCGGCTCGACGGTTATGACGTGCTGTTCCTGACCGGCATGGACGAGCATGGCCAGAAGATGCAGCAGACGGCGGCCCGTCTCGACTTGACGCCGCAAGCCTTAGCGGATCGCACCGCTCGGCAGTTCGAAAGCGTCGCGACTCTTCTCAATGCGCGGGCCGACGATATTGTGCGCACCACCGAGGATCGTCATCGCATCGCTGCGCAGGAGATCTGGCGGCGGATGCAAGAGAAGGGCGACATCTACCAATCCACCTACGCGGGCTGGTATTCGATCCGAGACGAAGCCTATTACGACGAAGGCGACCTCGTGCTCGGGCCAGAGGGCAAGAAACTCGCGCCGACCGGAACGCCAGTCGAATGGGTCGAGGAGGCAAGCTATTTCTTCCGCCTCTCTAGTTATGGCGACCGGCTGCTGACGCTATACGACAAGCAGCCCAATTTTATCGTGCCAGATAAATATCGCAATGAAGTTGTCAGCTTCGTCCGGCGGGGCCTCACCGATTTGTCGATCAGCCGCACGACCTTTGATTGGGGTGTGCCGGTTCCCGGTGATCCGGCGCATGTCATGTATGTGTGGGTCGATGCGTTGACCAACTATCTGACCGGGACGGGTTTTCCGGATGCTTCTGCCGAGCGCGCCCGGTTTTGGCCGGCGCAGGCGCATGTGATCGGCAAGGACATCACACGCTTTCATGCCGTCTTCTGGCCGGCGTTTTTGATGTCGGCCGACCTGCCGGTGCCGCGACAGATCGTGGTGCACGGGTTCCTGTTCAACCGCGGCGAAAAAATGTCGAAATCGACCGGCAACGTGGTCGATCCGGTGACGCTGATCGACACCTATGGGGTCGATCCGATCCGGTATTTCTTCCTCCGCGAGGTGCCGTTCGGTCAGGACGGTAATTACTCGCATGAGGCGATCGTCAATCGCATCAATGCGGATCTTGCCAACGATCTCGGCAATCTGGCGCAACGGTCGCTGTCCATGATCGGCAAGAACTGCGAGGGCGTGGTGCCGCGTCACGTGCTGCTCAGCGAGGCCGATCAGGCTTTGCTGGATGCCGCCTATGGCCTGCCCGGCACGGTAAGGGCGGCGTTGCGCGACTTTGCCTTGCATCAGATGCTGGCCGACATCTGGCAGGTGGTCGCAGAAGCCAATCGTTACTTTGCATCCGAGGAGCCTTGGATCAAGCGCAAGAGCGATCCCGAGCGGATGGCGACTGTCCTCTACGTCACCGCGGAAGTGCTGCGGGTCATCGCGCTCCTGGTGCAGCCCTTCATGCCGGCCTCGATGGAGCGATTGCTCGATCTGCTCGGAGTCGCGCCCAGCGCCCGCAATTTCTCGGACGCGACGGTCGAGCACCAATTGCAGAGTGGAACGCCGCTGCCGTCTCCCGTCGCGATCTTCCCGCGCTATGTCGAACCGGAGGCGGCGCCTCCCGGCAGCGCGACGGCGGCCTGATGTTGATCGATAGCCATTGCCACCTGGATTTTCCCGATTTCGAGGTAGAACGGGACGCTATTGTGGCGCGCGCGCGCGCCGCGGGCGTCGAGCGCTTGATCACCATTTCGACGCGCGTCGAGCGGTTCGATGCGATCCGGTCGATCGCCGAGCGCTACGACGATGTGTTCTGCACGGTCGGGACTCATCCGAACCAGGCCAACGAGGAGCCTGACGTTGCTGTCACGCGGCTGATCGATCTATCGCGCCATCCGAAATGCGTTGCGATTGGCGAAGCTGGGCTGGATTACCATTACGACGATGTCCCGCGCGACATCGCCGAACGCGTGTTTCGCACCCATATCGCGGCTGCACGCGAGACGGGTTTGCCGTTGGTGATCCATTCGCGCGAGGCCGACGACGACATGGCCATGATCCTGCGCGACGAGATGGGGCAGGGCCGCTTCACGGCGGTGCTGCATTGCTTCACCTCCTCCCGCGCCCTGGCCCAGACCGGCCTGGACCTCGGCCTTTATGTGTCGTTTTCGGGGGTCTTGACCTTCAAGGGATCACAGGATTTGCGCGACATCGCGCGCGATGTGCCGGTCGACCGAATGTTGGTCGAAACCGACGCGCCGTTCCTCAGTCCTGTTCCGCATCGCGGCAAGCGCAATGAACCCGCCTATGTGGTTCGCACAGCCGCCGTGCTGGCCGAGCTGAAGGGCCTTGAGCTTGACGCCTTTGGCGCGGCAACCAACGCCAACGTGCTGCGCCTTTTTTCCAAGATGCCGCCGCTGCCTGCGCGGGCGGCCGCGTGAGCGTCACGGTGACGATCCTTGGCTGTGGGTCGTCGGGCGGCGTGCCGCGCGTCGGCCAGGGTTGGGGTGCCTGTGATCCGAACGAGCCGCGCAACCGGCGCCAACGCTGCTCGATCCTGATCGAACGGACTAATGCGGCTGGACTCAAGACCAGCGTGCTGGTCGACACCTCGCCGGATTTGCGCGAGCAATTGTTGCGAGCCGGTGTCGAGCGCCTGGACGGGATCGTCCTGACGCACCCACACGCCGATCATACCCACGGCATCGACGACGTGCGCGCGCTGGTGCTGCATATGCGACGCCGCATCGCTATTCACATGGATGAAGCGACAGCCGCCATCGTTCGGCAGAGCTTCGGCTATATTTTCGAGACGCCGGCCGGGAGCCTTTATCCGCCGCTACTGGACGAGACCCGGATCGAGGCTGGCGTGGCCTTCTCGATCGACGGTCCAGGCGGCCGCATCGAGATCATGCCGTTTCGGCTCGAACATGGTGAGATCGATGCGCTCGGGTTGCGGGTCGGCGATACGGCCTATACGCCCGACGTCAATGCCATCCCGGACGAGAGCGTCACGCATCTCGTGGCGCTCGATCTCTGGATCATCGATGCCTTGCGCTACACGAGCCACCCCAGCCATTTCTCACTCCGTGAGGCGTTGGACTGGATCGCGCGGATGCAGCCGACGCGCGCCATCCTGACCAACCTGCATAACGACCTCGACTACCGGACGTTGATCGGCGAAGTGCCGGACCATGTCGAGCCGGCCTATGATGGCATGACAGTGGGAACGATGCTCCGAGCCGTCTGATCGAGATGTCGGTTAGGTTCCATAATATACCTTATGCGAATCCGCTTTGTGATTGCACCACCCTGCTGATGGCATCGCCGTCGCTAGGAAGGATTGAAGCCTCGGACTGCTGGGCTCTGGGTCGATGTGAGCAGCAGATCATCGATGCTTCGCGGTTTCGCCTCACTGGGCCGACTGTTCGGGCTCCTCGCCACGGCAACGATCGACATCGGAGGCGCGATGGTCATCGGCGGCGCGACAGCCAACCGCGTTGCCCTGTGGACCGGAGCGTCGAGCGTCGGTGCGTCGCCACCGACGTGTGATGTCGCCTTGAATGGGTCCGCGACCCGGGCCGGGTCGGCATTCATAGCCAGCAGCGCCGTCGGCTGCTGGAAACCGGCATAGCCGCTCGGCGCACCCCGTTCCGGCGCTCGCTTCTCGTAGAAAGCATTGCCGCCCGCCACCGCGACATAGTGCATGTTCGTATAAGGGAACGTCAGGCCCGCTGTATGGAAGAACATGGCGCTCCCGACTTGCGGGTGCCGCTGGCCCGCCAGAACCGCATCCGCGACCTGCGCGATCCGGTCCCGTTCACGAGGCGACATCGGCTTGCTGAGCACGCCCTCTGCATATTGGTTGCGCTGGCCGACCACCCCACAGACCGTCTTGGGATAGCCAGGAGCCGCGACGCGGTTCATCACGGTCGTGCCAACCGCCAGCATGCCATCAGGGCTGGATCGATTGGATTCGAAATACATCGCCCGGGTCAAACATTCTCGGTCGCTGAGTTGCAAACCACCCATGGGAGACAAGCCGCAACCGCCGAGCGAAACGGCAATTCCAATCAGCGACAAAATGGCTCGATGGCGGATGGCACGCCCTCCCGGCGACACGACGGATCCTATGGATCAGAAGCGAAACTGGTTAAAGCTGAGTTGCATCGCGGATTTGGATCGACCGAAAACGTGGCTGTCAGGCCTGCTCGCGACACCGCACCCTTGGTCGAAATGTGGCCGATCTAAGCGAAACCGACTTGCATTGGCCTGCGGTTATGTCAAGAAGGCAAACGGCCATTTCTTTATTCTAGACCCCGGCTGGGACGCAGCTTGGGCGGGCGGGTGTGGCCGGGCCGGCTGGTCTTCGACACGTGAGCATGTGGTGCTGTGGCGATTAGAGTGGGCGAACAGATACTAAACGGCAGACACGAGCAGGTAAGATGAGCAAAGGCAGAGATTTTCGGGGTCCTAAGAAGCGTGGTTTCGACGACGATGGACCCTCCCCCTATGATACGCGCACGACCCGCCCAGCTCGGAGCTTTGGCGGCGGCGGCTTCGGCGGCGCACCTGCTGGCGGTGGCGGCTTTGGCGGCGAAATGTCGTCCCCGGCACCGACGGGTCCTGTTGTCGATGCGGTCGTCAAGTGGTTCAAGTCCGACAAGGGCTTTGGCTTTGTTGAACTGTCGAACGGCGCCGGCGACGCCTTCCTGCATATCGGTGCTCTCCAGTCCGCTGGTTTCGAGACGGTCCCGCCCGGCGCGAAGCTGAAGGTCCATGTCGGCAATGGCGCCAAGGGCGCACAGGTGACCCGGGTCATCGAAGTCGATACGGCTGGCGCTCAGGAGCGTGCACCGCAACGGTCGTTCGACGCCCCGCGCGCGCCTCGTCGTGCTCCGGATCCGTCGACCGCGATCGAAGTGTCCGGCAAGGTCAAGTGGTTCGACGACACCAAGGGCTTCGGCTTCGTGTCGAGCAACGACGGTGGCAAGGATGTGTTCGTGCACATCTCGATCCTCGGTCCGGCCGGTCTGTCGCATCTCGCCGAGGGCCAGCCGGTCAACATGCGCGTCGTCGATACCCCAAAGGGTCGCGAAGCACTTTCGATCTCGGTCGACTAAATCGCCGATTTGTCCGCATGCTGGCCCTCGCCAGCATGCCTCAGCACCTGCTCGCAATCGTGCTTTGGCCTCGAGAGTTCTGCCTCTGTTGGTCGGAGCGCGCAAACCGGCGCATGCTCCGCTGTCTGCTTTCGTCAACGAACGAGCCATCATGAGCCCTTCGCGGGACATCTCTCGCCTGCTCGACATCATGGCAGCGCTCAGAACACCCGGCACGGGTTGCCCATGGGATCTCGTACAGGATTTCGCTTCGATCGCGCCCTACACGATCGAAGAAGCGTTTGAGGTCGTCGACGCGATCGAGCGCGATGATCGACAGGACCTTCGCGACGAACTCGGAGACTTGCTGCTTCAGGTGGTGTTTCACGCGAGGATCGCGGAAGAAGAAGGCTCGTTCGATTTCGGCGGCGTCGTCGAGGCCATCACCACCAAGCTGATCCAACGCCATCCGCATGTCTTCGGAAACGTCGAGAAGCTGACCCCCGCTGAGGTGAAGACCCTCTGGGCCGACATCAAAGCTCGCGAGAAAGCCGACCGGATTGACAAGCGCCCTGCTCCCGAGGCGCCGGCAGCGCTTCTGGACGACATTCCTAAAAACTTTCCTCCGCTCCTCCGCGCCCTGAAACTTCAAGCAAAGGCCTCGACCGTCGGGTTCGACTGGAACGATACGGGCGCCGTCATCGCAAAGATCGCCGAGGAGCTGGACGAGGTGCGGGTCGCACTGACCTCATCCGGCACAGCGGCGCAACAGGACGAGATCGGCGACCTTCTCTTTGCGGTCGTCAATCTCGCTCGGCATGCTGGGATCGATGCCGATACGGCCTTGCGCGGCACCAACGCTAAATTCGAACGGCGGTTCGGTTACATCGAACGGACGCTCGGCTCCCAGGGGTCATCTCTCGCTGATGCGAGCCTCGATGAGATGGAAGCCCTCTGGGGCGACGCGAAGGCGATCGAACGCACGCCCTCACCCTGCGTAAAGCGGGTCTAAGCGGGCGACCGCTCCGGGATTGGCGACCAGCCCGCTGCTTGCGTTGTCTCGATCGGCTCGACGGCGAGGCTCGGCACCACATCGGTGAAGCGGCTATGCAGTTGTTCCGCCCGCTCGGCCTGGATCCGAACCGTCAGCCGGATCGTCCCATCCTCATCATCCTCGCGGCCTATGGTCTCGGCATGCTCGTAAAGCCAGTTAAGGCCCTTCCCGTCCGCTGGCTCTAACGTCACGACATAGGTGTGGCGACCCGTCGCAAGGCGGGCCTCGACAGCCTCCAGCAAACCCTGCGTCCCGTCTCCGGTCAAAGCCGATATAACGATCGGGCGAAGCTCGATGGGACGATGCGCCGCGTTGTCGAGCAGACCCTCACGCCGTTCAGCGTCAAGAAGATCGACTTTGTTCCAGACCTCGATGAGGCGGTGATGGTCTTCGGCGTCGACGCCAAGATCATGGAGAATCGAGACGACGTCGGCGCTCTGCGCGTCGGTGTCTTCATGCGAGATGTCACGGACGTGGAGGATGACGTCGGCCGAAATCACCTCTTCGAGAGTGGCGCGGAACGACGACACCAACATGGTGGGCAGGTCGGAAATGAACCCCACCGTGTCGGACAGGACGGCCTTGCCGCGATGCGGCAGCTTGAGCAGGCGGAGCGTCGGATCGAGCGTCGCAAACAGCATGTCGTCCGCCATGACGTCGGCCTCGGTCAGCCGATTGAACAGCGTCGATTTGCCGGCATTGGTGTAGCCAACCAGCGCCACGACGGGATAGGGCACATCCGAGCGGCTCTTGCGGTTGAGCGACCGGGTCCGCTTGACCTTGTCGAGATCCTGCTCGATGCGCGCCATGCGCTCCTCGATCATGCGCCGGTCGGTCTCGATCTGCGTTTCGCCCGGTCCGCCGAGAAACCCGAAGCCGCCGCGTTGGCGCTCCAGATGAGTCCAGGACCGCACAAGACGCGACTTTTGATAAGCGAGATGCGCGAGTTCGACCTGCAGAGATCCTTCTCGTGTTCTTGCACGACGTCCAAAGATTTCGAGGATCAATCCGGTCCGGTCGATGATCTGTGCGCCAAACTCCTTCTCGAGATTGCGCTGTTGCACCGGCGACAGGGCGCAATCCATGATCACAAGGTTTGCTTCTTCGTCTACAACGAGTTCCGCGATCTCCTCGACCTTGCCTTTGCCGAGATAGGTCGCAGGCCGGATCTCGGGCAGATTGACGATCAGCGCGCCCGCGATATCGAGATCGATCGCTCCGGCGAGGCCGACGGCCTCAGCCAAGCGTGCCTCGGGAAGACGAGATGACCCTGCAGCGCCATTGCGGCGCTTCTGGCTGAGATAGGGGCCGACCACGAGGGCCCGGGTGGCTGATGCCGTTGCTCGCTCGGCATCGGCAAAATGCGAAAGACCTGTTTCGATCAGCGGATGGTTTGACAGATTGAGTGACCTACTTCACGGCTCAGGACGACAATCCAATCAGGATGGGACCGTTTCGTCCGGCGTTTCGAACATCTGGATCGGATGACCCGGCATGATCGTTGATATGGCGTGCTTGTAGACAAGTTGCGAGTGGCCGTCGCGGCGAAGCAACACGCAAAAATTATCGAACCAAGTCACCACGCCCTGAAGCTTGACGCCGTTCACAAGAAAGATGGTCAAAGGTACTTTGTGTTTGCGCACGTAATTGAGAAACGTGTCTTGTAAGTTTTGAGCGCGTTCGGCCGCCATGTTCCATTCCGTTCTTGGCGCCGCCTCTTGTTATCACGATTGCGCGATGCTGCTGTCGCAGGCATCGGGGCGGGGCACCTCGATTCGCATTAGATGCAGAGACGCGCCAAGCCGCAAGGAAAACTTGCGCCTTCAGCCGTCGCCGGACCTTGCCTCGCGGTCGCGGGTCGCGCAATCAGTCGATGCCGAGCGACTTCAATTTGCGATGCAGTGCGGAGCGTTCCATCCCGATGAACTCGGCCGTTCTAGAAATATTGCCGCCGAACCGGCTGATCTGCGCCACCAGATATTCGCGCTCGAACACTTCACGGGCTTCGCGCAGCGGCAGGCTCATCAGCTTCTCGCCCCCTGCCCCATTCGGGGTCGCCGGCACCAAGGTCCCGATTTCAGCCGGCAACATGTCGGCCGAGACCTCCGCCTCGAGATCGCCACCGGCCAGGATCATCAGCCGCTCGACATTATTGCGGAGCTGGCGAATGTTGCCGGGCCAATCATGCGACTGGAGCACCGCCATGGCGTCGGCCCCGATCTTCCGGCGCGGCAACCCACCCGTCGATGAGACCTGGTCCATGAAGAATTCGATCAGTTCGGGAATGTCCTCGCGGCGCTCGGACAGGGACGGAACCCGCATCGGCACGACGGAAAGGCGGTGAAAGAGGTCCTCCCGGAACGTGCCTTCGGCGATCCCCACCGAAAGATCCCGGCTGGTCGACGAGATGATGCGAACGTCGACATGCACGCGCGTCGATCCGCCGACGCGCTGGAAGTTTTGATCGACCAGCACCCGCAGGATCTTGCCCTGCGTCTCACGCGGCATGTCGGCGACCTCGTCGAGATAGAGCGTGCCGCCATGGGCCTCTTCCAGCGCACCGACCTGACGATTGCGACCATCGCCGCCCTCGGTCCCGAAGAGCGCCACTTCCATCATGTCGGGCGTGATCGTCGCCGCATTGATGACCACGAAGGGTGCGGTCGCACGGGCCGAGACGTCGTGCAGCATGCGAGCGGTCAGTTCCTTGCCCGAGCCCGGCGCGCCGGAGATCAGGATGCGAGAATTCGCGGGTCCGATCTTCTCGATCGCCTGCCGCAATTGATTGGTCGTGGTCGACTTGCCGACGATCCGGTTCGGCGTGAAGGCGCGAATCTTGAGGTCGGTGACCTCGCGTTTGAGGCGCGATGTCTCAAGCGCGCGGTCGGCTACGAGCACCAAGCGATCGGCCTTGAACGGCTTTTCAATAAAGTCGTAGGCCCCAATCTTGATGGCCGACACTGCCGTTTCGATGTTGCCGTGACCCGAGATCATCACGACCGGTAAGCTTGGATGCTGCTCCTTGATGATTTCGAGCAGTTGCAAACCATCGAGGCGCGAGCCTTGCAGCCAGATGTCGAGGAACACGAGGTGGGGTCGCCGCGCACCGATGAGAGACAGCGCCTCGTCGGAGTTCCGCGCCGTTCTGGTCCCGTGACCCTCGTCGGACAAGATGCCCGAAACAATGTCCCGAATGTCGGCTTCGTCGTCTACGACCAGGATGTCTGTGGCCATGTGATCCTCAAGCTTGTTCGGAAAATGAATCGGCTCGGGCCGTCTCGGGTAGGCCGAGAGACCGGAGAACCGGGAAAAAGAGACGAACGCGGGCGCCCTTGACGGATTGCCCGTCCGATGCGGCATCGAGCAATTCGATGCCGCCGCCATGATCCTCGAGGATCTTGGCCACGATCGCGAGACCGAGCCCGGTGCCATCCGCGCGAGTCGTCATGTAAGGCTCGAGCAAACGTTGCCGGTTTTCTGCCGGAAAGCCCTTCCCGTTGTCGACGATATCGATCGATGCCATGCCGTCGTGATCGACACTCAAGCTGACGTCGATCTGGCCCGGTCCCCGCTCGTCTTCCGGGACGGCGGCGATGCCCTCGGTGGCGTTTTTGGTGATGTTTGTCAGCGCCTGCGTGATGAGACGACGGTCGAACTTGGCGATGACGGGATCGGCCGGAAGGTGATCCACGAACGTGACATCCGGATGCCCTTCACGCATCAGGAACAGGACCTGCTCGATGCAGGGCCGGACGTCGTCCTCCTCGAGCAAGGGTTTTGGCATGCGGGCGAAGGACGAGAACTCGTCGACCATGCGCTTGATGTCATCGACTTGTCGGACGATCGTATCGATACATTGATCGAACACGTCACGTCCCTCGACGATGACGCGCCCGTAGCGCCGCTTCAGGCGCTCTGCCGAGAGTTGGATCGGGGTCAACGGATTTTTGATTTCGTGGGCGATCCGTCGGGCCACATCGGCCCAAGCGGAGGTCCGCTGCGCCGAGATCAGGTCGGTGATGTCGTCGAGCGTCACCACATGATTGTAATCACCCGCGGCCGATACGTCGTTCGTCACCCGCACATTCACGGTCCGCTCGCGATTGAGGGTCGTGAGCGTGATCTGCGATTGATGCAGGCGCTGCCGCCCTGCCCTCGCTTCCATCAGCACGGGACCGAGTTCCGGCACCAGCGATTCGATCGTAGCACCGACAAGTGGCTCCCTCGCCCCCGGAATCGACAGAAGCTTCTGCGCCGAGGCGTTGACGACTGTAATCTGCCCTTGGTTGCCGACCCCGATGACGGCCGCCGGAACACCCGACAGCACCGCTTCGGTAAAGATCCGACGCTCGTCGTTCATTCGGTTGGCAACGATCAACTTATTCTGCTGGACCCGAAGCTCCGACGTCATTTTGTTAAACGTCTCGCCGAGCCGGCCCAAATCCCCTTCCGAGCGGCGGACCGGAACCTGGACGTAAAGATTGCCCGACGACACCTGATCCGTGGCGCGAATTAATCGACGGATCGGGGTCACGAGTTGGTTGGCGAACGACAGGCCGAGCCAGATCGACGACAACATCATGATAGTGGCCAACAGGCTATACATCGTGATGAACGCCACCTGGATGCTGCGGCGATGGCGATCGAAGATGTCGTAAAGACCAATGATATCGGTCGCTTGGCGCGAAAATTCGATTGAGAACGGATCAACCGGACGAGCCAGATACAGGAACGTATCGTCGAACGACGGCAGCGACCGGAGCGCCACAAAGGTCTTTCCCGAGTCGAGCACGAAGCAGACCGGGTCGCGCTTGCGGGCATCCTCGAAATCCGCCGCTTCCGGCTTCGCGATCTGAGCTGGTTTGCCCGTATCGACCTTCTCGACGACGGAGCCGTCGCTCTTCATCATGACGGCCGTGGTAAATCCCAGAAAATGCACCCGAGACGCGAAATAATTCTGGAAGAACGCGCGCTCGTTATAGCCGACCTTGGCCCGGTCGAGATCGGAGGCCGTCAGGTCAGCTTCGCGCAGCAATGAATTGCATTGCGTCTCGCGGTACAATCGCGCCGCATCGGCGGTATGCGAGATGAAACCGCGAACATCCTGCATGAAGGCGGGATACAGGCCCCGTTCGAGCGTCACGGACCCGACCACCGCCATGATGATGGCGGGCACGGCGGCCGTGATGCAAAACAGACCGACGATATAGAGGTGCAGCCGAGCGCCGGCCATGCGGGCTCGCCATGCGATCACGAGCCGAACCGCTTCGGCGATGACGAGGCCGAGCAGAACGAGCACGATCGCGCCATTCACGAGGAACACATCCACCACGACCGCATCGGTCGGCAGGATGGGGGTATAGCCGGTGAAGACCACGAAGGTCGCGAGCGCCGAAATTAGACCGAGCGTCACCACGATCGGGCCGAGTCTTAGTGCGATACGCCGCCGGCGTGGCCGTCGGGTCGATGTCCCCTCTGGTGTGCTCGCAGTTTGGTCCACCAATCAAGAGCCTTCCGGATCAACAGTCCTGCCGCAAACACCATCGGGTCTCGAGTATCCGAGTCTGCGACTCGGACAGGCTACGCCGATATGCGTTGTATTTATACGACAGTGTTGCCGAACTGCGACGATTTGAGGGCAGCGGCCAAGCTTCGCGGCCGCCGCGCCTTTTTCATGGCGTCCCGCTTGTTACCGCGGCATCCGCATCAAACGAATATCGAGCTCCCGAACCTTCTTTCGCAGCGTGTTACGATTGAGGCCGAGAAGTTCGGCGGCCTTGATCTGATTGCCGCGCGTCGCCGCAAGCGCGGCCGAGATAAGCGGCACCTCCAGTTCACGCAGAATGCGGTGATAGAGGCCCGGTGGTGGTAGGTTGTCGCCATGTTGGCGGAACACGCCGGACAGATGCCGCTCGACAGAGCCCATCAGGCCGCCGTCGTCGGAGCTGGCGTTGGCCACCATGGAGGTTGCGGCCGTCTGCACGGCCTGCGCGCTTTCCATGCCAAAGCTGCTCAGCGGCGCCTGCCCCGCAAGTTCGGCGTCGACGAGGTCACCGCCGATCACCTCTTGCGGGTATAGCGCCGCGAGACGCCGCACGAGATTCTCGAGCTCACGGATATTGCCGGGCCAACGATACCGTTTCAGCCGCTCCTGTGCGTCTGTATCGAGATGTTTCAGCGGCAGACCCTCGGAGGCTGCCAGGGTGAAGAAGTGACGGGCAAGGTCGGGGATGTCTTCTGCCCGTTCGCGCAGCGGCGGCAGGCGCAGCGGCACCACGTTGAGGCGGAAGAACAGATCCTCGCGGAAGAGACCCTGCTGGATCGAGATGCGGAGGTCCTTGTTGGTGGCCGCCACGATGCGAACGTTCGTCTTGATCGGGGTGCGACCACCCACGGTCGTATATTCGGCCTGCTGCAACACCCGCAGCAATCTCGTCTGCGCCTCCATCGGCATGTCGCCGATCTCGTCGAGGAACAAGGTACCGCCCTCGGCCTGTTCGAACCGTCCGGCCGAGCGGGTGTTGGCGCCCGTGAAGGCCCCCTTCTCGTGACCGAACAGCTCGCTCTCGATCAGGTCGCGCGGGATAGCCGCCATGTTGATGGCGACGAACGGCCCAGCTTTGCGCTTGCCGTAGTCGTGCAGCGCACGCGCCACGAGTTCCTTGCCGGTGCCCGACTCGCCCGTGATCATCACGGTCAGGTCGGTCTGCATCAGCCGCGCCAGCGAGCGATAAATCTCCTGCATGGCGGGCGAGCGACCCACCAAAGGCATGTTTTCGAGATCATCATTATCCTTCGGCAGCGCTCGCTTGCCCGGTTCGCTGAGCGCACGGCCGACGATCGCGACCAATTCCTTCAGATCGAAAGGTTTTGGGAGATAGTCATAGGCGCCCCGTTCGGAGGCCTTGATGGCGGTCATGAACGTGTTCTGCGCGCTCATCACGATGATGGGCAGGTCCGGCCGCAGCTTCTTGATCCGGGGCAGGAGTTCGAACGCGTTCTCGTCGGGCATCACCACGTCGGTGATGACGAGATCGCCCTCGCCGGCTTGCACCCAGCGCCAGAGTGAGCCGGCCGTGCCGGTCGTCCGCACGTCGTAACCAGCACGCGCCAAGGCTTGGCTCAGAACCGTGCGGATCGCCGTATCGTCGTCGGCAACGAGGATATGGCCATTCGTCATTACAAACCCCTTCGGATCAAAAGCGGCGTCAGACTTGAGACCCGCGCCCGTCCCGTGCCGCATACATCGGCATAAGAATGCGAAACGCCGTCCGTCTTGGATGCGATTCGCATTCGACGATGCCACCATGGTCGCCGACAATCTTGGCCACCAGTGCAAGACCAAGGCCAGTTCCCGAGACTTTCGTGGTCACGAACGGGTCGAACAGCACGGCTGCGATCTCCGGCGGAATGCCGGGACCATTGTCGCGCACGCAAAATTCGAGCGGCAAGCTGACGGGGTGCGACGAGCCGGCGGTCTTGAGCCGGACCCCTGGTCGGAACGCGGTCGTGAGCTCAATCTCGCCATCGATCGCGTCGCCCAGCGACTCTGCCGCGTTTTTTACGAGATTGAGAAACACCTGAACCAGCTGGTCGCGGTTGCCGAGCACATGCGGCAAGGATGGGTCATAGCTCTCCTGAAAGCGAATGTGGCGGGCGAAACCCGCCTGCGCCACGCGCTTCACGTGGTCGAGCACGGCGTGAATGTTGACGCTCTCGCGTTCTGTCGGCCGCATATCCGAAAAGGCTTCCATCCGGTCGACCAGCTTCACGATCCGGTCCGTCTCGTCGCAGATCAAGCGCGTCAGAGCCCGATCCTCGTCGCCGACTGCGGTTTCGAGCAATTGCGCCGCTCCCCGTATGCCCGAAAGCGGGTTCTTGATTTCATGAGCCAGCATCGCCGCAAGCGCAGAAACTGAGCGGGCTGCCCCTCGATGGGTAAGTTGCCTGTCCATTTTATCGGCAATTGTGCGTTCTTGAAGCAGAATCACGACACCATCGCGAGCTTCCGGCATGGGTGCCACGTGAATGTCGACAATTCTGTCCGGCCCGAGACGCGGATTACCGAGGTCGACCCGGTATTCTTTCACGGCTGAGCCGCGGTCGAGAACCTGCTCGATCAACGCCAGGAGGGGCGACCCGAACGGCACGAGGTCGGCGAGTTTGTGCCGGGTCATCATGGCGCGTCCCATCTCGAAGAAGGACTCGGCGGCCGAGTTGACGTCCACCACGGTTCCATCGGCGCGGATCGCGAGGACCGGATGGGGCAAACCGTTGAGCACCTGAATCGCATTGGCGGCGAGGCTGAGGTCAGAGCGCGCCGCCGTCTCGGATCCGTCCGTCCAGGGTGTCGTGTGCGCGGTCATGCGGCATGGTCCATCGTGGTGGTTGTCTCGTCGGATCGAAAAAGCGCTGACAGAAGCGCGGGGACCTCATCCGGATCAGTCGTGGTCACCAGACTGTCACGGAGATGAGCGGGTGCGCCCCCCGCATGCAGCGCATAAGCCGAGAGGTGCTTGCGGGCGTGCCGCAAGCCCTTGTCGCGTCCGAACATCTCGATAATCGACTCGAAATGCTCACAAGCCGCCTCGAGGCGTGCTGCGCCGCTCGGCTGCGGCACCGGACGACCGGTCCTCAGAAAGCCCGCGATCTGTCCGACCAGCCAGGGGCGACCGACCGCGGCCCGTCCGAGCATGACGGCATCGGCGCCCGACTGCGCCAGCATCTGCACGGCATCGGCGGCCGAATGGCAGTCGCCGTTGACCACGACCGGGATCGTCACGGCTTCTTTGACGGCCCGAATGGCCGCCCAATCAGCTGTTCCGTTATAGAATTGGTTGCGGGTCCGGCCATGCACCGTGACCAACCGGACCCCGAGTGACTCGGCCCGTCGGGCAAGCTCGGGCGCATTGAGGCTGTCGGCATCCCAGCCGAGCCGCATCTTGACCGTGACCGGAATCGTGACCGCGCGAACGGTTGCGTCGATGAGACGGCAAGCCTGATCGAGATCACGCATCAAGGCCGAGCCCGAGTAACCGCCCGTCACCTTCTTGGCCGGACATCCCATATTGATGTCGATGACGGCGGCGCCGAAGCCCGCAGCGAGGCGAGCCGCTTCAGCCATCGGTGCCGGCTCGCGCCCCGCGATCTGGACCACATGGATCGCGACGCCCCGGCCCTCGGCGCGGTTCAGCGTTTCGGCCTGCCCTGTCGTGAAGCTGGCGGCCGCCACCATTTCGCTCACGGTCAGTGGCGCACCAAACCGGCAAGCGATCCGACGCATGCCGACATCGGTGATCCCCGCCATGGGAGCCAAGATCGCACGCCCCGGCACGGCTACGGATCCGATCATGAGACCGGCCTGCGGGACTGCAGAGCGCTGGGACTTATGTCCTGCGTCATTGCCTGTCTCGTCCGATCGCATCGCTTCGCGCATCAAGCACCTTTCTTTCGGGGGCGGTTCCGGGTAGATCGCTCACGCGATACGGTGGTCGTTGCCCAGCGTGCCTAATTTATCATCAGCATGGTCTAAAGCCTGCAGATTAGTCAGTTGCTGCGGCGCGGCAACTCCCTTGATAGCGCATCTGCCCGGCCACTTGGCGACAGTTTGACGCCGCGCGGGCGTGAGTTGGTCGAAATCGTATTCGGAGTGTGTTTGCACGATGCCTGCCTCGTCCCATGTTCTTGTCGTCGCTGCAGGCCGGGGGTCGCGCGCCGGCGCTGGATTGCCCAAGCAATTCAGGACGCTCGCGGGTCAGTCGCTGATTGCGCGGACGCTTCATGCGCTTTTGTCGGCTCATCCGGACCTTCGTGTCACGCCGGTGATCCATCCTGACGACACCGATTTGTTCAGCGAAGCGGCCAGGTTGCTCGATGCGACGATGCGCGAGCGGCTGCACGCTCCCGTTTTCGGTGGCGCGAGCCGGCAGGACAGCGTTCGCCTTGGGCTTGAGGCACTGGCACTGCATGACGTCGCGCCAGACATCGTGCTGATCCACGATGGGGCCCGTCCCTTCGTCTCGCCGGAGCTCGTGCTGCGGGCGATTGCGGCCGCGGATCGACACCAAGCGGCAGTTCCCGGCTGCGCCGTCACCGACACGATCAAGCAGATCGGCTCGGACGGGGCGGTGCTCGGCACACTGGATCGCCAGCAGTTGCGAGCCGTGCAGACGCCGCAAGCCTTTGCGTTTCCGCTGATCCTCGCGGCTCATCGTCAAGCCGCCCAAGCGGGGCGCAACGACCTGACCGATGACGGGGCCGTGGCTGAATATGCCGGCCATTCAGTTTACGTGTTTGAAGGCGATGTCATCAACGTGAAGATCACGACCCCCATGGATTTCATGTCTGCCGAAGCCCGCCTGCTCGCCACCCTGCCGGACATCCGCGTCGGCCAGGGCTACGACGTCCACTCCTTCACCGACGGCGACCATGTGTGGCTTGGCGGCGTTCGTATCCCGCATGATCGCAAGCTGACCGGCCATTCCGACGCCGATGTCGTGCTGCACGCCTTAACCGATGCGGTCCTCGGTGCGATCGGCGACGGCGATATCGGCGTACACTTCCCGCCCAGCGACGAGAAATGGCGTGGCGCGCGGTCCGCTCTCTTCTTGAAGGATGCGATCGAGCGCGTCGGCAAGCGGGGCGGCGTCGTGGCGCATCTCGACGTCACGATCGTATGCGAAGCGCCGAAAATCGGCCCGCATCGCGAGGCCATGCGGGCCGCGATCGCCGAGATCGCCGGGATTGGCATCGACCGGGTCGGCATCAAGGCCACCACATCGGAACTCATGGGGTTCGTTGGCCGTCGCGAAGGCATGGCGGCTTGGGCTCTTGCGACGGTTCGTCTGCCGCTCGGGCCAACCTGATACGGAGGCGTCGATGTTCCAGCCCGCCCTGCTGCGCCGTGCCGAACTTCTCTTGGATGCATGTCGGGTCAGGTCGCTGATGATCGCTACGGCGGAGTCATGCACAGGCGGCCTCGTCGCGGCCTTGTTGACCGAGATCGCTGGATCCTCCGCCGTGGTCGATCGCGGCTTTGTGACCTATTCGAACGACGCCAAGCGCCAGATGCTCGGCGTCCCGGATGATGTGTTGGCCCATGACGGCGCCGTCTCCGAGGCCACCGCCCGAGCCATGGCGGCCGGAGCGATCACCCGCTCGAACGCCGACATGGCGGTCAGCATCACGGGTATTGCCGGGCCGGGCGGCGGCAGCGAAGCCAAGCCCGTGGGGCTGGTGCATTTTGCCTGTCAGGTGCGGGTTGGCGCTGGTCGGGCGGGCGCGAGCAACCATATCGAGCGCCGTTTCGGGCCTCTGACCCGCGATGCTATTCGACTGGCGTCGGTCGAGCAGGCCTTGGCGCTGCTGGAAGCCGCCATCGCGGCCACGCCGGCCTGACGCGTCCGAGCGCCAACCGGCGGAAGGTTTTCACCGTTAAGGCGCCACCACACGCGTGCCAGCGTGCGGGTACACGCGGTTGGCACGCTCCTCGAACGCCTCGGCGAAGCGCCTGAATGCCGCTTCGAAGACAGAGCCCATGAGCATGCCGAACATCCGGCTTTTGAACTCGTAGTCGATGAAGAACTCGACGGTCGATTCGGGCCCTTTTGACCCCGATGGCAAATCGACGAAACGCCACCGATTTTCCATGCGCTTGAACGGCCCGTCGACATATTCGACGAGAATCTGCATCTGCGGCCGATCCATCGTGACCCGGCTCGTGAAGGTCTCGCGGATGGCCTTGTAGCCGATCCGCATGTCGGCGAGCAGTTGCTCGCGACCATCGTCGAGCGTCGTCCGGCGTCGAATGTCCAGGCTCTGACAAAGCGGCAGGAACAACGGATAATGCTCCACATCGGCAACGAGATCGAACATGTCGCTTGCGGTATGTCGAACGCGACGGCTGGTGCGGAATGTTGGCATGTGTCTCGATCGGCCTGAGTGAACCGGATGAGGGACCGATCCTCGTGAATCGTCTCCTCCGTCATGCGTGACATTTAGGGGCTTCGGCCGGCTTTCGCCATCGGTTCAAATCGCCACCCGGCTTTGCGCCGCAAGCAGGTCTCCACTCCCCCCACCTGCGACACCTCAGCTTTCGTTAACCATGTCGGCTTACAACAATGACTAAGAATCACGAGCCGCAACAATTGTTGTGGCCTTGCCCGGTTAACTTCCATGCGGCGAACCCTCACGGCAATCGGTCTGGCCTTAACCGTTCTGACAAGCGGATGCGCCGGGCAGAACTATCCCACGGATCTCTTCCGTGCCCAGGCCAATGCCCCGTATCAACTCGGGAGCGGCGATCGGCTTCGGATCATCGTGTTCGGGCAGGATGCACTGTCGAATTCCTATTCGGTGTCGGGCGCCGGGGCGGTGTCGCTCCCGCTTGCCGGGGATGTGCGCGTCGGCGGCCTCACGACGACGCAGGCCGAACGCCTGATCGAGACACGGCTGCGTGCCGGCTTCCTGCGCGAACCGCATGTGTCGGTCGAGGTCGAGGCCTTTCGGCCCTTCTTCATTCTTGGCGAGGTCACGCTGCCTGGCCAATACCCCTTCGTGAACGGCATGACGGCCCAAAAAGCGATCGCCATTGCGGGCGGTTATACGCCGCGCGGCTTCCAAGGGTCTGTCGATGTGACCCGCAGCGTCAATGGTGCGCCGGTGACCGGAACGGTTCCGTTAACGTTCCCAATACGTCCAGGCGACACGCTGACCGTCGAGGAAAGGTTCTTTTAGGAAACCGGTCCATAAAGCCTTGCGAGAGCGAGGCCATGGCGGCCTCGCCTGCAGTTCTGTTCCGGACGATATCGCTCGCGCGATCTCGCCCCGGAATGCGAGGCCGGTATGCGGGACGCGTCACGCCACCAAGATGACAGTCTCAAGATCCTTCATGTCTTGCGTGCGCCTCTCGGCGGTCTGTTCAGGCATGTCCTCGATCTGACGCGCGAGCAGGTCGCCCGTGGACATCATGTCGGGCTCGTTGCGGATGCGAGCACCGGCGGCGCAATGGCCGACCGGGTGCTTGCCGATCTGGAGCCTCACCTCGCGCTCGGCGTCACGCGTTTCGCCATGCGGCGTAACCCGCATCTGACGGATGTGTCGGCTCTGTTCAAGATCGCGGCGCTGACTCGTAAGCTCCGCCCGGACGTGCTGCATGGGCATGGATCGAAAGGCGCGACCTTTGCGCGACTTCCGGCGATCCTGCCCTGGGCCGATGCTCATGTAGTGCGGGTCTACACGCCTCATGGCGGAAGCCTCAATTACGCGCCAGGCACGATGTTGCACCGCCTTTACATGCGGATGGAGCGGATCATGGCGCAGTCGTCCGACCTGATCCTCTTCGAGAGCGCCTATATCGAGGGCCGGTATGGCCGATCCGTCGGTCGACCTCGTTGTTTGTCCCGCGTCGCCTTGAACGGGATCTCCGAGGCCGAGTTTCTGCCGATCGTGCCGGCGGCGGATGCGGCAGAGTTTCTCTATGTCGGTGAACTGCGCGAAGCGAAAGGGATCGACACGCTTCTGGACGCGATCGCCGCAGCCAGCATCGTGACGGGTCGCCGGTTACGAGCTGTTCTGGTCGGGTCCGGTCCCGACCGAGATAAGCTGCAGGCCCGGGCCGCGTCCCTCGGTCTTCAGCAGGATATCGTCTTTGCGGGGCCGATGCCGGCGCGGCAAGCGTTCGAGCTCGGTCGCGTGCTCGTCGTGCCGTCGCGCGCCGAGTCCCTCCCCTACGTCATTCTCGAGGCAGCCGGGGCCCAATTGCCGATCATCGCCACCAATGTCGGTGGCATCCCCGAGATCTTCGGACCCTATCGGGATCGATTGATCGCTCCGAACGATGTTGCGGGCTTGTGCGACAAAATGATCGAGCAACTCAGCCTATCGCTCGATGAGGAGCGAGGGGCCGCGGTTCAACTTGCCGATCATGTTCACCTGGAATTCGGAATGGCCCGCATGGTCGATGGCGTTATGACCGCGTATCTTGATGCAATGGCCGAAAAAGCAATGCACTCGACCGGGGGAGAGCGATCGTCGTCTCTGCGGCCCGGTGGCTTTGGCCTGTAGGAGCTCGTTTCCATGACATCGCCTCCCGGCGGCTTCACGCCGGACGACATTCGCCGCAGCAAAGCGCTCGATCCCATGGGTCAGGCCGCGCGCCCCTCGACCCGCCCTCCCTCGCCCCGGCTCGTGGCCCTCGCCGAAGCGATGGGTGGCCCGCAATCTCGTCCGCCCTATTCGCCGGTCGTTTTGGCGGGTGTCGTTCGGATGGTCGAGTTTGCGTTGCTGTGCGCCGTCGGGTTTCTGATCCACGAGGTCTATGTCGCGCCGCTATCTGACAGCAGCGTCGCTTACGTGGCCATGATCCTGATCGTGGGCGCGCTCAGCATCATCGGGTTTCAAGCCGTTCACGCCAATTCGGTCACGGCGTTCCGCGCGCCTGTGACGTTCGGGTTGCGTGTTGCTGCCGTCTGGACATTCGTCTTTCTCGTCGCCCTGGCCGCGATCTTCTTTCTCAAGCTCGAGGGCACGTTCTCACGCGTGTGGCTGCTCAGCTGGTATGGCATCGGCCTGGCGGCTCTCCTGCTCGAGCGCGGGGCCATATCGATGGTGATGCGCCACATGAGCCGGATCGGCCGTCTCGATCGCCGCACCGTGATTGTGGGAGGCGGCGCCCCCGCCGAGTCGTTGCTGACAGCCTTTGGCGACCAATCGGAGACCGACGTCCGCATCATTGGAGTTTTCGACGACCGCGACGACGATCGCTCGCCAGACGTGGTGGCGGGCTATCCGAAGCTTGGCAACATTGACGATCTTGTGGAATTCGCCCGCCACACGCGGCTCGATCTCGTCATCTTCACTCTGCCGATCACGGCGGAGCAGCGCCTTTTGCAAATGTTACGAAAACTATGGGTGTTGCCGATCGACATTCGGCTCGCGGCTCATATCAACAAGCTTCGGTTCCGCCCGCGGTCTTACTCCTACATCGGATCTGTTCCGGTTCTCGATGTGTTCGACAAGCCGATCGCCGATTGGGACGTCGTCTCGAAATGGGTCTTCGACCGGCTCGTTGGCGCCTTGGCGCTGCTGGTTCTCTCACCCGTTCTCCTGGTCATCGCCATCGCGGTGAAACTCGACTCGAAGGGTCCGGTCCTGTTCAAGCAGAAGCGCCATGGCTTCAACAACGAGATCATCGAGGTCTTCAAGTTCCGCTCGATGTATGTCGACCAATTGGACTATGTGGTCAGCAAACAGGTAACGCGAGGCGATCCGCGCGTCACACGGGTCGGTCGCTTCATCCGCCGCACATCGCTCGACGAGTTGCCGCAGCTGTTCAACGTCGTGTTTTGGGGCAATCTCTCGCTGGTGGGGCCGCGGCCGCATGTTGTTCACGCGACCGCCGCCGACCGGGCCTATGATGAAGTCGTCGATGGGTATTTCGCCCGTCATCGGGTTCGACCCGGCATTACGGGCTGGGCGCAAGTCAACGGGTGGCGCGGCGAAACCGATACCTCCGACAAGATCCAGCGCCGCGTCGAGCATGATCTCGCCTATATCGAGAACTGGTCGATCTTCTTCGATCTTTACATCCTGCTGATCACGCCGGTCGCTCTCGTCAAGGCCGAGAATGCATATTGACCGTGCAGTGGCGGCGGCGAGCGCCGGGTCGGCTCAGGCTGCCCCCATCGCGGTGCGGCTGCCGCCGTTGCGGTTTAATTATAATGTCCTGATTAAACTGAGCTTCTTTCTTTTCGTCGTGTGCGGCGCCATCGCTCTCGTCGAACCATCGCCCTACGATTTCGCCTCGTTCCTCACGATCGGGCTCTGGTTCCTCGGCGGCTTCAGGGTCCATCGCTTCATCCTTGCGTTCCTGGCCCTGATCTTCGTCTATAACTTCGGCGGCTTCGTCGCTCTGCTTCCGTATCTGAACGAGCCCGACCCGACCCTCTTTATGTTGCAATCGCTTTATCTTGCGATCACGGCCGTGTTTTTCGCGCTTTTTTTTGCCGAGAATACACTGGCGCGGGCCGAGCTTTGCCTGAAAGCCTATGCGTTCAGCACGGTGGTTGCGGCTGCTTGCGGAATTCTCGGCTATTTCAACATCGGCGGGACGGAGGATCTGTTCTCTAAATACGGTCGCGCCTCCGGAACGTTTAAGGACCCCAACGTCCTCGGCTCCTACCTCATCATGGGTGCGCTGTACTTCATTCAGAGCCTCATTCTCCGCCGCACCCGGCACCTCCTTCTCACGCTTTCGGCCTTGTTCATCGTGGTGGCCGGCATCTTCCTGTCGTTCTCACGTGGGTCGTGGGGCGCTTTCATTGTCGCGGCCCTGATGACGATGGTGTTTGCGTTCCACTCCAACCGCGACGCGAGGGTGCGCCGACGCATTGTGGTGATGGCGGCTGTGGCGGTCGGCGTCGCCTTGATCGGCATCGTACTGCTGCTCTCGATCGACAGCACCCGCGAGTTCTTTCTCCAGCGCGCCAGCGTCACACAGGAATATGATGAAGGAGAAACGGGGCGCTTCGGCAACCAACTGCGCTCACTTCCGATGCTGCTCGACCGGCTGAATGGCTTCGGGCCGCTTCGGTTTCGGCTGATCTTCGACCTCGATCCGCATAATTCCTACATCAACTCCTTCGCGTCCTACGGATGGCTTGGCGGGTCGGCGTTCTTGCTGATGGTCGGGCTCACGATCTTCATCGGTTTTCGCTTGGCGCTCGCGCGCTCGCCCTACGCCCGGATCGCGCATGTCTACTGGCCCGCGCTTTTCGTCTTTCTCATGCAGGGGTTTCAGATCGATATCGACCACTGGCGGCATGTCTATCTGATGCTCGGCGCCGTCTGGGGTATCGAGACCGCTCGCATCCGCTGGCTCGAACGACCCGCTTGGGTCGAACGCCCGGTCGGCTTGCGCCAGTCGTCAGGCCGCCTGCCCTCGCGGTGAAGCCGGAGCGAGGCGCGCGCGGTAGACCGAGGTGATGGCCGCGATGTGGCGTTGCAGTGTGGGCGGGTTCGACCAGTAGAGCTCATAGGCACGCTGTGATAGCCGTTCGACCAGCGCATCGTTCGCCATCTCGCGCAACGCACGGGCGAGATCGGCGGCGTCACCGCTCTTGAACCAGAGCCCCGCGACACCGTCTTCGATCTCTTCCCGCCCAGCGCAACCGTCCGATACGATGACCGGGGTGCCGAGCGATTTTGCCTCAAGAACCGTGAGGGGCTGGCCTTCGTACCAGAGCGACGGGAACACCAAGGCGCGCGCCTCCCGCATCAACTGCCTGACCTCGTCCGGGCCTTTCCAGCCGAGAAGCCGCGCCTCCGGAAAGCGCGCCGCGAGTTCCGAGGCCGCCGGTCCGTCGCCAACGAAGAGTGGGACGATGCCCGCAAGACGGGCGGCCTCGGCAAAGAGAAATGGCCCCTTCTCAGGCGAGAGACGGCCGATGAACATCATGTCGGCGCCCGGCCTCGGCGGCTTCTGGCCCAGATCGAGCGCATCGATAGGGTTTGAAATTTCGTGCACCGGAATGTCGGTGGGCAGGCGATGGCCGATGACGTCGAGCTGGAATTTCGAGATGCAGATATAGTCGGAAAAAACGGTCGGGAGATGGGCAATCCGCTCCATCACGACTTGCCGAGCCGCGCGCCAAAGCTTCCGCCCATAGGTGCGCGAGTCGCAGTGCGTGCTCCAGCACGCCAGCGACAGAGGATCGAGCGGACAGGCGTGATGCTTCTGATAATTATAGAAGCCACCATTCGGGCACAGGATGAAATATTCATGCATCGTATAGATCGCGGGTAAACCCGACCGCGCGATGGGGACCGCGATGGATGGTGAAAGCGCTTTCGCCCAACCATGGACGTGCACAACGGTGCGACCGGCTGGACAGGTGGCGAGAAGCTCCCCCAGCCGCTTTGCAGCCACGCCGTTCCAGATGCCCTGAACAGCGGCTGCCGCCTTGGACGTATGGCCGATCAGGTCCGCTTGGCCGAGACAAATCACCTCGACGCCCGCTGCGCTGAGAGCGGGCGCGATCGGGCCGACAGCCGCAAAGATGATCGGTCGATGGCCCGCTTGCTTGAGCCCGATGGCACTGTCGAACGCGACTTTAGCCTGACCGCCGGTAACGGAGGCCCAATCGAGAACGATGATGACCGTCATCGGATCGGCGATGTGCTTGTCCATCGCTCACGTTTATCACAGCGGGCTTAATGTGCGGTTGCGGAAGGCCGATCGATCGCCGCCGTCACGGTCGGGTCGGGGCCACGTCTCGGGCGAGCCGCCAAGGTTACTGCCCATCAACCGGCCATTGAACTCTGAAACTCTTTGATAAGAGCCGCGTAACTTAAGCTGTCTCCCTTGAGGAGGCTGACCTTGTGGAGGTAAACATGTTTTCGAACAGGAACAGCCAGTTCGTCGCCGGTATCGTGCTCGCTCTTGGCGTCGCCGCTGCTCCGGCCGCTTACGCTGCCGTCAAGATGGTCGGTGGTGCACCGATGTATCCGACCAAGAACATCGTCGAAAATGCCGTCAATTCCAAGGATCACACGACGCTTGTCGCAGCCGTCAAGGCAGCCGGTCTCGTCGATACGCTGTCGGGCCCCGGCCCGTTCACGGTTTTCGCGCCGACCAACCGCGCCTTCGCCAAGCTGCCCAAGGGCACTGTCGAGAGCCTCGTTCAGCCTGAGAACAAGGACAAGCTGACCGCGATCCTGACCTATCATGTCGTTCCCGGCACCCTGACGGCCGCTGAATTGAAGCAGCAGGTCAAGGCTGGTGGCGGCAAGGCCGAGCTGAAGACTGTGAATGGCGACACGCTCACCGTAACGGCGCATGGCAAGGGTCTCGATGTGACCGATGCCAAGGGTGACGTCGCGCGCATCACCATTCCGGATGTCATGCAGTCGAACGGCGTCATTCACGTCATCGACACGGTCATGATCCCGGGCTGATGCCTGAAACAAATCGAAAAACGACAGAGGCGCCGCGACCTGCGCGGCGTCAGACTAGCGGGTCCGTTTCGTCAATCGCGACGGGCCTGCAGGGCTTGGCGGGATTGCTCGGCGCCGGGGGAGTTGCTGTTGCGGCAGCGGCGGCTCATCGAGGCGGAGGAGACATTACGGCGATTGCCGCCAATATGATGTTGATCCATGCGGCGGCCATCTTTGCGATCCTGGCATCGACGCAGCATTCGACGTCACGGGCGGTGCTGCTCGGCGTCATCGCCATGCTGATCGGGGCGGTGTTGTTTTCCGGAGAACTGGCGCTCGCCGGCTTGACCGGCGAACGGCCGTGGCCCACGGCTGCTCCCATCGGCGGAAGTCTGTTGATTGCAGGGTGGCTGGTTGTCGGTCTGGCCATGGTGTACCGCGCCGTGATGGGAGCGGCGAAGCCCTGATCGCGCTGCGCCGACCCAATTTCGGAACGAGTGCTCCTGCCTTGGTGAACACGGCGAAGTCGCATAGAACCAGCTAAGCGTACCAGGGCGGGTGGCCTTTGGACGTCAGCTGGTGGGGCAGGAAATGCTTGGTTCGTCCCGTGAACTCGCTGTGGTGCTGCAACGGGTGGCCCAACGCGATCAGGCGGCCTTTGAGGTTTTGTACAACGCGACGAACCGTAAACTTTATGGGATCGTTTTGCGTATTTTGGTCAGCAGGAGCTTGGCGGACGAAATTCTTCAGGAGGTCTATGTGAAAATCTGGCAGAAGGCCGTCGATTTCGACCCTGGGAAAGCGTCCCCGATCACATGGATGGCCGTCATCGCACGCAATCGGGCGCTCGATGAGGTTCGCCGTCCGTCTCACTCGGCCATGCAGGACGACATCAGCGAGGGGCTCGAAATCCCTGCCGAGGTGGATCATCCCCTCGACAGTATGGAGCGAAGCGACAGCTTCAAGGCCCTGCTGGTATGCCTACAAACGCTCGATCCGGAGCGTCGTGAAATCCTGCTTCTGGCTTACTATCGCGGTTTGAGTCGCGACGCTCTCGCGCGGCGGTTCAACCACCCGACCGCCACAATCAAGACATGGCTGCACAGAAGCCTGGCCCAGTTGAAGAACTGTCTCGCATCATGACGACTCCCGAAACCACCGATCATCCCGACATGCTGGCTGGAGAATATGTTCTCGGAACGCTCGATCATGCCGAGCGGACGCAAGCGTCGCTTCGCCGTGTGAGTGACCCCGTTTTCGATGGTGCTGTTACGGCTTGGGAACATCGTCTGGCCCCGCTTGATGAGGCAACGCCCGAAGTGGAGCCGCCGACCGAGTTGTGGTCGTCGATCTTGGCGCGAATCATGGGTTTGAGTGCCGCTGGAATCGGTGCTGCCGGGAACGTGGTTCAACTCAGCCGACAACTTCAGCGTTGGAAACAAGTCGCTGCCGCGTCGATGGCGCTCGCGGCCGCCTTGGCGCTTTGGGTTGCGGTCTCGCCCTTCATGGCGACGCGTGGTGTAAACGAGCCTCTGGTGGCCGTCTTGCAGAAGACGAACGACGCTCCGGCTTTCGTGATGCGGGCCGATCTTCGGGACAATGCTCTCTCGATCAATCCTGTCGCTGCGACCCCGATCCAAGGCAAGTCCTACGAATTATGGATCATCGATGCCGATCTCGGTGCGCCGAAGTCACTAGGGATCCTTGGTGAGGATCACGTCTCGCAAACCAAACTCCCCAATGTGCCGCGCGCCGTCTTGGAACGAGCCACATATGCCGTCACGGTCGAGCCGCCCGGCGGATCCGTGAATGGCGTCCCATCAGGTGCCCCGGTTTTCTTCGGACATCTGCTGCGAACCGGGCCGTGAAACTTGATTTCTAGCGCCGGCGGTCCGATATCTAATGTAACGGTTTTAAACATGTGGCCCAAGTTGCATTCTGCAGCCCGTCAAAGCGCCGTCACGGTCGCGATGCCATCATCGTTTGGACGATCATAGTAGGTTAACGCTAGTCTCGACAGGATAGCGTCCTGATCGAGTGGCTCGGCGAGGGGAGTTTAACATGGGTGTGAACGAAGCCGAACAAGGTCAAGGCTCGGCCGCATCCACGACGGAGTCGTCCGAGGCAGAGCAAACGACGCTCCGTCCCGCCGAACCGAAACCGACACATGCTCTCAAAGACGACATGCTTCGGACCATTCCTAGCCTGCGGGCCTTTGCGTTCTCGCTTTGCGGAAATGCCGACCGTGCCGATGATCTGGTTCAAGAGACCTTGATGAAGGCCTGGATCAATCAGAATTCATTCACGCCGGGCACGAGCATGTCGGCTTGGCTGTTTACGATCCTGCGGAACGTCTTCTACTCGGAATATCGGAAGCGGCGTCGAGAGGTCGAGGATGCTGAGGGCACTATGGCGGCTCGCCTCGTGTCGGTGCCCGAGCAGAACGGGCATATGGACCTGCAGGATCTCCGCACCGCGCTGCAGAAACTGCCGGCCGAACAGCGGGAGGCTCTCATCCTCGTTGGCGGATCTGGTTTTGCTTACGAAGAAGCGGCGCAGATCTGCGGATGTGCTCTCGGGACGCTGAAGAGCCGCGTCAACCGGGCGCGAACCGCCATCGCGGCCCTTATGGCTTTGGAAACAACCAGCGACGTCGGCAAGCCGGAGTGGAACGCCATGGGCGAGCTCGGCAGTGTCATGATGTGGGAACGAAACTAAGTCCCACCCGGCCATAGTTTCTCTGCGGCTGAGGCTAGTGGAACGCCGCGGAGATGTCGCGCGGCTGCTTCGCGTTGAGCTGAAAACGTAGCCGATGATCTGACGCGGTCTGGTGATGATGGCATCGTCGTGGCGTCGCTGTACTCTGCATCAGCCCCGATAACGACTGTCCGAGGCCTCGCCTACAGACATCCGGCTCAGTCCCCGCTTTGCCATAACGAATAGTGTCTTGTCGCTGAGAAGCGCCGCGGTGCTTTGTCGAAGGATGTCGGGGTCTATTTAATAGAAAAGCCCGGCGCTTTCGCGCCGGGCTTCTTTTGTTGGACGAAACGAGTCGACTTAGAAGTCGCGCTCGACGCGGAGGCGAGCCTCGAAGGCATCGGGGTTCTTCTTGACGCCGACCGGCAGAGCGGTCGCGACCTGGCCGAGTTCGTGAGCCAAGGTCTGGTCGATGCGCATGTAGATCACTTCCACGCCGAAGTTCAGGTCGTGAACCGGGGTGAAGATGAACTGGTTGCCGACGCGGAATTCCGATGCGTCGCCGATACCGCCACGGGTCCAGTCGATGTTCTTGACGATGTTGCCGTAGCCGATCGTCTCGTACGAACCGAACAGAACGTCGTGGAACTGGGGCGTGAAGTAGTGGTGCAAGGCGCCCATGACGTGGAAGCCCGAACCCTTCTGGAGGGTGTAGCCGCCAGTGCCGTTGCCGATCGCGACAGCGTCACGGTCGATATGCTGGAAGCCGCCGAGCGCGAGCGAGTTGAAGCCGGCGTTCAGGTAGTTCGAGGAGTCCTGGTAGAGGTAAGCGCCTTCCTGGTAGCCGCCTTCGATCCACAGATCGTCGCCAGCAGCCAGCATCGGCAGCTTGATCTGCACGCCGCCCTGAACCGCGAAGCCTTCCGTGGTCGAGTTGGCGAACTGGTTGGCGATCGCCACGTTGCCGAGCGGACCCGCAACCGTGTTCACGTCATGGTAGGCAGCCGAGATCTGAGCCGCACCCCAGGCCTGATCGACGCGCAGGACACCGACGACATCCGGGATCGTCTCGCCAGCGTAGACGGCGTTCGCGCCAGCCAGACCGTTGAGGCCGGCAGCCGGGTTGATGGCGCCGGTGCCGAACGCGATGTTGCCGATGTTCTGGCTGAGGTTACGACCGTTGCGGTCTTCGACCGAGATCGTTGCCGAGAAGCCGCCACCGAAGGTCGCGGTGTAAGCGAAGACGTTGTTGCTTTCGTCGGAGTTGGCAATGCCTTCGAAGTTGTAGTTGTCGGCGTAGAAGTCGAAGAACGACTGAACGCGACCGGCCGTGAACCCAGCGAACTGGATGAAGCCCTTGTCGAGATAGGCGTTGTTGCCGCCCTGGTTGGCGAAGGAGTTCTGACCACCAGCGACACCGCCGCCCGAGTAGTTGCCCTGCAGACGATCGATCTGGAAGCGGACGTAGGTGCGCAGCGTGCCATAGGCGGTCTGCGTGCGAGCGTCGGCGTCGATACGACCGCGAGCGAAGAAGCCGCTTGCGTCACGGCTACGGCCCGGGATGAACGTGCCGGTGGCGCGCGGAGCCGCAACCGTGCTGACGCCCGGGCTCGGGAAGAAGGCCGAGTTGTTCTGGATGTAAGCATATTCGGCGCGGATGATGCCGCCGACCTTCAAGCAGGTGTCGGTGCCCGGGATGTAGAAGTAGCCAGCGCCGGTCCAGTCGCAAACGCGAACGTATTCGACCGGGGCAGCCTTCCGAAACGGCAAATCAGCAGCCTGCGCGCCAGCAATAGCGGCCATTCCGGCCACCGAACCAAGAAGAAGACTCTTAACGAGCTTCATAGTACAACCTCCAGTTTGAAAGACCCAACGAGATTAGACTTGCTCTTGTTCGAAGCAGATTGAGACCGGACCGTCTTCATTCCAACTTTATCGAACCGTTGCTACTCTAACCTCCTTATCAACCCGGACTTGCCCTTACAAAACCCGGCGTCTTGGCCGATGGCATCTTTGCAAGAATTCCGTTCCGATCTGAGCGTGGGGTAAACCCCGTTCGCAAAATCAACATACGCGGCGACCCCTCGGCGACAAACGCCAGAATGGTCCCAACGCCCTTCAGTGGGGGGTTTCAGTTCGGATTGTGACATTCGAGCAACGAATTTTCGACCCAATGTTGCCTTGTTGCCGCGTGTCGGCAAAAAAGCATGCCACATATGCGATTGGCAGCATCTGTCGCTTTCACGACCGTAGGCCGATTGCGGCATTCGCTCTCACTTGTGCTGATTCATGGCTCTGATCGCCAACGTTTGACGATGACTCGGTGCCGCATCTCACATCTGGTGTCCGGAGTCGGATGACGTCCCCTTCCCGATCTCCCAGCCTCTTCGGCGCCCTGATCCGGGCATCGAACGCTTGCCATGCCGGGCCTCTTCGGGCATAGGTCTGGACGTTGCTGGTCCACGGACTGCGGCGAGCGGAGATGTGGCCGAGAGGCTGAAGGCGGCGGTTTGCTAAACCGTTATAGGGTTGTAAAGCCCTATCGAGGGTTCGAATCCCTCCGTCTCCGCCAATTGTTGCCTATTCCCCCCATCTCGCTTTCTTGCCTTCTCGCGCTGTCTCGAAGCATCGGGACGACGAAGAGGGCGTGCGAATTCCGCAGAACGATGGGGTGGAACGGTCTGATTAGATCCGCGGACCGCGATAGGCCAATTTCGGCCGGATCTGCGCTGCGCGCGATGCGCCCTGCTGATGCTGATGCTGCTGGTTCCAAAGGCTCGAATAGATCTCGCAGCGGCCGAGCAGTTCCTCGTGCGTGCCGATGTCGTGAACCGTGCCCTGATCAAGAACCATGATGGCGTCACAGCGCACCAGGGACGATAGGCGATGCGAGATCACCAACATGGTTCGCCCGTTTGCGATCGATTCGATGTTGGCGTTCACGATCGCCTCGCTTTCGGCATCGAGTGCACTCGTCGCTTCATCGAGAATCAGCAATTTCGGATCGGTGATGAGCGCACGAGCAATCGCGAGTCGCTGGCGTTGCCCGCCAGACAGATTCGGCGACCCCTCGAAAATATAAGTCTCGTAGCCGCGAGGCAGCTTGTCGATGAACTCCTGCGCGCCGCCGAGGCGGGCCGCCGCCACCATCTCGTCATAGGTCGCGTTCGGTTTCGCGATTGTGATGTTCTCTTTGATGGTCCCGGTGAACAGGTAATTATCCTGCAGGACCACACCGAGGCTGCTCCGCAGGTGATCGATGTCATAGTCTCGGATATCGAGGCCATCGATCTTGATCGACCCCCGGTAATCGGAATGCAGCCTCTGCAAAAGGCGCGTGATGGTCGTCTTCCCCGAGCCGCTGCGCCCCATGACGCCGAGCGTCGTGCCTTGCGCGATATTAAACGTCACATCGTTGAGGGCTCGTCGCGTCGAGCCTTTGTAGCTGAACTGCACTTTCGAGAATTCGAGGTGCCCCTGTAACGGCGTTTTGACGCCGTGGCCGGAACGCCCCTCCTCCGCCGGTTGATTGACCACGTTGGAGACAACCTGGATGGCGATCCGCGCATCGTCCAACTGGCTGACCAATTTGGCGGCTTGGATCAGCGGCGTCGCCACGCGCTGACTGAGCAGCAGGAACGCCAACAGACCGCCGACCGAGATCGGATCGTCGTTGGCGGTCGCCAGATAAACGCCATACGCGAAGGTGCCGCTCACCATCAGCTTTTCCAGCGGCGCGACGACGGTCTGAACCATATTCGACGTGCGGCCTTCGGCGATGCGGGCCATGGCGGCGCGTCTGTTCAACCCGTCCCAAAGCTTGCGCTGCCGCGCGTCGAGCGCGAGTGACTTGACGGTCCTTATGCCCTGCAAGGTCTGGATCATGAAGGATGAACGGGCGCTTTCGGCCGCCACGACGACCGACAGTCGCCGCCGCATCAACGGCATCATCAAGACGATCCAGGTGAAGATCGCCACACAGCAGATCAGCACGATCGCGGTCAGGATCGGGCTAAAGAAGGCCATGACGGGGAGGAAGACCAGCAGGATCCCGAGATCGAGAACGCTTCCGAACATCTGCCCGGTCAAGAACAGGCGGATCTTGTTGCTCTCGTTGAGCTTAAACGCGATGAGACCGATCGGATTGCGCTCGAAAAAGTCGATCGGCAGGCTCAGCACTTTATCGAAAATATAGGTCGAGAGCTTGATGTCGATTCGTGTCGTCAGATGAAGAACGAGGTAGCGGCGGATCGCTGCGAAGACGACATCGAAGGCGGTCAGCACCGCCATGCCCAGACAAATGACGATGAAAGTGCTGATGCTATGGGATTGAAATACCCGGTCCGACATCAGGCGAAAGAAGATGACCGGTGTGAGCGCCAGCAAGCTCAGGATTGCGGCGCAGATCACCACGTCGCGCACGATCCGGCGCTCACGGAAAACCAGGCTAGCGACGAGCTGAGCACTGAACGGCTTGGTCTCGTCCGAAATCGCATAGCTGCGGCTGAACAAGACAACCTCGCCGCTCCACGCCTCCTCCAAGCGATGGCGGTCCACCACGAGCTCGAGTTCGCCCGGAGACATCGGATCCCGGAGCTTGGCCCAGGACAGCTTCGGGTTTTCGCCGACGTCGACAAGCAGCATTGCATTGCCGTTCTTCAGCTTCACCACCGCCGGAAACGTCTTGGCGATCTTGGTGAGGCCGTCCCAGTCGAGTGTCACGGCCTTGCCGCGTAGACCTGAGGCTTGCGCGAGAGTGACGAGCTGATTCGATGTCGCTTCATCGCTCGACGGCCCGAAATCCCTGACCAATCGGTCGAGCGTGACGGTCAGGCCGTGATGCCGGGCCACCAGACTCAGGCATCGCAAAGCGCTATGTGCAGGCCCTTCGTCAGCGCTGGCTGATGGCTGGCTTGTGTCGTCCATCGATCGGAATTCCTGTCACGGCTGTCAGCTTTCTATAGCACAAGGTGATTGCTTGGTCGCCTTCCGTAACGAGAAGCTACCTCGTCGAGAATACGAATGGGCCTCAATCACTCCCACTCGATGGTCAACTGGTTTGAGTCCGCGTTGTAAATATTGGGTTTTCTGCTCATGCTCCGAACCGATACCAACCGCGATACCACCAGGTTCGCGGACCGCCACTGGCCCGCTTCCTCCTAAAGGCAACTGGTGACGACGATCGGGATGGCACCGAGGCTCAGCGCTTAGCCGCATAGATTTTGATGTCGGGTTACCCGATCACGGTATGCGTCGCACGCTCCCTCACCGCCCGGGCGACGTCGGCATCCTCGACAGCCTCAACCTTTGCGACGGATTCATCAATGTAGTCCTGCGGAAGGCCGTGCTCCCGTCCGCCAGCCAAGACATGTTCCTTATACCAAATGTAGGGCTTGAGGCTTTCGTCGATTGCTTCACTCGAGGCGATATACGTCAGGACCTTTCGCCTACGCCCCTTATCATTGACGACCGTCACCATCGTGGCGTCATAACCCTTGCCGGCTCCCTCAGCGGCGTCGAGCTTTCGGCGCTCTGCGGGATCAAAACTGAATAGAACACCGATGACGGCTCTCTCATCGTCATCGGTCGCGAACGCATTGCACTTACCCGACCCGTCTTTGCTTCGCTTGTGAAAGCGCAGCTCATGGCCTGACAGTGTGGCAACTCCCAACGGCTTGGCGCTCGGCATACGTTCACGCAGCCGCGCAGTCGCCATGTTCGACCCGTAGGCGAAATACTCAGCCGGCTCCGGCGCACCCGTCTCGACGTCTTGCAAGGCTTCGACTGCCGGATCGCCGGGCTTGCGGATGGCGCGCAGGGGCACGGTCATGATGCTGTGGTCATGCGTCTCCTCGCCCTCCCGGGTTATGAGTGGCCGGCCATTCTCGGAATCGAGGATCGGAACCGGCCTACCGGCCCATCCACAGGCCGTGCATCTCGGTCGTTCCCAGAGAAGGCCCGGCGCCGCGGTGTTTTCACCCTGTTCGGGCGCCAGATCGGGCGAGCCGCAATCGGGACAGGCCTCCGGCACACCACGCAGCTCACGAAGGATCAGGGATGTGGCCATGCCGATCGCATGCTGAATCAACGTATGCGCCATGTCGGCGTCGAGCCATGTGGCCGACTTCGCATGTGTCAGCCAGTTGGAGAATGTCCAGGCGCTATCGAGCGCGCCCTTCAAGGCGCCGCGCCGTTCCCGATTGCTATTGCCGGGCACCACGGCGTTACAGATGATTTCCGACCACTCGCGGAAATTGGCGCGCTGCGGTGGTGTCTCCGTCCAGACTGCCGCGTCCTGGGCCACGCCGATCAATTCGAGCAAGGTCTCACGGCAACGAACCCCGACGGCCTGATAGTCCGCGAGATTGTGGGCCTGGGCAACCGCGTCGCCGGCCTCTTCCATTTTCTCAAACACCGGCCCGAACGGGAGAAGCCGCATGTCGTCCCGTTGCTGCTGCTCCGTGCGCGGGATGCGCAGGATCAGGCCGATGTGGAACGTGAGCGCCAGGTCCATGTTCGGAAACTGCTGCTGGGAGTAGAGGTTGGTGCCACCAGTGATGACCCACCATCGGTCCTTATTGGTGTGAATGTCCCACACGTCATGACGGGTGTTCAACACCGCTTCGGAGTACACCTTTTGCAGAAAGGTTACCTCTAGGTCGGGCGCTTGCCATTCAAAATATTCTCGAATGGACTCCATTTCCTCTTCGCTGGCCTTCAGCATCTCGCCTCCACTTTGAGGCTGCGCCCATCGGGCGACACACCAGCCCACAGCGACGCCCACCTAAAACATTAGATTTACCGTCCGAGCGCCTATCCTTGCTCCGCAAGTAGGCTTTTTAGATTCCGGGTGACCGTGGCAGCGATATCTGCCGGCGAGGTACCGTGCAGCCGTGCCAAGCCTTGCACAGCGACCCAAACATCGCTCGGCACCGCGGGACGGGCATCGATCCGTGTAAACGGTCCGTCTGTTTCCGTCAGAACGCGGTCCAGCGGGAGCGCCTTGGTGATCGCGGCGCGCTTTTCGTTCACAAGCATCTCAGCGTTCACCGAAAAATAGCAGCCGAGATCGACCGCTCTCTTGGCCTCCGCCGCGGTACCGGTGAACCAATGAAGCACGACGCGACCGTGAGGCGGCGGCATGTGTTGCTCGATCATATCAAGCACGGCCTTCGTCGCTCGGACGCTGTGCGTCGTGACGATCTTGTTGCCCGCCGCCGCGCAGAGCGTCAGCACGCGAGCAAAAACCTCCTTCTGTGTCTCGAACGATTTGTAGAATCGCGGGCCGGCGTCGAGCCCGACCTCGCCTACATAGCGGGTTCGCGGCAGCAATTCCTCCCATAACCCGATCTCATGGGCGCGGTCGGCGACCAGTTGAGGGTGCAGACCGAGAGCCGCTCGAACATGACGGGTGGCGGACGCCAGTTCGTGGTTCCGCGGCCAAGCCTTGGGCGTGGTGGTTACGGTAAGAGTGAACACGCCATCGCGCTCGCAACGCTCCACCGCGGCCGCGTGGTCGGGGTAGAGATCGAGGTGGCAATGAAAATCGACGAGACCCGATCGCATGGGGCCTCTTACGACGGTGCGGCGCGAACGCCAGTCAGCAAGCGCCCAACCTCCTCCAATCCGCGGCGATAGACATCGGCCAGATCATCGTGGCGGGAGGGATCATCAAAGAGCGGCCCCGGCTTGTGGATGAGGACCTTGGCGAGTTCCGGGCGCTTCGATAGCCGCGCGATCGCGATCTGGAAGGATCGGACCTGCTGACCTTCGGCCTGCTTGGTGTCCAATGTAGCAGCCTTCAGGTCGGGTACGCCGTAAACTGTCGAGTCCTTGCCTCGCAGAGAGGCCCGCCGAATGAGACACGGCAGGCAGTACCCGCAGTGCCCCTGGGGCTTCTTGGTCCAGCGCCCCTTCGTCGGTGACGAACATGATAGCGACAGCGGGGCGAGCTGCTTCAAGAGGGCCGGATTGGCGCATTGGGCGACCATCTCCCCCTTAGTCTTGTCCCAATAGGGATTCTCGACCTTCCCCGCGACGCCGAGCGCCTGGAGTAAATCGTTCCACCGGGCCATGTAGAAAGGATGCGTCGTCCGCGTGCTGAGCGCGCCGAGCCGGAGTCTATCAAGCGGCACATTGAGCGCGATTAAGCCGTTTTCCGGAACCTTGAGCACGAAGTCGCGGCCGAGCGCGGTGCCGGCAGCGACGCCCAGGGAGAAGAATAGGAACGAGCGGCCGCGCGTGGTGTCCTCCGATCCGACATCCTCGACCAGTCCGCTGTCGAAGCTCATCCACACGCGCAATCGATCGAAGGCGGATGATTTGTAAGCAGCTTTCAAACCGTCGAAGCACTGCTCCTGCGACTTGCTCACCAGCCCTTCGCCGGCATGGCTGACAAGGAGCGGCGTTTCGCCGGCATTCAGGCTGTCGATCGCGCCGATCAAACTGTCCAAACCACCGGAGAACAGGCTCACGCCACCGAACGGGGTGGGAATGAGGGTGGGCGCGGCAGGAGAGACCAGCTTCGCATAACCCTTAGTCCGTTTGCGGAAGCCTACATCCCACCTGTCGCCGGTCAGGAAATTCAAGGCGCGGAGCAAGATGGGTGCGGCGGCCGTCCATCGCGCCGGATCGCTCACGGGGATGACCAGCCGAATCTCGCGCGTCCAGGCGTCCTGCGATTCGGTCGAGCGAGAGATGCGGGTATCCGCAGCATGAACGTGGGCAGCGACCACCAGTATGTCTGCGCCGATCTCGCTCGGTGTCAGATGCAAAGCTTTAAGGTCGGCCAAGGCATGGGCGATCCCATGATCGAGGCGCTTGCCCGCCACCAACTGCAAGGTCGATGCGACCTCGTCGCGCGCCTTGGGGACGCGGGTCTTATCGTCCGGCCCGAAACGGCCGATGATGACATGGCGCCTCATTTCGCTGCCTCCCCATCGCCCATCGTCTGCAATACCTCGAAGGCGGATTGATAGACGTTGGTCACGAAGCTCATCACCGCATCAGGGGTTAGCGACTGGATGTTGACACCCGCGGCGTTGATCGCGTCGCTGACCCCACGCTGGATGAAATCACGCAGTTGCGCCTGAACCCTCTCGGCCGCGCGCGGGTCGGCAGGTAAAGTCACGACCTTAGTGCCGATGTCGTTGCAGATGCGCGCTTCGATCGCGTGTGTCGCATATAGTTCGAAGACGGTTTGGATTTGACCAGGTGTCAGCGCGTCGATGTCGGTAATGCCGGCGCCGGCGAGATCGGCGATAGTCTCGACGAAGGCGTCTCGCGCGATCCCCTCGTCGATCGACCCCCCTTCGGGGCAGATGTAATCGGCGAGCCCCGCGAATACCTCCTCAATCGGCCGCCCGGCGAGGCTTTCGAGGTTGAGCGTTCGCAGCGCCTCTCGAACGCCATTCGCGCTGGCGTCGTTGAGGAATCGGACAAGCCCGGCGCCCGCACCCCGCGATGAACCCATCCGTTGCGCAGCCTGGCGCGAACCGCCCGCCGATTTGGACACATATTGCGAGACAGCACGGCCGAGGCTCCGACGGTCGCTTCCGCCCGAACTTGCGAAGCGCGTGAAATTGTTTCTGGCCGATGTGAAGCGATCCGACGCTCCTGCTGGCGCGGTCGGCCGGGGTGCCGGCGCGGGAGGAACCGCAGGCGGCGATCCATCAGGCGGCGTGGATTGTGTTCCGTCGCCATCGCCCGCGCCCGCGCCGGCCCCGCCGTCGCCATCACCCTGCAACCAACTCGGGATGAGCGGCGTGCCGCCGCCTGCACCTCCATATGCGTTCGAGGTGCCCATCAGCGACCACCCTTCCGCGTGCGAAGAGCGGCGCTCGCCGTCGGCTTCAAGAAGGCCGAACCGGCGGTGGACCACCTTTGGAGTAGCTTCTCGAAGCGCGCGACGGCGTCGGAATCCTTGATGATCCCCTCCCAACCCGACGCTGGCCACGGCCCGCATCGATCGGCCGGCAAGGCTTCGAGCAGGTCGAGGAGGTTGGCCTGCAGCGTCGGATGCGCGCGAACCAGCACGGCGAGTCCATCGACGCCCGGCGGCACGGTATCGAAGGCGTCCCCGCCCATAACACGGCCCCGCAGCTCCTCGAAGACCTGCGCGGCTTCGGCCGGAACGAGCTGCTTGAGTTCACCCTCGAACGCCTGGACAGCGAGCTTCGGGCCGAGCAGCTTTTCGACTACCGCGGCGAGTCGTCCGAGGACGGAGGCCGCTCCGAAATAGTCCTTCCGATCCTTAGTCACGAACAGATAGGGGCGCAGATCGACTTCAGCCAAGGCCGGTGACAGCCGCGCCCAGGCCCGTATCGCGTCGGCCGCCTTCCACTCCGTCAGGATGGCGCTGTCATTGGAGCCCGGCACGGCGGTCGGCTTGGCGTCATCCATAGAACTGACCTTCGACCCGGCTCGCTTCGCCTTGGAAGCTGGCTTCTCCTCCGATGCGGCGGCTTCGAGCGCCGCCAAATCTACGCAGCGGCCGTCCGGGTCGCGGGCGGCGGCGCTAGCGATCTGGTCGAACAATCTTGAGAGGAACCGTTCCGCCAGCATCAGCTTCGCCAGGACGGGCAGCTTCACCTCATCTCCGAAACCGCGTGCGAGCGCGGTCTGATGGCGTAGCAGCAGGGTGTTCAGGAAGCGTTTGATCTGCCGCGGATTGCCCTGAGTCCCGCTGGCCAAGATCGGACCAATCTGGTCGCTCAAGGTGAGCGCGTTCTGGACTTGGCCGGCCTTGTCGCCCAAGGCGGTCTTGACCGTCTGCGCGTCGAGCCCGGCGGTCTTCCAAGGCCGTTTGAGCAATTCACGCGCGACGGTGATGAGCGCCGAGTAAGCAGGATCGTCCTCGCCCAGCTCGGCGCCGATGAGCAACAGGGTGACGTAGATGCGGGTTTCGGTCTCGCCCAAAGCCGGGATCCGGAATGGGATCTGGATCAGCTTTTCGAGATAGTTGCGCGCATAGTCGCGCGGGCCGGTCGTGTCCGGCAGCTCCGGGAAATGCTTCCGCACGGAATATTCGATCATCGCTTCATCGGCCGCGACGATGAACGCGGTGCGGGCGGTGAAGACGAACAGCCGGACGGCTTCGAGCGTTTCGATCGCGGTGTCCGGCAGGCAGCGGTCGAGATCGTCGATGAGGACGATCAGTTGTTTGATGCCCGCCTGCTTGAGCAGGTCGTCAAAAGCCTTTCGGAACGCCTCGATCTCTTCCGGTACATTTTTCGACTCTCCCGGTTTCAGCAGGCCCTGCACACCGTCGATAGCTTTGTCGTAGTTCTCCTTCGTGGCGAGTTTCGAGGGATCGGAGAAGATGCCCTTCAGCGTACCGACCACCGCGCCTACCTGGTCAGCTGTGGGGATGCCTGTGAACGCGGTAAACGCGAGACCGCCCCCGTGTCGCGCGATCTTTAGCCAGTCGATTCGCCGGAAGATGTCTTTGACGGCTATGCCCGCCTTGGTGAGCAACGGCCGTTTTTCGATAAGGCCAGTGACGATGCCCTCGATCAGCGCGATCTTGGCGTCTTCGAATCCTTGAAAGCGCCATCCGTTGAATTTGATGCAGAGCACGTCCTCATCAGAACTAAGGCCGTTCTCAATCATCTCCAAGATGCTGGATTTGCCCGCGCCCCAGTCGCCGTGAACGCCGATCGTCACGGCGCGCTCGGGCTTTTCGCGCAGCAGCTCGATGATGGTTTTGGCGATCGCCTCATTGTTGAGGAGATCGACCTTTGTCTCATTGTCAGTGAGAATCATCCTGCCCCGACTCCTCCCTGCGACTCGCGGCTGTTATTTCACCAGAGCTACGTGCAACACTGGCGCAACCACCGGAAATTCGCCATAAGTTCTTGTTAATCTTTCGTGATCTCCACCCCACGAAGCGTCTTTGAATATTGCCGTAACTGATCCAAAGGGCGGGCACTTGCGGCCGATTATTTAGTACTTGAGATCTCCGCTGTGGCATTACCTGGAAACATGCCGCGACGCGATCTTCGCCACCTGTCGTCTCGGGTCCGGAACAAAGACGTTGCCAACGTAATTGCCGCACTACGGCCACATGTGGCGCTGAACGCAAGCTCATCGCTCGAGCCTCACTCGCAGTCTTCGGGCCCGCTCGCGGAAAGCGGCCTCGCCGCCCTCCAAGATGTCACACACCGCCTTGCGGATTTCCGCGCTCTCAAGACCGCCCGACACATAGGTGATCGGCGGAAGGCCGCCCGAAGGATGCGGGCCCGCCGATGCGACGATGATCTGGTCAGCATCTGTGTTGATGACGAGGTTGGCGTTGTGCGTGACCATGATCACCTGGCGCTTCGCCTTGGCCGCGATGAACAGCGCCACCAGTTCGTCGAATACCGACTTGGGATCGAGATTCTCTTCGGGTTGATCGATGATCAACGGGCGATCATCTGAATCATCCAGAGCAAGATAGAGCAGCAGCAGCACGATGCCCCGCGTGCCGGGCGAAAGCTTTCGGATGTCGACTCCATCATAGGAGATTTCATATCGGACGCTGATGTGCCCGGTCCCGAAGAGCCAATGCGCGAACTGCTTCGACCACGCCCGAAATTCCACCTGCTGCGTCGGCGCATATGGCGCATGGGACAGCAGTTCCCTTAGATAGCGCCCCATGAACGCCGTCATCGCCGCTTGAACCTGAGCCGCCGTGCCGGTCTCCCATGCCGATTTAAGTGCGTCTGTGGCGGCCGTAATCAGGGAGCCGCGGCCGTAGAAGGGACCGGCCTTGCGTCTGTCGAGGAGATCTTCCTCCGCGATCGAACCCCAGGCTTGGACGTCTGCGATTCGGCGAACCGAGAAGCTGAGCTTGTTAAGCGTGCCCGACGACGACGCGAGCCGTGCCAACAGCGGCGCGTAGAGGCCGGCAAGCGCGTTCTGCTCATTGATTATCGCCTCGAAGACCCGGCCGTAGGCCTCATCCCGCTCAGCCTGAAGATCCTTCCGACGCGCGGCGGCGCCTTGCGCATCGGTCAGCCGGGTCTCGAGGGTCTGAAGCGCGGAATTCTCCTGCGCGATGCGGTTGGTCAGCGCCGTATATTGATCGCGAACCAGCTTGTCGGCGCTGAACAGCGCTTCGAGGCGGGTCATTTCCGCCACGATCGGCGCGAGCGCTAGCACCGCGAGGTCTGCACCGTCGGCAATCAGCGCGACGTTCGGATCGCCGGGCGGCGGCGGAACGCCGTTGAGCTTGCGCGCCTCGCCATCGGACCATGCGATGTAGGCCGTCAGGCTCTTATCGACGTCTCCCTTGTAGATCAGTAGGAAATCGTCCCACTGCTGGGCACTCATGCCGCTATTGCCATGTCGCGCCTGGGCCTGACGGAGCATCTCCGGTGCGCCGGTGGCGCGCGTGCTCCGAACTTCGCCCTGGAGGGCAACGAAGGTCCGGCGCTGGTTTCCGTAGGCCTGGATCTTGTTCCGAAGGCTCTGAGCCGCCTCGCTGAGTTGGGTGTGGCGAGCCACCTGCGCTTCCGTCCCCTTGACGACCAGCTTGGCGCGATCGGCAGTGTAGTCCGCAATCAGCTTCTTCTTTTGTGCCACCTGCGTAGTCAGCGGGGCGACCAGGCTTTCCTTTTCGAACTCCGACGCGATGCGATCAGATATGTCCGAGATCGCCTCGGCTTCACGCTCGCGCGCCTGCTGGAATTGTGCGGTCTGCTGCTCTCGGAGCTCCGCAAAATCGATCGCCCATTCGCGATCGTCTTGCGAATGCGACTCGAAGATCACCCGCTCGATCTCATCGACGAGACCGTCCGAAACGCCCTTCGCCGAGCAAAGCTCTTCGACGAACTGCTGAGATAGATAGCGGGCACGCGGGAACGACATGTGGCCGTTGGCGTCGCGTCCGTCGAGTGATCGCGTAACCGTCGCACCGCCGCCCCAAGTGAGCGTCGCTTTTGCGTTGCCGATCAGCCCGCGCGCCCGGGCTAGGAATGATGGGCTGATGTTCTCGTCGGCTTCCCAGCCGGAAGGCGAGATTGCGTCGCAGCCCGCTGCGATCATGTCGGCCAGGGCCGTCTTGCCCGAGCCACGCGCGCCGATGATGGCGACGAGACCATGATTGAGGGGGACGTCGGGCGTGGTGGCCCAATCCGCATTGCCGATCTGGACGTGCGAGATGACCTGCGACGGCATGGCCGAACGCGGCGGCTGCTCACCGACATAGGCGCGACCGTCGGGATCGATGCACGCTTGCCGTAGCGCATCGAATTCGAGGCCGCCCTTGATCCACGAGAAGCGATTTCCGAATGGCGATGCCACGTCGTCGAGCCTGTGCGCGTCGCTTCCGTGCAGACAGGGCTTCAGCCCGCCATAACGCACGCGGATCTCGTCGGGCCCGAGGTCTTTCTGACCCAACCAGAACTCACGCTGCGCCGGACTGCCCGCGAAGATCACATGCGCAAAGCCCTCGATCTCGCGCCGGATAGTTTGGTCGGCAGCTTCGCGAACGCCCGACGTTCCGTCTGTGGCGCCGCCGGCGACCGCAATCAAGATGTTCTTCTTCGCCCAGGCGCTCTCCGAAAACACCTCGCGCAGCCTCTGGAAATTCACCTTGAACTGGTTTGCGCCGTAGGCGAGCGCGGCGCGATCGTCGATGATGTCCGGATCGGCCTTCTTACCGAGGCGGATCAGGTCGGCACGGGTGCAGTCGAACCGATCCTGCATGACGTTGAACTGCAAGCGCGACAGCAGGCGCTGCAGCTCCTCAACATGGTTCGGGTCTTCAGGGCTCACGAAGAGGTGGAGATTGACGAAGCCGCCCTTGGCCGTCGCCACATCCAGCCGCAGCTCGACATTCGGGAAGACCAGCGCGGCTCTGGGCAAGCGGCCCAGCGCCTTGTGGCGGAGCACTTCCTCGTAGGTGTCCGTCACATAATAGTCGGTCACCGCGATCCCCTCGATCACCGGCGTCGCCTTCTCAAGAGCGGCCAAATAATCGTGCCACGCCGTCGGGCCGCTGAACTGATTGTTCATGGCGGTGCCGGGCGCGTGAATGTGCGGCTCCCATCGCCGCCACTCGGAACCCCTGTTTAACATTTCCCCGCTGCCCCTCGCTTCTTATCGTGGGTTTGTCCCCCAGGTTCGGCGCCGTCCAGCCCAGGCGCGACATCAACGACCTCTCCACGGCTGCCAACCAGGGCAATCGCAATCCCTGCCAGGGCGCAGCGCGGGGCAAGGCGCTCGGCAAGCCGGACCGTGGCGTCGGTCTTCGGGACGACAGCGACCTGCCGGCCCGGCGATGGCGTCGCCATCAGCATGCCGACCGTCTCGCACAGCCCTTTGTAGAGCCGCGATACCTGGCCCGAATGCCGCGTGTTGATGATGCCACCCTTGCACTCGGCCGAGATGACCTGGCCACCAGCCTCCGCCACGACATCCCCAAGGCCCGATTTGGGATTGATCGTGATCGTCTGACCATCCGCGTTTCGATAGACGCCGCCATACGAAGTGGTCCCAAGCGTCGACACCATCGAGAAGCCGCGGCGCGACAGCCAACCGGCGAAGTCGAACTGCTTTCCGTGCTCGCCGTCGGGATGCACGCGGACATCACGCGCGCCCTCTGTGCGCAGCAGATGCATGGCATAGGCAACCATCACCGCGCCCTCGTAGAGGTGGTGCTCATGTTCGCCGTCCGCCTTTCCAACGCGGTTCGGCGGCGGCGCAAGCGCCGTCACAAGGTCGTCAAAGTCCACGTTGGCCTCCCCGTCGCGACGACGCGCGAGCCGTCGTCATCGCCATTGACAGTCCCTTATAACCGGCCATATTTGCCCGGTAAAGGAGGCCCAGTCATGATTGCCTATAATCCAGATAAGTTTGGGTCGCTCTATAAGACCGACCTGGGCCAGCGCCTCTGGGGGTTTCTGACCGAAGAGCCGAATATCGCGCGGCTGGAAACGGCCTCGCAGCTCGGCAAGCCGGCCGTTGAAGGGATTGAAGAGCACCTTCTGGACGCGTTTCGCGAGGACGTGCTGGCCGACCGCGTCAAGCAGATGGTCGGCCATATGGTTCGCCAGATTTTAGAACAGCGCGATTGGGTCCTCGACCAGACCGATGTGAAGGTCCAGTCCGTGCCATTCAGCAAGGCGGCCCGCTACCGGCGGGCCGACTGGATTACATTTCACGCGTTTCGCAATACCAGCGACCCGCGCGACGTCGTCATCACAGATCGCCGCCAGAACGCGCCGCTGCCCGCCGACGCCCGTTGGACCTACTACGCGACCTTCGCGAGCCCGTTGAAGGCGTCAGTGGCGTTTGGCGTGCGTGACATTCGGCAGCTTCGTCAGCATGTGCATGCGCACGGCTATCAGCGCATGCGCATCGAGCGGATCTTGCGACGTGCCTAATGCCGATGCCCGATCACCCGCACATCGCGCTCAGCGACCGCGAAGAGCCCGTGCTGCTCGCCTGGCCGACGCAAGGCAATGCTGGCGGCTTCATTCAGTTCGAGAAGGCGGCGGACTGGCGCGCCTTCGTTGAGAGCCTCGGCATCGATCCGCGTATCCCCGAGATCGTGCGCGCCAAGTTTGCCCGTGCGCAGACGCTCTATCTGCTGGGCTGGGCGGATTTCAGCGTCATCAAGGCTGGCGAGCTCGCCGCCCTGATCGCACTGGAGCTGGCGCTGATGGATCGCTATGGCGGCCGCCTCTCGAAGAACAAGCGAAGCTTCGCGGCGTTCCTGAAACACATGGTCGAGGTCGACGGTCTCACCGACGCGCAGATTCCCATGGTCGTGCGCTGTGGAGGAACGGCATTAGGTCAGTTGACCGGCGACACACGTCCGACCCTTGCCGAGCGTCGAAACGCTCTGGCCCACGGCGATCCGTTCGATGGACTGCCAACGGGCGGTCTCCTTGAACTGGCCCGCGACCTCATCAATTTCGCCTACCGCCACTACATCGCGGAGGCCGCGGGCCTCGGCCTACATCCAACCACGACAGGACGAGCCCAATGACGGCGAGTACGTCGCTCATTGCCGCCATGAGCGCGGTCTGGCGACTTCCCCGGCCGGGCCCGGACAACCTTCTGGCCTCACCGCCCTTCGTCGCGCTGAGCGAGCTGTGCCTCGCGGAGTACGGCGGTGGCAAACCGGTATTCGCTTTGAGCACTGCCCTCCGCTCACTGGGGCTGCCGTGTCATCTCCCTGCCAACAAGGCACCATTGAGCCTCGATCCCGAAAGCGCCGCGAATGCGCTAGACGACGCATATCGGCGCAGGACGACGCTGCGCCGCCATCTATGCCCGCTCGACCTGGCGGACGAGATGCCTATGTTGAGCTTCGGCAATGCCCGCGTCGCGGACTTCACCGCGGATGATCTGGCGCGGCTGTTCAACGCCCCGCGCCTCGCCCGCAACTTTCACAATGAGTCGCTCGATCCTAAGCGCTTGGCGCAGTTCCGATGGCTGGTTGTGGAGGAAGAAATCGCGCTCGACCCGCGCCCTGAAGCACGCGCCGCCCCGTTCATGTACATGACACTCGATCGGGATTTCGGCGAGATCGATCCCCATCTCGGTCGCTTTCCGCCGGCGGTCGAACGAGCGCTGTTCTTTCTCCTGCTGGCGCCATGGGAACGGTGGTCCACGATGCAGGAGGTCGACTGGCGAGGCTTTCGCTTGCCTTGGATTTACACGGCCGACGACGACCTCTTCATTCGCCCGTCTCCACCCCCGAGCGCGGATAGCCTCACCCTTGAGCCATGGATCGTCCAGGATCAGTGGGGAGACGACATCGAACTCGAACGTCCGACCGTCTTACGACTCGATGACGACGCGGCGTCGGGTCTGGCGCTCTTCACCGATGATGCTTGGAAAGAGCTCGAGGGGGCACGGGCAACGGACCTGTTCGAGACGCCTATCGCGCATTTTCTTGTCCGGGCCTTCCTCGCCGATGGCATGGACGAGGTCATGGCGCACATGACGGCCATCGAAGCTGCCGTCGGCCTCGAGATGGACCACAAGAAATGGCTTCGGCCGAAACCTGACCCGCACAAGGCGGTTTCGTCAGCCACGGATCGCGTTGCGGCACGCGTCGCGGCTGTCTTGAACGACGCCACAAGCGTGCAGGCCTACAAGGAACTCTTCGACCTGCGCAGCGCCTTCGTTCACGGCCGCACTGGGCTCCAGAAGATGTCGACCAAGCAGCGCGTCATGGCGCGCAGCCTGGCGCGCGGAGTAGCCCGCGGCCTGGTCGACCTGGCGCTCAAGGGGCTGCGGCCGCGTGCAGACGTACTGAGCGACCTCCTCACGCGAGGCGCACCCTACTTGTAGGCCCTCAGGGCAGAATGGTCCGACCGCGAATGGCTGCCGAAACAGAGTCTCTCCTGATCAAGCCCATCAGCGTGCGGCAGTTCGAGCTGTACGCCCTGTCGCTCGACCGTGGCCCGAACTTCGACCCCGCAAGCATTTGCGCCGCATATCAAGTCGGCCGCGGCGGTGCCTGTGGCGGGATTCTCCTCGACCAGGAGACCGGGACCTTCAGCACGGTCGCTTTGCGACGCCGGGTCGATCATTGTTGGACCGGCGTCGCAAAAAGCGGTCCGTTCCCGGCGCCCGAACAGGCCCTCGACGCGCTCAGCATCGGCATGCGCGGCGGTGATCCGCCTGAACCGCTCGCACCTGGGGTCCGCCGAAGGCCTTTGTTGATCGAGGTCGGGCCGCGTGGAAGCTCCCCGGAGTTTGACTTGCTCATCAAGTCCATGAGTCATCTGCCGGCGCTGATGGCGGTGGGAGAGTGCTATCTCGCCCTGCCGCGGCCAGATCGGAACTTCATCCCCGATTTGCAGACCAACAACTTCGCGTCGCGGCTCTTCGAGCTTTACCTGCTGGCCTGCTTTCGTGAGCAAGGCCTGCAGGTCCGCCAAGATCACGTCTCGCCCGATTTTCAAATCGAGAAGGACGGCATGACATGTTGGGTGGAAGCGGTGACCGCGAACTCCGAAACCCCGCGCGCTGGCGGCATCGGAGATTGGGTTCATGCGCCTACGGATCGAACGGAGCGGCTCACCGGCGCCCCGGCTGAACGCTTCGCCAAAACGCTGCGAGGAAAGTTGCAGCGGGAATATCACGACCTGTCGCACGTGCAGGGGCATCCGTTTGCCATCGCCATCGCGGATTTTCACAGCTCCGGCTCCATGGTGTGGAGCCGGGAGGCACTGCCGACCTATCTCTACGGTGTTCGCGCCGATGTCGAAGATGACGGCACGAAGCGACGCGCGGTCGGGACGGCGATATTTAATCTCACGGGCAAGAACGCGATCCCGGCCGGACTGTTTCGAGACCCGGACTTCGCGCATTTGTCCGCCGTTCTCTTCAGCAACGCCGGCACCTTGGCAAAATTCAACCGTATGGGCTTTTTGGCCGGATGGCGTCCGCCCGGCCTGTCGATGATCCGTCGGGGCATCTTGTTCGATCGGACGCCGGGCGCGTTGGAACCGATCGACTTCGAGCTAGAAGTGGGAAGCCAAGAGTACGACGCACTATGGCCATGGGGCGAAGCCTGGTGCCAGGAACTCGAGGTCTTTCACAACCCGCTCGCCTCCCATCCCATTCCGTTCGACCTGATCCCTGGCGCGACGCATTGGTTCGAGCGCGGCGGCGAAGTGGAATGCAGCACGATTTGGGCGAACTCGGTGATTTCATCGGTCACCCAGCTTCGAGCGCCAAAAGGCTATTATCCCGCGGCAGAAGCATAGGCGCGCGAGAAACGCTGCGAAGCGAAGCGTTGGGGCGCAAACTCCGTCGTTGCCTAAGCTTGTTCGCCCTTTCGCGTGATGAATCTAAATTCTGTTTGCCCAGCTTTGGCCGCCAATTCGAACCATTTCTCACGGTAGTCCGGCAGCTCTGCTCGACTTACAGCAATAGTGGAGAGCGCCGAACAATAGGCGATCCCGGCATGGACTGTTTCGCCGACATAATTGAGAAAGCGCGTCAGATCAGCTGGGTAAGCAAGGTCGGTGTCACTCTCGAAAACCTTGTGTCGCTCGCCATCGACGAAGGTGTTAATCGCGGTTTCCAGAACCGCGTAGCTCAAAAACGCATCCGCCCCTGCGTCTTGCATGGCGAGCACCGCGTTCAGCTCAGGACGCCATTCGATCGCTTTCCGGCAAAGCGCCGGATTAACGTGGCCGACGGCAATGTTTCGCATGTACTTCGCGAATTCGAACCCCCGCCGATGTGTTGAGATGATCTCATTTAGCTCCGGTTGATCCTTGTAGAGTCCGCGGCTTATCCCCTCCAGGTCGGCGACATTCGCGCACGAAACGAGCAATTGCTTTAATAGGACCAAACGGATGGCGTGATCTTCCGGCCCGGCTTCCAGCGCCTTATCCGCAGCAACGAGATCGCCATGTGCGAGCCGCGCCGAAATCGCAATCTGGATGAAGTCCAAATCCATTCGTCTGCTCGCTCTCTTGATCGGCGACTACACTATTCGTCATCGTCGCGGTTGACCCGCCCTGTTGCAGGCCCAGCCAGCATCGGGCTGGATCGACCGACGCCCAATTGGAACCGCCGCGCCGCATCGACAAGGTCGAGGGCACTCTTGCGTCCGAAGGCAATTTCCAGACGCCGCTTTTTCAGGTCGAAGGTGAAGCTCGCGCCGTCCCGACTGTAAGTCACGCGCTGATCGCGATCATCGTCGTCCACATCGCCACCGGACGATTCACCGATATCCTCCAGCCGATCAACCAGCGCATCGAAGGAGTCCTCCATGCTGTCGAACTGCACCACCAGCCGCTGGAACTCGTCCGAGAAAAGTTCGTCGAGCGCCTCGCGATGCGCCGCCCAGCCTTGCCGAAGCTCGAGCCGTCGCGTGATGTAATACTCGCTCGGGTCCTCCGGATTCTGACCTGTCTCGACGATATAGCGGAAAGCAGGCGCATCGAGCGTGTCGGCCTCCTTCCTGAGATCCTTGCGCTTGAGGCCGAGGACATCGCGCGCATTTTGGTAGAGGGTTTGCAACTCCTCCGCGACCGTGTTGGCAAGCAGTCGATTGCACCAGCCGTCGGCCGACTCCGACAGCCGATCGGGCACCTTGTGATATCCGCGGCTGAAGCCGTCGAGGCTCCGGATTGCCCCTGTCTCGGTTCCCTCCAGATACTCGCTGTTGTTCTTCAGCCGGATGCCTGCAAGCGCCGCGTCCGCAGGTATGGCGGGCGGTTGCGCCACATAGTGGATCCGAAAGCTGTTCGATGCGGACAAGATGGCCTGGGGCGTCTGAGTCGCCCGCATCGACATCTCTCGGGTGATGTAGCGCGGCACTTCCTGGCGCAGATAGTTCTGCAAGCTTTCGCCGGTCAGCCAACGATCGCGTGCGAGCGCGTCGGGTGCGCGACCTTCAAGCGCTTCCAGCAGAAAGTGCGTCCAGATGCCGTGACCCAGCGCGTTTGACGGGTAGGACTTTTCCCCCGGCGAGCATGACAGGAAGGCGCCAAGATACCAGCCGCTATCGAGAAATTCTTCGACCTCGTCAGGGTCAAGGTTCCCGATCACGTCCCGCGACTGCACGACGTCGCGGAAGGGCTCGGCGCACGCGTCGATGAAGATCAGCGCCTGCTCACACGCGCTCTGGGACAAGGGCTCCAGCAGCGCATCGCGCATCGAGAGCGTCGTATCGGCGATGTTGAGGCGATTGGTATCGTAAGTGCTGAGGCGGTTCCCACCCGCGCCATGGAAGCCGTGCCCTGCGTAGTAAAAGACGAAGAGGTCATCGGCCGAGAGGTTGCGGATCGTGTAGCCCAGATAGTCCTGAACGGCGGCCAGGCTGGCGTCGGCGTCGGTCATCAGCTCAATCTCGACATTGTCCGCCGGCAGACCCTTGAAGATCTCCTGCACCGCCTCACTCACCGCGTCGGCATCCGCATGCGCGAACGCCACCGACGGCAGCGCGTCGCCGCTCTTCGGCTTGCGATAATTCTCAAGCCCAACGATCACGGCCACGACCCGCGTGAAGCGCGGTGCTGTGGGATCCTCGTCAACTGGCCGGGTCGGCGCCGGCACGGGTTTGCGCGCCATCACGCGTTCTCCTCAAGATATTCGCGTTCCACGCGACGCCCCCTTGCCCGTCTGGTTCGTGGGTGCCTCTCCATCCCAGAGGCTCGACAATGGCGCCGCTGCCAGCCTGTCGCCGAACGGCACGACGTCCGTGCTGTCGTAAAGGACGACGCCGAAGGCAAAGCGGTCTCCGCAGGCCTCGGCCAAGGCCCGCAGGCCGCCGAAATCACTGGCTTTGACCGTGGCGCTCGCCTTGACCTCGATGCCTGCGATCATCCCGTCATCGCGCTCCAGCACGATGTCCACCTCGCGCTTATCGCGGTCGCGGAAATGGTGCGGCGTCAGCCGCAGGTCCGAAGCCGTCATCAGCTTCAGCACTTCCGAGAACACGAAGCTCTCCAGCAGCGCGCCGAACGTGCCGCGATCAGCCTTCACCCGGTCGAAGGTCAGCCCGCGCACGCTCGCCAGCAGACCGGAATCGAGGAAATGCAGCTTAGGTGTCTTGACGATGCGCTTCAGCGCGTTCGTGAACCACGGCTGCAACGTGGCGATCAGGAACACCTGTTCGAGGAGCGCGACGTAACGCTGCCCCGTCTTGTGGGTCACGTTGATACCGGCGCCGAACTGCGAATAATTGACCAACTGGCCGGAGTGCTCGGCCAGCAGCCGCACGAATTTCGGAAGCTCGGTCAGCTTCTCCACATCGGCGATGTCTCGCAGATCGCGGGTCAGAATCGAGGTGAGGTAAGATCGCAACCAGTCCTGCCGCCGGCGCTCGCTGTCACGACTGATCGCTTCGGGGAAACCGCCGAGCAGGGCGAGTTGGACGAGATCATCGCCAATAATCGCGCCGTGTTGGCTCTGGAGTTTTCCGTCGAAGAGGCGCTCGAGAAACGAAGGGTGCCGACCTTCGATTTCGGCCTTGGCAAGCGGCAGCATCTGGATGGTCTCCATCCGGCCAGCCAAGCTGTCTGCGATCCGCGGAAGGGTCAGCACATTTGCCGAGCCGGTCAGCAGAAATCGGCCTGGGCGATAGTCCTCGTCGACCGTCTTTTTGATCGCCAGCAGCAGGTCCGGCGCGCGCTGGATTTCGTCGATGATGGCCCGGTCCAGGCCCCGGATAAAACCGGCCGGATCGGACTGGGCGGCCTCGAGCACGGTCTGATCGTCGAGCGTGATATAAGTTCGGCCGGTCTCCCCCATCTTTCGGACGAGCGTGGTCTTCCCGGCCCTGCGCGGTCCCACGATCAGGACGACAGGCGTATCTGAAAGGGCTTCTTCCGCCCGCCGCTCCACAAACCGTTCGAACATGCCTTCTCCGAATCCCGGACAATCGGGACTATGGGTATCGGCCAATTGGGAGTCAACGGTCCGCTAATTGGGAGTTTGTGGGCCGCTATTTGGAGAGCCAAGAGGGGAATGCCTTCCCCCTGGTCGCCGCCGCTGTCACCGACGCACCCCCTTCTGCGGGGAGTCCCCGCAACGCCCCTTTGAGAGTGAGAGGGCGGAGGGCTTCGCTGTGACGGGTTGAGGGCTGGAGGAGAGGCCTCCGGCGCCCGTCATGGAGTTTGGTCTCATGAATATGCAAGTCCTCGACGCGCGCCGCGATAACGACGGCGGCTACTCGGTGGATGTGAGCCGCGGTGAGCGTATCGGCCGCGTATCGTCGGAATGGTTCTCGCGCCCCGCCGACGAGCGCTATCTATCGTTATCCGACCTGGCTCAAACGGTCCGCGACCGCGCCGATCGGAGCCGAACACGCGTGGTGGAAAGCGCCCTTATCCACGTCGAGGCGAACCGCGACGACCCGGAGCGGTTGGCTCTGATCCTGCCAGGCACGGACACGCCTGTTGCGCCGACACACTGGTCTTTCGGCCAGCTCGCCAGCCTGGTCGGTGCGCCGGCAGCCTACCTGCGGCAGCTTCCGGCCGCGCTCGCCGGCATCAACCTACAATATGGCCTGACCTCCAATCGCGCCGAGCAGATCAAGACGCTCGAAACCGACACCGGGCGGGTCGAGCTGCGCGCCGTCACCGGCCCGGATTATGGCCGCATCTTCGATCACGAGCTGGTCGAGGCCGTACAGCGCATCGCAGGCAACGGCACCGGCGATACCCGCTGGAAGGTCCCGGGCGTGCTCGACTGGTCGACCGGGATCTACAATCCCCGCGTCGACATCAGCAAGGATACGACCACGCTCTACGCCTCGGATCGTGACGTCTTCCTGTTCCTGGTCGATGACCTGAACCCGATCGAAGCCGGGCGCCTGCCGGACGGCTCGCCCGATTTGTACTTCCGCGGATTCTATTGCTGGAATTCGGAGGTCGGCGCCAAAACGCTCGGCATGGCGAGCTTCTATCTTCGCGCCGTCTGCCAAAATCGAAACCTCTGGGGCGTGGAGGATTTCGAGGAGATCACCATCCGCCACTCGAAATATGCCGCAAATCGGTTCGCGCATGAAGCAGCCCCGGCGCTGCTGAACTTCGCCAACTCCTCGCCCATGCCGTTCGTCAACGGCATCAAGGCGGCCCGTGAGCGGATCGTCGCAAAGACCGATGAGGATCGCACCGACTTCCTGCGTCGTCGCGGCTTCTCGAAGGCGGAATCCGGGAAGATCATCGACGCAGTGCTGGGCGAGGAAGGCCGCCCGCCCGAGTCCATCTTCGATTTCGTACAGGGCATCACCGCCGTCGCCCGCGATAAGCCGCATCAGGACGCCCGCCTCGACCTCGAAGCCAAGGCGAAAAAGCTGCTCGACCGAGTCGCCTGACATCAGTGAAGCCGGAGACGCGTTTTTACGTGTCTCCGGCTTTGCGCTTCCGTGTCCTTCCGGCCCTCCGATCCGAAACGCTGCCCCCTTTAGAGGAAGAGGGCGGCGCTTCGCTTCGTGACGGGTTGGAGGTCGAGAGAGAGTCTTTCGGCCGCCCGTCGCGGAGTATCATCCCATGGCGACTACAGTTCAGAAGATCACACTCTCGCCTTCGCGCGACATTCCCTTCAACAAGCTCTTGCTCAGCCAATCGAACGTCCGGCGCGTGAAAGCCGGCGTCTCGATAGAGGAGTTGGCTGAAGACATCGTCCGCCGCGGCCTATTACAAGGCCTCAGTGTCCGGGCCGTCAACGATCAGGCCGGTGTCGAGACCGGCATGTTCGAGATCCCCGCCGGCGGCCGGCGCTACCGGGCGCTTGAGCTGCTGGTGAAGCAGAAGCGCCTCGCCAAGACCGCGCCGGTGCCCTGCATCGTTCGCGACAGCGGCATCGCGGAGGAGGATTCGCTCGCTGAAAACGTCCAACGGGCGCCGCTGCATCCGCTCGACCAGTTCCGAGCCTTTCTGGCGCTGCGCGAGAAGGGCCAGTCCGAGGAGGAGATCGCCGCCGCGTTCTTCGTCTCCGTGAATGTGGTGAAGCAGCGCCTGAAGCTGGCGTCGGTCTCGCCGGCACTGCACGATGTCTATGCCGAGGACGGCATGACGCTCGATCAAATGATGGCCTTCACCGTATCGGGTGACCATGAGCGTCAGGAGCAGGTGTTCGAACGCCTGAAGGCTTCCCACGACAAGCAGCCCTATGTCATCCGCCGCATGCTGACCGAAGGCGCGGTCCGTGCCTCCGACAAGCGGGCACAGTTCATCGGGGTGGACGCCTATGTGGCAGCGGGCGGCACAGTGCTGCGCGACCTGTTCCAGGGCGATGATGGTGGATGGCTGCAGGACGTCGCGCTCATCGATCAGATGGTGGGCGACAAGCTGAAGGCGGACACCGAGACGATCGCCGCCGAAGGCTGGAAGTGGATCGAGGTCGCGCCCAACTTCGCCTACGGCCATGCCTTCGGTCTGCGTCAGCTCCGCGGCGAGACCGTCGCGCTCACGCCCGAGGAGGACGCAACCCGCGAGGCGCTCCAGGCCGAGTTGGACCGGCTCTCCGACGAATATCAGGACGCCGATGAACTTCCAGACGAGGTGGACGAGCGCCTGTCGGAGCTTGAAACAGCGATCGAGGGCTTCGAGAGTGGCCCCGTGGTGTTCGACGCCGCCGAGGTCGCCCGCGCCGGCGCCTTCGTAAGCATCGGCGCCGAGGGAAAGCTTCGCGTCGAACGCGGCTACGTCCGGCCCGAGGACGAGTTGGCGGCTGAACAGGAGTCCGGGCTGCCCGCGGATGACGACCACGAGCGCGCCGTGCTCGCCAACTACGAGGGCGTCGAGCCTGCCGTGACGGCCGAGCCGGAAGCCGAGACGGAGGAGGACGAAGGTCTTTCGCCCATCTCCGACCGACTGATGACCGAGCTGACCTCGCACCGGACGCTGGGCCTGCGACATGCGCTCGGCGAGCGGCCGGACATCGCCTTCCTCGCGGCCCTGCACGTCGTGACGCTCAAGACCTTCTACCACTATGGCTCGGATAGCTGCATGGAACTGGACCTGAAAAGCGTCAGCTTCAGCGCCCAAGCGCCGGGGCTGAACGACAGTGATCGTCCCCCCTTGAAGTGGTCCATCCCGATGTATGGCTTTCGAGCCTGGAGGATGGATCGATGGGAAGACGACCGAAGCCTGAAGAGATCGTGAGCAAGCTGCGTCAGGTCGACGTGTTGGTCTCACAGGGGAAGACCGTTGCGGACTCGGTTCGCTCGATCGGGGTGACCGAGGTCACCTACTACCGGTGGCGGAAGGAGTTCGGCGGCTTGAAGCTTGACCAGGTCAAGCGCCTGAAGGAGCTGGAGACGGAGAACATGCGGCTTCGCAAGGCGATCGCCGACCTCACGCTCGACAAGCTGATTCTGAAGGAGGCGGCCTCGGGAAACTTCTGAGCCCCGCGCGCCGGCGCGTCTGCATCGAGCATGTGCGACAGCATTTGCCTGTCTCCGAGCGCCGCGTCTGTGCGGCGCTCGGTCAGCACCGCTCGACGCAGCGCAAGGCGCCGCGGGGCTTTGACGACGAAGAGGCGTTGACGGGCGACATCATCGAGCTGGCGCGGCAGTACGGCCGCTACGGCTATCGCAAGATCGCGGCGTTGCTGCGCGATGCCGGGTGGCTGGTAAACGACAAGCGGGTCGAGCGCATCTGGCGATGCGAAGGGCTGAAGGTGCCGGCCAAGCAGCCGAAGAAGGGACGTCTCTGGCTCAACGACGGCTCCTGCATTCGCCTCCGGCCCGAGCACCGCGATCACGTCTGGTCGTACGACTTTGTCGAGGATCGCACGCATGACGGCCGCAAGTTCAGGACCCTCAATGTCGTCGACGAGTTCACCCGGGAGTGCCTGGCCATCCGGGTCGCGCGCAAGCTCAACTCGACCGACGTCATTGACGTTCTGTCCGACCTGTTCATCCTGCGCGGCGTGCCTGGTCACATCCGTTCGGACAACGGCCCCGAGTTCATCGCCCAGGCTGTGCAAGACTGGATCACGGCGGTTGGAGCAAAGACCGCCTATATTGCCCCAGGCAGCCCGTGGGAGAACGGCTACGTCGAGTCGTTCAACGCTCGCTTCCGAGACGAGCTGCTCGACGGAGAGATCTTCTACTCGCTCAAGGAAGCTCAGGTCATCATCGAAAGCTGGAGAAGGCATTACAATACTGTGCGCCCGCACGGATCAATCGGCTACAAGCCCCCGGCGCCGGAGGTCTTCGTGCCCGCCTTCGCCGCATGGCCGGCTGCGAAACCCCGACCATCTCCGCCGGCCATGCTCAGGGTGGCGCCCAGGCCGACCATGAACTAACAATCAACCCGGACCACCCGATGGGGGCCGATCAGTGGCACGAAGGTTCCCGGTCGATAGAGACGTATGAACGCCAATTGCAAGTCTGCCGCTTTCACCTCGCGAGCTAGTTCGAAGGCGCACTCTAATTGTCTCTACTTCTTCAACGATGCGCCGGGCGACTTCGATAAATTCCACGCCCTCAACAGTCGGATGAGTGCCTCCATTGGTGCGCTCAAAAAGCACGGCACCGAGTTCATTTTCAAGGCTGCGAAGGCACCGGCTGAGCGTAGATTGCCTTACATTTAACGCCTCCGCGGCCCTACGAAGACTCTTATAGTGGGACGCCGTCACCGCCCATCGAAAGTCTCGAAGTTCTAGGGTCAAGTCGGACCACTCGATCTGCGCTGATTGCTCACCGGAAGCAGACGCGCCAACTTCCCACTCAGTCCGCCACGGGACGACGGCAGCTTCCTGTGAAGATTGCTTAGCTCAATCCAAAACCTTTCGCCCGATGCCATCGCCATCATGCTGCGGCAACCCAGCCACGAAACGTAAAGCCGGCGTAGAACAGTGCAACTTCAGAAAACCCTGCCTCGCGGAGGGTCGCTTCGTCTTCACTGACGGACAAAATGGGTAGGCGCGATGCCATCGCGGAAGCCGACACAGATGCCGCTGCAAAATCGACGCGGGATTCGCCGGCAAACGCTATGGACATCGACAACCAGCGGCGAAGCTTGCCACCTTCCGGGCAACTGTGGTGCGCCACGACGAGTGGTGCACCCGGCTTCAGACGTCGGCGGATTTCCCGCAGCGCGCACAGCCGTTCGTCTCGCCCGAGAAAGTGCAGCGTGAGCAGACAGGTTGCGCCATCGTATGGTCCCGGCGGTGCGGTGTCGATATAGCCGTGATGCAGTTCCACACGCTGTTGCAGAGGCCCGAGGACGCGGCGTCCTAAATTGAGCATCTCGAGCGAGGGATCGACGCCCACGAAGCGCCATCCCTGCTGCGCCTCGGCAAGCGCTTTGAGTTCTAGGCCGCCGCCTGCGCCGACCACCAGAATATTCGCCGCCTCCGACGCGTGCTCCGCGAGCAGAAGCATCGTCATCCGGTGGAGATCTGCAAAGCCCGGTACTTTCCGCGGTGTGGCTTCCGCATAGCCGGCGACCGCGGCCGGATCAGTGAAGGGCTGCATCACGTCCATGGCTCAACCGAACACTAGCGCGCGGTGAGCGGACGTACCCGCCGTCACACCGTCGGCGACGGCCCAACTGATGCTGTGTGGCGCCCGAGCGATGTCCCCTGCGGCATAAAGACCGGGAATGCATGTCATCTTGTCGGCATCAGTGCGGATCAAAGGGCCAAGCGGACCATCTTCGATCTCGACGCCAAGCTGGTGGGCGAGCGGGCTCGCCAGGCGCGACTGAGGCGAAATGTAAAGCGCATCGATCGCGCTTCTACGGCCATCGTCCAACTCGATGGCGGAGAGCGCGAGACCGTCGCCGACTAGTCGTCTTACGCGGGACGGCTCGACCTTCACGCCACGGGCAGCGAGCTTCAGCGCGTCGGCTTCATCGAGCACGGCACCATCGAGATACAGTGTTGTGGGCCCCCATTCGGCGACCAAGTACGCTTGGTGGACGGACATGAGCGCGTGGTAAAGTACACCGAGCTCGCGGTCGCTGAACTCGATTCCATGACAATAGGGGCAGTGGAGCACCGTCTTGCCCCAGCGTTCTTGAAGGCCGGCGATGTTCGGCAGTTCGTCGCGGAGTCCGAAGGCGAGAATGAGCTTTGAGCTCTCAATCGATTCGCCGCTTGCCATAAGAACTGAGAACCTGTCGTCGTGGACTTGCGCCTCGCTAGCCTCTGCACCCAACATCTGAACGGTCGTATAGGCCAGAAGCTGCTCGCGGGCCGCTGCCAGGATCTGGTGCGGGTCCTCCCCGTCCTGCCCCAAAAAGCCGTGGGAAGCAGAAGCGAAACGATTCCGCGGCCGGCCGGTGTCAATGACGCATACCTTCCGGCGAGCCCGCGCGAGATAGGTCGCAGCAGCCAGTCCGGCGAAGCCGCCACCGACGACGATGGCGTCATGCTTCATGTGCCGTCTCCTTGGCGACGTTGCCGCCTCGTTTTGCGAGGCGGGCATGGGCGTCGGCGCTCAGTTGCGCCAGCGTGACTTCGCCGAAGCGGGTCAGCAGAAGCGCCTCGGCATCATCGAACGCCTGCCCGAGCGCAGCATTGACAGCCTGCTCGACGATGCAACCGGGCGCTTCGGTCCGATTACTCATTGCCAGGATCTCCGGCTCTCCCAGCCCCTCGTAGATGTCGCGCAGTGTGACCTGCTCTAAGTCGCAAGCCATGGTCCAGCCGCCGCCGTGCCCTTTCTCGGAACGAACAAAACCCTTCTCGCGCAGGCCTGCCATGATCCGGCGGAGCACGACCGGATTGGTATCCATTGCACGCGCGAGAGATTCCGAGGTTTGCGGCTCGGGCCGCTCCGCCATGTGCAGCAGGACGTGCAGCACGCCCGACAATCGACTATCCCGTCTCATGATCTGATCCTGATCCCCGTCTGCGCCATCAAGCCGAGCGCGATTGCATGTTGTTCGGGGGGGTAATCGGGCGGCGGTACACTGGGTCGCAGCGAGAAGCGCGCATACCAATCGGAGAGCCGAGGACAATCGGAAGGGATCGGCACACCGTAGAAGCCGAGGGTGAAATGCAGGGACGCCATCGCCACGCAATCGGCGGTCGTCACGGTATTTCCGGCGATGAACTCCGCGTCGCCGATCATCCGCTCGGCAAGCCTCAGCCTCTGGAAGTAGCGTTCGGCGCCGATCTCGGCCGCCTCCTGGCTTTCGCGATCGGCACCACGGTTGAGACGGCTCCCGTGCCGTGCCCAGATGCCGAAGAACGTGAGCGCTTCGTCAAGGACGGTGGTGACTTCGCGCGTGCGAGCTCGGTCCTTGGGCGTCTTGCCGCGCATATTTGGGCCGCCGCGCGTGTCCTCGAGATATTCAAGGATCGCCAACGACTGTCCGACGACTGTCCCGTCGTCGTCGACGATGATCGGAAGCGATCCGTTTGGCGAGAGGCCTTTGATGACTGATGGCGGCCAGTTCGTCCTGCCGCGTGGTGGCTCCAGACGGACCAGTTCGACATCGCTGAGGCCTTTCTCCGCGAGGTAGATGGTCACCCGCTGCGGATAGGGGCCGAAGGCAAAGTTGTAGAGTTTCGGCACATCAATCCTCAGTTACTGCGCTTGTGCGCGCGACCAGATTCCCACCTGTCGCGCGGACAAGCGCGTCCGAGGCCTTAGGATGGGATCGCTTGGCGCGCGGGGGGAAATTCACCCTTTCACACAATCTGCCGCCTCGTATCATGCAACATCATATGTTGCATGACATGTTAAAAGTCAATGCTCCGGGGCGTGAGCCGGTCAATTTTTCAGCGGACATCTAGCGACGGATGAAGGAACCGCAGTGAGGATGCTGCTCGGAATCTTGAGTGAGATAACTGTGGCGAAGTGTTCGCCGCGGTGGAATAGAGTCGCGATGGGAGAGATGGCGCACCCGACAGGATTCGAACCTGTGCCTACGGCTTCGGAGGGTGGCGCTCTATCCAGCTGAGCTACGGGCGCATCGCCTGTCCGGCCCTCGCGCCGACAGCTTCGTGGAACTCTGCGGGAACTCGGCAAAACCAGCCAACACCAGCATCAGGCGAGCCACATGCCCGGTTACAGGTCCGCGCGGTCGGCGATGCGCGATTAGACGAAGAGTCTCGAACGCGATCCACAGCTTGAACCCATATTCGAAAGCCGCAAGCAAGACCTCGGCATCGAGATCGCCTCGAGCAGCAGTCTAGTTCCAGAACTCGCCTTCAGCCAAGCCATCGCCCTCAGCATAGTCCGGGTCTCGGACTGTAGACCCGCCTATTTTTAGCCTCCTCCACGCCAGACAACTACGATCACTAAATATCTATTGCACAACGACAAATCGTCGCTCTGTCTAGTCTCCGCAATGTCAAGAGCATCCAGCAGGAGGCAGCACGACCATGCTCGTACCAGACCGTATCGTCCGACTAAAAACCGTCCTCGCCCGCACCGGCCTCAGCCGCTCCACCATCTACCGCAAGATCGCTGAGGGCACGTTCCCAGCCCAGCTAAGAATCAGCATGAACGGCGCCGGTTGGCACGAATCCGATATCGATTGTTGGGTCGCCAATCCCACCGGCTGGCGGCCACCAGAGGTGATGACGGAGATGATGCGCGCGAGGAGCGCGTAGTTCAGAGATCGTCGTCAAGCCCGTCGTCATGAACCTCGGCTGCGCGCTGCTTCGCGTCGGCGATCAGCTCCTTAGCAGACTCGCCCTTCACCCAGGCATCAAGCATGTCGGCCCAACACTGAAGCATGATTTTCCGTTCGGCCAGGTAGCGGTTCACGTTGTAGACAGCCGCGATCCGGTTCCGAGGCGAGTGAGCCATGCTCATCTCGATCCAGCGATCATCGAACTTGGCGCGGTTCAGGCCTGTCGAAAACGTGCGGCGCAGGTCGTGAACGCCGAGGCTTTGAAAGTCCGGGTCGTCCTCGCGGATACGCTCCACAGCCGTATCGATCACCCGATTGAGCGTGGCGTTGCTTATTGGCGTATCGCCGTCGTACCGGCCAGGATGGAGGTATCGGCTGACGCCGAACATGGTGCGAAAGGCCGTCAGAATGTCGAGCGCTTGATCGCTGAGCGGGACGAAATGCGCCTTGCCAGCCTTCATACGCTCGGCCGGGATCGTCCAGCGCGCGGCGGCGAAGTCGATTTCCTTCCAAGTGGCGTCGATGAACTCCGATTTGCGAACGCCGGTCAGCAGGACAAACTTCACCGCTGAGCGTAGCGTAGGCGCCGCCGCCACGTGATCCAACGCCGTCAGGAACGCGCGAACTTCGGATGGCGACAGGGCGCGCTCGCGCGGCTCGAACGTCGCGATGGCACTGGTGCGGATCGACTCGGCTGGATTGCTGACATCCAGCCCGCATCCCTGCGCGTGGCGGAAGACCAGCAACACGACCTCGCGGACATGCACGGCCACGGCCGGCCCGCGTTTCTCCTTGACCTCATCGCACAGACGTTTGATCCGCTGCGGCGTCACCTCCGCCAGCTTGAGCTTCGACAAGTCACCTGCGATGGCGCGCTCATAGACGGAGCGGCGCATCGCCAGCGTGCTGTCGGCCAGTCTTTCTGCCCCCGACTTAGGATCGGCCTTGTGCTTGAAATACGCTTCCGCCCAACCGCCAAAGGTGACCGCCTCGGCTGACGCGGTGCGCTTCTCCACCTTAGCTTTCGACGGCGACTCGCCTCGCTCGACCTGTCGCCTGGCGCGCGCCAGCAGCGTCCTCGCCTCCGCAAGCGAAACATCCATCCCGTATTCCAGTGCCTCGGGCGCTCGTGTCAGCGTGCGAGCCGCCTCGGCGCTATACCGGCCGATGGTCAAGACCTCCTGTCGCCCGTTCACCCGGTACTGATATCGGAACGAAATGACCCCGGTCGGCGTGACGGCCGCGTGCATCCCATCGCGGTCCGTCACCTTGTAGAGCTTGGCCCTCGGTTTGAGATTTTTCAGTTCTTTATCAGTAAGATCGCCCATAAACCTGCATCCGGTCAGGGGGCGAACGGATACCAACAAAGGGGGTGTTGGTAGCGAAGGCCCGTTTCTTGACCATCCTGCGCCATACCAACGTCGCTACCAACAAAGTCGCCGGGTTGGGGTGACATGCAGTGATACGGGGTGGGATAAATAATCCTTGTTAGTCAAAGAGATCGCGCGATTTTTGGCACGGCGCAGGACGGTCTGACACGACCTTAGATCACTCCCACTCGATTGTGCCAGGAGGCTTGCTGGTCACGTCGTAGACGACGCGGTTGATGCCGCGGACCTCGTTGATGATGCGGGTCGCGACGCGGCCGAGGACGTTCATGTCAAACTTGAAGAAATCCGCCGTCATGCCGTCGACGGAGGTCACGGCCCGCAGGGCGCAGACTTGGTCGTAGGTGCGCCCATCGCCCATCACACCGACGGTGCGGACCGGGAGCAACACCGCAAAGGCCTGCCAGATCGTGTCGTAAAGCCCCGCTTTGCGGATCTCGTCCAAATAAATCGCGTCCGCCTGACGCAGGATATCCAGCTTGTCGCGGGTCACCTCGCCTGGGCAGCGAATCGCCAGCCCCGGTCCTGGGAACGGATGCCGGCCGACGAACGCCTCCGGCAAACCGAGCTCGCGGCCCAACGCCCGCACTTCGTCCTTGAACAATTCGCGTAAGGGCTCGACCAGCGCCATGTTCATACGCTCGGGCAGACCGCCAACGTTATGGTGCGACTTGATCGTCACGGACGGACCGCCCGAGAAGGACACGCTCTCGATCACGTCCGGGTATAACGTGCCTTGTGCCAGAAACTTGGCGCCGCCGACCTTGCCGGCCTCCTCGTCGAACACCTCGATGAAGAGCCGGCCAATCGTCTTTCGTTTCGTCTCCGGATCGGAGACACCCTCCAACGCATCGAGAAACAGCGTCTCGGCATTCACATGCACCAACGGAATATTATAATGGTCTCGGAAGAGGCCGACGACCTGATCGGCTTCCCCGGCCCGCATCAGACCGTGATCGACAAACACGCAGGTGAGTTGATCGCCGATCGCCTCGTGGATCAACACGGCCGCAACGGCCGAATCGACGCCGCCGGACAGGCCACAAATCACCTTGGACGAGCCCACCTGCCGCTGGATCTTTTCGATCATCTCGCGCCGATAAGCCGCCATCGTCCAATCCGACCGAAGGCCAACGATCTTGTGGACGAAGTTCTGCAACAGCTTGGCGCCATCGGGCGTATGCACCACCTCCGGATGGAACATGGTGGTGTAGAAACGCCGCTCTTCATTGACCGCGATCGCGAAAGGGGCGTTGTCGGACGTCCCGACGACGGTGAAACCGGGGGGAAGCCGCGTTACCCGGTCGCCATGGCTCATCCACACCGGATATCGGCCGCCGACGTCCCACACTCCCTCGAACAAAGGACTCGCGGCGCGGATCTCGACATCGGCGCGTCCAAATTCGCGGGCATGGCCGCCCTCAACGGCGCCGCCCTGCTGCAACGCAAGCGTCTGCTGGCCGTAGCAAATTGCTAAAATCGGCACCCCGGCCTCGAAGACCGCCGCCGGCGCGCGAGGACTGCCGGCATCAACGACCGAGGCGGGACCGCCCGAGAAAATCACACCTTTGGGATGGAGGCGCTGAAACGCCTCGTCGGCTTTCTGAAACGGTGCGATCTCGCAATAAACGCCGGCTTCACGCACGCGCCGCGCGATCAATTGGGTCACCTGCGAGCCAAAATCGATGATCAGGATCGCGTCATGCTGGCCCGGCGCTCCGCCGTCCCGCCCCTGCGTGGCGTCGTCGGAGCCGGAACGGATTGCTGCGGGGGCCACCATCGTGTCGCGTCCTCATAGATCGGCGCGCTGTAGCGGCCTCTCGGGCCGCGACGCAAAATGCCGGGATCGTTTCATCGTGCCGGGCAGGCCCGACCGCGAGCCTCGATCCTCTAGCGGGTTTAGCCCCGCGCGCAAAGCGGCGTTGGATCACACCCTCCGCAGCGAACGCCCGCAGGAGGGTAAACGGATTTATACCCGGATCCGACCCATGGATTTAGCGAGGCGACAAGTTACGACCCTTACATCAGCGGCTCAGGAGACCCAGAATGAGTGCTTGGCTGATGAAGCCCGATCAAATACCTGCCCGTTTCGGGCTCGGCATCGAGCCCGATCCTCCACCCTCGGAGGCTCGGTCCTGGCTGCCTCGCGCAGCGGTTCGACGGATGATCGACTGGACGCGGCGGCGTTTCCATCGTCAGAGCAGATATTCCGAAACAAGCATCGCATCCTGGTAGCCGAGGCGGGAGGATGAGATGCGACGCGGATGGCTTGACCGAGGCGCGTTCGGCCGCGATTGAAGAGCATGCGTCGTCCCCGTCAGCAGATCGCTATCACGCCCGACATCATTCTCCGGGCTTATTCGATCGGCCTATTTCCCATGGCCGAAACTGCCGAGGATGAGGCTCTGTTCTGGGTCGACCCAGAGGATCGCGGTGTGTTCGATCTCACGGCGATCGCGGTCTCGAAGAGTCTCGCCAAGACCATCCGCTCTGATCGGTTCGAGGTCGTGGCCGACCGCGATTTCGACAGCGTGATCGCGGGATGTTCGGCCCCTGCCCCGGGCCGAGACAACACCTGGATCAATGCGCGGATCCGATCGCTCTTCGGGGATCTGTTCGCGATGGGGCACGTCCACACGATCGAGGCTTACGAAAACGACACGCTGGTCGGCGGCCTCTATGGCCTTCACATCGGGGCGGCCTTCTTCGGCGAGAGCATGTTCCACCGCGCGACCGACGCCTCCAAGGTCTGCCTCGTCCATCTGGCGGCCCGGCTGATCGACGGCGGCTTCACCCTTCTGGATACGCAATTCATCACGCCGCATCTGGCGAGCCTCGGTGCCATGGAGATCCCGAAAGCGGTCTATCGCGCGAGGCTCGCCGACGCGATCGAGCGCAAGGCGACATTCCACCCCTTTGGCCAAAGCGCCGGGATCGATGGAACGACCGCGCTTGCAATCGTGCGAAACGCGAAAGCTTAAGCCCGGGCTGGTTTAGGCTTATTTCCGGCCTGCGGGATCGTGGCCAACGACCGGCTCTGCCGTATAATCTGTCGCCGGGAAGAAGCTCTGCACGGGCTGGCGACGCGCCTCGGGATTTTCCTCCGGGCGCGGGCTTTGTCGGACGACACGTTTCGGCTTCGGCGGCGGTGTGTTGGGGGCCGGCGGCTTAGTGGCATTATCGGGCGGCGGCGCCTCCGTCGCCGGTGCGCCGGCATCGGCCGTCGCGGCAGGCGTGTCGACGATGATATCGGTGCCGCCTTTGCAGCCCGTCAGCCAGATATCGTAGATCGGATGTTCGATGCCATGCAGGCCGGGGCTCGCCGCATACATCCAGCCCGAGAAGATGCGCTTATAGTCCTTGTCGGACGTGACTTCATCGACTTCGACGAACGTATCGGTCTGCGGCGCCTCTGTCGGCGGCCGCGTGTAGCAGACGCGGGCGGTCACCTGCAGCGATCCGAACTGAACCGTCTCGTCGATCGCGACCTCGAACGATATGATTCGTCCAGTGATCTTGTCGAGACCGGAGAACACCGCCGTCGGGTTCTTAATCTTGTCGGCCGAGGCAATGCCGGGCAGAAGGGTCGCGCCGAGGAGCGCCGCAACAGCCACGGCGACGTGCCGACGGATTTGCGGCATCGAGAAACGATTGATCTTGAAGGGCACCGGCAGCTTTCGCTCTGGAGACAGGACGATGTTGAATCCGACGTCACTGCCTTTGGTGGGCCGATGTGTCAAAGTTTGGGCTAAGGCCCGGTCTTAGTTCGGAGTCCAAGCGCCATAGTCGCCGCCAACAGTCGGCCGGGTACCTTCGTTCGAAATCGATCCCGGCGGCCGATAGGCCAATGGCGTGCCAGTCATGTTGGGCAGATGGGGCTTTTGCCACTCGCGCGGAACGTAAGTCTCGTCCGTCGGCGGCGTATCGACGGTGTGGTGCAGCCAGCCGTACCAACCGGGCGGCGTCATCGACCCATCGATCTGGCCGGCGTAGATCACCCAACGACGCTCGAACTTCAGGCTCGGGTCGATCCCCGGCTTGCGATAATAGATGTTGCCGAATTCGTCGGTGCCGACGCGTTCGCCGAAGCGCCAGGTGTAAAAGCGCGTGCCGTAGGTCTGGCCGCTCCACCAGGTCAGCGCCTGCAACAGGTTGGTCTTGAACGTCATGGCAGCACCGTTCACTCGTGGTCGTGGCTTCGGCTGTCTTATGTCGCGTGCGAGCCGCGACGTAAAGGGCGGCCACCCAAGCCGTTCCCTTTTGACGCGCTGAGGGCTGCGGCATTTGAGAGACAGGATCGTCATCGCGGTCGCAAATGCCGGAAAATACACCATATCTTGCTTGAGAGACTCGATCGGATAATGGATTTCGCCTCTTGATCGCGAGAGTCAAGACATGACCGCCTAAGGGTCCAGGCCGTCCACATGATAGATCAATGGACTCGTCAAGAAGCCAAGACGTATCATTCAAGCCTGTTGTCGAGCGCGAGGCGTTGAGCTCGCGGTTGGCGTGTCGAGTTCCAGTCGAGCGTGACGAGCGGATGTTGGGCGCCAAGGCGGCCGGCAGGCTTTGTCGTCGAATAAGAAATTGCGGTTGAGTCTCGAAGGATGCTTTCCTTTTTGGAGCTCGATCGATTCCGAAGGTATCAAGCGATGCATATCGAACGGCTTTTCACCACGACCGCAGGCGCTCCCTACGACTCGATCGCATTTCGGAAAACCCGGAGCGAAATCCGCAACCCGGATGGATCGATCGTGTTCGCACTGGACGACATCGACGTGCCGGCGGCGTTCAGCCAGGTCGCAGCCGACGTTCTGGCCCAGAAGTATTTCCGCAAGGCTGGCGTTCCGGCTCGGCTGAAGCGTGTGGAAGAGAATGACGTTCCCTCTTTCCTATGGCGGTCAGTGCCCGATTCCGAGGCGCTTGCGACGTTGCCGGAAGCGGACCGATTCGTTTCTGAACATTCGGCCAAGCAGGTGTTCGATCGTCTTGCTGGAACCTGGACCTATTGGGGCTGGAAGGGCGGCTACTTCGCCTCCGAGGTGGATGCGCAGGCCTTCCATGACGAACTCCGCTACATGCTGGCGCGCCAGATGGTGGCGCCGAATTCGCCGCAATGGTTCAACACCGGCTTGCATTGGGCCTATGGCATCGATGGCCCCGGCCAGGGCCATTATTACGTCGACTACAAGACCGGCGAGCTGACGGCCTCCTCTTCGGCTTACGAGCACCCGCAGCCGCATGCCTGCTTCATCCAATCGGTGGCCGATGATCTCGTCAACGAAGGCGGCATCATGGACCTCTGGGTCCGCGAGGCACGGCTCTTCAAATATGGATCCGGCACGGGCAGCAATTTCTCGCACCTGCGTGGCGAAAGCGAGAAGCTGAGCGGCGGCGGACGATCGTCCGGATTGATGAGCTTCCTCAAGATCGGCGATCGCGCCGCTGGCGCCATCAAGTCGGGCGGCACGACGCGCCGCGCCGCCAAGATGGTGGTGGTCGATGCCGACCATCCCGACATCGAGGCCTATATCGATTGGAAGGTGAAGGAGGAGTTGAAGGTCGCGGCGCTCGTGACCGGCTCCAAACTGAACAAGCGGCACCTCAAAGCCATTCTGCGCGCCTGCCTGAATTGCGAGGGTCATGGCGACGATTGCTTTAACCCGGAAAAAAACCCGGCGCTGAAGCGTGAGATCAAACTGGCGCGCAAGAGCGCGGTTCCGGACGGCATGATCAAGCGCGTCATGCAGCTTGGCCGCCAGGGCCACACCACCGTCGATATTCCGGAATTCGACACCGATTGGGACTCAGAGGCCTATCTGACGGTCGCGGGCCAGAACTCGAATAATTCGGTTCGGGTGACGGACGATTTCCTACGCGCCGTCGAGGATGATCAGCCCTGGAATCTGCTGCGTCGTCTCGATGGCAAGGTCCATAAGACGCTGCCGGCCAAGCAGTTGTGGGACAAGATCGGCTATGCGGCTTGGGCCTCGGCCGATCCCGGCCTGCAATATCACACGACCATCAACGACTGGCACACCTGCCCGGCCGCTGGCCCCATCCGCGCCAGCAATCCGTGTTCGGAATATATGTTCCTGGACGATACGGCTTGTAACCTTGCCTCGCTGAACCTGTTGCAGTTCCGCGACGATACGACCAAGCGGATCGATGTCCGCTCGTATGAGCATGCGGTGCGGCTCTGGACCATCGTGCTCGAAATCTCGGTGCTGATGGCGCAATTCCCCTCCAAGGAAATCGCTCAGCTTTCCTACGAGTATCGGACCCTCGGCCTCGGCTATGCCAATGTCGGCGGCCTGCTGATGGCGTCTGGCATCCCCTATGATTCGAACGAAGGTCGCGCGATCTGCGGCGCCCTGTCGGCCATCATGACGGGTGTCTGCTACTCCACATCGGCCGAAATGGCCGGTGAACTCGGGGCTTTCCCGGGGTATACGCCGAATGCCGACTCGATGCTGCGGGTGATGCGGAACCACCGCCGCGCGGCCTATGGCGACGCTGCCGGCTATGAAGAGGTCGCGGTTGCGCCGGTGCCGCTGGTCGCGAGCGATTGCCCGGACCCGATCCTGATCGAGCGTGCAAAGATCGCCTGGGACAAGGCCATCACGCTCGGCGAACAGAATGGCTACCGCAACGCGCAGACCACTGTCGTGGCGCCGACCGGTACCATCGGCCTTGTGATGGATTGCGATACGACCGGCATCGAGCCGGACTTTGCCCTGGTGAAGTTCAAGAAGCTCGCCGGTGGCGGCTACTTCAAGATCATCAACCGGGCCGTTCCCGAAGCCCTGCGCTCGTTGGGCTACCGTGAATCCGAGATTGCCGAGATCGAGGTCTATGCGGTCGGTCACGCCAGCCTTCGGCAATCGCCGGGCGTCAACCAGTCCAGCCTTCGCGCCCGTGGCTTCACGGCCGAAAAGCTCGATGGGCTGGAGAAGTCGCTCGCGAGCGCCTTCGACATCAAGTTCGCGTTCAACAAATGGGCGCTTGGGGCCGATTTCCTCACCGGCGTTCTCAAGGTACCGGCCGAGAAACTCGACGATCCGAGCTTCGAGCTGTTGCCGTTCCTCGGCTTCACCAAAGCCGAGATCGACGCCGCCAACGTGCATATCTGCGGAGCCATGACGCTCGAAGGCGCGCCGCACCTCAAGGTCGAGCATTACGCCGTGTTCGATTGCGCCAATCCCTGCGGCCGCACCGGCAAGCGCTATCTCTCGGTCGAGAGCCACATCCGCATGATGGCGGCCGCGCAGCCCTTCATCTCGGGCGCGATCTCCAAGACCATCAACATGCCGAACGATGCGCTCGTCGAGGATTGCAAGGACGCCTATATGCTGTCCTGGCGGCTCGGACTGAAGGCCAACGCGCTCTATCGCGATGGCTCGAAGCTGTCGCAGCCGCTCAACTCGCAACTAATCGAGCAGGATGACGACGAGGAGGATGCGGTCGAGACCCTGATGGCCGCATCGACCCCGGCCCGCGTCGCCGAAGTCGCGGAGCGGATCGTCGAACGCGTCGTGGAACGGATCGAGCGCCGCCGCGAGCGCGAGAAACTGCCGAACCGCCGCACGGGCTACACTCAAAAGGCGATCGTCGGCGGCCACAAGATCTACATCAAGACCGGCGAGTATAAAGACGGCCGCCTCGGCGAGATCTTCCTCGACATGCATAAGGAGGGCGCTGCCTTCCGGTCGATGATGAACAACTTCGCGATCGCGATCTCGCTCGGCCTACAATATGGCGTGCCGCTCGACGAATATGTCGATGCCTTCACGTTCACCCGCTTCGAGCCGTCGGGCCCCGTGCAGGGCAATGACGCGATCAAGAACGCGACCTCGATCCTCGATTACGTGTTCCGCGAACTTGCGGTGTCCTATCTCGACCGCAGCGATCTCGCTCACGTGGTGCCGAGCGACCTTGGCTTCGACGCGATGGGCAAGGGCGAAACCGAGGGCAAAGCCAGCGAAGGCCGGCCGCAATCGGATACGGGGGTCGTCTCCAAAGGCCTCGTGCGCTCGAAAGCCGACCGCTTCATGCTGGTGCGCGGCGGCCCGGCTGCTGGAACGTCGACATCGGCTGAGCCGCCGCGTGGGACTCCCGTGACGGCACAGGCTTACGCGACCGATGGCGCGACGGCTCTCAAGCAGGAGATGGCGCAGGCCGTGTCGGAAGCCACGCAGGAGGCTCTCGCGGGTCTCGCATGGAGCGAGCCGGCGCAGTCCGGGCCGCGCACCAGCGTCGCCGAGAAGAAGGCCGAGGCCCGGATGAAAGGCTATGTGGGCGAATCATGCCCCGAGTGCCAGAACTTCACGCTGGTGCGGAACGGCACTTGTCTGAAGTGTGAGACCTGCGGTTGTACGACCGGGTGCTCATAGTTATTCCGACTAATTCGGAAGTATGCCCCAATGGGTGGTAAAGCCAATATAGGCCAGCCACCCGATCTATGACGACTTATTGCTCATAGGACTTAGAGCAACCCGCAAGACCAAAGCCTCGATACCGATCGGGGCCCAATCGAAGGACACGGATCGATAGGCACGCGGGGCAGATTCTATCTGCTCCGCAAGATTCAAGGCGGAACAGATCGTGACCAAACCAAGGCAAGAGCCAGTCCGTCGGATCCTCTCGATCGACGGCGGCGGCATCGTAGGAACCTTCCCGGCCGCCTTCCTCGCGGCCCTGGAGAAGAACCTCGGCGGAGAGCCGATCGGGCGCTACTTCGACCTCATCGTCGGGACGTCCACCGGCGGCATCATCGCCATTGGCCTCGCCCTCGACATGACGGCGGCCAGCCTGCTCTCGCTCTACGAAAAGGAAGGTCCGACGATCTTCGGTCAGGACAGACACCCCGTCCTCAACCGCGCCCGAAGGATATGGCGCAACGCCAAGCGCCTCGTCACCGCAAAGCATCCAGCGGAACCGCTGAAGGAGGTCCTTGAGGCCACGTTGGGGGATCGGCGGATCGGGGAAGCAAAGACAAGGCTCGCGGTACCGGCGTGGAACCCGAGCCTCCAGAAGGTCTACGTGTACAAGACGGCGCATCATCCGCGCTTCGAGACGGACTACAAGTCGCGCGCGGTCGACGCGGCCATGGCCACCGCGGCGGCGCCGACCTTCTTCCCCCGACACGTCACACGCGACGAGGTAGGCCTGATCGACGGTGGCGTTTGGGCAAACAATCCGGTCGGCCTGGCCGTCGTCGAGGCGATCGGCGTCCTTGGCTGGAGCCGCGAGTCGTTACGGGTCCTGAGCATCGGATGCCTGGACCAAGCATACCGGATCGGCGATGCACCCGGCATCACCTCGCTGGGATCGAAGGCGATCAAGCTGTTCATGGACGGGCAGTCGCACGCCTCCCTGGGAACGGCCTTCCTGCTGACCGGGCACGAACACGAGGCCGAGCGGGTATTCCGCGTCACGCACACCGTCCCCTACAAGTCGTTCGCCATGGATGACACGACCAAGATCGGGGAACTCAAGGGCATGGGCTTCGCCATGGCTCGCGATCGCATCCCGACCCTTAGGAAGCACTTCTTCGGAGGGCCGGCGGAGCCATTCGAACCCTATCACCGCCTCAAGACGGAAATGGAGATCGCGAAATGAGCATGATTCCCGATACAATCACCCTGACCAAGGAGGCGGAAACCTTCCTGGAGGATCTCGCCGCCGAACTCGAAATCCCGCAGGGCCGCTACGAGCAGGCACGCGAGAGATACCGTTCGCTGGGCGAGTGGCTGCACCGCGACGCATCGACCGTCCGGCAGTTCGATCCCCAAATTTACGCGCAAGGCTCCTTCCGGCTGGGCACGGCGATCAAGCCCCCGTCCGAGAAGGAGGATTACGACGTCGACTCGATTTGCCTATTCAAGAAGCTTGATCGGCAGACGATCACTCAGCAGGACCTGAAGATCCGGCTAGGCCAGGAGGTTGAGGCCTACCGTACCGCTAACAGCATGATCAAGCCGTTGGTCGAGGGCAGACGCTGTTGGGTGCTCAGCTACGCCGACGGGGCCCAGTTCCACATGGACATGGTTCCGGCTGTCCCGAGCGCCGAGAGCCAGCGTCGCCGCTTGTTGGAAGCGCACCTCAGCACCGCTTGGGCGGAGACGGCCGTGAGCATCACCGACAACGAGACACCCGGCTACATGGTCATCACGGACGACTGGCAGCGATCCAATCCCAAGGGCTACTCGCGCTGGTTCAAGCAGCGGACGACCGTCATACTCGAAAAGCGGCAGGCCCTGACTGCCGACAGGGTTAGGGCCGAGGTCGAGGCCATCCCGACCTTCAAGCTGAAGCTGCCGTTGCAGGCGGCGGTCATGATCCTCAAGCGGCATCGCGACAACATGTTCTCCAAGGACGCGACCGACGCGCCCATCTCTGTGATCATCACGTCCCTGGCGGCCCACGCCTACAACGGCGAAGCCAGGATCGGGGCGGCGCTCGTCTCGATCCTTGCGGGGATGGACCGGTTCATCCTTACCGGCGCCAACGGCGAGGCGGTGATCCAGAACCCGAGCGATCCACTGGAGAACTTTGCCGACAAGTGGGTCAAGCACCCGGAGCGCAAGTCGGCTTTCTACAGCTGGCTGGCCACCGCCCGTGAGGACTTCAGCGCCCTCGCCGGGATGACAGACCGCAGGCAGATCACCGAGAGGGCCTCGGACAGCGTGGGCGAGCCGCTGGCGAAGCGCGCGGAGGGCCGGCGGCCGTACGCAACGCCGAGCCTACTCACGACCGGCTTCATTCGCGACGAGGCGCAGGCACGGCGCGAGGCGGTCCGTATCCAGGGTGACAACCGCAGTGCCTGACGATCCGATCGACTTCGATGACGCCGTCGAGCGCATCGAGGATTGGATAAGCACGTCGACCGGCGGGCTCGAAAGGCTTCCGCCGGCCGCACTATCACGCGCTCGTCGATCATCGGTGGAAGGCTGGCGTGTCAGCATCCCGTGCACGGACGGGCCGCGTCGGCTCGACATCGTCATCGGCGAGAGCTTCCCGTTCGTGCCGCCGCAGATCGTGCTGGTCGATCGGCCTCCGTTCCTCACTTGGCCACACGTCGAGGAAGACGGCCGGCTATGCCTGGCGACCGAAACCGTGACCTACTCGCCGGGTGACCCGGTCGGCGTGCTCGTGACCCTCCTCGATTTGGCCGTCCGCCTTATCGAGAGGTGCGAGGGCGGCGACGTCGACGACGACTTCCGGTCGGAGGTGCTGTCCTACTGGCGCAACGTCGCGGACTACCCTGGACCGCCCATCGTTACGGCTTGCGACGCGGACGGCCCCTCCCGCATCATCCGTGTGTGGTGGGGGAAGGATTACGCTCTGCTGGGCGACGGCGACGACGAAATACTGGCGTGGCTGAGGAACAGGTACGGCAGGCTCAAGCTCAAGCCCCGTGAGACAAAGACGGCGCCGGCCGTGTTCATCAAGCTCGGACGTTGCCTGCTGCCGGCCGAGTACCCAAAGAGCGCGGCAGACATCCACGCATTGGCACGCGAGGCCGGTGCGTCGGATCTGCTCGACCAAGCCCTGGCCTCCTTGCCCGACAAGCTTGCGGTCGCTCTCTGCATGGCAACGGACAACGGCACCGCGGTCGCAGGCATCGTGATCCCGCGTCCGATCCCGCAGCGGGGCGTGGACAGGCTTACGAAGGGATATAGCGGCGGAAGATCGATCCCGGTCGACGTCCTCTCGCCTCGGTTCTTCGGTCCCAACCCCGCCAAGAAAGCTAGCCTCGAACGGGTGGACGCGGCTTGGATCCATGGCCGGTGTCAGGACGACCGGTTCCCCGCCCTCAGAGGATCGAAGGTCGTCGTCCTCGGATGCGGTTCGGTCGGCGCGCCGATCGCCGTGTCCCTTGCACAGGCCGGCGTGGGGACCCTGGTGCTCGTCGACGACGATCTTCTCGTCGGCGCCAACGTTGGGCGACATCCCCTGGGTCTGGGGTCGTTGCGCCATGGCAAGGCGGCTGACCTGAAGCTGAGGATCGCGGCGGATCTCCCCCACGTTCGCGTCGAGGCGATGAAATGTCGGGCGGAGGATGTCATCCTCGGACCACCGGTGGTACTCGACGACGCCAGCCTCATCGTCTCGGCGCTTGGGAACTGGAGTGCGGAACGGCTGCTGGACGAGTGGCACCGGGCGGAGGGCCGGCACGTCCCGATCCTCTATACTTGGACGGAACCTCGCGCGACCGCAGGACATGCGCTGACAGTGGTCGGGTCGGCATCTTCCCTTCAGCAAAGGGTCGACGAAACCGGGCTTCCTCGTATCCAGGTCACCGAGTGGCCGGCCGGCGACACCAAGAGACAAGAGCCGGCGTGTGGAGCCATGTACGAACCCTACGGCCCCGTCGAGCTTGGGTTCATCACCGCCATGGCGGCGGAGCTTGCCTTGGACTCCCTGCTGGGCACGACGACCTCGCCGACTCACAAAATCTGGGCTTGCAGCAAAAGGTTCCTGGACCGCGCCGGTGGCTCCTGGACACCCTTGTGGAAGGCGCTTCCCGGATTTCGCAACGAAGGGGCGTTCGTGACCGAACTCCCCTGGTCCGAGGCCATCTCGCTTCATGCAAAGGCCGCATGAGACGGTATCCTTTCGGGAACGCCGGCCAGTCGTTCGTATTGTCCCGCAAGGCGCTCGACCATTTCGATCGCCATCGGCAGACCCGCTTTTGGCACCTTGAGGCGGGCGGCCTGCTCTTCGCCCGCTTCGACGGTGCACGGACCATCGTCGACCTCGCCACCGGGCCCAGGCCGACGGACCGGCGGGGCCGTTGCAGCTACCGCCCCGACCGAATGGCCGAACAACGCGAGATCGACGAGAACCACGCGACGGGCCTTCACTTCGTCGGCACTTGGCACACCCACCCGGAGGATCGACCCAGCCCGTCCCCCGTCGACATGGCCAGCATCGCAGACATTTTTCGACGCTCGCGCCACGCCCTGAATGGCTTCGCGATGGTGATCGTCGGCAGGGACCCCGGGCCGGAGGGCATGTACGTGGGTCTCTGGGACGGCGCGGTCATTCACAAGCTCGCCGAAGGTCCCATCGAGGACGACCCAGTAGCCGATCAGACTCGCCCGGGTTCGTCCTGACGAATGTCCAGGGCGTGCGCGAAGCCGCCACTCGCCCTGTTTTGATCGTAGATCCGAAGGGGGAGGTCGGCCTTTGGCATCCAGACGCGGCCGACCTCGATGGCTGCGGACACGGGAAGCGCCGAGAAGACGTTGACCGTCGCGCCCTCCCCATGGACGGCCTTGATGCGGTCGAGCAGGCGCCGCAAGTGGCTCCGGAACAGCGACAGGTCCTCGGAGCGCCGCATGATGTCATTGTGTGGACGAGCGGCCGTGATCGACCAGATCGCGGTCTCGGGGCCGAGGACGTTCAGGATCCTTTCGTCGGCGACCGAGGCGCTCAGCGCGAGCACCAGGGCGACATTAGGCTTCCCCTCGACGCATTCCTGCACGTTGAACGCGATGCCGGGCTGATCCGGCTGCCAAGCCCAGGTCGACGGCTCGCGGTGGCGCTGGTGCACCTCGGCGGGAAGGATGTCGCACAGGAGGCGGCCGAGTTCGATGAGGAGCGGCTGTGGCGCGAGGGCGAAGACGGAGGCGTGGCGGATTTCCTGCCGCTCGATCCGGCCCCGTACCTTGTCGGCGAACTGCCGTCGCAGGTTTTCGCTCTGGAGCGTCCAGTAGTTGGCTTCCCCGTCCGTCATGGAGAGCCCCAGCATCTCAAGGTCGATTGTCTGAAACGAAGCGGGATGGCGGGACGGCAGCATCGCCGCGAAGATCTCCTCCCGGGAGACGAGGGCCTCGTTCCGTCCGACGTTGGCGGCGAACCGGATGACGTGGGATGCCCGGTCCTGTCCGATACCGGTGACCATGTTGATGCGGGTTTCGTGCTCCTCCTTCATGGCGAGTAGTAACGCCTCGGGATGCTCGGCCAGGCCGTCGACGTCGATCAACTTGTGGTGCCTCGGGCACATGAGCATCAGGTTCGTCAATTCCTGGGCCAGGAGCGGCGACCTGACCGGGTCGCCCCTGGGACCGTCAGCGGAGTCCCCCACGATATGGGCCACGAAGCCGAACAGTGGGTCCTCCCTTCCGGAGACCAGGTCCCTCGTCTGGTCCTCGTTACAACCTCGATACTGGCAACGACCGCCCGACCGCGCCCAGAGGATGCGCTGCTTCTTCTCCGGAATCCGTGTCTTGGCCATGTTCCCGCCTTCGAGGTTGAATCCGTGGGCGTCACGAGCAAGCCGCCGCTCCACCTTCTTCCCGATCTTTGATCGACGACGAACGTAACGAGCCAATCGGCAGACATCTCAAGATGCACGCGCGCGCCCACCGTTTCTCTTGTGTGGGCCGTCCCGGCGACCACCTCAAGGCTGGCGCTTCGCACCCCCGCTTCGCCGCTTCGGCCTTGACCCGATCGCCGGAACGGCCGATCCGCTGGCCATGGTCTTGTCGCAAGCTCCGACCCCGGGTTGACCAGGCTCCGAGCATTTCGACGCCCCTCAGGGTATTCCTTGCCAAGCCTTCCGGCTCCCGCTTCAATTCGGAATGGCTACATTACCAGTGACCAACCTTCAGAGCTTCATTGGCCGGATCATCGGCAGCCCTCCGACCCCGGGAAAGGTCGTAGTCTATCGAGGTCACCCCAACGAGGATTACCTTCTTCGTCCCGCGATATTTCGTTCCCCGATTGCGGCGGAGCGGGAACACATCCTTCTGAGGGATCTCATCGCGGCTCATCCCCAGGAGTTTGCCGCGGACGGCAGTACCCTGGAGTTGTTGGTGAGGATGCAACATTACTCCCTGCCGACCCGTCTACTCGATGTCACGTGGAACCCGCTGGTCGCCCTCTATTTCGCATCCGAGCCGCAGACGAAAAAAACCGACGTAATGCGAATGGGGCGAATGCGCAGGCGGACCGTGCCCACGGACGGCGAGGTGATCAAGCTGACTATCGACGAGTCTCTCGTCCGCTACTTCGACAGCGACACCGTAAGCTGCCTCACGAACCTAGCTCGTTGCCGCTTCGACCAGAAGGAGGAGCTTCGAACGATGACGGCGGGAAAACCCACTTTCTCGAAGACCGCGCGGGCGACGTTCAATGGCAAGGAGACCGTCAAAAGACTGCTTCACTTCATCCGAACGGAAAAACCGGCGTTCGAACCCGAGATCGTACCGGAGCAGCTCAGCAGATTCTTTCTTGTGAAACCGAAGTACAACAATCGACGGATACTCGCGCAGGAAGGTGCCTTCATGGTTTTAGGCCTGACCGAAGAGGTCCCGGCGACCGGCGCCCGCGGCATCGTGGTCGAACGCATAACGATTCAGGCGCGACGCAAGGGTGAGATCATGTCGCAACTCGGGCATGTATCCATCAACCAGCGCACGATGTTTCCCGAGATCGATCGCGCCGCCCGCTATCTGACAGACGGCTTAACCACCTCCGCCCTCCTCTCGCGAGGCACCTCGCCCGCAAGGTGAGCGCGCTAGCGTCGTTCGACGCTCACAGGCGTGAGATCGTGGAATGATGCACTGCATATGATCGGGCGATGTCACTCACAGACTCACCTCCCACTCTTCGCGCGACCGCCTCCCGCCGCTGGTGAGGCGTGAGCTTGGGCTTACGTCCGAGGCGGACGCCGCGCTCCTTCGCCCGCTGCCTCCCCTCCCCGGTCCTGGCGAGGATCAACTCCCGCTCGAACTCCGCCAGGCCGCCGAGGATCGTCAACATGAGCCGGCCATGGGCCGTCGTGGTATCGGCCCAGGCGTCCCGGAGGGACCGGAAGCCGGCCTGCTTGGTAGCGATCCCGTCGAGGATGTCGAGGAGGTCTGGCGTGCTGCGGGCGAGCCGGTCCAGCCTCGTCACCATGAGCACGTCACCGGCCCGAAGGGGCCCCGAGCGCCATGTGCAACTGCGCACGATCGAGGCGAGCGCCCGTCACCTTTTCCCGGAAGATCGGGTCCGCTCCGGCGGCCATCAGCTCGGCGACCTGGGCGTCGAGCGTCTGCCCGTCCGTCGACACCCGCGCGTAGCCGACCGCCCCCATCGTCGTCCCTCTTTTCGCACCGGAATTCCGCACGTCCCAAGTGACTGGTATCGTCGCTCGAAGACGCCGAGGATGCTTCCGTGAAGCGCGTTTGACGAAGGTCGCCGGTGACAACTCGGACCTGCGCCGGGCCCTTTCCGAGAGGGAGGCCCTGATCGAGTCGCTCCGTCGCGAGAACGGGCGGCTCAGGGCTAGCCTCGGCTTGCTTGAGGAAACCGGCATGGTGATCCGCGACGGCGCCGAGGCATGACCCTCGTCGTCGTCGAGGATGTCGTTAGCCGGCGCGACTTCGGGGTGATCTTCTCCGCACGCGTCGCGGACATGTCGGACGACCAACACGGAGAACGACTTCGCGTCCGCGCAAATCGCGTTGCGATGATCGGAGAACCCGCAAAGGGGGAGACCTGGAGGATCGAGGGCGAGCGCAAGGCGACGCCGTGGGGCCTCCAGATCGAGGCTACGCACGCGACGCGCACCTTGCCCACGGGCAAGCTGATCAGGGACTTCCTGGCCAACCACGTCGCGGGGATCGGCCACGATCGAGCGACCCGGCTTTGGCTCGCCTACGAGACGGACCTGCCGCAGATTCAAGACGAGGGCGACGTCGACGCCATCGCGGATGTCATCGCGCCCGACCGGCCGGTGCTTGCGCCGAGGCTCGCGGCGGCCTGCGTATCCGCTTGGCGCGAAGCCGCCGGCGAGACCCGCCTCGTCGAGTGGTTGGGGGCAATCGGCGTGGACGACCTTCAGATTGCTCGTCGCCTCTTCGCTATCCTCGGAGACCATGCCGTCGAACGCCTGGCGGCGAACCCATGGTCGCTGGTCGCGCTCATGCCATGGTCGAAGGTCGACGCGCTGGGGATGAAGCTCTTGCGGGAAGCGAACGCCGCCTTGGTCGACGCGGCGCCGCAGCGGCTGGTCGGCGCGGTCGACGCCTCGATCAAAGATCTGATCGGGACCGGCGCAACGGTGATCGCGGACGAAGATCTCCGCGTGAGGCTCGGGGCCGCGCTTCGCACGTCGGCGACGAACCCGGTCGTTTCGGAGGCGGTCCACCTTGGCAACGCCTGCGGAGCGCTTGTGCGATACGGAGATCGTTGGCGGGCTCCCGGGTGCGCCTCGATGGAGCAGGCCATCGAGGAACGATTGTCCTCTATGGCGGCCGGTGGCGAGCATCCATTCCCCACTGAAGCCGACATGCACCATGCCATCCGGGATTTCGAGCGGCGGCATGGGTCCCTGCATGCGGAGCAGCGCGCGGCGGTCTTGAAGGTGATGGTCGACTCCCTGGCCTGCATCCAGGGCGGCGCTGGCGTCGGCAAGACATACGCGACAAGGGCCGTTTGCGACCTCTGGGAACAAGCCGGGGGGACCGTGCTCCTGGCCGCGCTCGCGGGTAAGGCCGCTCTACGCCTCTCCGGGGCGACGGGTCGGCTGGCCAGGACCCTGTTCAGGACACTGAAGGAAATCGACGAGCGCGAAGCCCGTGGACACGGGGCGGCCTCTACCCCCGACGAGCCCGCCGTCCCTTCGTCGGCTCCCCTCGCCGAGATCACGTCCACCACCCTCGTCATCGTGGACGAGGCCAGCATGGTGGACCTAGGGACCATGTACGGACTGCTTCGTCGCATGCCGGCGGGGGCCCCTGCTGCTCATCGGCGACCATCGCCAGCTCCCTCCGGTGGGCTTCGGCCTTGTCTTTCATAAGCTCATCCACGACGACAGGATCACGGCCCGCCTCTCCTTCGTCCACCGCCAGTCGGATGCGTCGGGCATCCCCGCAGTCGCCGCTAGCCTGCGGGAGCGGACCTTGCCTCGGTTGCCTTCCTTCGAGCCGCTCGGGGACGGGGCGTCGTTCGTCCAGGCCCGAGGCGCGGAAGAAGTCGCCGCGTCGGTCGTCGGCATCGCCGTCCGGACGGGCGTCCTCGACGGTGCCGACGTTCTTGTCGTGACCCCGACGAACGGCGGAGCAGCCGGCACGTGTGCCTTGAACGCCAAGCTCCACGATCTTCGACGCGAACGTGACCGTTCGATCGAGATGCGGGGAGCGCTCGGGGAACGGTTCAGCGACGGCGACCCCGTCCTTTTTCGACGAAACGATTACCGACGAGGGCTCTTCAACGGGTCCCTGGGGACCGTTATTGCCATCGTCCCGGCGGAACGATCCCTGCTGGTGAGGTTCGAGGAAACCGAGCATCTCCTGGATGCGTCCGACCTCGTCGACGTGTCGGTCGGCTACGCACTCACCTGCCACAGGGCCCAGGGGTCCCAGGCGGCCACGGTGATCGTCGCCGTCCCCAGGAGCAGGATCATCGACCCAGCTTGGATCTACACCGCCGTGACCAGGGCGGAGCGCAAGGTCGTCCTTATCGGCGACGAAGAGGCGTTGCGCGCTGCGCTCGCGATGCCTTGGACCTCGGATACCCGGCAAGTCGGCTTCACGTGGCCCTCGTCGCGCGGCGAGATCGAGGGTGACCACGACGTGCAGACTCGATATGCCGACCATTCCTAAGTCAGCATACGAGTTCCGCGATATGCCGGGTCTAACCCATTCAAAATACACACTGGAATAAGTCAGGGGGTTATATAATTGTGGCGCCACGACCGGCTGCTCATAATTGAGCTTAACTCCCGACCGGCATATTGAGTTTTAAAGGCATTTTATATGGTTAAGTTTATTAGTGTTTTCAACAATAAAGGTGGCGTTGGTAAGACGACAATCACATGGAATGTTGCCGATCGACTAGCGGAGTGTGGAAAGCGCGTTTTGCTGATAGATTTTGATCCTCAATGCAATCTGTCAATTGCAATGTTGGGCGGGGACGATTTTAAAAAATTGTGGCGGATGTTCATAATCCCAAAACTATTAGATCATTTCTCCAGGGTTATCTGCAGAACACTGGACCCGGTCCAATTACTACATTCAAAGGACCTCATACTCATGAGAATGTTAAGATAGTAGCGGGCGATTTTTGGTTAAATGTTTATTCAGACGCTCTTAGCGTCGGTAACGATTTACTTACCGGGACAGGTATTTCAAAATTTGTGTCGTTACGAACGCTGGAACGGAAATTAGCTGCGGATGGGCAGCATTTTGATTATGTAATGATTGATTTGCCGCCGTCATTCGGAGGCTTAGTTCGTTCCGCTCTTTATTCATCAGACTACCTAGTGATACCTTGCACATCTGACACGTTCAGTGAGTATTGCATTAGCCTGATCGAGCAAATGTTACCCCAGTTTGTTTCTGACTGGGGAATAGGAATTACTCGCTTTAAGCAAATGAACTTCGGGTCGCAGGACTTTGACAGCTACGGGAAGCCGGTGTACGCGGGCTGGATTTTCAATGGCTTTGATACACGTGCGGGGAAGGAGCTTCGCGCCGATGCTGCTCACCATACTAATATACAGAGCGCGAACCAAAAACTTGCCGATAGTCTAGCTACTAATATTACGGGATATAGTGCTATCTTGCCCGGTAGTAAGATCTACTTGGGCGGTATTGAGGATATGAACGTCCTCATTCAAAATAGTTTATGGCAAAATATTCCTGTATCCAATCTCGAGAGATATGGACAAGTGAAAGACTTATCTGGCGATCGCGCTAAGTGGTCGGAAGCACAGCTCATTTTGATCAGGAAAGTGAAAGATCAAATATCGGCGATCAGCGGTCGTATAATAAACGACTTATAGTGGTTAGTAGGACTGTATGAAGGCAGTGAAATATAGCAGTGACCTGTTCGCCCGCCTCCAAGCTCTCGGCATTCAGACCGAAACGGTCAAGCATGCGCCGGTCTTCACGGTCGAAGAAGCGCAGGCCGTTCGTGGGGCATCGGAGGGCGGCGCGCACACCAAGAACCTGTTTCTGCGCGACAACAAGCGCAGTTTCTTCCTGGTGACGCTCGGAGAAGACACGGCTGTCGATCTCAAGCGGCTCCGGCATTTGATCGGCGCGAAGGGTGGCTTATCATTCGCCTCGCCCGATTATCTCTTCGACACCCTCGGCGTACGACCCGGGTCGGTGTCGCTCTTTGCGGCCATCAACGACGCATCGGGCAGTGTCACGGTCGTGATCGAGACGGCTTTGATGCAGGCGGCGCGGATCCATTGCCACCCGCTGACCAATGACAAGACAACGTCGATCGCGCCCGATGATCTCATGGCCTTCCTGCGCGCGACGGGTCACGAGCCGCTGCTGATCGCGCTCAGCGACGCCGATCCCCTGCCCTGACGGGCGAGCGATCGAGGATGACAATCAGGCCGCGACGTCGAGCGCCGAGCCTGCAGCGACGCCGATACTGGCGCGGATCACATCGGTAAGGGCAGCGGCTTCCTTCGATCGGCCCGACGAGCCACGCAGCAGCCCGACCTTCACATTGCTCAAAACTGGTAGCCCGGCGCTTGACGGCACCAGACGCTGCGAAGCCAGGTTGACGGCGGCCCGCGGCAGAACCGTCAGCGCAAGCCCAGCCTGGATGATCGGCGCAAGCGCCGCATAATTGGTCGACATCAGAAAGATGCGGGACGCGATCCCGGCCGCATCCAGCGCCTCGAGCGCCGCATTCCGCCATGGGCAGGTGGGCGTCGACAAGGCAAGAGGCAGCGGCCTTTGATCTTCGATGGGGCCGGATCGCAACCCTGCCACCCAGCACAAAGCCTCCTCGCGCAGAATCTCGAGCCCTTTGATCCGCTCGCAATCCGTCACGACCGCGACATCCACTTCGCCGGTCATGATCCGCTGGGCCAGATCGACGCTGGGATGGCAGACAATCGAGAGTTCGACCAGCGGATGCTGCCGCGTGAATCGCTTGACGATGTCGGGCAGGAATGGCTCTGCGTAATCGTCGGGGATGCCGAACACGACCCGGCCGGCGAGCCCATGCTGTTTCAGATCGTAAAGGGCTGCCGCTTCGACCTCGAGCATGCGTCGCGCATGATCGACGAGCCGTTCGCCATCGCTGGTCAGTCGGGTGCCACGCCCCTGTTTGACGAACAACGGCCGTTCGAGCTGCTCCTCGAGGCGGCGCATATGCATCGAGACGGCACTTTGCGTCTTGTTCACCCGCTCGGCCGCGCGCGTGAAGCTGCCGGTATCGACGATGGCGAGAAACGATCGGAGCTGGTCAGTGTCAAGCATAAACCGATGATGATACGCGATCGATCTTATGTCAACTATGCGTTGGACCGATGGTTGGCCCGTTCCTATCTTAAAACTCTAGACGCTTCGTAACGCGTCCATCGAGGTCCACCATGCATCTCTCCATCCCGTTCCCGTCCCGCACCGGACACCGCGCCACGCGCGGCATCTCCGCCGTCCTGCCTCTTATCAGCAACGTGACGTCCACGCTCATCTCCTGGCCCCGCCGGGCCTATGAAAGCCGTCGTTTGAGCTGGACGCTGGCGCAAATGTCCGAACACGATTTGTCGGATATTGGGTTATCGCGCCAGGATGTCGTCGACACATCCGCGATGCCGCTCGGCTCCAATATTGGCGAGTTTTTGGCGGAGCGTGCAACGAGCCGCCGGGCCGATCGTCGGCACTGACGGCGCATTTAGACGTGCGTGAGATAGTAAAAGCGTGCGGGTTCGCGGTTCGCGCGTAGCTTAAGCTCGCGACGGCGATAAGCGCTTGGCGGCTCGCGGCTACCGCGTGGCTTGAGCTCGCGACGGCGATAAGCGCTTGGCGGCTCGCGGCTACATAGCCTTCTCGACCTGGCCGCGGATTTCGCCACCCTTGTTGGCTTCGGTATGGATGTTGAAATACATCTTACCGTCTTCCAAGGCCTTGGCCTGATCCGCCGTCAGGGTCGCAGATCCTTCAATCGGGCTGCCTGAACCGATCGCCACAGGCACCATCACGCCGGCATTCGCACCGACTGCTGCGGGGCCGTGGAAATGCGCCGCCGTGGCGGTTCCGGTCAAGCCTTGATAATCAACCTTATAGCTGAGCTTCATCGAGGTTGTGTCGAAGGTGGCCGCGACCGTCCCGGTGCCCTTCAGGTCGGCATGCGGCGGCACCTCTGTTTCGGCCGAAAGATTGGCCTTATACTCCATCGTCTCGGCGAAAGCCGGAGCGGCTGAAACAGCGGCGACCACCAGAGCGGCGGCGAAAGCGAAAGAACGCATCGAAGGTCTCCATACGGAACGGACCGAACCGGCCTGGGTGGCCGCCAGTCCAGGCTGTATATGGAGCGCGACGCCGTGGCGGCGATAGCGTCAGGCTTTAGACCTCAGTGCAGAATTTGGCTCAGGAACAGCTTCGTCCGCTCGTGTTGCGGATTGGCGAAGAACGCCTCGGGCTTGTTCATCTCGACGATCTCGCCGCCATCCATGAAGATCACGCGATCAGCTACCTGCCGCGCAAACCCCATTTCGTGGGTCACGCACAGCATCGTCATGCCCTCATTGGCCAGCGATACCATCGTATCGAGCACCTCCTTGACCATCTCGGGGTCGAGGGCCGAGGTCGGCTCGTCGAACAGCATGATCTTCGGGTTCATGCAGAGCGACCGTGCGATGGCGACGCGCTGCTGCTGACCACCCGAAAGCTGGCCCGGATATTTATTGGCCTGCTCCGGGATCTTGACCCGCGTCAGATATTTCATGGCGAGCGCATCAGCGTCGCGCTTCGGCATCTTGCGAACCCAGATGGGCGCCAAGGTGCAATTCTCGAGGATGGTGAGATGCGGGAAAAGGTTGAAGTGCTGGAACACCATGCCGACCTCACGGCGCACCTCGTCGATCCGTTTGAGATTGTTGGTCAGCTCCGTGCCGTTGACGACGATGCTGCCCTTCTGATGCTCTTCCAAACGATTGATACATCGGATCATCGTGGATTTGCCCGACCCTGACGGGCCACAAATCACGATCCGTTCGCCACGCGAGACATTCAGGTTGATGTTCTTCAGGACATGAAACTCGCCGTACCATTTGTGGACGCTGTCGAGTTTCACCGCGAGGTCCTCGGCGGGAGCGATGCTCGGGATCGCCGTTGCGTTCGACATGGGAGAAGACCTCAATGAGCGCGACCGGCCTTCAGCCGTCGCTCGGTATATTGCGAGTAGCGGGACATGCCGAAACAGAAGATCCAATAGACCATTGCGGCAAAGACGTAGCTGGTTGTCGTGATCGTCGGTCCGCCCCAATTCGGGTCGAGCCGGGCGCTCTCCAGCGTTCGAAGAAAATCGAAGATGCCGACGATCGCCACAAGGGTCGTATCCTTGAAGAGGCCGATGAAGGTCGAAACGATGCCGGGGATCACGGTCGTCAGCGCCTGCGGCAGGATGATGAGCCGCATGCTCTGCCAGTAGCCGAGCCCCAGCGCCTGGGCGCCTTCGGTCTGGCCGCGCGGCATCGCCTGGAGGCCGCCGCGCACGACCTCCGCCATATAGGCGGAGGCGAACAAGGCCGTGCCGATCAAGGGTCGTAGCAGCCGGTCAGGCGTCCAAGCCTCCGGCACGAACAACGGCAGCATCACATTGGCCATGAACAAGACCGTGATGAAGGGCACGCCGCGAACGATTTCAATGAACGCGACCGACACCGTGCGGATGATCGGCAGTGCGGAGCGCCGTCCAAGCGCGAGCAAAACGCCGACCGGGAGCGACACAACGATGCCGACCACTGACATAAGCAGCGTGATGAAAAGACCGCCCCAGAGACTCGTGTCGATGATCGGCAAACCGATCAGATCCGATCCGCGCACCAGGAAAAAGGCGAAGACCGGGTAGACGATGAAGAACAAAAGCGCCGCGACGTTGCGTTTGGGCGCCGAGGTCCACAACAGCCAGACGATCAGAACGGCACCGATCGCCTCCGTCAGGTCGATCCGCCAATGTTGGGTCTCGGGATAGGACCCATAGCGAACGTATTGAAATTTCTGCGCGATAAAGGCCCAGCATGCGCCATCGACCTTGGTGCGGCAGGTGGCGGCGTCGCCGGACCACACCGCATCGGTGAAGAGGAAGCGCACCAGATCCGGCAGAACCCAGGCCACGAAGGCAACGGCCAGAAGGGTCAGCAACCCCGAACCCGGCGTCGAGAAAAGGTTGGCCCGCATCCACGCCAAAGGACCACGCACCGTGATCGGCGCCGGCTGAGGGGGATGCGACTCGGTTTGGACGAAGGCTGCGCCGCCGGACGGCATATCGGTGACGGCAGCGTCGAGCACGGCATCGGCCGTCACGGACGGATCGAGATCTGTCTTGTCGGCGATCTGGCTCATCCGCGTCACCGTTCCACCAGCGCGATGCGCCGGTTATACATATTCATGATCGCCGAGGTGAAAAGCGAAATGACGAGATAAACCAGCATCGTGATGGCCATGACCTGCACGGCCGCGCCGGTCTGGTTCAGCACCGTGCCGGCGAAAACCTGGACCAGATCGGGGTAGCCGATGAACACCGCCAGGGAGGAGTTCTTGACGAGGTTGAGATATTGGTTGGTCAGCGGCGGAATGACGACCCGCATGGCCTGCGGCACCACGACGAGAGCACGGATTCGGCCCGCCCCGAGGCCCAGCGCTTCGGCGGCTTCGGTCTGGCCGTGCGCGACCGATTGCACGCCAGCACGGACGATCTCGGCGATGAAAGACGCGGTGTAGACCGAGAGGCCGAGCACGAGGGCGACCAACTCGGGAAACACCTGCCGGCCGCCCGCGAAGTTAAAGCCTTTCAACACCGGTATGTCGAAGGTGATCGGCCGCCCCAGAGCGAAATAGGTCAGTAGCGGCAGGCTGATCAATAAAGCGAGCCAGACCCACCCGACGGGCGACTGTTGGCCGGTGCTCTTCTGCCGCCTGCTTGCCCAGATCGTAAACAGGATCGCGGCCAGAATGGCGATCACGACGGCCATTCCGACGAAATGAGCGCCCTCGCCGAATTGCGGATTGGGAAAAATCAGCCCGCGGTTGTTGAGAAAAATACCGCCTGGCAGCGCAATCGATTGGCGTGGCGCCGGCAACGGCTTCAGAACCGCATTGTACCAGAACAGCAATTGCAGCAGCAGCGGAATGTTCCGCAGCGTTTCGACATAGACCAGCGCGAGTTTCGCGACGATCCAGTTCGACGACAGGCGCGCGATCCCAACCGTGAAACCGATGATGGTGGTCAGGACGATCCCTACAACGCCGACCAGCAGCGTGTTGATCAAGCCGACCCAGAAGGCCTCAGCGTAGGTCGAGGAATGCGAATAGGGGATCAAGGTCTGGTTGATGTCGAAGCCCGACGTCTGGCCCAGAAAGCCGAAATCGGTCGGCATGCGAAGCCGTTCCATCGCCGTCATGGCGTTGGTGGCGGCCCCGTAAACCACGAAGACGATCAGAGCCACGAGCACGATCTGATAAACCGCTCCGCGGACGATCGGATTTTGGATCAGGGACCCGCCCGATGGCTTCGCACGCTCGACTAATTCCACCATCGCGATCCTTCGATGTGCAGGGGTTGGTGGTTGCGATCAGGGACAATCGCCCCGATCGCAATCATTGCTTACTTTTTCAGCGGATCGGTGGGGCGTATTGCAGGCCGCCCTTATTCCACAAGGCGTTCAAGCCGCGCTTGATTTTCAGCGGCGAGCCGTCACCCACGTTTTTGTCGAAGACTTCGCCGTAATTGCCGACCGTTTTGATGATGTTGTAGGCCCAGGCCTTGTCGAGCCCGAAGCCCTTGCCCTGCTCGCCTTCGACGCCGAGAAGACGACGAATGTCGGGGTTATCCGACTTCATCATGTCGTCGACGTTCTTGGACGTGACACCCAGTTCCTCGGCCGACACCATGGCATAATGCGTCCAGCGGACGATGTTGAACCATTGGTCGTCGCCCTGCCGGACGGCCGGCGATAGCGGCTCTTTGGAAATGATCTCCGGCAGCACGATGTGATCGTCAGGATTGACGAGCCGGATCCGCTCGGCATAGAGGCCCGACGAGTCGGTCGTGAAGGCGTCGCAACGGCCAGACTCATAGGCCTTGAGGGTTTCATCCTCCCCCTTGAAAGCGACGCTGTCGTATTTCATGCCGTTGGTACGGAAGTAATCGGCCAGATTCAGTTCTGTGGTGGTGCCCTGTTGCACGCAGATCGAGGCGCCGTTCAGATCCTTGGCGGACGACACGCCGAGCTTCTTGCGCACCATAAAGCCCTGGCCATCATAGAAGTTGACCGGTCCGAACAACATGCCCTGCTGGTCACGCGAGGAGGTCCAGGTGCTGTTCCGCGCCAGGAGGTCGATTTCGCCAGACTGCAAGGCGGTGAACCGATCCGTCGCGTTGAGCGCGATGAACTTGACCTTGGTCGGGTCGCCGAGCACCGATGCCGCGACAGCGCGGCAGAAATCTACATCGAGACCGGTGAACTGCCCCTTGTCGTCCGGAATGCCGAACCCGGCCAACGACGGATTGACGCCACAGGTCAGCACATTCTTCTGCTTGACCGTATCGAGTGTCGCGGCCGAGGCGACCGCGGTGCTCGCCGCAAGGGCAGCGACCATCAACGATGCAAAAAGTCTCTTCTTCAAAAGCTCAACTCCAGCGTTCCTGCACGACACTCAGCACTCGCGACTAAGCACGCCATGTGCCACCGCCCGCCAGCGCCGTCGCTATCACAGAAGTTTTGCCTGTCGTGGTCAAGGCGTTGCAGGCCATCTCCCGCGTCTTGACGTCCCGCCCTGCAATGGATCAGGTGCACGCCGACCTTCAACCTCGGACGATCATGACAAAACTCACGCCGGACACTCGCGCGACTCTCGGCTCGCGCTCGCGGCTCATCCATGCCGGGCGCGACCCTGAGGAGCAGCATGGGTTCGTCAATACGCCGATCTATCGCGGCTCGACGGTGCTGTACGACAATGTCGCACAATTGAAGAACCGCGAGCGTCGGTTCACCTACGGGACGAAGGGTACGCCGACCACCGAAGCGCTGGAGACGGCATGGAGCGAACTCGCCGGAGCAGCCGGAACGGTGCTAACGCCCTCGGGCCTTGCGGCCGTGACCGTTGCGTTGATGTCGGTGCTCGGCAGTGGCGACCACATCCTGGTCACTGACTCGGCCTATCTGCCGACACGGCACTTCTGCGACACGATGCTGCGGCGCTTCGGCATTTCGACGACCTACTACGATCCGCTGATCGGAGCGGGGATCGCCGACCTGTTTCAGCCGAACACCCGTGCGGTTCTGGTGGAAGCGCCTGGGTCGCAGACGTTCGAGATGCAGGATATCCCGGCCATCGCCGAGGCAGCGCATGCGCATGATATCTGCGTCATCATGGACAATACCTGGGCGACACCCCTGTTCTTTCCGCCCCATGCACGCGGAGTCGATATCGCCATCGAGGCCGGCACAAAATACCTCTCCGGCCATTCCGACCTGTTGCTCGGCTTGACATCCGCGAATGCGACATACTGGCCGAAGCTGCGTGAGACCTTCGACGCGTTTGCGATATGTGCCGGGCCCGAAGATGTGTTTCTGGGCTTGCGCGGACTTCGAAGCATGGACTTGCGGCTTCGCGAGGCCGAGCGCCAAGCGCTCGCAATGGCGCAATGGTTCGACAGTCGCGACGAGGTGCGTCAGGTGCTGCATCCCGCCCTGCCGAGCCATCCCGGACACGCGATCTGGAAGCGTGACTTCCTTGGGTCGTCGGGTTTGTTCTCGATCATTCTCGAACCGGCATCCACGGACGCCGTCGCGGCGATGCTCGATGGGCTCGAACTCTTCGGGATGGGCTTCTCCTGGGGTGGCTACGAAAGCCTCGTGATCCCGTTCGATCCGACAACTTATCGAACTGCGACCACCTGGAACCCAGGTGGACCGACACTGCGCTTCCAGATCGGGTTTGAAGATCTCGCCGATCTTCAGGCCGACCTCGATCGTGGCTTCGCCCGCCTGCGCCAAACCTGACGGCCGCCAGGCCTGAGGCAAGCGGGGTCGACCATCAGTGATTATAGAGGCAGCGACCGTCGGCGTGTTTGAACGACGGCGGATCGCAGGGATTTGAGTCGAACTCACATAGTTTGACACAGCCGTTCGGCTGCAGCCCTTCATGCGGATTGAAGGCCTGTCCCTGCCGATTGTAGATATAGCCGTCCGGCTCGACCAACCGCCCGCTTGCATATTGCGCATGGGCTAAACCTGGCAGGGCGAGCGCTGCGGCAACCACGCCAATCAGCGCTATTTTGCGTTTTGAATTGTCCATCTCTCGCTCCAAATAATATGGGCCGCTGCACGGCGACTGGTGCCCGACCGTTTCATATCAAATCGATGAGTAGGCGGCTCGGTTCCTGGACGGCGTGGCCCAGGAGCCTGCGGTATGTCGGCGCTCCACACATGCCGATTCAAGACGAACGAACTCTTTAGGGATCGTCGCATTAGTGTAATGCAGGAGTTTGGAGCCAACCTCAATGCCGATCGCATGCGAAGGATGTCGAGATGGATCGGCATTCACATTTCCCTTCTCGATGGCGTTTCAGCCCATTGTGAATGTCGCCAAAGGAATGATTTTCGCCCATGAGGCGCTCGTGCGCGGTCCTGCCGGCGAGGGTGCCTTCACGGTCCTGTCATCCGTGACCGACAGCAATCGCTACGCCTTCGATCAGCAATGTCGGGTGAGAGCGATCGAAATGGCGTCTGCGTTGCGTCTGTCAGACGATCCGACAGCGAGCTTATCGATCAATTTCATGCCGAATGCGGTCTACGAACCGAATGCTTGCATTCGGCTGACATTGGAGGCTGCGGAACGGACGAGCTTTCCCCTCGAACGGATCATCTTCGAATTCACCGAAACCGAGAAGCTCGATGCCAAACATCTTCTCAACATTCTGCAGACCTACAAGGATATCGGCTTCCGAACCGCAATCGACGATTTTGGCGCGGGCTATGCCGGCCTTGTGCTGCTGGCTCAGTTTCAGCCCGATATCGCGAAACTCGATATGGCGTTGATCCGCGGCATCGATACCGATCCGGTTCGGCGTGCCATCGTCCGCTCGACACTCGATATGTTGCGAGACCTTAACGTCGTTCCGGTCTGCGAAGGTGTCGAGACCGAGGGCGAGCTCCACGCGCTACGCGATCTCGGGGTCGATCTCATTCAGGGCTATCACATCGCCCGCCCGGCTTTTGCCGCGTTGGCCAAGCCGGTTTAGGCGATCGTCGCGTCACTCAAGCAGGTCGGCTAGTCGATCAAATCGAGCCGGCGTGCCTCTTGCGACGCAAACAGCAGCGCATCGACAACGACATCCGACGCGATCCGGTCGGTCGCTGTGTCGGTTCGACTGATACCCGACGTGATGATACGCCGTTTTTGTCGATCTCGTCCCACGGCGAACATCCAGACATGGTGATCTTCCCGGTGGCGCACGCTGATATGTGTGGGGTTAATGCCCTCGATCTCATACATCGGTGTCGGCTCGATCCCTGACTTCAAGAGCCCAGACCATCGTGGGTGCCGCTTAGGGAAGCGCGCGAAGATCGTGTCAAACTTGATTGATCGTCTTACGCCGCGGCGTTTGACGGTGCGCCGTGAGCCTCCAACGAGCTTGTCGGTTCGGGAACGCTGGGCATGAAAAAAGCCCGGCCAACCGTTTCCGGTGCCGGGCAAAATCAGGTCCGCGTCATGCTATCGGATTGATGTTCCGAGAAGCTCCGTTGCGATCGATCGCTGTTGGGAACGCGACCCTGCCCGGCTTTTTCCGACCTTGCGCCGCAACATCCTAACCCGACGTTGACGCTACTGATGGGTTGCCGTCCCGATCTGCGTCGTTGCTCGGCAAAGCATGCCCGACTCGCGGCCGCTACCATCGCAGTGTTGCCATTTATTAAATGTAGCAACCCCCGAGTTGCGTTATTTCTGCGTATGCGGTTTTCTCGCCGGTATCATGCATCGCCTCGTGTGTTCATGATCTGCGGGAGTACAGCGGGAGAGTTTTTCATGGTGTTAAGATCGGCAACGGGCATTTCGATTGCCTGCGCCGCGCTCACGCTGTGCGTCGGCGTCGCGCTTCATGCGATGCCACCCAGAGAGACCGCGTCTAAGCCATGGGGCGATCTCGCCAAGGCCCCCTTCCCGGATCCCGTCGTTCCTGCTCGACTTCCACGTCGAGTCGAGGTGGCTGCGCTGACTGCGCCCGTTCCGTCTCAACAGCACGCGGCTGACGTCGTGGCGCCGACGACCTCGGCGGTCCAGACCTCGTCTGCTGCTATACCCGCCGCGCAACCCGTGCCGACCCAAGCCCCTGCACCAGCACCTGACGCGCAGCAGATCTCGAACCCGACAGCTTCTCCCGGTTCGACTGTCGTGCCGTGGCCGGGCCAGCAGCGGGAACAAGGCGCGCCGGCGAGCGAAACCGTGGTTCAGGCTCCCCCTGCCGACGTGCTCGCGATGGCGGATCCGAGCGAGGTGCCCGCCGCCGACACGCGCAAAACCATCGACATCAACACCGCCTCGGTCTCGGCCTTGAACCATCTACCCGGCAACAGTCACATCGGACAGGCGATCGTGAACCACCGCCCGTATCGCTCAATTAAGGAACTGGTGGCCAAGCGCGTGTTGCGGGACAGCGATTTCGCACGCGTCAAATCTGTCATCCGCGCCGATTGAGATCGCGTCGCTAGAGTCGCGGTTTTCAGGACGGCGATGTGTCGCCATCGAGTAACGGGGCCGCCTCGACCTCTTCGAAAGGCCTCAAGCCTATCCGCAGGACTGGATCATGACCGGAGCGCCACCCACACCGCGCCGAGTACGATGGCCAGGACCACAATGACCATGATGCCAATCGACATCCATCGACTGGCTTGTTTCGAGGTTGCGTCACTGGCGGCTAAAACGGGCTGGGCCTCCTGCCGCCGCGCCAGCGCGATCCGTTCCGGACTGTTCGGTGTCCCGGCTGCCTCGTCGTCCGTCCCGAGCGAAGACAATCCCGGATCAGGCGCCGACACCTTGTCGCCGGTCCGACCAGAGTCGATATCTTGCTTCAATTGCGCCACCGTAGACGTCTGGGCGTCGATCGGATGTCTGGCCACCTAAGTCTCCTCGATTGTCATGCGTGAGACAATGCACGAGCGGCTCGTACGGCTTGAACCGGATGGCGTGCCCTATCGTCACAACGGATCGGAGTTGCGATGAGGCGGACGGAACGTCGTCGTCAACGGGTCGACCCCCGCGCAAGACACGACCCGCTCTTCCAGCTTGACGGTCAGTTTTCTGGGATGTCCGAGAGCCATCGCGCGTCGAGGATCAGTTTGGCCTCAAAGATGATCCTGCCCTGATCGTCTCGAACGTGGCACGTCATGATGCGATGATTGCCATTCGGCATCACATCACGCGCGATGTCGGGAAGTGCGTCGATGGCGGCAAGTCGGGCCGCATCACGGTCCACGAACTCGGTTCCGAGATCGTCTCGTATTTCGATGGCACCGTCATTGATATCGAAATAGAAGCGAGGCATCGGGCTTCTCCGACAGCAAGCATTCCGACCGGTGACACCCGACTTGATCGTCTGGTCACCCCCGTCAATGACACTCTAAGAGTGAGACAACGGCCGACATTGTTCTTTGTTAAAAAGCGGAAATTTGGTTGAAATCGCAACTGCCACAAGCGCCTACCGACGATAGCAAAGGTCTGTGACCATCTGAAAAGAACGCACCTCGTAGGTGCGAGTGTGCGACCCCCTTTTTTGGTCGCAAAAAGTCGCTTGTTCCGCCGCGATTTTCGCTAAGTGTTTGATCTAAATGGTGAGCGCGATGGGGCTCGAACCCATGACCCTCTGATTAAAAGTCAGATGCTCTACCGACTGAGCTACACGCTCCCGTTTCCAGGCGTCCTGTGCATAGTCTGCAACCGGTCCGGGGGTCAAGGCAAAGTGGTTCCCGATCGTCGAATGGGCTGATTTGTCCCGCGCCAAACGCGATACGTGCGTCGTTTTTGCGGTGACCCCGATCTTCTGCTCGTTTTTCTTCGTATCTCAACAAGCGGAACGGGAGCGATGTCATGCGAGATAGATTGAAAAGCGCAGCAATGGTGGTGGCTCTGGTCGGATCGATCAGCTTGGCGTCCTGGCAGGCGCGTGCGGCCGATCTCGATGCGGCGACGCAAGCAACGCTTCGATCGATCATTACCCAGCAGATCAATGCGTTCGGTCGCGACGACGCGGATGCCGCAGAAAGTTTCGCGGCGCCGGGCATCCGCTCGAAATTTCCGAACGCGAAGGATTTCAACGCGATGGTGCATCAATCCTATGCGCCGTTAATCCATCCGCGCAGCACGCATTTTGATGAGGCCGGACAAACCGCGCTCGGTCCGCTTCAGAAGGTGACGATCGTGGATGCCGATGGCGGGGTCTGGACCGCCGTCTACACGTTCGAGCAGGTGGATGGCATGTGGCGCATTACGGGCTGTGCTTTGGTCAAGGAACAAGGCACGACGATCTAGGCGCGATCGCGCGAGCGCCGCTCGTTGCTAGTCGGTGTATTTGATCAGCAGCATCAAGGCCACGAAGAGGACGGCCGAAATGACCGTGGTCCAGAGGGCTTTCTTCTTGAGGCCAGGGGTTTCCGGCGCGCCCGGCTCGCTGCCGGGCACGACCGAGCCGCTCTCCTGTTGCGATCGCACGCCAAATGGCAGCACGGCAAATAACACGATCCACCACATGGTAAAGTAGATCGCGATGGCCATCGGGGTCGGGATCGGCATTTGATCGCATTCCCACCAGCAATAGAGAGCCAGGGCTTGGTCTCCCGGCGCGTTTCGGCATGAGCAACGCCACACCGCACCTTGTGGTTGTTAGCCACAAGGCGCGGTGACGATTTTAGACTTCCACCACCAACACATGGACAGTGGGCTTCTTGCCCCACGCCGCGCCGATCGCGCCGCGAACCGATCGTTCGACCGCCGTCGCGGCTGCATCGGGGTCACGCCGCTTGCCACGACCGAGATTATCGAGCGTTGCGAAGATCGCGGCATCGATCACGGCGTCCATCGCCTTGCCGTCGCGGGTATGCGTTGGCATGCCGGAAAAGACGACGTCGGGATCGCCCGCGAGATCGCCTCGCGACGTCAAGGCGAAGGCGATCGAAACGATGCCCGCGAAGGCAAGCCGGTTGCGGGCCGCCAACGACGGATCATTGGCACTGACCAGCAGATTGCCATCCTTGCAAAGACGACCATGTGGCGCTTCGTCGACGATAGACGGCGCTCCCGGTGCGAGCAGAACCACGTCGCCATCCGCAGCCGTGATCACATGATCGATGCCCATAAGCCGCGCAAACTTGCCATGCTCGAACAAATGCAGTGGCTCGCCATGCGCCGGAACCGCAATCTTGGGCCGGACCCAGCCATAGAGTTGCGCCACCTCGGCGCGCCGGGGATGCCCCGACACGTGGATCATCTCGGTTCGGTCCGTCACCACCTCGACGCCTTGCCGCACCAGGCCGTTGATGACGCGGCCGACTTCTCGCTCGTTGCCAGGGATCGTCCGCGACGAGAAGATCACCCGATCACCTGGGATGAGCTTGACCTCGGGATGCTCGTCCTGCGCCATCCGGGCGAGGGCGGCCCGCAATTCACCCTGGCTTCCGGTCGCGACCACGACAGTCTTTTCCCGCGGCAGATAGGCATAGCTGTTGGCCGAGAAGAACGGCGCGACTCCATCGAAGTAGCCACAATCGCGCGCCACTTCGATCGCACGATCCATCGCGCGACCCACCACGATGACGCTTCGCCCGGTGGCTTCCGCCGCATCGGCAACAGCCCTGATGCGCGCGATGTTGGACGCAAAGGTCGTGACCAGTACGCGCCCGGGTGCGTTGCCGATCAGCGTCCGCAGATTGATGGCGACTTCCGCCTCCGAGGGGCTCTGCCCTTCGCGCAGGATGTTGGTCGAATCGCACACCAGAGCCAACACGCCCTCGTCGCCGATCTCGGTCAGTCGCTTCTGGTCGGTCGGAAGCCCGATCACCGGGGTTTCGTCGATCTTCCAGTCACCCGTATGCAAAACCGTCCCAAGCGGCGTGCGGATGGCCAGAGACGAGCTTTCCGGGATCGAGTGAGCCATCGGGATGACCTCGACCTCGAAGGGTTCGAGATCGAGCCGATCGCCGAAGGCCATGATCTCGACCGGGATCTTGGGTGCGCCGGGCTCCGCCGATCGCTTGATTTCGAGCAGGTTCGCGGCAAAACGCGTTGCGAAGATGCGGCAGCCGAGTTTCGGCCAGAGCTCGGTCACAGCACCGATATGGTCTTCATGCGCGTGCGTAATGACGAGACCGACAAGGTCCTTCTTGACCCGTTCAACAAAGCTGACATCCGGAAAAACAAGATCAATCCCCGGAAGATCCGGGCCTGCGAACGAAACGCCGCAATCGACCATCAACCATTTTCGTTTGTTCGGTGGGCCAAACCCATAGAGGGCGGCATTCATGCCGATCTCCCCGAGGCCTCCGAGCGCGCAAAATACGAGCTCATTATCGCCACTTGCCATTCAAATCACCCTTTTAGCCGATTTTCGGAACCGGCTGGTCCATCAAGAAAACATCACCTGCATCAACCGTCTTCTGGCCGTCGCTCGTCTTCAGGACAAGGCGACCCTGGTCATCGATCGTCTCAAACAAACCGTCGAGTTTGTGCGATTTCGACGCAACCGACATTCTGGTCCCGGCCGGGAGGGCTCGTTCGAGCCAACGCGATCGAATGTGGAGAAAGCCACGCCCTCGATCCCATAACGTCAGCGCCTGATCGAGCGACAGCGACAAGGCGCTCACCACATCGTCGACGTTGGGTCGCTCCGCCGAAACAGAGAAGAGGTCGGTTGCTGCATAGGGAAGATCAGAGGGATGCGATTGCCGATTGATCCCGAACCCCAACACGCAGGCGAAACGACCGTCACGGCAGCGTGCGCCCTCGACTAGGATCCCGGCCAACTTGGCACCGGCATGAACGATATCGTTGGGCCACTTGATCGCGATGGGTTGATCTGTCGCGACGAACAGCGACAGCGCGTCCATCAACGCGACGCCCGCAAGCAGCCCCAGTTGAGGCGCTAACACCTGTGGCACCGGATCGATCAGCAAGAGGCTCGCATAAACGTTGCCGGGCGGAGATGTCCAGGAACGCCCCTGTCGCCCCCTGCCGCCGGTCTGGCGGCTCGCGACGATCCATAACTTGCCGCGATCACCGCGATGAGCCCGCGCCATCGCCTCGTCGTTGGTCGAGCCTAGCGTCTCGAAACTATTGATCCGATACCCCGCTCGTATGGCTTGGTCGGCAAGCTTCACGTCTCAGAACAAGGATCGGGCAGCGGCAGCCGCGCTCGCGACGATGGGTGCCGGAAAGACCCAGAAGAGCAGGACCGCAAGTCCAGCAGCGCCGAGCACAAAGCTCACGGCAGGGTTGGCTTTGTCAAACGCAACTCCGGTTGGTTCGTCGAAATACATCATCTTGACGATCCGGAGGTAATAATAAGCCGCAACGACGCTCGAGAGGACGCCGAGAACCGCAAGGGCGTAGAGATTGGCTTGGATCGCGGCCTGGAAGACGTAGAACTTGGCAAAGAATCCAGCCAATGGCGGAATGCCGGCAAGCGAAAACATCAACATGGCAAGGAAGAACGCCATGGCGGGGCGGGTGCGCCCGAGGCCGGCGAGATCGGCGGTGGTCTCGATATTCACGCCACCCCGGCGCATCATCATGATGGCCGCGAATGTCCCGAGCGTCATGACCAGATAGATCGAGAGATAGATCAGCACACCATAAACGCCGGCCTCGGTCCCGGGAGCGAGACCCACCAGGGCAAAACCCATGTGGCCGATCGCCGAATAGGCCATCAGGCGCTTGAAGTTGGTTTGGCCGATCGCCGCGAACGAGCCGAGCGCCATTGATGCGATCGAGATGAAGATGATGATCTGCTGCCATTCGTGCAGGATGCCCGGAAAGGCTGTGATGATGATCCGGACCGTGATCGCGACGGCTGCCATTTTGGGGGCCGTGGCGAAAAATGCAGTCACCGGAGTGGGCGCGCCCTCGTAGACATCGGGCGTCCACATGTGGAACGGCACAGTCGACATCTTGAAGGCCAGCCCGGCCGACAGGAACACAAGTCCGAACACCACGCCGATGTGAGCATTACCCTGAAGGGCCGTCGCGATGCCGCTGAACAGGACCGTACCTGAATAGCCGTAAATGAGCGAAGCGCCATAGAGCAGCATGCCAGACGACAGGGCACCCAACACGAAATACTTGAGCCCCGCCTCGCTGGCCCGCAGGTTATCGCGGTGGAACGCCGCGAGAACGTAGAGCGCGAGGCTCATCAACTCGAAGCCGAGGTAGAGCGCGATCAGACTGTTGGCCGAAATCAGCATCAACATGCCGAGCGTCGAGAGCAGGATCAGCACAGGATATTCGAAGCGATCGATGCCCTCTTGCTTCAAGAAGCCGATCGACATGACCAGGGTCACCAGCGACCCCAGGAGAGCCAGACCCTTCATGAAGCGCCCGAAAGCGTCATCCAAAAAGGCGCCTTCGAACACGATTGTACCATGAACCGACGTGCCGACGTCGATCAGAAAGGCCGCGCCGAGGACCACGATGGCGAGTTCGGTCACGAGGGCGGTCGACCGCTCACCCCGTAACGCACCAACCATGAGCAGCACCAGAGCCCCCACCGCAAGGATGAACTCTGGAAGGACAGGTCCGAGGTGAAAATCGGGCGACATCGGAGTTCGGTCCTTACTGCGAAACGTTCAGAGCGGTGGCGGTCGTCGCAGCCTGAGCGGCTTGAACGACCTTCGAGATATGATCGACGGACGCCATCGATGCATCGATGATCGGGGCTGGGTGGAACCCATAGTAGATCGTCAGCACGATGAGCGGCAGAAGGATCACCATCTCGCGCGGCGAGAGATCGAGGATCCCCGCAAGAGACGGCTTCTCGAGCTTTCCGAAGATGACCCGGCGATAGAGAAACAGCGCGTAGCTCGCCGCCAGGATGGTGCCAAAGGTCGCGATCAGCGCCACCCAGGTGTTAACCTGAAACGCCGCCAGCATCGTGAGGAACTCGCCGACGAAGCCCGACGTTCCCGGAAGCCCGATATTCGCCATTGTGAAGATCATGAAGGCGACGGCGTAGCGGGGCATCCGTTCGACGAGGCCGCCGTAAGCCGAAATCTCACGCGTGTGCATGCGGTCGTAGATCACACCGACGCAAAGGAACAAAGCAGCCGATACGATGCCATGTGAGATCATCAGGAACATCGCGCCCTGAATGCCCTGCGGCGTCATCGTAAACAGGCCCATCGTCACGAAACCCATATGGGCGATCGACGAATAAGCGATCAGCTTCTTCATATCCTCCTGCACAAGCGCCACCAACGAGGTGTAGATGATGGCGACGACCGACAGGGCAAACATAAGCGGCGCGAAGTAATGCGACGCATCGGGGAACATCGGCAAAGAGAAGCGCAGAAAGCCGTAGCCGCCCATCTTCAACATGATGCCGGCCAGAATGACAGACCCTGCGGTCGGTGCCTCGACATGCGCGTCCGGCAACCACGTGTGGACCGGCCACATGGGCATCTTCACTGCAAAGGAAGCAAAGAAGGCCAGCCAAAGCCAAGTCTGCATCGAGGCTGAGAACATACCGGGTTGCAGCAGGACTTCGATGTCGGTCGTGCCGGCGACGCCATACATCTTCATGATGGCGAGCAGCATCAACAAGGAGCCGAGCAGCGTGTAGAGGAAAAACTTCATGCTGGCGTAAATGCGCCGCTTCCCGCCCCAGATGCCGATGATCAGGAACATCGGGATCAGTCCGCCCTCGAAGAAGAGGTAAAACAGCACCAGATCGAGCGCACAAAACACGCCGATCATCAAAGCTTCCAGGATCAGGAACGCGATCATGAATTCCTTGACGCGCAGCTGGATCGAGTCCCAGGACGCCAGGATGCAGAACGGCATAAGGAATGCGGTCAGGACGATGAACGGCATCGAGATGCCGTCGACGCCGAGCTTGTATTGCAAGCCGCCGCCGAACCAGCCCCGAGTCTCGATCAATTGAAAGGCCGAGTTGGACGTGTCGAAGTGGCTCCAAGCGTAAAGCGAGACGAGGAACACCACCAGCGTGGTCAGGAGAGCCGTCCAACGCGCGTTGCGGAGCGTTGCCGCGTCGTCGCCACGCAGGAGCAAAATGACAGCCGATCCGAGGACCGGGAGGAAGATCAGAAGCGAAAGAATGCCGAAGCCGAACATCAGTGGACGCCCCCGACCAGATACCAGGTGATGAAAGCGGCGACGCCGAGCATCATCGCGAAAGCGTAGTGATAGAGATAACCGGTCTGCAGCTTCACCACGCGATTGGTCGTTCCGACTACGGCGGCGGCGACGCCATCCGGCCCGAAGCCATCGATCACAAAGCCGTCACCACCCTTCCAGAACAACCGGCCAAGCCAGAAGGCCGGCCGCACGAAGAGATGATCGTATAGCTCGTCAAAATACCACTTATTGAGGAAGAACAAATAGAGCGGGCGATTGATCTTCGCCCAGGACTCAGCGGTTCCCGGCGACAACACGTAGGCATAGAAAGCGACCAGAAATCCAACCACCATCATGATGGTCGGCAGGATCGACACGAGGAACGGCACATGCTCCATCGCCTCGAAGATGTGGTTGTGATCCGAATAGAAAAGAGCCGCCTTCCAGAACTCGCTCATGCCTTCGCCGATGAAGGCATGTTTGAAGATGAGGCCGGCGAAGAGCGCGCCGAAGGCCAGCACGAACAGCGGTGCAAGCATCACGATTGGTGATTCATGCGGCTCATGATGATGCGAGTGATCGTCATGCGCCGCAGCTTCATGCCCATGGGCCGATGCCGTGCCATGGGCGGGTTCCGCATGGGTGTTGTGGTCGTTGCCTTCGACCGGCCCCTCTTGGCTGCGATCGACTCCAAAGAAGGTCAGGAAGATCAGCCGCCAGGAATAAAAAGACGTCATGCCTGCGGCGAACAACACCATCAAAAACGCATAGACGGCGCCAGGGCGAGTCGATGCGAAAGATGCTTCGATGATCGCATCTTTGGAGAAATACCCCGCCGTGAATGGAAAGCCAGTCAGGGCGAGCGTCCCGATGATCATCATCGCGAAGGTGATGGGAATCTTGCGCCAAAGGCCTCCCATTTTTCGCATGTCCTGCTCGTGGTGGCACGCGTGGATGACCGAACCGGCGCCCAGGAACAGCAAAGCCTTGAAGAACGCATGGGTGAAGAGGTGAAACACCGCGAGCGAGTAGCCACCGACCCCGAGCGCCACGAACATGTAGCCGAGCTGCGAGCAGGTCGAATAGGCAATCACCTTCTTGATGTCGTTCTGCACCAAGCCGATCGTCGCCGCAAACATCGCGGTCGTGCCGCCGATGACCGTCACGAATGTCATCGCATGCGGCGCAAGCTCGAACAGCGGAGAGAGCCGCGCGACCATGAACACACCGGCGGTCACCATCGTGGCGGCATGGATCAGCGCCGACACCGGCGTCGGACCCTCCATGGCATCAGGCAACCAGGTATGCAGCAGAAACTGCGCTGACTTACCCATCGCGCCCATGAAGAGCAGCAGGCAGGCCAGGGTCAGCGCATTCGGATCCATGCCGAAGGCATGAAAATGCTTGCCGACGAGCCCAGGCGCAGCCGCGAAGATCGTATCGAAAGCCACCGATTGGGTGAGCGCAAAAACAAGAAAGATGCCAAGCGAAAAGCCAAAGTCACCGACGCGATTGACCACGAAGGCCTTGATGGCGGCTGCGTTGGCGGTCGGCCGATCATACCAGAACCCGATCAGGAGATAGGACGCGAGACCGACCCCTTCCCAACCAAAAAACATCTGAACCAGATTGTCGGAGGTCACCAGCATCAACATCGCAAAGGTGAACAGCGACAGATAGGCGAAGAACCGCGGCCGGCTCGGATCCTCGTGCATGTAACCAATCGAATAGACGTGAACCAACGTCGAGACCGTGTTGACCACCACCAGCATCACGACCGTCAACGTGTCGATCCTGAAAGCCCAATCGACTTTCAGAGCACCGACCGTCATCCAGTTGGCGACATCGACATGGGTTGTCCCGTCGCCGAAGCCGACATTGACGAAAGCAACCCAGGACAACAGCGCCGAGATGCCGACCAGCACAGACGTCACGATCTCGGAGCTGCGGGCGCCGAGTTGATTGCCGAAGAGCCCGGTGATCAGGAAGCCGACCAGCGGGAGAAACACGATGGCTTGATACATGGGGAGTCCTAAAGCGGGGCTGGTCAGCCCTTCATCATGTTGATGTCTTCGACCGCGATGGATCCGCGATTGCGGAAATAGACCACGAGGATCGCGAGGCCAATTGCCGATTCGGCGGCCGCGACCGTCAGAACGAAGAGGCCGAAGACCTGTCCCGTGAGATCACCCAAGAAGGACGAGAAAGCGACGAGATTGACGTTGACGGCCAGCAGGATCAACTCGACCGACATCAGGATGATGATGATATTCTTGCGGTTGAGGATGATCCCCGCAACGCCGAGCGTGAAGAGGATCGCGCCGACGATGAGATATTGTGTGAGTCCGACGGTCATCATGCTGCCTTCACCGGAAAACTAGAGGCCCACACGGGACGGAACTTTCCGCACTTCGACGGACGTATGAGGATCGCGACGGTTCTGCTCGGAAATGTCCTGCCGCTTGACGCTGACCTTGTGCCGCAGCGTGAGTACGATCGACCCGATCATGGCGGTCAGCAGCACAAAGCCTGCCGTCTGAAAGAAGTAGAGATATTGCGTGTAAAGTACGCGACCAAGCGCGGCCGTGTTGGACAGCCCCGGCATGATCGGCGCAGCCGTGAGGCGGAGATCGGCAGGAGCGATCGTCCAACTACCGACGACGAGAACCAACTCGACCAGAACGACACCACCGACGAGCGCGCCGACCGGGAGATATTGAAGAAAGCCCTGCTTCAATTCGGCAAAGTCCACATCGAGCATCATGACGACGAACAAGAACAGGACCGCCACAGCGCCGACATAGACCACGATCAGAATCATGGCCAAAAATTCAGCTCCCAGCAGAATGAACAATCCCGCTGCGTTGACGAAGGCAAGGATCAGAAAGAGGACCGAGTGAACCGGATTCTTCGCCGAGATGACCATGAAGGCCGAGGCGACCGCGATCGCCGAAAAGATGTAGAAGAACGCGTCGGCCGCCGTCATGCCAGTCCCTTATGCACTTGTGACCACGTGGTCATACGAGTGCTCGTGCTGCGATGCAACGAGCCGCCACCGTCACGAACCCGTTCTTCCAATTTCAATCAGCGATACGGCGCATCAAGCGCGATGTTTCGCGCAATCTCACGCTCCCAGCGGTCGCCGTTCGCGAGAAGCCTGTTCTTGTCGTAGAGGAGCTCCTCGCGGGTCTCGACCGAGAATTCCGCATTGGGACCTTCGACGATTGCATCCACAGGGCACGCCTCTTGGCACAACCCGCAATAGATGCATTTCACCATATCGATGTCATAACGCGTCGTGCGCCGGGTCCCATCGTTACGGCGAGGTCCAGCCTCGATCGTGATCGCCTGAGCGGGGCAGATGGCCTCGCAAAGCTTGCAGGCGATGCAGCGCTCTTCCCCGTTCGGATAACGCCGCAAAGCATGCTCACCCCGATAACGCGGGCTTTGCGGATTTTTCTCGTGAGGGTAGTTTAGCGTCAGCTTCGGCTTGAAGAAATACCGCATCGCCAAGGCGAACGCACCGACGAACTCGGTCAGAAAGATCGACTTTGCGGCTTGATCCAAACGCATTTGGAATCCCTCTCAACTATCGCAGGGCATCCCTGCCCTGATTGCTCAGCCCGCGTCAATGGGGCAAGCCACCCCAACCCGTGATCTCCAACACACCCGCGACGATGACGACGCAAGCGAGCGAAATCGGCAGAAAGATCTTCCAACCGAGCCGCATTAATTGATCGTAGCGGTAGCGCGGCACGAAAGCCTTCACCATCGCGAACATGAAGAAAACCAATGATGCTTTGATGATGAACCAGATCGCGCCTGGCACCCAGGTGAAGGGCGCGAAGGGGATCGGCGACAGCCAGCCACCCAGGAAAAGGATGGTGGTCAGCGAGCACATCGTGACGATTGCCACATACTCACCGAGCATGAACAGCATGTAGGGCGTCGCCGAATATTCGACCATGAAACCGGCCACCAGCTCGGATTCGGCTTCGACCAGGTCGAAGGGAGGGCGGTTCGTCTCGGCGAGTGCCGAGATGAAGAAGATGATGAACATCGGAAACAGCGGCAACCAATACCAGCCGAGCAAGCCGAAACGTCCGTTTTGCGCGTTGACGATGTCGGTCAGGTTCAGCGATCCAGCGCACATCAGCACCGTCACGATCACGAGGCCGATGGAAACTTCGTAGGACACCATCTGGGCTGCGGACCGCAACGCCGCCAAAAAAGGGTATTTCGAGTTCGAGGCCCAGCCGGCCATGATGACCCCGTAGACACCCAGCGATGAGATGGCGAAAATATAAAGAATGCCGACGTTGAGGTTGGCGACAGCCCACCCTTGGTCGATCGGAATGACCGCCCAAGCCGAGATGGCCAAAACGCCCGACACAAGCGGCGCCAGCAGGAACACGCCTTTGTTGGCGCCCGATGGGATGATCGGCTCCTTGAAGACGAATTTCAGCATGTCGGCAAAGCTTTGCAGCAGGCCGAACGGGCCGACCACATTAGGGCCGCGACGCAGCTGCACGGCCGCCCAGATTTTCCGATCAGCCAACAAGATGTAGGCGACGTAGATCAACAGGGCGACGATCATCAGAAGGCTTTCGCCAATCTTCAGAAGGAGGGGCAGGAACCAGCCGTCGGTCATGCGAAGTCCTATTCGGCAGCTTGTTGCAGGCGGCCCTGCGCCAGCGCAGAGCATTCGGCCATCACGGCAGAAGCCCGGCAGATCGAGTTGGTCAGGTAGAAGTCCGAAACGGTCGAGCGGAACGGTGAGCGGTCGGATGTTGCGACGCCGTCCCCGAGGCTCGACAGGGCCTCCTTATCGGCGGGCACCACGACGTCGAGCGTTCCGAAGTGCGGATGCTCAGCCAGAAGCGCAGCCCGCAAAGCCCGGTGCGAGTCGAACGGTAGGCGATGGCCCAACACGTCGGACAAGGCCCGCAAGATCGCCCAATCTTCCCGCGCGTCACCTGGCGGGAAATTCGCCCGATCGGCGCGCTGCACGCGGCCCTCTGTATTGACGTAAAGACCGGTCTTCTCGGTATAGGTGGCGCCCGGTAGAATGACGTCCGCGCGGTGTGCTCCGCGGTCGCCATGGGTGCCCTGATAGATCACAAAGGCTCCGGGCGCGACGTCGACTTCGTCAGCACCAAGCAGGAACAGCACGTCGAGTGCTCCCGCTTTCGTCATTCCGGCAACGTCGAGGGCGCCGTCTGACGGCACGAAACCGAGATCCAGGCCACCGACGCGCGACGCTGCCGTATGCAGAACCGCCAGTCCGTTCCAGCCCTCAGCCGCGCCGAAACCTGCTGCCGCTTTGACGGCCATTGCGAGGACCGCCGCACCATCGTCGCGGGTCAGTGCGCCCTGTCCGATCAGCACCATCGGCCGATCGCCGCGTAGGGTGGTGCTTTTGCCAACGTCACCGAGCGTTTCGATCCCGGCCCCGAGATATTGATAGGGGTAGGTCAGATCGGCACGTTCGCCGATGACTTCGATCGGGAAATTCCCCTTCAGCCAACGCTTGCGAATACGCGCGTTCAACACCGGGCTTTCACGACGCGGGTTCGACCCGATGATCAGCAACGACGTCGCATCCTCGATGCCGGCGACCGTCGGATTGAACAGGTAGGACGCGCGGCCGAATTTCGGATGCAGCTTGGTTCCATCCTGGCGGCAATCGATGGTGGTCGAGCCCAGCTTCGCCATCAGTTGCTTGAGAGCGAACATGTCCTCGACGCTCGACAGGTCACCAGCGATGGCCCCGATCCGATCGGGGGGCGACGCCTTGATCTTGCCGGCGATCGCCGCGAAAGCCTCGCCCCACGTCACCGGCACCAGTCTGCCGTCACGCCGCATGAAAGGACGATCGAGCCGCTGAGCCTTCAGACCGTCGACCACATGACGGGTCTTGTCCGAAATCCATTCCTCATTCACGGCGTCGTTGACGCGCGGAAGGATACGAAGCACCTCGCGACCGCGTGTATCAACCCGGATCGAAGAGCCGAGCGCATCCATCACGTCGATCGAGTCGGTCTTGGTCATCTCCCAAGGACGCGCCTTGAACGGATAAGGCTTCGGCAGCAAGGCGCCGACCGGGCAGAGATCGGCGATGTTGGACTGCAATTCCGACCCGAGCGCCGTCTCGAGATAGGTCGTGATCTCCATATCCTCACCGCGACCGATCGCACCCATGTCGCCGGTTCCGGCGACCTCCGCCGTAAAGCGGACGCATCGGGTGCAATGGATGCAGCGGTTCATCGATGTCCGGACCAACGGACCGATATACTTATCTTCGACCGCGCGCTTATTCTCGTGATAGCGCGACCCGGCGACACCGAACGCCATCGCCTGGTCCTGCAGATCGCACTCGCCGCCTTGATCGCAGATCGGGCAATCGAGCGGATGATTGATCAGCAGAAATTCCATCACGCCGCGACGCGCGGTTTTGACAAGCGGCGTCTTGGTGAAGATCTGTGGTGCCTCGCCATTCGGACCCGGGCGGCAGTCCCTCACGCCCCACGCGCAAGAGGCGACGGGCTTCGGGCTGCCCTTCACTTCGACCAAACACATCCGGCAATTGCCCGCGATCGACAGGCGCTCGTGGTAACAAAAGCGCGGAATTTCAGCGCCGGCTTCCTCGCAGGCTTGCAGCAAAGTGAAATCGGCCGGGACGTCGATCTCGCGACCATCGATGACGAGTTTGGTCATGGGTAATCTCGTGTTCGTGCCGATGAAACAACAACGAGGCCGACAGTCGTCCTCGCGCGCTGAGATAGTCGATGGTCAGTAGCGGCGGTCATTACTCGGCCGCGATTTCGATCGGCTCGGGATGCGGATTGGCCATATAGCTATCAATGCGGCGCTCGATCTCAGGCCGGAAATGCCGGATCAGCCCCTGCACGGGCCAAGCGGCCGCGTCACCCAGGGCACAGATCGTGTGGTTCTCGATCTGCTGCGTCACCGATAACAAGACGTCGATCTCGCGCTTATGCGCGCGACCTTCGGCCATGCGGCTCACGACGCGCCAAAGCCAACCCGTCCCCTCACGGCACGGTGTGCACTGGCCGCAGCTCTCGTGTTTGTAAAAGTAGCTCAGGCGCGCGATCGCCCGGATCACATCGGTCGACCGATCCATGACGATGACGGCAGCAGTGCCAAGCCCGGACTTCAGAGCACGCAGCGAGTCGAAATCCATCGGCGTGTCGATGATCTCGTGGGCCGGTACGAGCGGCACCGACGCGCCGCCTGGAATGACGGCGAGAAGGTTGTCCCACCCGCCACGAATGCCGCCGCAATGCCGATCGATCAACTCCCGGAAGGGGATCGACATGGCTTCTTCGACGTTGCAGGGCGTGTTGACGTGACCGGAGATGCAAAACAGCTTGGTGCCGGCGTTGTTCTTAGCTCCAAAGCTTGAGAACCAGGCCCCGCCCCGACGCAAAATCGTCGGCGCTACCGCGATCGATTCGACATTGTTGACGGTCGTGGGACAGCCGTAGAGGCCCATATTGGCGGGAAACGGCGGCTTCAGCCGCGGCATCCCCTTCTTGCCTTCGAGCGATTCCAGCAAGGCGGTCTCTTCGCCGCAGATATACGCGCCGGCACCGCGATGAACGTAGATGTCGAAGGGGTAGCCATGCAGGTTGTTTTTGCCAACCAGATTGGCGTCGTAGCATTCCTCGATCGCCGCATCCAGGCGGTCGGCTTCAAAGATATATTCGCCACGGATATAGATGTAGCAGGCATGCGCGCCCATCGCGAAAGAGGCGAGCAGGCATCCCTCGATCAAGAGATGCGGATCGTTGCGGATGATCTCGCGGTCCTTGCAGGTTCCCGGCTCAGACTCATCGGCGTTGACGACGAGATAGGAGGGGCGAGCCGGATCCGGCTTTGGCATGAACGACCACTTCAGCCCCGTCGGGAAGCCGGCGCCACCGCGCCCGCGCAGGCCCGATGCCTTCATCTCGTTGATGATCCAGTCTTTGCCTTTTTCGATCAAGCCTTTGGTGCCGTCCCAGGCCCCGCGCGAGCGAGCGCCGGCGAGACGCCAATCGCCATACCCGTAAAGGTTTGTGAAGATGCGGTCCTTGTCTTCAAGCATCGAAAAGGCTCCCCGCGACAATGTCCCGGCTGATGATGGTGTAGCGCAACCAGATGACGTTCATGGTCATGCCCCGCCGCCCTGCTCGATCGGCGCATCTGCGGCCGCCGGCGGTTGAGGAGCAGGCGGGATAATCGTCTGAGTCGCGTGCTCAATTCGCGGAATCTCGACCGAGTGTAGACCCGCTGGCGTTTGGGGATTGTCGCCATAGATCGTCGTCAGCGAGGTCAGGTGACCGGCTGGCTCGGATGTGGCGCGTCCCATTTGCGACCCTTGCCGAACTGGCCGGCCTGCCGCCAAATCGGACAGCAGAGCGTCGAAATTCTCCGGTGTCAGATCCTCATAATAGGTGTCGTTGATCTGAACCATCGGGGCGTTACAGCAAGCTCCCAGGCATTCCACCTCGAGCCACGAAAACAGGCCGTCTGCCGACACGTGACTCTGTGCACCTACCCGCTGTTCCAGGACAGACTTGATCCCGTCCGAACCGCGGATCATGCAAGGCGTGGTGCCACACATCTGAATGAAGAACTTGCCGACCGGCGCCAAGTTAAACATCGAATAGAAGGTCGCGATTTCGAGCACCCGAATGTAAGGCATCTCAAGCATCTGGCCGACCGCTTCGATGGCCTTCTTGGGCACCCATCCGTCATGCTGCGACTGCGCGCGCCACAGCAACGCGATCACCGCGGAGGCTTGGCGGCCCGGCGGATATTTAGCGATCTGCTTCGCGGCCCAAGCCTTGTTTTCGGGTGAGAACTCGAAGCTGTCGGGCTGGACTTCAGCCAATCGGCGAACGGCCATGCTTACCTTCTCGCGTCAAAATTATGCGTTGCGGTTTCAAGGCGACGGGTCACCTGTCGACCTCTCCGAACACGATATCCAGAGAACCGAGGATAGCCGAGACGTCGGCCAGCATGTGTCCTCGGCACATGAAATCGATCGCTTGCAGATGGGCGAAACCTGGCGCCTTGATCTTGCAGCGATAGGGCTTGTCCGTGCCGTCTGAGACCAGGTAGACACCGAATTCGCCCTTCGGCGCCTCAACTGCTGCATAGACCTCGCCGGCGGGAACGTGAAACCCTTCGGTGTAGAGTTTGAAGTGATGGATCAGAGCTTCCATCGAGCGCTTCATTTCGGCGCGCGACGGCGGCATCACCTTGCCCATGCGCGCGTGAACCGGCCCCTGCCCTTCAGGAGCGAGAAGCTTGGCGACGCATTGTTTGATGATCTTGGTCGATTCGCGCATTTCCTGCATGCGGATGACCTGACGGTCGTAGTTGTCGCCGTTCTTGCCGACGGGGATGTCGAAATCCATCTCCTCGTAGCACTCGTAGGGCTGGCTCTTGCGAAGATCCCAGGCCGCGCCGGATCCGCGCACCATCACGCCCGAAAATCCCCAAGCCCAGCATTCGTCGAGACTGACGATGCCAATATCGACATTGCGCTGCTTGAAAATACGATTTTCGACGAACAGCGCCCAGAGATCGTCGAGCACCGAAAGGAACGGATCACAAAAAGCGCCGATATCTTCGACGAGCAGACGCGGCAGGTCGGAATGAACGCCGCCGGGCCGGAAGTAATTCGCATGCATCCGAGCGCCTGACGCGCGCTCGTAGAACACCATCAGCTTTTCACGCTCCTCAAACCCCCAGAGCGGGGGCGTCAGGGCGCCGACGTCCATCACTTGCGTTGTCACGTTGAGAAGGTGCGAGAGCAATCGGCCGATCTCGCAGAACATGACACGAATCAATTGTGCCCGACGAGGAACTTCGAGCTTCAGCAGCTTCTCGATGGCCAAACAGAAGGCATGCTCCTGGTTCATCGGCGCGACATAGTCGAGGCGATCGAAATAAGGAACGTTCTGAAGGTAGGTCCGAGCCTCCATCAATTTCTCGGTGCCGCGATGCAGCAATCCGATATGCGGATCGACGCGCTCGACGACTTCGCCGTCGAGTTCGAGCACAAGTCGCAAGACCCCGTGGGCTGCAGGATGCTGAGGCCCGAAGTTGACCGCGAAGTTACGCAGATTCTGCTCGGTCATTGCTGCCTCGCCTTTTCGTCGCCCGGAAGCGCCGCGATGTCTGTGCCCTCCCATGGCGACAAGAAATCCCAGTTGCGGAATTCCTGCGTCAAGCGGACAGGCTCGTTGACGACTCGCTTCTCAATGTCGTTCCAGCGCACTTCCACGAACCCGGTCATCGGGAAATCCTTCCGAAGCGGATGCCCTTCGAAGCCATAATCCGTCAGCAAACGCCGAAGGTCGGGGTGTCCCGAAAACAGGATGCCATAGAGATCATAGGCTTCCCGCTCGAACCAGTTCGCGCAGGGAAATACCGGTATGATGCTCGGCACCGGGGTCGTTTCGTCAGTCGATATTTTGATCCGAATGCGGCTGTTGTGCTTTGGCGAGAGCAGATGGGTCACGACATCGAAACGTGCGCCGCGCTCAGGATAATCTACGCCGCAAAGATCGACGAAAGAGATAAAGAGACAACGGGCATCGTCGCGAAGAAAGCGGACGACATCGACGATCCCAGCGGCCGGCAGGGTAATGCACAACTCATCATCGACCACAGACGCGACGATGCCGTGATCCGGGTGCGATGCGGCGATATAGGCGCCGAGTTCGACGAGGGGATGGGCCACTACCTCAGTTACGCTATCGCTCATGGCGCTCAGTCTTCCCGTCTATCGCTCGATCGTGCCGGTACGACGGATTTTCCGTTGCAACAGCAACACGCCATACAGCAGGGCCTCGGCCGACGGAGGGCACCCCGGAACGTAAATATCCACCGGAACGATCCGATCACAGCCGCGGACAACCGAATAGGAGAAGTGATAATAGCCGCCGCCGTTGGCGCAGGATCCCATCGAGATCACGTAGCGCGGCTCCGGCATCTGGTCGTAAACCTTACGGAGCGCCGGAGCCATTTTGTTGGTCAGCGTTCCGGCAACGATCATCACGTCCGACTGACGCGGGCTGGCGCGCGGCGCGAAGCCGTAGCGCTCGGCATCGTAACGAGGCATCGACAGCTGCATCATCTCAACGGCGCAGCAGGCGAGACCGAACGTCATCCACATTAGCGATCCGGTGCGGGCCCACTGAATGAGGTCGTCCGTCGCCGTAACCAGGAAGCCCTTGTCGGCAAGCTGATCATTCAACCCGAGAAAGAAGGGGTCGTCGGAACCGATCGGTCGTCCCGTATTCGGATCGATCACGCCGCGCGGACGAGGCGCAACAGCGGTGTCGGCCGGGCTTGTGATCAATCCCATTCGAGAGCGCCTTTCTTCCATTCGTAAACAAAGCCAATGGTCAGCACGCCCAGAAACGTCATCATCGACCAAAACCCGAAGGCACCGAGGTCACGAAACGCCACCGCCCACGGAAACAGGAACGCGACTTCCAGATCGAAAATGATGAACAACAGCGAGACGAGGTAGAAACGGATGTCGAATTTCATGCGCGCGTCATCGAAGGCATTGAAACCGCATTCGTAAGCCGACAGCTTTTCAGGGTCCGGTGACTGGTAAGCCACGATGAACGGAGCAAGCAGCAAGGCACCGGAAATGACCACCGACACGACGATGAAGACGATCAACGGCAGGTAGTCACTGAGGAGGTTCGGCATAAAGCGTTCCGCTCAAATGGATTGCCAAATCGGCGCGACGGACCAGAAGCACCTTCCGCTTTGGCCTGCCATTTGGTGTCCATGACGTAATGCAGCGCACCAATGCAAGCAAGGCGAAATGGTGCCGCAGGGCCACTTGTTTCGACAGGTTCCAATCCGCAGAAGCGGCGACTTGACAGATCTATTTGCGGATGGGGCTCGCGAGTGAATGGCGAGAGAGACGGGACTCGAACCCGCGACCTCCGGCGTGACAGGCCGGCGCTCTAACCAACTGAGCTACTCCCCCACGAGGCTGACCGGCAGTGCCGTGTCGCTCGGAGAAGTGCGGAATATGATACCCCTCCCCGGCTGTCAACCCACTTACGTCGAGGGGTGTGTAAAACCTGCGAAAACCACACACCGGAGACGAGCGATGCATGATGAGCATCGCTCAAGAAAGCCGTTGCAGATGCGATATAAAACTCCAAATAGCTTAGCTAAAACAAAGGCAAAGGCGTTCCGCTAAAGGCGAGGCCCGCCAAGCCGCCAACGCCGAATCTCCTCCGCCGTTACGATATGGATGGCATCTGGCGAGATCCGCTCCGCAAAGGCGATCATGCGAGGATCGGCACCCATCAGCTTCGCATAGGCACTGAGCGACGACACGAATTCGCTCGATCCATAGATTCGCTGCCGCTCCATCGCGCCCGATGGATCGCGGACGGCTTCGTCGATCACCATGCGGTGAATACCGAGGCGGCTGACCGGAGGGACGACCCGTCGTTTGCCTCCGAGAAACGCATAGACGCAGGCCGAATAGCATGAGCCCGGCGTGACCTGCGCGATGTTCGATCCGGGTTCGGCCGTCAGAGCCGCGACGATCACGGCCGCGCCGATCTTCCGAAAAGCGCTGCCGAGTTGCATTGCGCCGACGACCGTGCCGCCTGGCGATTGCAGCAGCACCACGGGACGGAGATCTGAGTCTTTCAGGTGTTCGGACAGGAAGGTGACGAACTGGTCGGCCGTTTCGTTGCTGATTTCGCCATCGGCCACGATCACCTCAGGGCAACTGCCGTGGCACTGAGTCTCTGTGCCGATCGTCGTCAGCGCGAAACTCATGGGTTCAGCCGCAAGGGCCGCCGCCGCAGGCCAGAGAAGGGCTAAGCACCAACCTAAGACGCTGATCACGAGCAGGTTGTTGCGATGCCGGCGATGTTCCATTGACGTCGAGCGGGTCGGCCAAGGCATCCGGTCCCTCCAGACGCGATCATTCGTTTCGAATCGGCGGTCGATTATGCTGTCCACCTTGAGCTCCGATTGGGCCACCGAGCCGACGGGCACGCGGCCGAACATCCTGGATCACCGCTCTGCTGCAATCGCCATGCCGATTTGCAGGCCGCACCGAGACCCACGAGCGATCAAGAATGGCGGAAATCAATGCCAGCGCAAAATGGTTTCGTCGTGTCGGGACTGGGGCCAATTCGCTCGCTTTGATGTGCGATGCGTCGTGGGACCGAGCGGCGCCAAGGTCCAGGCTTACCGAGCGACGTCTACCTGAAATGGCTGAGATGTGGTGGGCGGTGACGGGCTCGAACCGCCGACCCTCTCGGTGTAAACGAGATGCTCTACCAACTGAGCTAACCGCCCTCAGGGTGCCGGGTTCACTCAAAGCTTTGCCGGACGATTGGGTTCTAAGCGCATCGGGTCCGGCTCGCAAGCCCATGGAGGCGTCCCCGCTCCGATCCCGCGGCTGGTGGGTGGGGCACGTCGCGCTCAGCGGTTGCGGATCCGTCCTCTCATCGGCCACGACGCCTGTCGCGCCAGCGCGGCGCCTTCGCTCGTTCCAAGGCTCCCCGTAAACGGTGTAAGCGACAAGACAAGAGGACTGGCAAACAGCCGGGAAGCCGCAATCGAATCACGACCTCCGACGAGGCGACGACGGCACGAAAAAGCCGCGACCCTCATCGGATCGCGGCTTTCGTGGTGACGCTTCTAGCAGTGACTCAGATACCGTCGCTCAGTGTGCGACGACCCCGGATGCGTCGTCGTCGCTGATGGCGGGTGTTTGACCTGTCGGCAAGATCTTCTCCTCCCAACTGATCGGCTGCGGCTGCCGAATCAATGCATGCTTGAGAACCTCATCCATCCGTGACACCGGCACGATCTCGAGGCCGTTCTTCACACTGTTCGGGATTTCGAGCAGATCCTTGGCATTCTCTTCGGGGATCAAGACCTTCTTCAACCCACCGCGCAACGCCGCCAGCAGTTTCTCTTTCAACCCGCCGATCGGAAGCACCCTGCCCCGCAACGTGATCTCGCCCGTCATGGCGATATCGCGACGGATCGGGATTCCGGTCAGGATCGACACGATGGTGGTTGCCATCGCAACGCCGGCTGACGGTCCATCCTTGGGCGTCGCACCTTCCGGCACGTGCACATGGATATCGCGACGTTCGAAGAGTGGCGGCTCGATGCCGAAATCGAGAGCCCGCGAGCGAACGTAGGAAGCAGCAGCGGAGATCGACTCCCGCATCACGTCCTTCAGATTACCGGTGACGGTCATCTTACCCTTACCGGGCATCAGAACGCCTTCGATCGTCAGCAACTCGCCGCCAACCTCGGTCCAAGCCAATCCGGTCACGACCCCGACCTGATCCTCCGTCTCAGCTTCGCCATACCGATATTTCGGCACACCGAGATAGTCGGCCAAGTTCGCCTCGGTCACGCGGATCGTCTTGTGATCCGTGCTGAGTATCTCCTTCACGGCCTTGCGGCAGAGATTGGAGATTTCCCGCTCGAGATTACGAACGCCCGCTTCCCGCGTGTAGCGCCGGATGAGCAGCATCAAACCATCGTTGTCGATCGCCCATTCGTGCGGCTCGAGCCCGTGCTTTTTAATGGCAGCCGGAATCAAGTGCGTCCGCGCGATCTCGGCCTTCTCGTCTTCCGTGTAACCGGCGATCCGAATGATTTCCATGCGGTCCATCAAGGGCGCAGGGATATTCAACGTATTGGCGGTCGTCACGAACATGACGTTCGAAAGGTCGTAGTCCACTTCGAGATAGTGGTCGTTGAAGGTCGCGTTCTGTTCGGGGTCGAGAACCTCGAGCAGGGCGGATGACGGATCGCCGCGAAAATCCATGCCCATCTTGTCGATCTCATCGAGCAAGAAGAGCGGGTTGGAGGTCTTGGCTTTCCGCATCGACTGGATGATCTTGCCCGGCATCGAACCAATGTAGGTCCGACGATGACCGCGAATCTCGGCCTCGTCGCGCACGCCGCCGAGCGACATCCGCACGAATTCGCGACCCGTCGCTTTGGCGATGGATTTGCCGAGCGAGGTTTTACCAACACCCGGAGGGCCGACGAGGCAGAGGATGGGACCCGTCAGTTTGTTGGCCCGACTCTGGACCGCCAAATATTCGATGATCCGCTCCTTGACCTTGTCGAGCCCGTAATGCTCGGAGTTCAAGGTTGCCTCTGCCAACGGGAGGTCGCGCTTGATCTTCGAGCGCTTGCCCCACGGGATCGACAACAGCCAGTCGAGGTAGTTGCGGACCACCGTCGCTTCGGCCGACATCGGCGACATCTGACGAAGCTTCTTCAGCTCAGCCGTCGCTTTGTCGCGCGCATCCTTCGAGAGCTTCGTATCCTTGATGCGCTGCTCGATTTCGGCGAGATCGTCCTTGCCGTCCTCGTCGCCCAGCTCCTTCTGGATCGCCTTCATCTGCTCATTGAGATAATACTCGCGCTGGGTCTTCTCCATCTGCCGCTTGACGCGCGTCCGGATGCGCTTCTCGACCTGCAAGACGGAGATCTCGCTTTCCATCAGGCCGAGGCACTTCTCAAGACGCTTGATCGCGGATGGCATCTCGAGGATCGCCTGCTTATCCGAGATCTTGACCGCAAGGTGCGACGCAATCGTATCGGCAAGCTTCGAGAAGTCTGTGATCTGCCCAACGGCCGCGACGACCTCCGGAGACACCTTCTTGTTCAGCTTCACATAGCCTTCAAATTCGGTCACGACCGTGCGGGCCAAGGCTTCGAGCTCGACCTGATCGACCTGATCGTCGGCCAACACTTCACCGTCGGCCTCGTAATAATCATCGGTGCGCGTGTAGTTGCGGACTTTGACGCGCGTTGCGCCTTCGACCAAAACCTTAACGGTCCCGTCGGGCAATTTCAGGAGTTGAAGGACAGACGCGAGGGTACCAGTCGTGAAGATCGCATCGGTGGCCGGATCGTCGTCCGTGGCATTCATCTGCGTCGCGAGCAGAATGAACCGATCGGCCTTCATGACCTCTTCAAGGGCACGAATCGATTTTTCGCGGCCGACGAAGAGCGGCACGATCATGTGCGGAAAGACGACAATGTCACGGAGTGGCAGGACAGGGTAGCCTTCGATGCTACCGGGCGCTGCAGGCAAGCGCTTCTGAGTTGTCATGATTCATCCTAACGATGTGTGGCCACGCTGACGCTATTAAGCCGTTTCGTGTGGCCCAGCGATCCCGGTTCGTCCGGTCGCTGCCGCCGGAGGCCGTGCAACGCACCCCCAGCTTGGGATAGCGCGGCCGCTTCAAACTGTGGCCCGGCGCCAACACCGAAGTGGCGGTGTGGCTGAGTAAATTCAAGAAGTCGATCGGTTCTCTGGAGTAATAAAGCAGGAAACGGGCCAGAGTGTCCTCTGGCCCGTTCGCGATCCTTAGGCGCTGGCTCCAGCCTTTTCGGCGCCACGCTCTGAATAGATGTAAAGCGGGCGCGCTTTACCCTCCACGACCTCCGGTCCGATCACGACCTGTTCGACCCCGTCGAGACCCGGCAGCTCGTACATCGTGTCGAGCAGGATGCCTTCCATGATCGAGCGCAACCCGCGGGCGCCGGTGCGGCGTTCGATCGCCTTCTTGGCCACCACATTGAGCGCTTCGTCCTGGAAGGTCAGCTCCGTGCTCTCCATCTCGAACAGGCGCTGATACTGCTTGACCAGCGCATTCTTCGGTTCCGTCAGGATCTTCTTAAGTGCATCCTCATCGAGATCTTCGAGCGTCGCGATGACCGGTAGGCGGCCGACGAACTCGGGGATCAGGCCGAACTTCAACAAATCCTCCGGCTCGACCTTGCTGAAAATCTCGCCGGTGCGCCGATCGTCAGGAGATTGCACCTTCGCCGCAAAGCCAATCGATGTGCCGCGTCCACGCGCCGAAATAATCCGCTCAAGGCCGGCGAAAGCGCCGCCGCAGATGAACAGAATGTTGGTCGTGTCGACCTGGAGGAACTCCTGCTGCGGGTGCTTTCGGCCGCCCTGCGGCGGGACCGAGGCGACCGTGCCCTCCATGATCTTGAGAAGAGCCTGCTGGACGCCCTCACCCGACACGTCACGTGTGATCGAGGGATTGTCCGACTTCCGGGAAATCTTGTCGATCTCGTCAATATAGACGATGCCGCGTTGCGCACGCTCGACATTATAATCGGACGCCTGCAGCAGCTTGAGGATGATGTTCTCGACATCTTCGCCGACATAACCGGCTTCGGTCAGCGTCGTCGCATCCGCCATCGTGAACGGCACATCGAGGATCCGCGCGAGCGTCTGTGCCAACAACGTCTTGCCCGACCCGGTCGGCCCGATCAGCAGGATGTTTGATTTCGCCAGTTCGACATCGTTATGCTTCGTCGCGTGGTTCAACCGCTTATAATGGTTGTGCACCGCCACGGACAGCACGCGCTTGGCCTGCGGCTGCCCAATCACATAATCGTCGAGGACCTTGGAAATCTCCTTCGGGGTCGGAATTCCATCGCGGCGATTGACCAGCGACGACTTGTTCTCCTCCCGGATGATGTCCATGCACAATTCGACGCATTCGTCGCAGATGAACACCGTTGGGCCAGCGATCAGTTTGCGAACCTCGTGCTGGCTTTTTCCGCAGAAGGAGCAGTACAGCGTGTTCTTGGAATCGCTGCCGCCGGCTTTGCTCATTGTAGTCTCCGTTAGGATCGACGTCCTGACAGGGATGTCGATCATCTCAAGAAGTTAAGGGCGCTGCGCTAACAAACCGTAGCTGATGCAGACCCAACAGGACACGAGCCGGGATTCGTGCTAATATCGTTCGAGGTTGGCTTCATAAACAAAGACGTGGTCGATCCGATATGTGACCACGACGCGGCCGCGAGAGCAAGTTAACCCATCGCCACCGGTCGCTGACCTGCTTCGCGTCACATGGCCGCAACATCTTCATGACGATCATGCGACGGCGGCTGAAGCGTTATCGGGCGTCGCCGGTCTCTTCGACTCGCTTCGACTCGACCCGATCAACGATCCCGAAATCACGGGCTTCTTCGGCCGTCATGAAGTGATCGCGATCCAGCGTGTTCTCGATCGTGTCATAGTCTCGTCCCGTATGCTTCACGTAGATCTCGTTCAGCCGGCGCTTGATCTTCATGATGTCTTCGGCGTGTCGCAAAATATCCGAGGCTTGTCCTTGGAAGCCGCCCGAGGGCTGATGCACCATCACACGAGCGTTGGGGAGCGCAAAGCGCATGCCAGTCTCACCTGCGGCGAGCAGCAGCGACCCCATCGACGCTGCCTGCCCGATGCAGAGCGTCGAAACCTTCGGCCGAATGAACTGCATCGTGTCGTAAATTGCGAGCCCAGCGGTCACGACTCCGCCGGGAGAGTTGATGTAAAGCGAAATCTCTTTCTTGGGGTTTTCGGACTCGAGGAACAACAACTGGGCAATCACGACTGACGCCATATTGTCCTCGACCTGACCCGTCAGGAAGATGATGCGCTCGCGCAGCAAGCGGGAGTAGATGTCGAATCCACGCTCGCCCCGGCTCGTGTTTTCGATGACTTGCGGGATGAGATATTGGGCGTAGACGTCGCGGGGGTCTCTCATTCCAATCAGGTCCTTGGTCGGCGCGTGCGGCGCAATACTCGTTTCGTCAATGTATGTGCTGGGATGGCGAGCGCAACCCAGCACTATGAGAACGCTTAGCCGCGCGCGTCGTCATTCTCATCGGAGGATGCCTCGGGAGCGTCCTCAGTCCAGGCGTCGGATCGCGGCAGAGCCATCGCATTATCGCCTGCCTCGACCTTGAACAACTCTTCGCGCGAGACAGTCCGGTCCGTGACTTTCGCCTGGGTCACGATGTAGTCGACCACCTTCTCCTCGAACAGCGGCGCGCGGATCTCGGCAAGCGCCTGCGGGGTCTTGCGGTAGAACTCCCAGACTTCCTTCTCCTGGCCCGGATATTGGCGGACCATTTCGACCAAAGCCTTGGTGATCTCGTCGTCGCCAACCTTCACGCCCGTGCTCTCGCCGACTTCGGCGAGGACGAGACCCAGGCGCACGCGACGTTCCGCGATGCGACGGTATTCGGCCTTCGCGTCGTCTTCCGTCGTATCGTCATCGGCAAAGGACCGGCCGGACTTCTGCTGCTCGTCCGAAACCTGCCGCCAGATGTTCGCAAACTCCTGCTCGACGAGGCCCTGCGGGAGATCGAATGAATATCGCTTGTCGAGTTGGTCGAGCAACGCGCGCTTCAACTTGTCGCGCGAGGCCTTGGAGAATTCATCCTCCATGCGGGAGCGCACGGCCGTCTTCAGGCCATCAAGATCGTCGAAACCGAAGTTCTTGGCAAAATCGTCGTCGATCTTCAGCTCGCCCGGAGCCGCAATGGACTTGACGGTGACGTCGAAGGTCGCGGCCTGCCCAGCAAGCTGCGCCGACAGGTAGTTTTCAGGGAAGCTGAGCGCCACCTTCCGCTCCTCGCCGAGCTTCGCCCCGACGAGTTGCGCCTCGAAACCGGGAATGAAGCTGTCGGAGCCGAGGATGACGTCGATGTCCTTACCGGCGCCCCCCTCAAAGACTTCGTCCTTGATCTTGCCTTCAAAATCGATCGTCAGCTTGTCGCCGTTTTCGGCGGTGGCGTCATCGCCTTCCTTCGGCGTGAAGACACGGTTTTGGTCGGCCATGCGCTCCATCGACTTGGTGACCTCGGCCTCATCGACCTCGGCAACGAGCCGCTCGATCTCGATGGTCTCGAAGGTACCCGTCTCAAACTTCGGCAGGGTCTCGACCGCGACCGTGAACGAGAGGTCGCCTTCGGCCTCCATCGCACGCTCGACCTCGGCCTGATCGCTCGCGAGATCGATCTTCGGCTCCATCGCAAGTCGGAGACCATTGTCCTCGACGATCTTGCGGTTGGCTTCATTGACGGCATTCTGCACGACTTCGCTCATCACTGAGCGACCGTAGACGCGCTTCAGATGCGCCATCGGCACTTTGCCGGGACGAAAACCGTTGATCTTGACCTTGTCTCTCATGCCGGCGAGTTCGCCTTCGAGCCGCGACGCAAGATCTGCGGCCGGGAGGACGACCTTATATTCGCGCTTGAGGCCCTGGCTGCTGACTTCGGTGACCTGCATCTAACTCTAGCCTCTTCGTTCCGTATCGCCGCTTGCGCCGGCGATCGTTCGCGTCGCGCAGCATCATCAATCGTATGGGGCTTGCGCCGCCGGTTCCCATGTCAAACAGCTAGTTGGTGCGGGCGGAGGGACTCGAACCCCCACGATGATGAGTCACCGGAACCTAAATCCGGCGCGTCTACCAGTTCCGCCACGCCCGCTTCCGTCGGAAGCCGTCTCGACAAGAGGGGTCTCTTATCACGCGACGCTGGAGATGCAGCAAAAATCTAACTCGCCGCCGGCCTCCCCCCGTGCTGATGATGGTTTGGCCATCAACCGGAACCGAGAAACCGTGTCCCATTTCAGCAAACGATCGCTTTTGATGTCCCTGGCGGGCGCTGTCGCAGCCCTAGTGGCGGGCCGGAGCGGGTCGAGAGCCCAGGCTAATTTAACCAGCGCCACAGGTGGCGTGATACTTAAGCCGGACGCCGTCACCCGCCTCGATGCCCGTGCCGCGCCGGCCCACATGCCAGGGCTCGCCGGATCGCCCCAAATGATCGCGCTCGATGGAACCGTTCACGGCCCTGTGCTCCGAATCAAAAAGGGCGAGCCGCTTGCGGTGATGCTGACGAACCATACCGACCAGCCTATGACGCTGCAGTGGCACGGCATGTGCTGCCCCAATGCGGTCGACGGACTGATTGGCCTCGATGCTCCAGCCATCGCGCCTGGTGCTGGCGCGTCAATTCGCTTCACCCCGATCGATAGCGGCCTGTCGTGGTTTCACGCCGCGATGGTTCCCAATCGGACCAACCAGACGGCGCATGGTGTCAGGGGCGTCCTGATCGTCGACGAAGAACAGCCGCCGACGGTGGATCGCGATTTCCTGGTGTTTCTCGCCGATTGGCCGACGCCCGGCGGCGCTCAAGTGCTCATCAACGGCGGCGGTTTGCCCGAAAATGTCACCATGGCGCCGGGCAGCCGCTTGCGACTGCGCGTGGTCAACGGCTCGACCTCGCTCATCATGTTGGTCGCGATCGAGGGCGCGCGGCCGTTCATCGTCGCCATCGATGGGCAGCCGTCGGAATTGTTCGAGCCGGTGAAGGACATGGTGCCGATCGGCCCTGGCGCGCGCTTCGAGTTCATGCTCGACGTCCCCCGCACAAGCGGAGCGACCATGCGGTTGACCCTTCGCGGCACCGAGCGCGTCGAGGGTGTGCTCGAGCATGATCGCCCTGTCCTCGAGGTGCGAACGGAGGGCCCTGTGCGGGACCAACTCCCGCCGATCGTGGCCTTGCCCCGTAACCCGCGCCTGCCACCCGCCATTCCGCTTGAACGATCGGTGCGCGCCGATCTCGCGATGGAACAGGTCCCCGCAAGTCCTGGAAAAGCCCGTTGGCGGCTGAACGGCACGGCGACGCTGGACCTGCCGGCCCATCCGTTGCTGACCGTGAAGCGCGGCGGCACGGTCACGCTCGGGTTTGCCAATCGGTCGTCCGAGTCCATCGCGCTTCGGGTGCATGGCCACGTCATGCGGCTGCTGCACAGCAAGGATGATGGCTGGGAACCCTATTGGCGCGATTCGGTTTTGCTGCCGCCGCAAACGAGCAATCACGTGGCATTCGTGGCGGATAATCCGGGCAAGTGGATGATCGAGTCGGCGATCTACGATCAAGCCGCCTTCGGTTTGCGCCATTGGTTCGAGGTGACGGCCTAAATCGTTGTTCGGGTCGTCCGATGCAGTGCCGCCAGTACGGGCGGCAGCGCGTCGGGGAGATCCTCGGCGATCAGGCCGATTCCGACATGCCGAGCCGCCGCCGCATGGAGATAGACAGCGGCGCTCGCGGCCTCGAAGGCTGGCATGCCCTGCCCCAGCAACCCGCACACCAGTCCAGATAGGACATCGCCGGACCCGGCGGTCGCAAGCCACGGCGCGTCCGCTTCGGCGATCGACGCTCGGCCGTTCGGTTCCGCCACGACCGTATCGGCGCCCTTCAGCAGCATGGTGGCCCCAAGGCGCGCCGCGCCGGCCCGCGCTCGCTCCAGCCGAGACCCGGACGGACCATCCGCCCCGAACAGCTTGGCGAATTCCCCATCGTGCGGCGTCACGACAACCGGACCCGGCGCCGTCAGGATCAGGGCCCGCAGCGCCGCGCTGTCATCTGCAAAGCTGGTCAGTGCGTCGGCGTCGAGAACCACGGACCGGAGCGGATCTGTTGGGTGCTTGGGCGCTAACGCGCGTTCGACCAGCGCACGCGTTTGTGCGCCGACGCCGAGACCTGGGCCGAGCACGACCGCATTCTTGCGGGTGTCAGCCAAGAGGCTCGTCAGATCGTCGGCGGCGTCGCAGGCTTTCAGCATGATGGCGGTCAGGTGAGCCGCATTGACGCTCAAAGCTTCGGTCGGCGATGCGACCGTCACCAGCCCGGCGCCGACCCGAAGGGCGGCCCGCGCGCTCATCCGCGCCGCCCCCGTCGTCGTCGCGCCGCCACTCAGCACCAGCGCATGGCCCCGCGTATATTTGTGTCCCTCGGTGGTCGGCCACGGGTAATGGTCGATCCAGAGATCGGGGCCATTGACGAAGGCTTGCGGCGCGATCGTCGAAAGCACGACCGCGTCGATCCCGATGTCGGCGAGAATTCGCGTGCCGCATCGGCCGCGTCCTGGCAGCAGCAGATGGCCGGGCTTGTAGCGGAAGAACGTCACCGTGACGGCAGCCTGGATGGCCGGACCTTCGCCGTGAGTGCCGCGATTGCCGTCGAGGCCGGAAGGGACGTCGATCGCGAGAACCGGAATCCGGCTCGCGTTGACGCGATCGACCAAAGCAGCGGCTTCCCCGTCTAAAGGTCGAGACAGGCCCGCGCCGAACAGACCATCGACGATCAGGTCGACCTGATCGAAAGATGCAACGGACGCCGCTTCGACCGGTTCGTGCCATGCCGCGAGGGCCGCCGCCGCATCCCCGCCAAGCCGCCCAGGGTCGCCGAGAAGCGCCAGTCGCACGCGGTGGCCGCTGCGAACCAGGCCTCCTGCCGCGACGATCCCATCGCCGCCATTGTTGCCGGGGCCGCATAACACGAGGATGCGCAAAGACGCCCCGCCCAGCATCGTCTCACAAGCCGCCGCCACGGCTGCGCCCGCGCGGTCCATCAAGATCGAGCCCGGAACGCCGCGTTGCGCCATGAGGCGGTCGGCCCGCGCCATCTCGTCGGTCGTTAGAAGCTCGCCTGTGCCGCGCCGATCAGGGTGCATCGGAGGTTCCTTGTACCGGGGGATCTAGTTCGCTCGACAGTGCTCTCGGTGGTCAGCAGTGTCTTAATTGCCTAATAGTTGAGCGGTATGCGTAGAACGATGGCATAAACGAAGATCGCAAACCATACGTGTCGGATAGCGTGGACGCTGTCCTCGAAGCTGCTTTATGGCACGTCGCATGCTAATGAGAGTTGACTGCAATGCCCGTGACGCGTTGTCGTTGGACGCAAAGCTTCTCCTACGCCTGAGTCGACAATCGCATGAAAAAGATCGAGGCCATCATCAAGCCCTTCAAGCTGGATGAAGTGAAAGAAGCGCTTCAGGAAGTCGGATTGCAGGGCATCACTGTGACCGAGGCGAAGGGTTTTGGACGCCAGAAGGGCCACACCGAGCTCTACCGCGGCGCCGAATACGTCGTCGACTTTCTTCCCAAGGTGAAGATCGAGATCGTTCTGGCCGACGAGATCGTCGAGAAGGCCGTTGAAGCGATCCGGAAATCGGCGCAGACGGGACGGATCGGCGATGGCAAGATTTTTGTATCGCATATCGAGGGGGCGATCCGCATCCGGACCGGTGAAACCGGCAACGACGCGATCTGATCCACTTGGCTGAACGTTACCACGACCGCTCCAGCGGTTCGTGCGCGTGTACTTGTGATGAATAGAAAGGACCGACATGAAGACCGCCCAGGATGTCCTCAAGGCGATCAAGGACAATGATGTCAAATACGTCGATTTCCGCTTCACCGACCCGCGCGGCAAGTGGCAGCATGTGACGTTCGACATCAGCATCGTCGACGAGGACGCATTTTCGGAAGGCATCATGTTCGACGGATCGTCGATCGCTGGTTGGAAGGCGATCAACGAGTCTGACATGACGTTGATGCCGGATCCGGAAACGGCCTGTATGGACCCGTTCTTCTCGGCCTCGACGATGTCGATCATCTGCGACGTGCTCGAGCCCGCAACCGGAGAGCCCTATGGCCGCGATCCGCGCGGAATCGCCAAGAAGGCCGAAGCCTTCCTGAAGTCGAGCGGCGTGGGTGACACGATCTTTGTCGGTCCGGAAGCCGAGTTCTTCGTGTTCGACGATGTACGCTTCAAGTCGGATCCCTACAACACGGGCTTCATCCTCGATTCGATCGAATTGCCGAGCAACGGCGACACGGCTTACGAGGGCGGCAACCTCGGCCATCGCATCCGCACCAAGGGCGGCTACTTCCCGGTCCCGCCGATGGATTCGGCTCAGGATATGCGCGGTGAAATGCTGGCCTCCATGGCGTCGATGGGCGTCAAGGTCGAAAAGCACCATCACGAAGTCGCTTCGGCACAGCACGAGCTGGGCATGAAGTTCGACAAGATGACGCTGATGGCCGACGGCATGCAGATCTACAAATATTGCATCCATCAGGTCGCCAACAGCTACGGCAAGTCGGCCACCTTCATGCCGAAGCCGGTCTTCGGCGATAACGGCTCGGGCATGCACGTGCACATGTCCATCTGGAAAGATGGCAAGCCGGTCTTCGCAGGCGACAAATATGCCGATCTGTCCGAAACCTGCCTGTTCTACATCGGCGGCATCATCAAGCATGCCAAGGCGCTGAACGCCTTCACGAACCCGTCGACGAACTCCTACAAGCGTCTCGTCCCGGGCTACGAGGCACCGGTGCTGCTGGCTTATTCGGCCCGCAACCGGTCGGCATCCTGCCGCATTCCGTATACGTCGAACCCCAAGGCCAAGCGCGTCGAAATCCGTTTTCCGGATCCGACAGCGAACCCCTATCTCGCTTTCGCGGCCATGCTGATGGCCGGCCTCGACGGCATCGCCAACAAGATCCATCCCGGCGATGCGATGGACAAGGATCTTTACGATCTGCCTCCGGCAGAGTTGAAGCAGATCCCGACCGTTTGCGGCTCGTTGCGCGAAGCACTCGAGAGCCTCGACAAGGACCGTGAGTTCCTCAAGGCGGGTGGCGTGTTCCCGGACGACTTCATCGATTCCTGGATCGAATTGAAGATGACCGAAGTGATGCGTTACGAAATGACCCCGCATCCGGTTGAATTCGACATGTACTATTCGTACTGAGAGCGAACCGACGCAGTGTTGAAAAGCGGCCTTCGGGCCGCTTTTTTTATGCTGGATCGTCCCCGCTGGTTGGAGCGTCAAAAGTAGCCATGCGGCTCATGCCCTCCCGCCTTCTCGCGCTTCGGCTTTGCGCCATTCTGCTCGCCTCTTCGCTGCTGACGGAGCGGCCTGATCTTGCTGTCGCGGCGGGCGATCCGGCTCCCGTGGTCGCCGCACCAGCCGCACTGCCTGTAGCGCCGAAAGCTGGAGAGGAAAGCGTCGGACAAGCGCTGTGCCGATTAATCGAGACCTCGGCCGCCAAGGCCAGCATCCCGGTTCCGTTCTTCACGCGGTTGATCTGGCAGGAGAGCAGCTTTCGGGCCGGCGCCGTCAGCCCGGCCGGCGCGCAGGGCATCGCGCAATTCATGCCTGGAACCGCGCGGGAGCGCGGCCTCTCCGATCCGTTCGATCCTGAACAGGCCATTCCGGCCTCGGCCGCCCTACTGGCCGACCTCGTGCAGCGTTTCGGCAATATCGGCCTAGCGGCGGCGGCCTATAATGGCGGGCCTGCTCGCGCAAGCGCCTGGTTGTCCGGCAAGGGAGGGCTGCCGTTTGAAACGCAGGACTACGTGCAACGCATTACCGGGCGCAGCGCCGAGGATTGGGCTGCCGATCTCAAGGGTCACGCTCCGCCGCCGCTGCAGCCGACCCCGTCGTGCCAGCAGATCGTCGCGGACCTCCGGTTGACGACGAGTACCCGTCTCGTCGCCGAAGCGCCCTTCGCGCCCTGGGGGGTGCAACTGGCGGGCAATTTCTCGAAAGCACGGGCTCTGGCGAGTTTCGAGCGCGCGCGGAGCCGCTATGAGACGATCATCGCCGACACGCGACCCATGATCATCGGGACACGCCTCCGCACACGTGGCACCCGGGCCTTCTATCGCGTGCGGGTGCCGGCCGACAGCCGGGCCGCCGCCAACGATCTCTGCAGCAAGATCCATGCGGCGCATGGCGCCTGCATCGTGTTGCGGAGCTGACCCGCAGGCCGAGATCATTGCTTGCACCCACGAATTCCGGCATGGAGCCATGCTCTATGCCCGTCGAGGCGCAATATCTTCAGGACGATCCGGAAAGTCTCACCATGCTTGCTCCCCTCCGCGTCGGTATCGCGGGTCTTGGAACCGTTGGCGGTTCGGTGCTTCGGCGTCTCGTCGCGCAGCGTGCTCTTCTGGCCCAGCGCACCGGTCGGGACATCACCGTCACGGCTGTATCGGCCCGCGACCGAGCCAAGCCGCGTGACCTCGATCTTGCCGATCTGCACTGGTTCGACGACCCCGTCGCGATGGCGAAGTCCGACGAGATCGATCTTTTCGTCGAGCTGATAGGTGGGTCCGAGGGGCCCGCCAAGGCGGCTGTCGAGGCGGCGCTGCAGTCCGGCAAGCCGGTGGTGACAGCCAATAAGGCGCTGCTGGCGCATCACGGGATGGCGCTGGCGCGGCTCGCCGAGGAGCGCCACGCGGCTTTGGCGTTCGAGGCGTCCGTCGCCGGCGGCATCCCGATCGTCAAGACGTTGCGCGAAGGTCTCGCCGGTAATCAGGTCGAGCGCGTGCAGGGCATTTTGAACGGCACCTGCAACTACATTTTGACCCGCATGGAGGACGAAGGGCTCGCCTTTGCCGACTGTCTCGCGGAGGCGCAGCGGCTGGGCTATGCCGAGGCCGACCCGACCTTCGACGTCGATGGCTTCGACACCGCCCATAAACTCGCGATTCTGGCCACTTTGGCGTTTGGCGTGGCACTCGATATCGAATCGCTGCACATCGAAGGAATTCGCGCCATAACCCCGGCCGATCTCAAGTCGGCAGATGAATTGGGCTACCGCATCAAGCTTTTGGGCATCGCACAACGCGTCGGCACCCGAATCGACGGCCGTGTGCACCCGACAATGGTGCCGAAGACCTCGGCTTTGGCCCAGGTCGGCGGCGTGATCAACGCCGTTACGGTCTTCGCCGACGCCGTGCGTGAATTGACGCTCATCGGCCCGGGCGCAGGCGGGGAAGCCACGGCCTCGGCCGTCGTCGCGGATGTCGCCGACATCGCGCGGGGTGTGCGCTCCGCGCCGCTCGGGCTGCCGGTGGCCGTGCTGGAACAGGCCGACACCCTGCCGCTCCGCGATCACGCCGGCGGTTATTATATCCGTCTGTCGGTGCGCGATACGCCCGGAGCGGTGGCGGCCATCGCGGCCCGCATGGCCGAGCGGAGCATTTCGTTCGAAAGCGTGGTGCAGCGGCACCCGCCCCGGCGCGATCCGGGCTCCTCCGGGACGGTGCCGGTTGTGCTCGTCACCTATCGCACAGTGGAATCGGCCTTGCAGACTGCACTCGACGCGGTCGTGGCGGACGGTTACATCGCCGAAGCGCCGCAAGTGATCCGCATCGAACGAGAGTAGCCGCCGCGCTTCATTGCTTTAGACGACCTAGGGAGATTGAACCGGTGACCGACCTCATCATTCAGCAGCAGGACATCATCGAGCGCATCTTGACGCTCGAACTCGTGCGCGTGACCGAGCGGGCCGCCGTCTCGGCGGCGCGGCTGCGGGGACGAGGCGACGAGAAAGGAGCCGATCAGGCCGCTGTCGATGCCATGCGACGCGAGCTGAACCGCCTGCCGATCGACGGCACCATCGTGATCGGCGAGGGCGAGCGCGACGAAGCTCCCATGCTGTTCATTGGCGAGCGTGTCGGCACGCGCACGGGGCCGAAAGTCGACATCGCTGTCGATCCTTTGGAGGGCACGACACTTTGCGCGAAGGACATGCCCGGCTCGATCGCCGTCATGGCGATGGCGCAATCGGGCGCGCTGCTGAACGCACCCGATGTCTATATGGAAAAGATTGCCATCGGTCCGGGTTACCCGCGCGGCATCGTGCATCTCGACATGACGCCGGAAGAGAACATCCGCTCTCTGGCCAAGGCGAAGGGGGTCAGCCCGGCCGAGATCACGGTCTGTGTTCTCGACCGGCCTCGGCATGAAGAGTTGATCGCGGCCTGCCGCCGTGCGGGTGCGTCGATCCGGCTTCTCACCGATGGCGACGTGGCCGGAATCATTCTCACGTCGCGGTCGCATCAGACTGGCGTCGATCTCTATCTTGGCACAGGAGGCGCACCCGAGGGCGTGCTGGCGGCCGGTGCCTTACGGTGCGTCGGCGGCCAGATGCAGGGTCGGCTGATCCTCGATAGCGAAGCCAAGCGCGAACGCGCCGCCAAAATGGGAATCAGCGATCCGACGAAGATCTACGACATGAAGGACCTCGCGTCCGGAGACGTCGTGGTCGCGGCAACCGGCGTCACCAACGGCGAATTGCTGTCCGGCGTCCAGTTCCGCAAAGACGTGATCGAGACCGAGACGCTGATCTATCGATCGGTCACCGGAACGGTCCGCCGCATTCACGCCGAACATCGCGAACTCGGCAAGTTTCGTCTCGACTGATCACCCGTCAGTCTCAGCAAAACGAAAAGGCCGTGGAGATGATCCACGGCCTTTTTTTATGTCGGAAAGCGAAGTGCCGTTAGTGGAAATTGCCACCGAACAGCAGGTAGAGGATCAGCAGAATGCCGAGGATACCGATGATGCCGATGCCGCCATTGCCATAATAACCGGCACGTCGGCCATAGAATCCGCCGCCGCCGAACAGGACGAGAACGATGATGATCAAAAGAATCAATGTCATGAGAGGCTCCAAATGTTGGCCGAACCACGTCATGAACAAACATGGTCAAGCCGATCGTCTCGTGCGGGCGCCAAGTCCGGATCCAGTGACCGGAGATGAACAACCTTACGTTGGATAAACCCACAAACATCTGAGTGGGTCCACGGTTCGCGACAAAATTGTGGAAAAATTGCGTCAGCTTGACTGTAGACGGTGACCCTACGTCATGCAACGACGTCCCGGTGGGTTGTCGAGGGTCTGCTTCACAACGGCGGTGCAATCTTCGCAACGGAGACACCTCGCCACAGAATCGAAATGACGCAACGGAGGTTTCTGCCGTTGCCGATCGGGAAAATCCCGAGCGTCAAACGGCGCGGTCCATCCGCGACCCCGTCTTGGTGTCGGGCAAGAACAGGTAAACCACGAGCGAGATGGCGATACAGGCGGTGGCGTACCAATAGAAGCCGGTCTCAAAACCGTTCTTCTTGAACGTCAGGGCGACGTAGTCGACCGAGCCGCCAAAGATCGCTGCCGTGAACGCATAGGGTAAACCGACCCCGACGGCGCGGATCGCGGTCGGGAATAGCTCTGCCTTCACGATCGCCGTGATCGACGTGTAGCCACTGACGATCAACCAGGCGAGGCAGATCAACCCCATCGCGACCCATGGGCTTTTCGTATCATGCAGCGCGCTCAGGAGCGGAACGGTGCCGAGCGTGCCGAGCACCCCAAAGCCGACCAGCAATGGCTTGCGGCCGATCCGGTCGGAGATCGCGCCATAGATCGGCTGGAGCATGATGGCGAACAGTAGCGAGACCGCGGTCACCAGCGTGGTCTGGTCGTCTGTCAAACCCACCGAGAGCTTCAGGAACTTCTGCATGTAGGTCGTGTAGGTGTAAAAGGCCGAGGTGCCCCCGATCGTGATCCCGATCACGAGAAGCATTCCGCGCCAGTTTCCGGCGATCAAGCTCCAGAAACTCACGCGCGTCGCATCGGCCTTGGCGGTTTTGAACAGTTCCGTTTCGGCGAGATCGCGGCGCATGTAATAGCCGTAGACGGCCAGAAGAGCGCCGATCACGAAGGGAATGCGCCAGCCCCACGCCTTCAACTGGTCCGGCGTCAGCAGCAGCTTCTGAAGCACCAGCAGCACCACGAGCGCCAGCAATTGACCGCCGATCAGCGTGACATACCAGACGCCCGAGTAGAAGCCGCGATGCTGCGGCTCCGACATCTCGCTGAGGTAAGTGGCGCTCGTGCCATATTCGCCGCCCTGGCTTAGCCCTTGGAGAATGCGGGCCAGCGACAGGATCACCGGCGCCCACACGCCGATCGTCGCGTAGGTCGGGCTGACGGCAATCAGCAAAGACCCAAAGCACATCAGCAAAACCGACCAGGTGAGCGAGGTGCGGCGGCCGAAGCGATCGGCAAAATAGCCGAACAGCAAACTCCCGACGGGTCGCATCAGAAACGCCACCGCAAACAGGGAGGCGGCCGAGAGTTGTTGCGCGACCGGGTCGGTCTGCGGAAAGAACGAGCCGGCGAAATAGAGCGCGAAGGCGGAGTAAGCGTAGACGTCGTACCATTCGATGAGGTTGCCGATCGAGCCGATCAGAATCGAACGGGTCTGTTGCCATCGGCCGACCGGCGCAGCGCCGATTCGGGAAGAGCGTCGCACCATCTCAGTATCGGTCATGGTTCACCGGCTTGCATGAAACGGCGTCGTTGCTGCAAACTTCCAGCTTGGCCTGTGGGACGCAAGGGCTTTGCCGAGAGCGGGTCAATCGACGGTGAAGTCGACGACAGCGAGCCCCGCCGGGCCGTCCTTCACGGCTGAGACGAGCCGCGCGCCGGCCGCTTGATGCGCGGGATGCACCAGATAAGCATCGCGCGCCGCTGCATCTGTAAAATCAACCGTGAATGCGTGCGTGTAATCGCGGCTGAGCCCCTCAGGGCTTTCGTTCGGACCGGCCGAGAAGGCCAGCAACCCTGGTATGACCTGTTGCAGCGCCGCAAGTTCGGCGAGGATGCCGCTGATCTCGTGAGCCGGAACGTCGGCGCGGAGGTGAGCAAAAACGATGTGTCGCAGCATGGCAGTCTCTCTCGTCCATTGTTGCAGGACACGATACATGATCGCGGGCTCGCCGCGAGCGATGCGGGCCGCCTTGAGGCAGCCCATGATCCAGGAGCCAAAGTGAACCGTTACGATGTCGTGGTGCTCGGGGCCGGCGCGGCCGGTATGATGTGCGCTGCCGAAGCCGGGAAGCGCGGCCGCCGCGTGCTGGTCCTCGACCATGCCGATGCGCCCGGCGAGAAGATCCGCATTTCGGGCGGTGGTCGGTGCAATTTCACCAACATCCACGCGGCTCCCGCAAATTTCATGTCGCAGAACCCGAGTTTCTGCATCTCGGCTCTCCGCCGCTACACCGCCGCCGATTTCGTCGCGATGATCGAGCGTCATGGCATCGCCTATCACGAGAAGACGCTCGGCCAATTGTTCTGCGATGGCTCGGCGATGCAGATCGTCACGCTCTTGCGCGACGAGATGGAGCGTCACGGCGCCGCGCTTCGGCTCGGCATCCGGATCGATGCGATCGATAAGGCGGACACCGGCTTCACGCTCATGGTCGATGGCGAGGAGATCGCTTGCGAGGCGTTGGTGGTGGCAACGGGAGGGCGATCCATCCCCAAGATGGGGGCGACCGGCCTTGGCTATGAGATCGCCACGCGCTTCGGCATGCGCCTCGTCGAGCCGCGCCCAGGCCTCGTGCCGTTGCGGCTCGACCCGGCGATGCTGGAACGCTTGCAACCGATCGTCGGCGTGACGGTCGAGGCTGCCACGACCAGCGGCAAAATACGGTTCGACGAAGGCATGCTGTTTACCCATCGCGGCCTCAGCGGGCCGTCGATTCTGCAGATTTCGTCCTATTGGCGCGAAGGCGAGGAGATCACCATCGCGATGGCGCCCCACACGGATGTCTTCGATTCGCTTAGGAGCGCGCGGGAGCGAAACGGCCGCCAAGCTCTGCAGACCGCGCTCGCGACCGTGCTTCCAAAGCGCCTGGCCCAAGTCGTCATCGAGGCTCATCCCGGCCCGATCACGCTTGCGGAATGTTCGGACAAGATCCTTCGGCAAATCGATACGGCGGTGAATCGCTGGTGCTTCAAACCGGCCGGATCGGAGGGATATCGCACCGCTGAGGTCACCGTTGGTGGTGTCGACACGCGCGATCTCGATTCGCGCAGCATGGCGGCCAAAGGCGTGCCGGGTCTCTATTTCATCGGTGAGGTCGTCGACGTGACCGGTTGGCTCGGCGGCTATAATTTCCAGTGGGCGTGGTCGTCGGGCTGGTGCGCGGGACAGGCTGCGTGAGCGAAGGACTGTAGCCGCAGGCCTGAGTGCTCGATGAGGGACGCAGCGCCTTTGGTGCGCCCAAGGGGAATCGAACCCCTGTTTTCGCCGTGAAAGGGCGACGTCCTAGACCGCTAGACGATGGGCGCACAAGCAACGGGTTCAACGAATGGCGATGAACCAGCGACGACCGGACGTATAGCAGAGGTTTTTTCCCTGGCAAGCCGGGTTGGTGGCAAAAGTGTCGCGTTTCAACGCTGCTCGGGAACCGCTGCGTCCATGACGCGCAGTTCGGCGCGCCCGCTTCCGCCCCAGCGACTGACCGTCAACGTGCCGGCCAGATGCACGAGACGGCCCTGCTGGGCGCGAAGCTCGACGCCGAGCGGGCTGCTGGCCGCACGAAACGCGATGCCGCTTAGCCGTGTTCCATCCGGGCCCGCCGCCGTCAGCCGCAGATGGTCGGTGCCGACCGGCACGACGCTGGTCAGGCGGTGATTTGGGAAAGCGAAGACAGGTTCCGGATTGCCGGTGCCGAACGGGCCGGCCGTCTCGATCGATTCGATCGTGTCGATCGATGCTGCGGCGGCCGAGAGGGCCGCGTCGATCTCCAGCGCGCTTGCGGCGCGCGATCGTGCAACTGCGTCGCCCATCTGCTCATGCAAGAACAGCCGAAACGCGTCGATCCGTGCCGCCTCGATGGTGATGCCGGCCGCCATGGCATGGCCGCCGCCCTTGATCAGCAAGCCGGTCTCAACCGCAGCCCGCACGATACGCCCGAGATCCACGCCCGGAATCGACCGTCCAGACCCGGTGCCGACCAACCCATCGAGGCTGATCGCGAAGGCGGGCCGCTCATAGCGTTCGCGCAAACGCGACGCGACGAGGCCGACAACCCCGGGATGCCAACCCGCACCGCTGGTGACGAGCGCCGCATAGGCCGGTGCGTCCGTCGTTTCGGCGACCGCGAAGGCTGCGGCCTCGGCTTCTTCGCTGGCGCTCGCTTCGATAGAGCGGCGCTCGCGATTGAGTTGGTCAAGCTGTTCGGCGATGCGCCGCGCGTCGAGTGGATCGCGCGTCAGCAGCAGCCGCGCTCCGAGCGCCGCGTCTCCGATCCGGCCACCCGCATTGATTCGCGGCCCTACCAGAAAGCCGAGATGAAATGCCGTCGGCGGACCCTCGGTCCCGGCGATGTCGAATAGAGCCGCAAGCCCAGGCCGGGCGCGTAGACGCATCACCGCGAGGCCCTTCGCCACGAAGGCGCGGTTGAGCCCGGCCAGCGGCACGACATCGGCCACCGTCGCCAAGGCGACGAGGTCGAGCGCCGCCAGCAGATCCGGCATCGGCTTGCCGGCCCAGAACCCCCTCGCCCTCAGGTCGCGATGCAGCGCGACCAGCACCATGAAGACGACGCCAGCCGCGCAGAGGTGACCAAGGCCCGAGAGATCGTCCTGCCGATTGGGGTTCACGATCGCTTGAGCCGGCGGAAGATCCAGCGGCGCCTGATGATGATCGATCACCACGCAATCGAGGCCGAGACGACGGGCTTCTTCGAGCGGTTCGGTGCTGGTCGTCCCGCAATCGACGGTCACCAGCAGATCCGCCCCCGCGCGCTTCAGCGCCTGAATGGCCGGGATGTTCGGCCCGTAGCCTTCCAAGATACGGTCGGGAATGTGGATCGCCGGTCGCAGTCCGGCGGCCGTCAGATAGTCGGACAGGAGAGCTGCCGAACAGGCGCCGTCGACATCGTAGTCGCCAAAGATAGCGACCGCCTCCCCAGAAACGACGGCTCCGGCGAGCCGCTCGACCGCTGCTTCCATGCCGCTCAGGCCGTTCGGGTCGGGCATCGCGTCGCGCAGGCTGGGCGCCAGAAAGCCCGGTGCAGAGACCGCCGTCTGGCCGCGTGCCGCAACAACGCGGGAGAGCAGATCGGAGAGGCCCAGCGTCTGCCGAATCGCATCGGCCTGCACGGCTTCGGCGACCGCAAGCCGATCGCGCCAGGCACGGCCGAGCATCGAGTGTTCGACTCCGAGAAAAGCGCGGCTCATGGGCGTCCGGTTCGGCGCAACTGGCCCCGCGACTACGAACCGGGCTCGTTGATGGGGAAAACGTTTCCTATTTGTTCGTCGCACGCGTAATCCGTGCGATAAACCACCAAGGAATACTGGGGTCCGACACCTTATGGTCGACAGCGACGATCTTTTCAATTCGGAACCGAGCGTGCAGACGCCGGAGCCTGAGGACAGGCCGGCGCGCGGACGCAAGCGGACCGCGCCGGTCGTCTCGGGGGGCGCGCCGAACCTGTCGACGCCAAGCCTTTCGACACCAAGCCTCTCGACACCGGGAGAGGACGGCTATACCGCCTCCTCGATCGAAGTGCTTGAAGGGCTCGAACCGGTGCGCCGACGCCCCGGCATGTATATCGGCGGCACCGACGCGTCCGGCTTGCATCATCTTTTCGCCGAGGTGATCGACAATGCCATGGATGAGGCGGTCGCGGGACATGCGACCTTCATCGAGATCAGCGTCGAGGCCGATAATTTCGTCAGCGTCACGGATAACGGGCGCGGCATCCCGATCGATCCGCATCCCAAATACCCGAACAAATCGGCCCTCGAAGTCATCATGACGGTGCTGCACGCCGGCGGTAAGTTTGATTCGGGTGCGTATCAGACGTCGGGTGGATTGCACGGCGTCGGCGTTTCGGTCGTCAACGCTTTGTCGGAGCGGCTCGAGGTCGAGGTGGCCCGCGGGCAGACGCTCTATCGTCAGGTGTTCGAACGCGGTCTCGCTCTCGGTCCACTCGAGACCGTCGGCCGCGTGCAGAATCGGCGTGGAACCCGGATCAGGTTTCGGCCCGACGCCATGATCTTCGGCGAAGGCTCCAGTCTGGACCCGGCGCGGCTGCTCCGCATGTCGCGGTCCAAGGCCTATCTGTTTGGTGGTGTCGAAATCCGTTGGCGGTGCGCGCCGGAGCGTATTCCGCCCGGCTCCTCCGTGCCGACCGAGGCGTCCTTCCGCTTTCCCGGCGGCCTGAAGGATTTTCTCGCACGCGAGGTCGATGGCCGGTCCCTCGTGACCGATCAGCCGTTCACCGGCAAAGTCACCAAAGCAGGTGGTCACGGCTCGGTCGAATGGGCCGTGACATGGCTGTCCGACGACGATGGATCCGTCCGATCCTATTGCAACACGATCCCGACGCCGAACGGCGGCACCCATGAGGCGGGGTTGCGATCCGCCCTCCTCCGCGCCCTCAAGGATCACGCCGAGCGGATCGGACAAGCCAAACGTGCCGCTGCGGTGACGGCCGACGATGTGCTGCAAGGCTGCACCGCCATGCTGTCGGTGTTCATCCGCGAGCCGGAGTTCCAGGGCCAGAACAAAGAGCGGCTGCAGACGCTAGAAGCGTCGCGGATCGTCGATGCCGCCGTGCGCGACGCCTGCGATCATTGGCTGGCCGATACGCCCTCGCAGGCGTTGCGGCTGCTCGACTGGAGCATCGACCGGGCTGAAGAGCGGCAGCGCCGCCGCGCCGAAAAAGACACGGCGCGCAAGACCCCGACCCGCAAACTGCGTCTGCCGGGCAAGCTGGCGGATTGCCTGAACAATTCGACCCAGGGCTCCGAGCTTTTCATCGTCGAAGGCGACTCTGCGGGTGGTTCGGCCAAACAGGCGCGCGACCGCGCCTCCCAAGCGGTGCTGCCGCTTCGTGGTAAGATCCTGAATGTCGCCAATGCAACGCGCGACAAACTCGCGGCCAACCAGCAACTCGCCGATTTGGCGCAGGCGCTCGGCTGCGGCACCGGCGCCCAGTATCGGGACGACGAACTGCGTTACGACAAGATCATCATCATGACTGACGCCGATGTCGATGGTGCCCATATTGCATCGTTGCTGATCACGTATTTCTATCGTCAGATGCCGAAATTGATCGATACGGGTCATCTTTATCTCGCGGTGCCCCCGTTGTTTCGACTGACCCAGGGCACCAAGTCGGTCTATGCGCGCGACGATAAACACAAGGACGAGTTAATCCGCAGCAAGCTGAGCGGCAAAGGCAAGATCGAGATCAGCCGCTTCAAGGGCCTTGGCGAAATGCCGATGCGCGATTTGAAGGAAACCACGATGGACCCGAGCAAACGATCGCTCCTCCGTGTCATGATCGCTGAAGACCAGATCGAGGGAACCGCTGGCGCTGTCGAGCGGCTGATGGGCAACAAGCCAGAGGCTCGGTTCGCCTTTATTCAGGCCCGTGCTCCGGCAGCCGGCAACCTCGTGGATATCTGATGGTCGAATCAGAGCGGTTTACAGGCAATACAGGCCCGAAGAAGCCATGCTGCAGCATCTCGCTGTTGACTCGCCGAGATTAATCCTTAAGTGAAACGTTGAAAGTGTAGAACAGTCGCGTGATCTTGGCTGATGAGCGATCAACGCGCGTGCATCCACAAACGTGGTTTGCTTGTGTTCCCTTTATCGCTCTCTCACGCAAGATGAACTAATGAATTTTAACGAACTCGGCCTGAGCGACAAGGTCCTTCAGGCCATCGACGCGGCGGGCTACAAGACCCCAACGCCGATCCAGGCCGAAGCCATTCCACATGCGCTCGCCGGCCGCGACGTCCTCGGAATCGCGCAGACCGGCACGGGTAAAACAGCGGCCTTTACGCTGCCCATGCTGTCCCGCCTTGAACAAGGTCGCGCCCGGGCGCGAATGCCACGGACCCTGATCCTGGAGCCTACCCGCGAGCTTGCCGCACAGGTCGAAGAATCTTTCGTGCGCTACGGCATCAACCACAAGATCAATGTGGCGCTGCTCATCGGCGGCGTCTCGTTCAGCGACCAGGAAGCCAAGATCACGCGCGGCGCAGATGTCCTGATCGCAACCCCGGGGCGACTTCTCGACTTTGCCGAACGCGGCAAGCTGCTGCTGACCGGTATCGAAATTCTGGTCATCGACGAAGCCGATCGTATGCTCGACATGGGGTTCATCCCTGATATCGAGCGCATCTGTAAGCTCGTGCCGTTCACGCGCCAGACTTTGTTCTTCTCGGCCACCATGCCGCCGGAGATCACTCGTCTGACCCAGCAATTCTTGCACAACCCGATCCGCATCGAGGTCGCGCGTGCATCCTCGACGACTGAAACGATCACGCAGGGGCTGGTGGCGTCCGCTCCCGGTTCCGCCAAACGCGAGACGTTGCGTCAATTGTTGCGAAAGTCGGCCGGTTTCAAAAATGCGATCATCTTCTCGAATCGCAAACGGGATGTGGCCATCTTGACCAAGTCGCTCGAAAAGCATGGCTTTTCGGTCGGGGCCTTGCATGGTGACATGGATCAGCGCGCCCGGATGTTGTCGCTCGACGCATTCCGAAACGGTGATGTCAGCTTGCTGGTCTGCTCGGATGTCGCGGCCCGCGGCCTCGACATTCCGGATGTGAGCCACGTGTTCAATTTCGACGTGCCGACCCATGCGGAGGATTATGTCCATCGCATCGGGCGGACCGGCCGCGCTGGCAAACTCGGCACCGCTTTGTCGATCGTGACGCGTGCCGATCAGCGCTACATCGACGACATCGAAAAGTTGATCCAGCGCAAGATCGAGTGGGCGGGTGTGACCCCGGACCAGATCACCGACGAAGGCGACGACGAGTCGACCAGCGATCGCCGGCGCGGGCCGTCTCAGGGTGATCGGTCGTCCTCCGGACGTGACGTAAGATCATCGCGTCGATCCTCGACGCGCAATCCCGATCGCAGCGCCTCCGCCGATGTCGCGCCGACCTCTCGCGCCCAGGCCGCGACGGTCCGGTCCGACGCGTCGCCGGCACGGGTCGAAGCTCAGGAACCTCGCGTTCAGGAGCGGCCCGAACGGCTTGAGCGCGCCCCCTCGAGGGATCGTGGCGCGCCGTCCAACAATCGAAACGGCAACAACCGGCCGGCCGAGGCCCAGCGTCCTCGCTCGCCCGCCGAGACGCCGGCACCCCGTCGCCATTATCGCGACCGCGATGAGGAAGATACGCCGGTGATCGGCCTTGGCGATCACGTGCCGTCCTTCCTGTTGCGTCCGGTCCGCATCAAGTAGAAGCGGATGATATGAAACAAAAAAAGCACGGCAGATCCTGCCGCACTTTTTTTGTTGCCGAGCCGGCGACCCTTAGTTCAAGGCCGCCATCGCGTCCGGGGTGGCGGGCGTGATCGCGACACTCTCGCCACAGCCGCAAGCCGAGGTCTGGTTCGGGTTCTCGAACACGAAGCCCGAGGACAGCTTGTCGGTTTTAAAATCCATCCGGGTTCCGAGCAGGAACAGAATGGCTTTCGGATCGATGAGGACGCGGACGCCCTTGTCTTCGATCACTTCATCATGCGGCATGGCCGCGTCGGCAAATTCCATCGTATAGGACATGCCGGCGCAGCCGCCGTTCTTCACGCCGACGCGCAAGCCAAACTGCCCGCCCGATGCGTTAGCCATGATCTCGCGGACCCGATCGGCCGCAGCGTCCGTCAGCGAGACGACCTTGAAACGTGATGCCGAAGCACCCATCCTCGTTCTCCATGATGCCGCGCCCAGCGCGGATCTCTTTGAGCGCAATGTAACGATGAATCGACGCTTTCGCCAGGGAGCATCGCAAGTGGACCGAAGGAACACTTCCCTCCACCTTCGAACACGCTAAAATCACCGTCTGATCCCGACCTCAAGAGGCGTCCGGTCGCGCTGCTCCGCAGTGGGATGAACGGACCGATATGGCGACCTGAATGAAAGAAAGCACCGCAAAATTCGGCATCGGCCAAGTAGTTCGGCATCGAAAATACCCGTTCCGCGGCGTTGTTTACGATGTCGATCCCGTCTTCGCGAATACGGAGGAATGGTGGATGGCGATTCCCGAAGACGTGCGTCCACGCAAGGATCAGCCGTTTTATCACCTGTTCGCCGAGAATACCGAGACCGAGTATGTGGCCTATGTGTCTGAGCAAAACCTCTTGCCCGACACCTCCGGCGAACCCCTTCGAAACGCGCAGATCGAAGAGGTGTTCGTCCGAACCGAGGATGGAGAATATAAGGCCAAGTCGATTCCTCGGAACTAAGGCCGAGCTTGCACCTGCACGCTCGGTCCCGATCATCGACAAAGAAAAGCCCTGCGGGTCACATGACCCGCAGGGCTTCGATTTTTTAGACAGCTAAGCCAGCTTACTTCTTGGCCGGCGCCGGTGCTGCAGGTGCCGCGGGGGTGGCCGGAGCGCCAGCCGTGCCGTTTTGCTGCTCGAGCAACTGGCGCTGCTGCTTGGCTTTGGCTTCCAACTGCTGCTGAAGCTGCTGCTGCTGCTGCTCGAGAACCTTGGGGTCGATCGGCGCGCCATCGAAGGCCTTGCCGAACCCGGCGAGCGGGATCGTGAAGCTCACTTCGTTGTTGACCGAGTTTTTCACGGACACATTGAGCAGCGTGCCCTTTTTCAACTGGTCGATCAACACACCCTTCACCTTCGCTTCGGCGAAGCAGCCGTTGGGCATGCAGATCTCGAAAGCGCCATCGGTCTGCGGGCCCTTATCGATCGAGAAGCGGAAGCCCGGCTTCAGCAGCAAGCCCACCGGCATCAGCAGTCGAACGATCCGCGTGTCGTCGCCCTTAATGTCGTAGACCGCGACCGCGATGGCCGGGGGTTGATCCGGCGCGCTGCCGAAATCGCGGGTCGTGTAGCAGATTTCCTTGTTGGCGCCCTGGTCCTTGCCGCACACCTTGGTCCAATCGGCCTGGGAGGGCTGCAGATCGACCTTGATGGGTCCCTGCGGTTGAGCCTGCTGCCCCTGAGCCGCAGGAGCGGCGGGTTGCTTGGCGGCTTGGGCAAAGGCTGCGCCGGAAAACCCCTGGGCCGCGAGGCTGATGCACACCGCAAGAGAAGCGGCACGCGTGCGCGTCAGACGAAACAACATATAGACATCCTTCGAGGTCGGTTGGCAGCATGCCGGCCGGGTTGCGATGAGCGGACGCCTCCGCGACCAGGATGCCGTTGCAGCATCGCGTTCGCCGAGGCGCGAAACGATTCAAAGGTCTTTGCTGTGGATTAAGGCGACAGGTTGACCACGGGTTCCTTAGTCGTTCCGCCGGTCGAACGCCAGACATCTCGTTCCGGTCTGTCGCGATCGTCTGGATGTCGGTCGCCGGTACTCGTATGAGAGGCTGGACCTTCGCCTCCAGATTCGGCATGCCCACCGCATGAGCTTCACGACCGGTCGATCCATCATGCCCGCGCACAGCTGCCTGCGACCTTTGCTCGCGATCGCCGGAGGCCTGTTGCTGGCGGCCGCGCCTCTCGCCTGCGCCCGTGCGGTCGACGCTCCCTCGATCGCCATGCACGGCGCCCCGGCTTTGCCGGCCGATTTCAGCCACCTGCCCTATACGAACCCTGAGGCTCTCAAGGGCGGTAAGCTCGCCATGTGCTATCTCGGCACGTTCGATAGCCTGAACCCGTTCAATCTGAAGGCCGGCTCGACCGCCCAGGGTCTGAACACCAACGTCTTCGAGACGCTGATGACGCGCTCGCTCGACGAGCCCTTCACGCTCTACGGGCTGATCGCGAGGTCGATCGATACCGATGCGGCGCGCGACGAGGTGACGTTTCATCTCGATCCGCAGGCCCGGTTTTCCGACGGGTCGGCGGTGACGGCCGACGACGTGATCTTCACGTTTAATTTGCTCAAGCAGAAGGGGCGACCGCAGCAGCGCGCCGCCTTCAGCCTGATCAAATCCGTCGACAGCCCGGATCCGCTGACGGTGCATTTCGATCTGCGCGGGTTGAACGACCGGGAGATGCCGATGACGCTCGGCCTCATGCCGGTGCTGCCGAAGAACCACGTCGACCCGAAGGCGTTCGACGACACGTCGCTTGCGCCGCCGATTGCGACGGGACCCTATCGGGTCGCCTCGGTGGTGCCCGGCCAACGCCTAACCCTTCAGAAGAATCCCGATTATTGGGCCAAAGACAAACCGATCAGACGGGGCATGTTCAACGTCGACACGGTCACGATCGACTATTATCGCGACGCGAACGGCATGTTCGAGGCCTTCAAGGCGGGGCTGTGCGACTACCGGCTCGAGACCGACCCCACCCGCTGGACGACTGGCTACGACATCCCGGCCGTACGTGATGGCCGGATCATTAAGGAGACGGTCCACTCCGGCCTGCCGAAGGGCATGGAGGGCTTCGCCTTCAACACGCGGCGGCCGATCTTCGCCGACGTTCTGGTGCGCGAGGCGCTGGGCGACATGTTCGATTTCGAATGGATCGACGCCGTGCTGTTCAACGGCCTCTACCGGCGGACCGACAGCTTCTTCGCCGATAGCGATCTTGCCTCCACGGGGCGTCCGGCCGACGCCGCCGAACGGAGCCTGCTCGCGCCGTTCCCGCAGGCGGTCAGGCCCGACATCCTTGCCGGAACATGGCGCCAAATGACCACGGATGGGTCGGGGCGCGACCGACGTCCCGCGCAGGCCGCTTTGGCGTTGCTGAAACAAGCCGGCTACGACATTCACGACGGGTTGCTGGTGTCTCGTGCGGGCGAGCCGCTCAGCTTCGAGATCATGGTGACGAACCGCAGCCAGGAGCGGCTGGCGCTCGCCTATTCCGAAAGCCTCGCGCGGATCGGGGTCGTGGCCCATGTGCGCTCCGTCGACGAGGTGCAATATCAAAGGCGTCGGCAGGCCTTTGATTTCGATATGATGTTTGGAACGTGGACCGCATCTCCGTCGCCCGGGGCAGAGCAACGCTCCCGTTGGGGGTCGGCCAGCGCCGCACAGGAGGCTTCGTTCAACCTGGCCGGTGCACGCTCGACAGCCATCGATGCAATGATCGCCGCCATGCTGTCGGCCACGACCCAAGACGATTTTGTCGCGGCCGTGCGGGCCTATGATCGGGTGTTGCTGTCGGGCTTCTACATTATCCCGCTCTATCACTCGGCGGATCAGTGGGTCGCCTATTCCGCGACGCTTCGCCATCCGGAGCACTTGCCCTTGTTCGGCTTGAGCAATACCTCTCCGATCGAATATTGGTGGCGCAAGGCGCCCTGACGCAGAGCCCGATGGCCAAGGATTCCCGATGACCGATCCGATCGACAGCCGGCCGCCGCTCGTGATCGACATCGTCTCCGATGTCGTCTGCCCCTGGTGCTATGTCGGCAAACGCCGGCTTGAGGCCGCACTGGCCGAACGCGCCGACGACGACATCACCGTGCGCTGGCACCCCTTTCAGCTCGACCCGACGATCCCGGCCGGTGGTCTCGATCGGCGCGACTACATGATCAAGAAGTTCGGCAGCGCCGAGCGGATCGATGAGATCCATGGGCGCCTGACCGAAGCGGGGCGCGGCGAAGGGCTAGAATTCGCTTTCGACCGGATCACCCGATCGGTCAATACGCTCGACGCGCATCGCGTGCTGCATTGGGCGGCGGCCGCAGGCGTGCAGGATGCCGTCGCCGAGGCGCTGTTCCGAGCCTATTTTGTCGACGGTCGCGACATCGGTTCGCCGGCGGTTCTGGCCGATCTAGCGGCTTCGGCCGGTCTGAACGGCGTGGAGGTGGCAGAAGCCCTTGCGGGCTCGCGCGACATCGAACTGATCCAGGCCGAGATTGCTCAGGCGGTTCGAATTGGCGTCTCGGGCGTGCCGTTTTTCATCTTCGCTCAGTCTTTCGCTGTGTCGGGCGCGCAGGCGGCCGACGTTCTTGCAACCGCCATCGACCGCGCCCGCGCCGAACTCGCCTCGCCTGCGCCGATGACCGCCTAATCCTGACGCATCACCCTCACCTTATTCGGCAGCTTGCTTGAACGCCGCCGATGCGGGGTTGTTGGGGTGGGTCGTCCAATTGGCATAGGGACGATTGTTCAGTAGGCCCGTGCGCGGATCGACACCCTCGGTCTGATGGACGAGCGTGATACATGATTCGACTGGGCAAACCTCAACACAGAGGTTGCAACCGACGCATTCTTCGTCCTTCACGACGAACTTACGCGCCCCGTCGACCATCGCCGTGATGGCCTGATGCGATGTGTCCTCGCAAGCGATGTGGCAGCGGCCGCACTTGATGCAGAGGTCCTGATCGATGCTGGCCTTCACGACATAATTGAGGTTGAGATATTGCCAATCGGTCACGTTGCCGATCGCCATTCCTCTGAAGTCGTCGATCCGCTCGTAACCCTTGCTGGCCATCCATGTTTTCAAGCCGGTGATCATCTCCTCCACGACCTTGAACCCATAGGTCATCGCGGCGGTGCAGACCTGCACCGAACCGGCCCCCATGGCGATGAATTCGGCCGCGTCGCGCCAGGTCGTGATGCCGCCGATCGCCGAGATCGGCAGTCCGTAGGTCTCGGGATCACGCGCGATCTCCGACACCATGCTGAGCGCGATCGGCTTGACGGCCGGCCCGCAATAACCGCCGTGGGTTCCCTTACCGTCGACTTGCGGCGACGGACACATGCGGTCGAGATCGACCCCCATCATCGAATTGATCGTGTTGATGAGCGACACGGCATCGGCCCCGCCGCGCTTCGCCGCTCGTGCCGGATGCCGGATATCGGCGATGTTCGGCGTCAGCTTCACGATCACCGGCATCCGCGTGTAGGCTTTGCACCAGCGCGCCACCATCTCGATATATTCGGGGACCTGACCAACCGCCGAGCCCATACCACGCTCCGACATGCCGTGCGGGCACCCGAAATTCAACTCGATCCCGTCAGCGCCCGTCTCTTCCACGCGCGGCAGGATCGCCTTCCAGCTCGCCTCATCGCAGGGCACCATGATCGACACCACCATGGCGCGGTCCGGCCAGTCGCGCTTGACCTGTTTGATTTCCTGCAGGTTGAGGTCGAGTGGGCGATCGGTGATGAGCTCGATGTTGTTGAGGCCGATGAGCCGCCGATCCGGACCGTGGATCGCGCCGTAGCGCGGGCCCGACACATTGACGACAGGCGGGTCCTCGCCAAGCGTTTTCCAGACGACGCCACCCCAGCCCGCCTTGAAGGCGCGGACCACATTGGTCATGCGGTCGGTCGGGGGCGCCGAGGCGAGCCAGAATGGGTTTGGAGAGCGGATACCGAGAAAATTCGTGCTCAGATCGACCATGGTCACCCCTCCTGGCCTGCGACGGATTGTTGGGCGGCTTGCAACAGACGATCGATCGAGAGGGCGGCCTGCTTGCCATCCTCGACTGCGCTGACGGTCAGGTCTTGGCCCCCCGCGACACAGTCGCCGCCGGCCCAGACGCCGGGCAGTGACGTACGGCGTTCGTCGTCGATCACGATCCTGCCGCCCGACAGCGCCAAGGTCCCCTGCCCAAGCGGTGCTTCGATGAAGCTTTGGCCGATCGCCAGCAACACCATGTCGGCCTCGATCCTCAGGGCCGAACCGCCATTGGCCGCCAAAGCCGTGCCGCCCGCCGCGTCGCTGGGCGATCGCTGCGCGAACAGGGCTGCCGACACACGGCCGCTCGCCTGCTCAAACCCCGCCGGGCTCGCCCAATGGCGGATCGTGACGCCGTTGCGCTGCGCCAGTTCCTGCTCGAAGAGGCTCGCCTTCATGTGTTCTGGCCCGCGCCGATAGACGATCGTGACCTCTTCGGCCCCGAGCTTCTTTGATTGCACGGCCGCGTCCACCGCCGTCATGCCGCCGCCGATCACCACGACGCGGCGGCCGACCGCCACGGTCGACTTGTCGGAGGCCTGACGAAGTTGCTCGATGAAGCCGACCGCATCGATCACATGAGCGGCCTCGTCCATTCCCTCGAGCGCATTAAAGCCCGCGAGCCCGAGGCCCAGGAACACCGCGTCATATTCGGCCCGGAGCGAGGCGAGATCGAAGTCGCGTCCCAGCGCTACCCCGGCCCGCGCTTCGATCCCGCCGATCGACAGAATGAAGTCCACTTCCCTTTGGGCAAAATCGTCGACGGCCTTGTAGGTCGCGATCCCATATTCGTTGAGGCCGCCGAGCTTGGGCTTGGCATCGAGCAGCGTGACGGCGTGGCCGAGTTGCGCGAGACGATGGGCACACGCCAAACCCGCCGGGCCAGCCCCCACGACCGCCACGCGGCGACCCGTCTCAGGACCACGTCGGAAGGGCTGCTGGCCGGTCTTCATGATCGCGTCGGTCGCGTGCCGCTGCAGCAGGCCGATGTGAACGGGCTTATGCTCCGCATGTTCGCGGACGCAGGCTTCCTCGCAGAGGGTTTCGACCGGGCAGACGCGGGCGCACATTCCGCCCATGATGTTTGCGGACAAAATCGTCTCTGCGGCCCCGATGGCATTGTCGGCCGCGATCTGACGGATGAAGAGCGGAATATCGATCTTGGTCGGACAGGCGTTCTGACAGGGCGCGTCGTAGCAGAAGTAGCACCGATCGGATTCGACGAAAGCCTCATGCCGGGTCAGCGGCGGCGTCAGGTCAGCAAAATTTCGCGCATATTGGTCGGCCGATAGACGTCCCCCCGTCACCGTTTCGCTGCTCTGCTCCATCGCCGCCACCCTTCGAACCTGACCATTTGGTCAAGTTTTCAGTGTGACAGGACCTTGTCAAGCAGAACCATTCTAATGTGCGAAATCTCGGCAGTGCGTTGGAGCAATTGCCTAAGAGCCGATCGACTTTCAGGCGACTGCCTCTTTTTGTCGCGACGCGCAAAGAAGCGACAACCTGCCGCGACCGGGCCTCACGGGTTGACGCGGCTGCCGCGAAGCAGGACGGTCCCGCATGCCGAACGACTGATCCTTACCGGATACGCATCTTGGCCCAACATGATCTGTGGCGCGGGTCGCTGGTGCAGAAGGCCCGTCTCGTCTCGGGGCTCATCCTGTTCGCCTTCGCGACCGCGCATTTTTTCAATCACGCATTGGGACTGGTCAGCCTTGATGCGATGCTGGTGTTCGACGACTGGCGCATCGCGATAGACCGATCGATCATCGGCAGCATCGTTCTTCTCGCGGCGCTGCTGATCCATGTGGCCTTGGCGACCTGGAAGATGGTGCGCCGTCGCACCCTCAGATTGCCCATCGCCGAATGGGCGCAGATCGTCCTCGGCTTCGCGATTCCGATCTTTTTGTTACCTCACATCGTCAATACCCGCGTGGCCGCCACCGCTTTCGGTGTCTCGGACACCTATTCCTATGAACTTGCCAGAATCTGGCCAGTCTCGTTCGTGCCTCAGAGCGTTCTGTTGCTCTTGGTCTGGATCCACGGATGCCTCGGTCTCCACTTCTGGCTAAGGTCGACCCCGCTGTATCGACGCCTTGCCCCGCTGCTGCTCGCAATCGCTGTCTTGTTGCCCTTTGCGGCGCTCGCCGGCTCCAGCGTTCAGGGCCGCATCATCGAAGCCGCCATTAGGGATCCGGCCCGGTTCCAGGCCCTGAAAGCTGAGACGCATTGGCCCGATGAGCGCGCCTCGGCCAGCATCCAGTCGGTGCGAGAGGACGCGCAGAACGGGTATGTGGTCGGGCTGTTCGCAATCGCGGCGGCCGTGGCGCTGGGCCTCGCCGTGTCGCAGCGCGCCAAGCGGATCCAGGTTCAGTATGTCGGCGGACCGTTGGTCCGAACCGAGCTCGGCCCAACGGTGCTGGAAATCAGCCGCCGGAATAAAATCCCCCATCTGTCGACCTGCGGCGGCCGCGGTCGCTGCTCGACCTGCCGCGTTCTGGTTTTGAGCGGCGGCGCTGAGGCGGCGCCGCCTTCCGACGCCGAACGCAAGACCCTGAAGACGATCGGGGCGGCAGACAATGTCCGCCTCGCCTGCCAACTTCGCCCCTCTGCCGCCATCACGATCATGCCGCTTCTGAAATCCGCCACGACCGAACAGCGGCTTCCCGCAATGGCGGAGGCCGACACGGCAGCCGAGCGAGAGCTCGCGGTTTTATTCGTCGACATGCGGGGGTTCACGGCCCTGACCGAGAGTCGGCTGCCGTTCGACGTGATCTACATCCTCAATCAGTTTTTTGGCACGGTGGGTGGCCCGATCCATGCGAATGACGGATGGATCACCAATTATGCAGGCGATGGGCTGATCGCCCTGTTTGGCGACCCGGCCGGGCTCGCCGCAACCTGCCGATCCGCCATGGTGGCGGCGGCCGAGATCGATCGCGCTCTATCGGCGCTCAACGAGCGCCTCGTAAACGAGATGCGGCAACCCCTCCGGATCGCCATGGGCCTGCATGCGGGCGCTCATGTTCTGGGCCGCGTGGGCTATGGCGAGAAACCCGCCATGTCGGTTATCGGTCTGGCCATGAACGTCGCCAGCCGCCTCGAAGCCATGGCCAAGACGGCTGGCGTCCAGATGGCCGTGTCGCAGATTGTTGCCGATCACGGGCGGTTGGACACGCGCGACTTACGAGCCGAAGCGACCGCCGTCCGAGGATTGAGTGCGCCGATCGATGTGGTCTTCGTGGAGGCCGCCCGCGACCTGCTGCCGCGTTTGCAAAGCGACGCGCTTGCAAGCTGAGGCAGTCGCTGGCACGCCGCTGCCGTTCGGGTTAGATCACCAAGACGAACGTCATCGCAACCGGGGCCGACCATGCTGATCGACAAGACGCCTTTTCGCACGATCTGGGTCGAGCCCAACGGCCGCCACGGCAGCGTCAAGGTCATCGACCAGACGGTTCTGCCGCATCGCTTCGTGGTCAAGACGCTCGCTACCGCCGAGGAGGCCGCCACGGCCATTCGCGATATGACCGTGCGGGGTGCGCCGCTGATCGGAGCGACCGGGGCCTACGGACTGGCGCTCGCCATGGCCGAGGAGCCGACGTCATCGAACCTTGAGGCTGCGTTCGATCTGTTGATCGCCACGCGGCCGACGGCTGTCAATCTGCGTTGGGGGTTGGAGCGCATGCGCCGCCGCCTTGCGGCTTTACCCGAGGCGGACCGCGCTGCCACCGCCTTTGCCGAAGCGGCCGCGATCGCCAAAGAAGATGTCGCGGTCTGTTCCGCGCTCGGTCAGCATGGAGCCGATCTGATCCGAAATCAGTGGGAGCGCGCCGGCCGATCGCGCACCATCAACATCCTCACCCATTGCAATGCAGGCTGGCTCGCGACCGTGGATTGGGGCACCGCGCTGGCTCCGATCTACAAGGCGCATCGCGCTGGCCTTCCGGTCCATGTCTGGGTCGACGAGACACGGCCACGCAACCAGGGCGCTAGTTTGACGGCCTATGAGCTCGGTCAGGAAGGGGTGCCGCATACGATCGTGGTCGACAACGTCGGCGGCCACCTCATGCAGCACGGTCAAGTCGATCTCTGCATTGTCGGGACGGACCGGACGACCCGGACCGGCGACGTCTGCAATAAAATCGGCACCTATCTGAAGGCGCTCGCGGCTCACGACAACGGCGTGCCGTTCTATGTGGCGCTTCCGGCTTCGACGATCGACTGGCGCATGAGCGACGGCAGGGCCGAGATCCCGATCGAGGAACGCTCGCCCCTCGAGGTCACGCATATGAGCGGCGTCACAGCGTCGGGTGCGATCGAAACCGTGCGGATTACCCCGAGGGCAGTCCGGCGCTGAATTATGCGTTCGACGTCACTCCGGCTCGCCTCGTCACCGGCCTCATCACCGAGGCCGGCGTCTGCGCGGCGTCCGAGGAGGGTCTTCTGTCGCTGTTTCCGCTGCGGGATGCGGCTTAGAACGGCGCGTCGACGTCGCCCATTTCGACATAGACCGACTTCAGCCGCGTATAATGATCGATCGCGGCGCGTGAGTTTTCCCGCCCGACGCCGGAGCGTTTGACGCCGCCGAACGGCACCTCGACCGGGGTTAGATTATAGGCGTTGATCCAGCAGGTGCCGGCCTGCAGGTTGGCGATCGTGCGGTGCGCCCGCTGGATGTCTTTAGTGAAGACGCCGGCCGCCAAGCCAAATTCGGTATCATTGGCCCGCTCGACGACCTCGTCCTCATGATCGAATACCAACACGCTCATGACCGGCCCGAAGATCTCCTCTCGTGCGATCCGCATCCCATCCTGCACATCGGCGAAGATGGTCGGCCGAACGAACGACCCCTTCTCGAATCTGGGGAGGCTCGGGGCCTCGCCGCCGGTAACCAGCCGCGCGCCTTCCTGCCGCCCCACCTCGATATAGGACAACACCTTGACGCGCTGCTGCTCCGAAATGAGGGGGCCCATCTGGGTTGCCTGATCGAGCGGATCGCCGAGCCTGATCGCATCCGTGCGGCGCGTGAGCCGGTCGAGGAAAGCCTCATAGACACGGCGCTGCACGAACACGCGCGTGCCGTTCGAGCAGATCTGTCCGGCCGAGTAGAAATTTCCCAGCATGGCGCCACCGACCGCATTGTCGAGATCGGCATCGTCGAACACGATCAGCGGCGACTTTCCGCCGAGCTCCATGGTGACATGCTTGATGCCTGCCCCGGCCGCCGCCATCACGGCTTTGCCGGTCGGCACCGAGCCGGTCAGCGAGATTTTGGCGACGCCAGGGTGCTCGACCAGCGCGCGACCTGTCTCGCCACGTCCTTGCACAACATTAAAGACGCCGGGCGGGAGACCCGCTTCGAGCAGGATTTCGGCCAGGTGCAGCGCCGATAATGGCGTCAGCTCCGAAGGTTTGAACACCACTGCGTTGCCGCAGGCGAGGGCCGGAGCGGCTTTCCAGCAGGCGATCTGGATCGGATAATTCCACGCCCCGATGGCGCCGACGACGCCCAGCGGCTCGCGACGCGTATAGGCAAACGAGCCGCCGAGGTCGATCTGCTCGCCCGCGATCGAAGCCGCGAGACCGCCGAAATAGTCGAGGCAGTCGGCTCCCGACGCGGCATCCGCCACCAGCGTCTCACTGATCGGCTTACCGGTATCCATCGTCTCGAGTTGAGAAAGGGCGCGATTGCGGTCACGCAACAGGTCGGCAGCCCTCCGCAGCACCCGGCCCCGCTCGGCTCCACTTTTCCGACCCCAGGCGCGCTGGGCCTCAAGTGCTGCATCGACCGCCTGATCCACCGTCGCCGACGTTGCCGCGTGAACACGCGCGATGACCTCGCCGGTCGCAGGATAGAGAGACGTGATCTCGGCCCCGCCCGGCGCGTCAACGTAAGCGCCGCCGATGAAGTGGGATCCGCGCGGTTGGACGTCAGGCAGCATGTCGATTTTCCCTTGGCCGAACGATCGCTCTACTTCTTTTCGAGCAGAAGCGTCCCTTCTTTCTGGATGAGACCCTTCGCCTTGTCGGCCAGAAGCGCCAGAACCCACGGCAATTGAACCGTACAAATCACCTGGTCGTCGGCGACGTCCAGCGAACCGGAGGCCGTCTGTCCCATCGCGCCGACGAGGAATTCGAGCCGGTCGTCCAGCCACTTGTCTTCGAGAACGGAAATGCGGTTGGATTGATTGGTCTTGAGATAGCCGATCCCGTCCTTCAGGCGGCGCAAGGCCTCCTGTTTGCCGAGATGATGCGGAATGGACACCACGAGTGGTTTGGACATGAAGCAACTCGTTGCTGATTGCGATCAGCTTCCTATACCGGGTCCGCCGTCATGAGGCACGTGTAAGATCGCGGGCGCATGATGCCATCGGGCCATGTCTGGTCCATCCCAACCCAAAGAAGGTTCACCTATGTTTTTGAAAGCGACGCTGCTGGCCTGCTTTGCACTGATCGGCCTTTTGGCGGGACCGGCCGATGCCCAAGAAACCAAACCGCAGGATCCGAAGGCTGCCGAAGCGCCGCAAGCCGGAACCGTGATGCTGACGATCTTCTTCAAACACGACCAAAGCCGGCCCTTGGATCAACTCAACGCCCAACTGACGCAGCAGAAATTCTATGAAACATTTCCGCCCAAGGATGTCGAAATCGTCTCTTGGTACGTCATGATGGGCATTGGACAGGTGGTGACGCTGCGGTTTCCGGCGGAGCGTCTGCGCGAGATCAATCGTGCTATCGAGCGGACCGCGTGGGGTCCCTATCGCACAGAATTCTACCCAACCTACGATTACAAGCCCACGGCGGTGGCCGAGCGCAACAAGCTGAAATAGAGAATAAAAAAAGCCGGGCTCGCGCCCGGCTTGTCAGCTGACCGTCTCAGGTCGGCCGGAGAAAAGATGCGGCGTCACGCCCGACCGATGCGATCAGGCGGCGCCTTTCGGCATCACTTCTTTTTGGCGGCCGATGTGGTGTGGGCCTTGGCGGAGGTTTCATGCGCCTTGGCGGAGTGGCCGTGAGCCTCGGTCGAATGCTTGGTCGCGGTCTCGTGGTCGTCCTTGCCGTGATGCTCGGCAGCGGTACGGTGGGACTTGGCGGCCTGCTCGTGATGGGCGGCGGCTTCCTCGTGAGCTTTCTTGGGCATATGTCTGCTCCTTAAGCGTTCAGCACGATAACGTGCATGGTGCTAACACAGTGAGCATTCATTGGTTGCAGCCTTGCTCCACGCAGCCTTGCCGAACCGCCATCTACTCTGCGCCTGCCCAACCCTCCCATCGTCGTTGACGTCGCTTGCCGACCCGGTATCTTTCGATCGCGACGGAACTCATCTGTCGGCCGGGAGAAAACACATGCTCAAGACCGCACTTTCATTGGTGATGCTTTGTGGCTTGGCTTCGGCTGCCTTGGCGGACGGCTCGTGTAAGAGCGTCGCGGCCGACAAGAAGCTGGCGGGCGCTGCGATGAATAGCTTCATGAAGAAATGCCAGAACGACGCCAAAACCACCTGCGATACCTCTGCGGCCAGCAAGAAGCTGGCAGGCGCTGCCAAAACGAGCTTCACCAAGAAGTGCGTCAACGACGCGACCGGAACCTGACGCGCCACAGCATGTTCGGGTCGAGCGTCGGGCGGCGGCATGTGGCCGTCGCCATTCCCGCATAGCCACCGATCTGCCGACCATAGAACGAGCATGTTTCTCGTCTTCGTCGAACCAGCTCGGTCTGCTCCAATTTTCAGCGACTCCCCTTACTTGCGTGATCATTCACGTACCTGCCCCCGCGTGATCGTTCACGCCCATAAGACGAGGCCCTCATGAACAAGCGGCAACTTGGTGGATCGGGATTCAACGTTGCGCCGTGGTGTTTCGGCGGCAATGTCTTCGGATGGACAGCCGACGAGGCGATGTCGTTTCGATTGCTCGACGCTTTCATCGATGCCGGTTTCGACTTCATCGACACAGCGGATGTCTACTCCCGTTGGGCTCCGGGAAATAAGGGAGGCGAATCCGAAACCATCATTGGCAAATGGCTAGCCGAGCGGCGCAACCGCGACAAGGTCGTGATCGCCACCAAGGTCGGAATGGAGATGGGTCCGGGCAAGGACAATCTTTCGAAGGCCTATATCGTCGAAGCCGTTGAAGCATCGCTTAAGCGGCTGCAGACGGATGTGATCGATCTTTATCAATCGCATCGTGATGACGCCAAAACGCCACCCGACGAGACGATCGCGGCCTATGCCGATTTGATCAAGAGCGGCAAAGTCAGGGCCATCGGCGCGTCAAATTTCAGTACGGAGCGGCTCGCGGCGTCGCTGGACCTCAGTGAACACGACGGCTTGCCGCGCTATGAGACACTTCAGCCCGAATACAATCTGTATAATCGATCCGCGTTCGAGACCAGTTTGCAGCCTTTGTGCGTCGCTCGCGGCGTCGGCGTGATCCCCTATTATTCGCTGGCGTCAGGGTTCCTGACCGGGAAATATCGATCCGAGGCGGATTTTGGCAAAAGCCCACGCGGGGGCAATATGGCGAAATATCTCGATGCCCGCGGCCTGCGGATTTTGGCGGCATTGGATCAAGTGGCCGACGCCCATCATGCGACGCAGTCAGAAGTCGCGCTCGCTTGGCTGATGGCTCAGCCGTCGATCGTCGCCCCCATCGCAAGCGCCACGACGGTTGAGCAAGTCGTGAGCTTGGCCAAGTCTGCCGACCTCAGCCTATCGACCGGCGACATCGAGATTCTCGACCAAGCCAGCACCAGTTGATAAAGAAGGTTGCGCCACTGCCGATGGTAGGCGCAACCAACTGATTTCCAATGTCGGACCGACGATATGATGACCCCGTTGTCTGTTATGTACCAGTGGTCTGGAGCGAAGTTGTCGGTTTGATGCCGGTCGTGGTTGCTTTTCGGGCATGTATCTTCCCGTGTCTCCGCACTATGGTCGCGCGAATCGCGTGACCCGGACCGACGGATTTGATGTCTGACCACCAGCACACCGATGTGCCCTTGTTTCTCGGGGTCGATGGAGGCGGCTCGCATTGTCGCATGCGTCTCCGCGACGGACGCGGCACCCTGCTGTCTGCAGTCGAAGGTGGTCGGTCAAACGTCTATCTCGATTTCGAGCCCGCGATCGAGACCATTGCGCTTTGCATCGATCAATGTCTGGCGGCAGGTGGCCTCGGCGCTGAGGATCGCGCGCGCCTTCATCTGGGGCTTGGCCTTGCGGGCGTCTCGAGTCGGGCCGTCGCTGACCGGGTCGCTGAACGGTTCAAGAACGTCTGTTCCGTCACCGTAACCAACGATGCGGAGATCGCCTGCCTGGGCGCGCATGGCGGCAAAGACGGGGGCCTCATCATCGCGGGCACCGGAAGTGCCGCAGTCGCGCGTGTCGGTGGTCTGAGCACGCCGGTCGGAGGGCGCGGCTTCATCATGGGCGACGATGGGTCTGGCGCACGACTCGGTCTCGAGGCACTGCGCCGCGCACTTCGGGCGCATGATCGACTGGAACCGCAGACCACGCTGACCACGTCCTTGATGGCAGCCTTCGACAACGATCCGGTCACTCTCATCGAGTGGGGGCGCCACGCTAAATCGCGAGATTTCGGAGCTTTCGCACCACAGGTCTTCGAGGCCTCGATTGCGGGTGATCCTCTGGCTCTTTCACTGGTCCATACAGCGGCGGGCGCGATCGCCGATTTGGCGCGTGCGCTTCAGGATCTCGGGGCGGTCCGCATCTCGCTTGTCGGCGGCTTGGCCTCCGCGCTTCGCCCCTTTTTGCCGGCAACGACATTGAGCAGCCTGCACGAGCCCTTGTTCGATCCGCTGGAGGGCGCTTTGCTCTTGGCGGGCTGTCCCTTGCCTGGTGCGGATCGCGCGCCGTGAACCGGTCCGGCTCGAACGTGCCGCGCGATGCCCGGTTCGATACGGCGCTCATGGCGCTGCGCCAGGATATCTCGACGGGACGCTTTAAAGATCGCGATATGCTTCCGGGCGAGCGAGACCTATCCGACCTGCTTGCAATTTCCCGCACGACCTTGCGGCGCGTGCTGTCGACCCTCGTCGAGGACGGTGTGCTTAGCCATCGGCACGGGGTCGGTACCTTCGTTCGCCGAACCCCGCGCGGCGTGCCGGAGCCGGCGTTGCCGACCCTGACGAGCTTTACCGAGGAGATGCGGTCACGCGGCCTCAGTCCGTCGTCGCGAGACATCGGACGCGGGATCTTCCGCGCGACACCGGAAGAGGCCGTGATGCTGGCCTGCTCGCCGGGCGACGAGGTCATACGCCTGACGAGGCTTCGCTATGCGGACGACGAGCCGATCGCGATCGATCACGCGGCTATCCCGCGTCTGCTGCTCGATGATCCCGGCGAGATCGGGGCATCGCTTTACGAGGCATTTGCCCGAGTTGGACTGAAGCCTAGTCGCGCTCTGCGGCGCATCCAGGCCGTGACCGTGACAGGCCTCGAGGCGGGGCGCCTCTGCGTTCCCCTGGGGAGTGCCGCGCTCGCGATCTCGACCACGGCTTACCTGCCCGACGGGCGATGTTGCGAATTCACCCGATCGATCTATCGCGCCGATCGGTACGACATTGCCTCCGAAGTCCGCGCCCCGATCAGCGATCCCAAGGATTCAAAGCGATGACCGAGTTATCCCCCGTCGCCAGCCACATGGCCCGCGAGGTTGCCGAAATCCCGGAGGCGCTCGGACGCCAAGTGGCGGAGACGGCTGCGGCGCAGGCGGCGCTCGGGCGCCGTCTCCGCGACATGGACCCCACCGTCGTGGTGACGATCGCGCGCGGCAGCTCGGATCATGCGGCGCTTTATCTGAAGCATCTCGTCGAGACGCGCCTCGGGCTGCCGTGTTGCTCCATCGGTCCGTCGGTCGCCTCGGTCTATGGCACGGCCCTCCGCCTCAAAGGCGGGGTGGCGGTCACCATTTCGCAATCGGGCGGAAGCCCTGATCTCCTGGCCATGCAGCGCGCCGCCAAGGCCGGTGGAGCGTTGACGATTGCGATCGTCAACGACGTAGCGTCGCCGATCGCCAGAGAGGCCGATGTGCTTCTACCGCTTTGCAGCGGGCGGGAAATTTCGGTGGCGGCCACCAAGACCATGGTGGCGTCGCTCTTCGCGTCGGCCGCCCTGGTCGGAGCGTGGAGCGAGGATGCTGCCCTGAACCAGGCTGTCGCAGCGCTTCCCGATCGCCTCTCCGACACGGCTTCGATCCCGGACGAGATCGTGTCGTGGGTGGCGGCGCAGCGATCGCTTTACACCATCGGGCGTGGGCCGACCTTCGCGGCCGCCGCAGAGGCGGCTTTGAAGTTGAAGGAGACGTCCGCGATTCACGCCGAAGCCTTCTCGTCGGCCGAAGTGCTGCATGGGCCGACGGGCCTCATCGTCGATGACTTTCCGGTTCTGTGTTTCATGGCCGAGGACGCGGCTCGCGCCGGTATGGACGCGACGCGCGACAAACTCGCCGGTATGGGGGCGCGTTGCGCCAGCTTCGATCGGCGCCTTGGTGATCGCTTCGGCGTCTCTATCGCTGACTGCGGACATCCGTTGTTGGCGCCTCTCGCCATGCTCCAGAGCTTTTACGCTCTGGCCGAGCGGGTCGCCCAAAGGCGCGGCCGCAATCCGGATGTGCCGCCGCATCTTCAGAAGGTCACCCAGACCCTATGAAAGAGGTTCTGTTCGGCGCTCGCATCTTCGACGGGAACCGCTTCTGGGACGATCACGCCCTCGTCCACGAGAACGGGACGATCCTCGGCTTGGTCCCCTCAGAGGCGCGACCGGGCGCGGCCAGGTCCATCGATCTCAACGGTGGGATCCTCGCGCCCGGTCTCGTTGACATTCAGAATAATGGCGGCGGCGGCGTGCTGTTCAACGACAATCCGACGCCGGAGGGCGTGGCGGCAATCGCTGCGGCGCATCGGCGGTTTGGAACCACATCCTTGCTGCCGACCGTCATCACCGACCGTCCGGCCGTGCTGAGAGCGGCACTCGATGCCGTCCGGGCTAGTGTTGGCACAGTGCCGGGATGTCTCGGCATCCATGTCGAGGGTCCCTTTATCGATCCGCGTCGCGCGGGCGCCCATCCACCCGCCTTCATCCGCGCCATGACGGCGGCCGACGCCGATGCGCTGATCGCGGCACGGGTCGGCGTCATGCTGGTCACGGTCGCGCCCGCGTCAGCCGATGCCGCCTTGTTCCGACGGTTGGTCGAGGCTGGCATTGTGGTCAGTCTCGGTCACGCGGAAGCGACCGCTGCCGAAGCGCAAGCGGGTTTTGCGGCAGGCGCCACGGCGGCGACCCATCTGTTCAATGCCATGTCGCCGCTCGGGCACAGGGCGCCGGGGCTGGTCGGCGCCGCACTGGCCTCGCCCGCCATCATCTGTGGGCTCATCGCCGACGGGTTCCACGTGGCCGACGCTGCCCTCCGGGTTGCCGTTCTGGCGAAGGGCGCGCCCGGGATCGCGTTGATCTCGGACGCCATGCCGCCCTCCGCCGGTGGCCCCGACAGCTTTATGCTCGGGGGACGGCTGGCCACGCGACGGGACGGACGGCTGGAACTCGACGACGGGACGCTGGCGGGAGCCGCCATCACGTTGCTCGATGCCGTCGCCTACCTGACCAATACGCTGCAGTTCCCTCTCGAAACGGCATTGCAGATGGCAACCGCGACGCCGGCGCGGCTTCTGGGGTTGCAGGCCACCCACGGACGGCTTGGGGCCGGCGCGGTCGCTGACATGATCCACACCGACGATAACGCCGCGCTCCATGCGGTTTGGGTGGCGGGTCTATCTCAACCCACCGAATCGAACCCTCAATACTGACGATAGCTTTGCGGTTTGACGATCGTCTGATCGAAGGTCCGACGCCCAATTATGGCGATTTTGGACAAGTTTACGAAATCGAAAAGCAAGCGTATCAAATTTGACACAGCGGCCTGCAGGGCGTTGGAACGCAACGTTTTGTCAACACTAAGAGGCTTTAAGTTCTCTTCGTCAAAGGGCCAGTGACCCTTTGCGTGACCAAGCCAAAACACAAACGTCGAGGGTTGGTCACAAATCTGCTTGAATTCGAAGAGGTATGTCAGGGATTGAGCACGCCCGCCCCGCCAATCAGAACTGTGGCTAAGAAAACACAGTGCTTGAAAAGCAAGTCTGGAATAGCTCGATCTACGAAGCCATGCGGATTCGACACGAAACTAAACCGCAGTTGCGTAACTTTAAACTTCGAGCTTAAGCTCTGGAGGAGAACCTAAATGAACCTACGTTCGTTGCTTGCAGTCGCAGCCTTGGCGACCTGCTCGACCGGCGCCGCAATGGCCGCCGATTTGCCGATGCGTTCGCCGCCTCCGGCTCCGTTTTATCCTGCTCCGATCTTCACCTGGACAGGTTTCTACGCTGGTGTGAACGCCGGCGCTTCGTTCGACAACAAGGCTGGTAGCGCGACCGCAAACGGTTTCACGACCGCCAATGGTTTCGTCAGCGGCCCGGCCACCGGTTCATTCGGTCCCTTCCGTGGCGGTTCGTCTAGCACCGGCTTCGTCGGTGGCGGTCAGATCGGCTACAACATCCAGAACGGCATGTTCGTGTACGGCCTCGAAGCCGACATCGACTATTTCGGCGGCGGCGGCGGCAAGACCCGTTCCTATGCTGACAACGTCGTGTTCCCGGGCGGCACTCTCACCACCCGCGGCCGCGGCGGTGACGGCTACCTCGGCACCGTTCGTGGTCGCCTCGGTGTCGCAGCCTTCGATCGTACGTTGCTCTACGTCACGGGCGGTCTCGCCTATGGCGATTACGGCACCTCGACCCGTAGCGCGCGCTTCACCAACGCAACCGGCACGAACTTCATCGACTTCAACGGGAACGGCAACGACGACACCCGTATCGGCTACGCAGTCGGCGCCGGTGTGGAATATGCCTTCACCCAGCAGATCAGCGGCAAGATCGAATATCTCTACACCGACCTCGGCAGCCGCAAGTACAACCTGACGAACCCGAACACCGGCGCCGTCATCTCGGCCCGCTCGGACGGAACGTCGCAGATCGCTCGCGTCGGCCTGAATTACAAGTTCTAGTCGAAGCCTCTGCACGGTCCATCTGGACCGTTGCGGAACGACCTCGAAGCCCGGCCTCTTGGCCGGGCTTTTTCATTTGGTCATTGCAAAAAGCCTGAATCGCGTGGCAATGCTCGCCGCATGCAAGCCTCAACCCTTTTGACGCCCGCGCCGACCGGCGATCGACCGGCGCCCCGTATCTCGTTCGTGTCGCTCGGCTGTCCCAAGGCGCTGGTCGATAGCGAACGGATCATCACGCAACTCCGCGCCGAAGGCTATGAACTCACCAAGAGCCATGCCGGGGCCGATGCCGTCATCGTCAACACCTGCGGGTTCCTCGATAGCGCCAAGAAAGAGTCGCTCGAGGCGATCGGGCTCGCTCTGGCCGAGAACGGCAAAGTGATCGTGACCGGCTGTATGGGGGCGGAACCCGAAAACATCACGGCGACGCATCCGAACGTCCTGGCGATCACCGGCCCGCAAGCCTACGAGAGTGTCATGACGGCGGTCCGGTCTGCTGCGGCGCCGCTGCACGACCCGTTTCTCGATCTGGTGCCCCCACAGGGCGTAAAGCTCACCCCCCGCCACTATGCCTATCTGAAGATTTCGGAGGGCTGCAACAACCGCTGCTCCTTCTGCATCATTCCGAAGCTGCGGGGCGACCTCGTCTCGCGCCCCGCCGCGGATGTGCTGCGCGAGGCCGAGAAACTCGTGGCGGCCGGCGTCAAAGAGCTGCTGGTGATCTCGCAGGATACCAGTGCCTACGGGCTCGATCTCAATTATGCCGAGAGCCGCTACAAAGACCGGAGTGTGCGGGCGAAATTCTACGATCTCGCCCGTGACCTCGGCCAGTTCGGCGCCTGGGTTCGCCTCCATTACGTGTACCCCTACCCGCATGTCGACGAGGTCATCGGCTTGATGCAGGAGGGTCTTGTGCTGCCTTACCTCGATATTCCGTTTCAGCACGCTTCCCCGAAGGTCCTGAAGGCGATGCGCCGCCCCGGCAACCACGAGAAGGTGTCGGCGCGCCTGCAGAAATGGCGCGACCAGTTGCCGGATTTGTCGGTTCGGTCGACGTTTATCGTGGGGTTCCCCGGAGAAACCGACGAGGATTTCGAGTTCCTGCTTGAATGGTTAACCGAAGCGAAGCTCAGCCGGGTTGGCGCGTTCGTCTATGAGCCGGTCCGTGGCGCGTCGTCGAACGATCTCGGCCTGCAGCATGTGCCGCCGGACGTGCAGGCCTACCGGCATCGCCGCTTCATGCTGCATGCGCAAAAGATCAGTTCGGGCTTGTTGCAGAAGAAAGTTGGTCGACGGTTCCCGGTCATCGTCGACAAGTCCGGCCCGAGCGTTTCGGAAGGGCGGACGCAAGGCGATGCGCCGGAGATCGACGGCAAGGTCTATTTCAGCTCGCGTCGTCCGGTCCGCGCGGGCGACATCGTGACGGTCAAGATCGAGCGCGCCGACGCTTACGATCTCCACGGCATCGTCGTCTAGCCTCAACAAAAAGGGCGGCCTCTCGGCCGCCCTTGTGTTTGATCCGCCGTGGTTAAGCGATCATTGCGGGATCTTGTCGTCGATGCCCTTCACATACCAATTCAGGCCCAGGATCTCCTTGTCGGGAAGCGACTCGCCGTCTTTCACCGCGACGGTTCCGTCCTGCTTCGTGATAGGTCCCTTGAAGGGGAGCAGCTTGCCGGACTTGATCGCCGCTTCGGTGTCCTCGGCCATCTTCTTGACGTCGTCGGGCATGTTCACGTAGGGGCCCATCTTGACCATGCCGGCATCGAGCCCGCCCCAGGTGTCGTGCGACTTCCAGGTCCCGTCCATGACCGCTTTGGTTTCCTGCACGTAATAGTCGCCCCAATTGTCTTCGATCGAGGTCAGAATGGCTTTGGGGGCGAAGCGGCTCATGTCGGACGATTGCCCGAACCCGAGCTTGCCGGCCTTTTCCGCTTCCTGCAGCGGCGCAGCGCTGTCGGTATGTTGCGCGATGATGTCGGCGCCCTGCGCCAGAAGCGCCTTGGCGGCGTCCGCCTCCTTGCCCGGATCGAACCAGCTATTCACCCAAACGATCTTGACCTTCATGGTCGGGTCGATCGATTGAGCGCCGAGCATGAAAGCGTCGATGCCGGCCACGACTTCCGGAATCGGGAAGGACGCGACATAGCCGACCGTATGGGTCTTCGACATCTTCGCGGCGATTTGGCCGATGATGTAGCGGCCCTCATAGAAGCGAGCCGAGAAGGTCGACAGGTTTGGGGCGCGCTTGTAGCCGGTCGCGTGTTCGAACTTGATGCCCGGAAAGGATTTGGCAACCTTGAGTTCAGGTTCCATGAAGCCGAAAGACGTGCCGATGATCAGCTGATAGCCGCTGCGCGCCAATTGCTCGAAGGCGCGGGCGCTATCGGTCTCGGCAACATTTTCCAGAAATGTCGTCTCGACTTTGTCGCCGAGCTGCTTCTGGAGGTACTGGCGCCCGAGATCGTGCTGATAGGAATAGCCAAAATCACCGACCGGGCCGACATAGACGAAGCCGACCTTCACCTTGTCGGCCGCCACTGCGGCGCCCGTCACCGACACGGACAATGCCACGGCCGCCACGGTCCTGAACCAATTGATCATCTGTCTCACCTTCTCTTTCGAGCCAATCGACGGTCGGATCCGGCGCTGTCGCCAGCCTCGGTCGTGGCCGAATTGCGCCATGAGGGTTGCAAAAACCGGACCTCTGGACAAGCGGCATCCGTCCGAGACCGCATTCAGCGGTCGGAGATGAAGGGCATTCCCAGCATGGCGGGGGCGGCCGCGCCACGTCTGTTGCGCCAGGACAGGACGATCAGCGCCAGCACGGTGGCGGCATACGGCACGGACGATAGCAATTGCCCGGGCAGCCCGATGCCGAAGGCTTGGGCATGAAGCTGCAAAACCGTGGCGCCGCCGAACAAAAGCGCGCCACCCAAGACGCGCCAGGGACGCCATGACGCGAAGACGACGAGCGCCAGAGCGATCCACCCGCGTCCTGCCGTCATGCCCGGCGACCAGAACGGCGTATAGACGAGCGAGAGGTATGAGCCCGCAAGCCCAGCGCAGCCACCGCCGAACAAAACCGCCAACAGGCGAATGCGGCCGACCGACAGGCCGAGCACATGGGCCGAGGTGTGGTTGTCGCCCACGGCCCGCAGCGTCAGCCCGGCACGGGTTCGGCTGATGAAATAGGCCACGAGGGCGATGAGCGCGATGCCGGCATAGACGAACAGATCCTCACCGAAGAACAGCCGACCGATGATCGGAAGATCGCTCAAGCCGGGGATCCAAAGCGCTTGCGCGGCGGTGCGCTTCTGCCCGACGAAGCCACTTCCGATCAGGCCCGACACGCCGATCCCAAAGATCGTGAGCGCAAGACCCGAGGCCACCTGGTTGGCCGCCAAACCGATCACAAGAACCGCGAACAGGGCCGCCATCAGCACGCCCGATGCTGTGCCGGCCAAGGCTCCCAACACGGTCGAATCGGTCATGTAGGCGACGGCAAAACCCACAGAGGCGCCAACGATCATCATGCCCTCGACCCCGAGGTTGAGCACGCCAGAGCGCTCCGCCACGAGTTCGCCGACCGCTGCGATGAACAACGGTGTGGCGGCCGTCACGATCGTGACCAGCACCAGTTGAACGATATCCGGGTTCATCGGGCGATCCTCATCGTGCTGCCCCGGTGACGATCCGCACGCGGTAGCGGGTGAAGACGTCGGCCGCCAGCACGCACATCAGCAGGATGCCCTGAAAGGCGCTGGTCAAATCCAGCGGCAGCTTCATGGCAACCTGTGCGCCCTCGCCGCCAATGAAGGTCAGGGCGAGCACGAGGCCAGCCAGAAGGATGCCGAACGGCGCAAGACGGCCGAGAAAGGCCACGATGATGGCCGTGAAGCCGTAGCCGGGCGAGATCGAGGGCTGCAACTGGTTGATTTGGCCAGAGACCTCGATGATTCCGGCGAGTCCCGCCAAGCCGCCCGAGATGGCGAAGACCGCCAGCGTGATGGTCCGCTCACTGAAACCTGCGAACCGCGCGGCTTTCGGCGCGGCCCCGAACAGACGCACCTCATAACCGAACATCGTCTTGGCCAGGACGACCGACGCGATCAGCACGGCCGCGAGCGTCAGCAACACGCCGGCATGAAGCCGGCCGTCGGCGATCAGCGAGGGCAAAGTGGCTTCCGGGTCGAATGTCACCGAGACCGGGAAGTTGAAGCCTTGCGGGTCGCGCCACGGGCCGCGCACCAGATAGTCGAGCCCATAACCCGCGATATAAACCAGCATCAGGCTCGACAGGATCTCCGAGACGCCGAGCGTCACCCGGAGTATCGCGGGTATCATGGCATAGAGCGCGCCACCCACGATCCCGAGCAGCATCATGGCGGGGAGGATCCACCAACCGCCGAGGCTCTGCTGGTAGGCGCCGTCATGCGTGGCCAGCGCGAGCCAACCGCCGAGCGCGCCGCCGACGATGAACTGCCCCTCGGCCCCGATATTCCAAAGATTGGCGCGAAAGCAGAACGATAGACCAACCGCGATGAGGATCAGCGGCGACGCTTTGACGGCCAGCGCCTGGAGCGACCAACTCGCCGACAACGGGTCGATGAAATAGACCGAGAAGGCCTGGACGGGCGATTTGCCGAGCAGCGCCACGACGACACCGCCGATCGCGATGGCGAGCAACAGCGCGACGACGGGAGCGGCAATCGAAGCCCATCGGCTCGGCTCGGCGCGCGGCTCGAGATCAATGCGCATGCAGGCCCTTCGTCGGTGTCGACGCGGTCTCGGTCGAGGCCGCGAGCCCTCCCATCAGCAACCCGATCTCCTCCCGAGTGGTGCCGGCCGCGGACCGCAAGGTCGAGAGGTGGCCGGCATGGATCACAGCGATCCGATCGCAGATCTCGAATAATTCATCGAGATCTTGGCTGATCACGATCACGGCCGCGCCACGCCCTGCCAGATCGATGATGGCCTGCCGGATCGTCGCGCCGGCCGCGGCGTCGACGCCCCAGGTCGGCTGATTGATGATCAGCACGGCAGGTTCGCGCAGGATCTCGCGGCCAACCACAAACTTCTGCAGATTGCCACCCGACAGCGTTCGCGCCATCGGGTCGGCGCCGCTCTTCCGCACATCGAAGACTTTACCGATTCTGATCGCGAGCGCGCGGGCCGCCGCCCCGAGAATGAAGCCGCCGTTCGACACCCCTCCGGTCGAATGGCGGGTCAGCACAACATTGTCGGACAGCGAAAAGACCGGCGCGGCCGCATGACCGTTGCGTTCCTCGGGAACGAAGGCGGCATGCCGACGTCGGCGCGCCGTCACACCCTCGAGACCGACCGGCGCACCATCGATCGTGATCGCATCGGCTGATCCCGCGAGGCGCTCGCCCGAGAGGACCTCGAATAATTCGGATTGGCCGTTACCCGCCACGCCCGCGATCCCGAGCACCTCGCCCGCATGGACGGCGAGATCGATGGCGACGAGATCTGTGCCATGGAGATCTGCGGCGGGAGACGACAGACGATGGGTCGCGAACCGCACCGCGCCCTCGTGACGGTCAGACGCGGGCCGCACCTCGGCAATCTGAGACCCCACCATCATGGCCGCAATCGAGCGTGCGGTTTCCCGAGATGGATCGCATGTCCCGACGACCTTGCCGTGACGCAGAATGGTGGCGCGATCGCACAGTCGGCGAACTTCGTCGAGCCGATGAGAAATGTAGAGCAAGGCCCGGCCTTCGCGCTTCAATCGCTCGAGGGTGCCGAACAACCCTTCGGCCTCCTGCGGGGTCAGGACCGAGGTAGGTTCATCGAGGATCAGCAGCTTTGGATCCTGCAGCAGGCACCGGGCGATCTCGATCCGCTGACGCTCACCCGCCGAGAGGGTCCAGACCGGCCGGCTTGGATCCAACTGAATCCCATAGCGGTCTGCCACCTCCGCGATGCGGTCCGCGACGCTATCGAGCTTTGCGCTTTTTGGCAGAACGAGCGCGATATTCTCGCCGACCGTCAGGTTCTCGAACAGCGAGAAATGCTGGAAGACCATGCCGATACCAAGTGCGCGAGCCTCTTCCGGGCTTGCCAGGGTGATGGTCCGTCCCTGCCAGAGCATGACGCCCTCGGTCGGCTGTAGCACCCCATAAACCATCTTCACGAAGGTCGATTTGCCGGCGCCATTTTCGCCGACGAGCGCATGGATTTCGCCTCCGCGCAGGTCGAGGTCGATCCCGTCATTGGCCGTGAATGTGCCGAAGCGCTTGACGAGACCGCGCACGGACAACAAGGGCGTTGGGTCGGCGGACGCGACGGTCATCGGCTGCGCTTCGACCGGATCAGGCAAGGAGAACCGTTACGCCGGCGATGAGTTGGTTTCGGCGGATCTCGAACCGTTTCGCCCTAACGAGCTCAACGGAGTCACGAACGTGGATTGCCTTGACCATCGAGCCTCGCCGCCGTCCGCTATCGACCAAACACCTGCACCGCCAATGCAGCATAGTGAGGTTTACGCGAGATCCGCAACGGGATGCTGGCTCGATTCACACCCGCCGCAAGACGTCGATCCTGTAGTCGGCATTGCGCTCGGCCTTGAGGATCGACACGGTACCGGCCAGCGCCTGAATGAGAGCGTCACTTGCCTCCCCGCTCCCGATAGCCGAGCGCTTCTTCCCAAGCCAGTGCACCAGCACGACGTCACCGCCGGGAGCGAGACTCTCCCGAATCCGACCGGCTAAAACGACGATGTCGCTGGCTCCGAGATAATCGATCACCTCGGACATAAGAATGAGATCGAAGGGTTCGGCTGGCCAATCGCCTGGCACGAACATGGACGCGAAACGGACCCAAGGGGTTTCAGCATTGCGCTGGCGCGCTTGCTCGAGCGCCGCCTCGACCGGCTCGATGCCTAGAAGGTCGTCACAGCGGACCGCGAGCGCGGCGGTGAGAACACCGATCGAACACCCGACATCCAGTCCACGCGCATAACGCGGCTGCGGCAGAGACGCGATGGTCGCGGCATATTTGGTGCGCTCGTAATCGCTCGTGGCGAAGCGCCACGGATCGGGATTGCGATCGTAGAGCTGTTCGAAATGCGCCAAATCGACGGTGTCGCTACGCATGCCGCATCCTCGAGCCCGATCGATCGACTGCCCGAACAACCGGTCGTCAGAACGACAGCAGCCCCGACGCGACCGTATGAAGGGTCGTCAACACGGCGGCTAGCACGAAAGCCTCGATGACACCCAGGATCACGCTCATACGCCAACTTCCTTACGCTACACAACGAACGAGCGGCAGCCGAGGGGCTGCCGTTTTAGCATCAGACGGGCGGGCGAGGCCCGCCTCGGGACAGGATCAACAACCCTACCAGGTGCTGTTTTCGATGACGCCGCGGCTCGTCAGCACGACCCACGACCGGCCGCGCCGCTCGATCGAGCGGATTTCGCCCGCACCCGGTAAGAACTCGCCCGGCGCGATCTCGCGCAGGCCGCCGCGGCGCGCTTCGACCAGCGCCAGCCCATCGTAAACATCACGCACCACCCAACCGTCGACCGTCGGCGGCTTCATCGGCAAGGCGCGCGGATCGTTGGCCGCGACCACAGACACGTCCGGCTTCGGCGGCGTCTTGGTGGCTTGCGATTTGGTGGACGAGACAACGCTGTCCTGTTTGGTCGGGAGCGGAACATAGGCTGCGGCAGCCTGAGCCGTGCTGGCGGTCCGCTGCGGCGCCGTAACGGGACGCGGCGGGGGCGCGACCGGGATGGTCCCCGTGGGGGTCGGCGAGGCAACCTGCCGCTCGATGCGATCGAGCCGATTGGTGACGTCGGCAAGCTTTTGGCTTGCGTCGGGCGTCTTGTCCTTCGGGTCGCGATCGAGCTTGTCGAGCCGCGCCATGATCTCGGCGAGTTTCTGGCTGGGATCGCGCTCCGGCTTGTCGAGCTTGGACGATAACTGGGCCAAGGTCGCGCCGTCGTTGGCGCGGCTCTGCTCGATCTCCTGACGGAGGCCTTCGACGCTCTTCTTCAGGCCGCGGATCGTATCCTCCTGCTTCGAGGCATCGGCGGTCGTCCGCAGCGTATCGACGCTGCCTTTCAGGCGTCCGATCTCATCCTGCAAACGATGCAACACTTGCGCGGTCGCGTCAGGGTCGGCGGCTTTCTGCGCCATCATCGAAGAGGCCGCGGAGGAGCGAATGCTCTGCACTCCGAAGGCGCCTGCCCCAATCGCGAGCAGAAAGCCGGCTGCCCACACTCCATGGTGAAAGCGAAAGACAGGCGCCGTCGCGGTCGCGGGAACGAAAGGGATCAGCGCGGTGCCGACCTCCGCTCGCTCGGACGCGGGACCTTGTCCGGAAGCCTTGGCCTTGTCTCCGTCGTTCCGTTCGGAAGCCGGGTCAGAGCCCATTTTAAACTCCTGTGTCAGGTTTCGTTCACCACTTTGAGAGGAAGACATTCACGATGCGTTATCCTTACGCGTCTGTTGCCGTCCCGCTTTGAAACAGAACGATGTCGCCTCACGGCATGCCGTCCCATCTTGCGGATGGCTGCGCGCCGGGCCATGGTCCACCTGAAACGTGGCCGAAAAGGCGGGCGTCTCCGGCGGATTTCAGCCATATCGGAGGCGTCGAACAGCAAAGGGGAAACGCATGATCACAGACAGCTTCGAGGTGCTCGATTCTCGTTTCAAAAAGCTCGTTTTCGGCAACGTGCATGTGGAAAAGCTGTGGACAGGTGGTCGCTGGTGCGAGGGGCCGGCCTATTTCCCGGCGGGCAAATATCTCGTCTGGTCCGATATCCCGAACGATCGTGTCATGCGCTTCGACGAGACGGATTCGTCGGTCTCGACCTTCATTGCACCATCGCTGAATCAGAACGGCCATACGGTCGATCGCGACGGTCGTCTGATCTGCTGTGAACATCGGGGACGATGTCTGTCCCGCATCGAGCATGACGGCTCGCGCAAGGTGCTGGTCGATACGGTCGACAGCAATAAGCTGAATTCCCCGAACGATGCCGTCGTGAAGTCAGACGGGACGATCTGGTTCTCGGACCCGACCTACGGGATCGACAGCGAGTATGAGGGCGATTTCGGCAAATCGGAACTCGGCGTGAGCCACGTCTACCGTTACGATCCGCGCTCTGGCGTGACGAATGCCGTGACCGAGGATTTCGTTCAGCCAAACGGGCTAGCTTTCTCGCCGGACGAGAAGCTCCTGTATATCGCCGATACAGGCAGTTCGCACGTCGAGGACGGGCCACGCCACATCCGCGTCTTTGACGTAGAAGGTGATCGCTTGATCAACGGCCGCCTGTTCGCAACCTGCGAGTATGGCATGTTCGACGGCTTCCGCTGCGATACAGCCGGCAACGTCTGGACCTCGGCCGGCGATGGGGTGCATTGCTACGCACCGGACGGGACATTAATCGGCAAGGTCAAGATCCCAGAGGTCGTCGCCAACCTCTGCTTCGGCGGCCCGAAGCGCAACCGCCTCTATATCTGCGGGACGACGAGCCTCTATTCCGTGTTCGTCAATGCGCAAGGCGCGGTCTGGCCGCGCTGAAACGCCAGCGGGGGAGCACCGTGTTGCGGCTCTCTCCCGCGCATCACCTGATCAGCGCGTGAGCGCTAAGCCACCATTGCGGCAAGACGGACCTGCTCATGCGGGTGATCGATCGGCTCGGGCTGGCGCAAGCGAGCCACCGCCGCCGAGACCCGCCGCTCCACCATCCCCTCGATCGGCCGAGCCGCGGCCGCGACTGCGCGGGCCTCGTCCAGCTTGCCATTGCAGTGAAGCAGGATGTCGCATCCGGCCAGCCGCGCCTGCTCCGCGCGTTCGCCCAAGCTGCCCTTCAGGGCTTCCATTGAAAGATCGTCGCTGAGCAGCAGCCCATCGAAGCCGATCACACCGCGAATGATCTGGTCGATGACGCGAGCCGATGTCGTGGCAGGCCGGTCGGGATCGAGCGCCGTGTAGACGACATGCGCCGTCATCGCGATGGGTAGGTCCGCGAGTTGGCGGAACGGCTCGAAATCATGCTGGTCGAGTTCGTCGCGATCGGCCTCGACGACTGGCAGCGACAGGTGGCTATCCACCCCCGCCCGCCCGTGGCCCGGCACGTGTTTCATGACCGGCAGTACGCCGCCGAGCAGAAGGCCTTCGGCAAAAGCGCGGCCAAGGCGCGCAACGGTCATGGGATCGGCCGCAAAAGCACGATCGCCGATAACGTTGTGGCTTCCCGGGACCGGGACATCGAGAACCGGCGCGCAATCCACCGTGACCCCGACATTTCGCAATTCATGCGCGATCAGCCGGGCGCCGAGCTTGGCCGCCTGGGCGTCGCTCTCGCCACCGCACCCCTCATAGCGGCTCGCTGCCGGGTAGTCGGGCCAGAGCGGCGGACGCAAGCGTTGAACGCGGCCGCCTTCTTGATCCATCAGCACGGGCGCCTCGAAACGGCCCACGACAGCGCGGAACGATGCCGTCAGTCGCGAGACCTGCTCCGGTGTATCGACGTTGCGGCGGAAGAGAATCAGCCCCCACGGCTGCGTGTCAGCGATGAAGCGCTTTTCATCGTCGGTGAGCTCGAGGCCGGCACAGCCGCACACGAATCCAAGCGTCATGCGCGATGGCCCGTTCTGAAACATGAGGATAAAAAAGAGCGAGCCGCCAACGCGTTATCGACGCGCGGGCGGCTCGTTCGTCGTTCAAGGCGTCGGATCAGTTCCGCACCACGAAACACCCACCGCCACCGGCGGTCAACTTCGTGCAGAGGGACTTGGCATCCTCCTGCGAAAGATTGCCGACGCGGATGCGATAGACCGACTTGGTGCCGAGATCAGCCTTGTGGATCGCCGGACGATACGATCCGAGTTGCGCCGCATATTTTTTCTGAAGGCGAGCGACGGTCTCACGCGCATCCTGCTCGCTCGGTGGGGCGCCGAGTTGCACGGCATAACCACCGCCCGCGCCGGTTGCGGCGGGTGCCGCATCGTCCGCTGGGTCGACGGCCGCGACTTCCGTTGGCTTGGGTTTCGGCGCGCGAACCGGAGCGGCAGCCTGCCGGGCTTTCGGGCCTGTGGACGATGCGTCGGTCGCGGTCGTCCCGGTTGTTCCGAGGTCGGCGACCTCGACCGGAGCCTTTGGCGTCACCGCTGCGGCGCGCGTGGTCGACTTGGCCTTCGCGGGCGCCGAGGCCGGCGTTTGGGCGGCAGGCTGGGCCTGTCCGGATTGGGACGGCGGAGCCTGATCCTGACCGGCGAGCGGCAGCGACGTCTGCGGATCGAAGGCAAGGCTTGCCGGCTGGTCGTAGCCGAGCCCCGTTGCGGCCCCGAGCCGGGTCGATGCCGCAAGGCTGTCGGCCGGATTGGTGATGATGGTGCCATCGGGCCGGACCATCACGGTCTTGACCTTCTTGGGCTCTGGGAACGGGCTCGAGGCTTGTGGGCGGGCATCGTCAGGTTGTGCTGTCTTGACCGCCTGGGCGAGGTCGACCGGCTGTTCCGTCGTATTGACCACTTGAGCGGTCGCGGTCCCATCGCCCTTGTTTTTGTCCAGCAATGTGCTGTTCTCGGACGCTGCTTCCGCGTCTTTCGCCGAATTATCCGGCTGAACTTTGCTCGGGCCCTCGGCCGCCATAATGGTCGGCGCGGCGGTGCCAGCATTGCTGCTAGCTTGCGCCACACCCGACGGGCGGACCAGGAAGCTCGCGGCAAGACCGCCTCCCGTCAGAAGGACGACGGCCGCCAGGACGATCAAGGTTCGCCGCGACGAGCCAGAGACGGGCTCCAATGCGTCGCGCGTGACCGAAAGCCCGCTCATGTCGCCGCGTTGCTGCGGTGCGATCCGCCCCTCGGCCCAGGCATCCGGGCTCTGCTCGATGGGGCGCTGACCCTCTACGGAAAGGCGCGGATAGGGCTGCGTCCCGGCCGGGCCATGTACCACGGCCGCGTCGTCCGGAGATCCCGGCTCCTCGCCGGCCTCGGTGGAGGCGCGATAGTCAGCCTCGTCATCGTGATGGTCGGCCGCCGCATAAGGATCGTCGTGGCGCGCAACATCATGCCGATAGGTTTCGACAGGCTGGGCCTGCGGCGCGACGACAGGGCGCGGCGGCTCTGTCCGGGGCCGCGCGGCGGTCCCTCCTTGCGGGAACACACCGCGGAACGGGTCTTCCTGCCCGACGAGACGAGCGAGCTCGGCCAGGGGGTCTTGTCCGGACGATGAGGGTTGCCCCACCATCCGCATGCGCCGCTCGAACTCGTCAGCACCGCCGAGGGTCCGGGAAATTGCGGGCGTGTTACTCATCATACACCTCGCGTTACAATCGCCTTGGCGAAATGCATCATCTCGTGTCACCAAAGGATCGGGCCGCGCTCTCGTTCGAGAGTGACGAGCCAGCAGACCGCACAGCGATGTGACGATCCGTGTGACAGAGTTAGCGCATCTCTTCCGGCGCACTGACACCGAGAAGACCAAGGCCTGACGCGAGAACCGAAGTCGTTGCTTGAACCAAGGCCAATCTCGCGCTTGTCAAATCTCTACTTTCTTCATTAACAAAGCGTAATTGTGGCTGATCTTTACCGCGATTCCAGTGCGAATGCAGAGCACTTGCGAGGTCATGAAGGTAAAACGCGATGCGGTGCGGCTCGTGGCTGGCTGCAGCGGCCAAGATTTGGCGCGGATATTGCGCCAGCAAGCGCACCAATCCCGTTTCGCCTTCGTCGGTCAGCAGATCGAGCTTTGCGTCGCGCAACGCCGTGTCGCCGAGGTCGAGATCCGGGAACACGCCCGCCGCTTGCCGCATGACCGAGCGGCCCCGCGCATGGGCATATTGCACGTAGAAGACCGGATTATCTTTCGATTGCTCGATGACCTTGCGGAGATCGAAATCCAGCATCGCGTCGTTGGACCGAAACAGCATCATGAACCGGACGGCGTCGCGGCCGACCTCGTCGACGACCTCGCGCAGCGTGACAAAGTCACCCGAGCGCTTCGACATCTTCACCGGCTCGCCATCCCGCATCAGCTTGACGAGTTGGCACAGCTTGGCGTCGAGCGTCGCCGTCCCGTCCGACAGAGCCGCGACTGCCGCCTGCATGCGTTTCACGTAGCCGCCGTGATCGGCGCCCAGCACGTCGATAATCGTGTTGAAGCCGCGATCGAGCTTGGTTTTGTGATAGGCGATATCGGACGCAAAATAGGTGTAGGACCCGTCGGATTTCAGCAGCGGGCGATCCACGTCATCACCAAATTGGGTCGATCGGAACAGGGTCTGCTCGCGATCTTCCCAATCCTCGATGGGTTGGCCCTTCGGCGGTTCGAGGCTGCCTTGGTAGACGAGCCCCTTCCGCCTGAGATCATCGATCGCGCGGTCGACGGCATCCTGCCCATCATGTTTCTCAGTCAGCGACCGCTCGGAAAAGAAGACATCATGCCGGATGTCCAGCGCCGCGAGATCGTCGCGGATCATCGCCATCATGGCGTCGATCGCAATAGGCCGCACCAGCGGCAGCCACTCCGACTCGGGTTGCTGGCGCAGTGCTGGGCCATACTGGCTCGCAAGCGCCACCCCGACCGGCTTCAGATAATCGCCGGGATAGAGACCTTCGGGAATGCTCCCGATGTCCTGGCCGAGCGCCTCGCAATATCGAAGGAAAGCCGAGCGGGCGAGGACGTCGACCTGAGCGCCGGCGTCATTGATGTAATATTCGCGGGTGGTGGGATGACCCGCGAAAGCCAACAGGTTGGCCAAGGCGTCGCCGAAAACCGCGCCACGCCCATGGCCGACATGCATCGGACCCGTCGGGTTGGCCGAGACAAACTCAACATTGACGGGCGGCGCACCGGCATCGTCGCGTCGACCGAAATCGGCGCCCTTGGCCAGCATCGCCGCAAGAACCCGCGTCAAAACCTCGGGTTGCAGTTTGATGTTGATGAAGCCGGGGCCAGCGACTTCGGCGGTATCGATATCGGGATCGGCGACGAGATCGGCCGCGATCGCCACCGCGAACTCGCGCGGAGTTTTATAATGCGTCTTCGAGTCTTTCGCATAGACCATGGCCGCATTGGTCGCGAGATCGCCGTTGGCGGCATCGCGGGGCGGCTCGACGGTGAAGCGCGACAGATCGAGAGCGGCCGGCAAGGTGCCGTTATCGATCTTGCCCTGCAGGACGGCGGCGATGCGGTTGCGGAAGTCGGCGAAAATATCCATGGCGCGTGCTTTACGGCTTTACGGTTCGAATTGGTACTGGGAAGGCAGCCTGAGCAGGTCTTTGATCGCAAAGCCGCCGATGTTCCGCCAAGGCGTAGCGATCCGTCATGCCGGCCACATAGTCGGTGACGACCCGAGCGACGCCGGCCGGGTCGCAGGCGCAGCGATCGGCCTTGGCGGACCAATCGGCAGGCAGCAGATGCGGGTCGTCGAGGAGGCGCTGCGTGAGGCCGACGACGACGTCATAGACGCGCGATCGCACGGCAGCCACTTGCGGGTGCCGATAGAACCGCGCGAACAGAAACGCCTTGATGTCCTGGCTCGCGGTCATCATGGGCGGCGACAGCGCGACGACCGGGCGCCCCAGGCGGCGAAGATCATCGGCGCTCCGCGGGTCGGCCGCTGCGAGACGCCGCATCGTTTCGGCGATCACATCGCTCACGAAACGATCGACGAGCCCGCGGGCCAGCGCGAACGGCATCCGCAACGGATCGGCATCTGGACGCCGCTCACGGATGGATCGTTCGAGATCGCGGAGAAACGGCACCTCGCGTGCCTCGTCGAGATCGATCAGCCCGAGCCGCAACCCGTCCTCGAAATCATGGGCATTATACGCAATGTCGTCGGCGATTGCGGCCACTTGAGCTTCGCCGCTCGGATAGAGGTCCAGGGCGAGCGACAACCTCTCATCATAGTGTCGCAGAAGCGCGGGGATCTCGGTCGGCGGCCCGTTCCGTTTCGCCAGCCCCTCCAACGTCTCCCACGTCAGGTTCAGCCCATCGAAGTCGAAATAGCGTTGCTCGAGATCGATGACGATCCGAAGGCTCTGCACATTGTGATCGAAGCCACAAAGGTGCCCGACGCAGGCGTTGAGGGCATCCTCGCCCGTATGGCCGAAAGGCGAATGTCCAAGATCATGCGCGAGCGCCAAGGCTTCGGTGAGGTCGCCGTCGAGGCGAAGGGCGCGAGCCACGCTGCGCGCGATCTGCGCCACCTCGAGCGTGTGGGTGAGGCGGGTGCGATGGTGATCCCCCTCGTCCGGCATAATGACCTGGGTTTTCAGCGCCAGCCGGCGAAACGCCGTCGAGTGCAGGATACGATCCCGATCGCGCTGGAAGGCCGTGCGGTACCGCGACGGAGCCTCGTCGAAGGCGCGCTTCGGTCCGCGCGATGCATCCGCCGCATAGCGCGCCAACGCGGCCTCGGGGTGAGATGTCGCTTCCGCCGTCATGCAGCCGCTCCGGGACCGATCGCGGCAGGCGGCCGCGCCGACGACCGCCATTGCGGCGTCGCAACGAAGCGCTTACCTTGTGGACATGTTTGCGGGCAAGGCTCGCGTGGGAATGAGCCCGTTTCGCCGAAGCGCGGATCGGGTCAGCAAAGGAGTTCCAAAATGAGCGAATCCGCCGTTTTGGCGCCGGTCACGATTTCGGCGCGCGCCGCCGCACAGGTCAATAAGGTTTTGTCTCGCGAGGCGCCAGGGTCCTACCTCCGCATCGCCGTGAACGGTGGCGGTTGTTCAGGCTTCCAATATGCGTTCGACATCGTCGTCGAACGCGATGGCGACGATCTGGTGATCGAGCGCGATGGCGCATCCGTCCTGATCGACCCGGTGTCGGTCGGCTTTTTAGAAGGCTCCAAGATCGACTACGTGGATGACCTGATCGGCCAGTCGTTCAAGATCGACAATCCGAACGCGACGGCGTCGTGCGGATGCGGAACCAGCTTCGCGCTGTAGTCAAAAGCTCTCAGTCAAAGCCATGACGACAGCGCTTCTCATCATCGACGTCCAAAACGCAATATTGGCGGGCTTGGCCAATGGCCCCCGCCAGGCGGTCATCGATGACCGCCTCGATGAGGTGGCGGCTCGCCTGGGCCGGTTGAAACGCGACGCCGAGGCGGCTGGGATACCGGTCATCCTCGTTCAACACGACGGAGAAGCTGGGCATCGACTGAATGTAGGAACAGCCGGCTGGCAGTTCCGAGACGAAATTGCTCCGCACTCCGACACGATTGTGGTTCACAAGCGCAGTTGCGATGCTTTTCACGACACCAGCTTGGGACAGCGTCTGGACGACCTCAAGATCGATCATCTGATCATCGGCGGCTGCATGAGCCAGTTCTGCGTCGATACGACAACCCGGAGAGCCGTCTCTCTCGGCTTCGATGTCACGCTGTTAGAAGATGGGCATGCCACTTTTGATTTCGGCGCCCTGAAGGCCGAGCAGATCGTCCATCATCACAACCAGATTTTGTCGGGATTCGAGGCCGGATCTAAAACTGTTCGAGTTGTCCCAGTCGAGGCGGTCAAATTCCGCAACGTCATCCCTTAATACCAGTGGTCTGAAAGCCATGGGACGGGTCTGAGCGTCTTGTAAAACCGCTTGTACCATTTGGTTGGCCAGACGCCTTGCGCCGCATCCTTTGGACGCGGGTCACCCGTGAAGACAGCGATCCGCATATCGGGCGCAAGCTGGGCCGGACGTGTCAGCCGCGCCGGCCATGGCGGCAGGAGCTCATGCTTGAAACTCCGGCACCAACTCGCCGGCCAAAAGGCGATCGGCAAGCCCGAGCGTTTCGTCAGGTAGATCTGTTCATTATCGAATTCGTAGGTGAGGGCGGCCCCGCCTGCTTCGAAGTCATCGACCAGATGAGCCGCCGAGCCGACGTCAAAGCGCATAACGGATGAATTGCCGATCCCGTCGCGCGACTGTGTCCAGTTGCGGATGAGGCCGAGCTTTCCAGGCTCGTAGTCGAAAAAGCCGTCGATCGGCCCCGTCACGACAACATCGAGATCGAGGAACAGCACCGGGCCAGAAAGATGGCCCAGTGGTCTGGACCATAGGCTTAACTTGCGCCACGGGCCTGGTTTGAGCCCGTCGGCGAGACGAATGGCCGGGATCGACTCGACCACGATGGCGGGATCCAGACCGGTCGCATCGTCGGTGAAGGCGACGAAGCGTGTCGGGCGCGATACGTTTCGCATCACGCCGCGATACAACCGATTGACGTAATCCGGCCCGTAGAGCGTTCCCCATTTCATGCAGATCACGGTCTGCATGATTGGGCTTGGATCGAGGGGTGGGCGGGCAGCGTCCATCCGGCTCAACCTGTCGGCTTACTTGGGTTCGGGCAGGTTCAGGCGGATGTGCAACTCGCGCAACTGCTTCGTGCTCGCGACCGATGGGGCGCCCATCAGCAGATCCTCGGCACGCTGGTTCATCGGGAACAGCACGATCTCGCGCAGATTCTCCTCGCCGGCCAACAGCATGACGATGCGATCGACGCCAGGCGCGATCCCGCCATGCGGCGGCGCGCCATATTGAAAGGCGCGATACATGCCGCCGAACCGCTCTTCGAGAACGGCCTCGTCGTAACCCGCGATGCCGAACGCCTCACGCATCACCTCCGGTTGGTGGTTACGGATCGCGCCGGACGACAATTCGACGCCGTTGCAAACGATGTCATATTGATAGGCCAGGATATCGAGCGGATCCTTGGTGCGGAGAGCCTCGAGCCCGCCCTGCGGCATCGAGAACGGGTTGTGCGAAAAGTCGATCTTCTTGTCGTCTTCGTTATACTCGTACATCGGAAAATCGACGATCCAGCAGAGCTCGAACACGTCCTTTTTGAGAAGATCGAGATCGTTGCCGATCCGGATACGCGCCTGCCCTGCGAGCCGAGCCGCCTTGCCTTCCTGATCGCAGGCGAAGAAGACCGCATCGCCGGCCTTCAGATTCGCTTTCGCCGCGATCGTGGCTTGGACCTCCGCCGGGATGAATTTGGCGATCGGCCCCTTGCCTGTCAGCTTGTCGCCATCCTGTTCGAAGATGATGTAGCCGAGGCCTGGGGCGCCTTCGCCGCGCGCCCAATCATTCAGCTTGTCGAAGAAGGAGCGCGGTTGCGCCCCTGCCCCGGTGGCGGGAATCGCGCGCACCACGCCGCCGGCCGCGATGACGTTCTTGAACGCCTTGAACGACACGTCGGGATGGTTGAACTCCTCCGTCACGTCCACGATGACGAGCGGGTTACGAAGGTCCGGCTTGTCGACGCCATATTTCAGCATCGACTCGCGGTAGGGGATCATCGGGAACTTCTGTGTGACCGGACGGCCCCCGCCGAATTCCTCGAAGACGCCGCGCAGCACGGGCTCGACCGCCTCGAACACGTCCTCCTGGGTCACGAAACTCATTTCGATATCGAGCTGGTAGAACTCGCCCGGGCTTCGGTCGGCGCGCGCATCCTCGTCGCGGAAGCAGGGCGCGATCTGGAAGTAGCGGTCGAAGCCCGCCACCATAATGAGTTGCTTGAACTGCTGCGGCGCCTGCGGCAGCGCGTAGAACTTGCCCGGATGGACGCGCGAGGGCACCAGATAGTCGCGCGCGCCTTCGGGCGACGACGCGGTCAGGATCGGGGTCTGGAATTCGAAGAAGCCCTGGCGCTTCATGCGCGAGCGCAGGCTGTCGATCACATTGCCGCGCAGCATGATGTTCTTATGCAGCCGCTCGCGGCGCAGGTCGAGAAAGCGGTACTTCAACCGCGTTTCTTCAGGATATTCCTGCTCAGTCGCGACCGGCAGCGGCAATTCGGCCGAGGGGCCGAGCACCTCGATTGCAGTGACGTAGATCTCGATCGCGCCCGTCGGCATGTCGGCGTTCTGGGTTCCGGCGGGCCGCAGCCGCACCGAGCCGTCGACCCGCACCACCCATTCCGACCGCAGCACTTCCGCATCCTTGAAGGCCGGCGATTCCGGATCGATGACGCATTGGGTGAGGCCATAATGGTCGCGCAAATCGATGAACAGCACGCCGCCGTGGTCGCGGATGCGATTGCACCACCCGGAGAGACGCACCTCCGTGCCGGCATCGGCCGCCGTGAGTGCGCCACAGGTATGGGATCGGTAACGGTGCATCATGATCTCGTCGACATCGTAAAACGCGCGGCCGAAAAGGCGGCTCGTCAGAGCGGCGGAACAGGCCACGCCGCTTGCCGCATGTCAAGAAACGTCAGGCCGCCCCGCACGGTGGTCGACGCCTCAATCGCGAGCGTCATGCCGCGCGCAAGTGCCTCGCATCGGACGCGTTATTCGTCTATGGACGAAACATGACCGTTGTGACCACCACCTCCGACCTCGCCGCCGCTTGTCAGCGGTTTGCGACCCATCCTTTCGTGACCGTCGACACCGAATTTCTTCGGGAAACGACCTTTTGGCCGAAGGTGTGTCTGATCCAGATCGCATCGGCCGACGAGGCCCTGGCCGTGGATGTGCTGGCGCCCGACATCGACCTCGAGCCGTTTTTCCAGCTCATGCGCGATACGGCCGTCGTCAAAGTGTTCCATGCGGCACGCCAGGATCTCGAAATCATCTGGAAGAGCGCCGGCATCATCCCTTTCCCGATCTTCGATACGCAAGTCGCCGCCATGGTGTGCGGTTTCGGCGATCAGGTGTCCTATGGCGAGTTGGTGCAGACGATCTGCAAGGTGCAGATCGACAAATCGTCCCGCTTCACCGATTGGGCGCGGCGCCCCTTATCGGAGGCGCAAGTCACCTATGCGATCGCCGATGTGACGCATCTACGCGACATCTACCGCACCTTGAAGGCTCAGCTCGAAAAGACGGGTCGCCTGACATGGCTGGGCGACGAGATGCGGACGCTGACATCGCCCGCCACCTACGAGCAACATCCCGAAAGCGCGTGGGAACGGTTCCGCTCCCGCGTTCGCAAGCCACGCGATCTCGCCGTCATGATGGAACTCGCCAAATGGCGGGAGGAGGAAGCGCAGTCCCGCGACGTGCCGCGCTCGCGCATCCTGAAGGACGACGCGTTGATCGAGGTCGCCCTGGCGGCGCCCCGAACCATCGAGTCACTGCTGGAACTTCGCGCAGTTCCACGTGGCATGGATCGATCGCGCTCCGGCGCCGATGTCGTCACGGCCGTTCAACGCGGGCTCGATCGTGACCCCAAAACCTTGCCGAAGATCGAGCGAGACCGCCGAAACGGCTCTGCCTGTGGCGCCACTGTCGAACTGCTCAAGGTCCTGCTCCGCCAGGTCGCCGAAGGGCATGGCGTCGCGGCCAAGATGATCGCCACCGTCGACGAGCTCGAGGCCATCACGCTCGACGACAAGGCGGACGTGCCGGCACTCCAGGGATGGCGTCGCGACCTCTTCGGCCTCAAAGCCATTGAATTGAAACACGGCCGCCTCGCCCTCACGGTCGAGCGCGGCAAAGTCGTCGCTCTCGAGTGGCAGGACGCACCCGAGAGCTGACGACCGTCTCGATCGCTCTGTCTTGAGCGTCAGTCCTCGACCTTGATCTCCGCTTCACGCCCGAGCAATTTGGCGACTTGCTTCAGCCGGTTGTTGAGGCGAACGGTCGCCAAGTCGGCGAGATCGCGCGGAAGCGTGAGGGTCAGCTTGGACTTGCCGCAGCGCAACGGCGCCCGCGGCAGCACGCCCCCCATGGCCGACGACACCTGGATGGCAACTCGCAGGATCGCACCGATAAGCTTTGCACGCTCGATCCCGGCTGGCAGCACGAGCGAGCGCAACTGCGCATTCACGTCCCCATCGAGACCCTCGTAGCGATAGTTGATCGCCAGGGCCAAAAATCCGCGCCCCGGATGATCGATGCCGACGAAGGCCGCATTGGCGATCGTGCTGAAGGCTTGCGCGCTGCGATAGTCGGGATGGGCGCGCCACGCCGTGTCCGAGAGCAGACAGGCGGCATGACGAAGCCGTTTTTGTTCGACCGTCTCTTCGATCAGCCCTGTCGTGAACAGCTCGTCGGTCCAGGCGGTGAGGTCGTGACCATGGCGGGGGTTTCGCGACCGGAGCGCATTGAGTTCGGCCGCCGCTTGCAGCAACGCATCCTTGCGGCGAACCTCTTCGCTCAAGCGCTCGAACAACATGCCCTCGCGGACGCCGAGCGTCGACACCACGACATCCTTGGGCTTGCCGATGCGAATGACTTCTTCCAGCACGACGGCACCGAAACCGAGCAAAGGCCGCCGGCTCGCCGATACCGTCGCGAGCGATGCGGCGGCATCCGTATCGGATGGTTCGATCAAGCTCGAGAAGATCTCGGGGTCATTGCCGGGAATGACGTAGCCGTGCATCACATGAAGCGGATAGTCGCGCTGCCGCATGTGGAGGGCCGCGAGCGCCCGCCACGTTCCGCCGACCGCATAGAAGGTTCGGCCTTTCAGATCCTTCAACGGCGCAGCCGCCGCCAAGGCATCCCGCACGATCTTGACGGCCCGCTTCGGCGAGTTCTTGGACAGGTCGCTAAGCGCCAAGCCGCCGATCGGGAGGGAAATACCCGACCCGATCCGGGTGCCTCGGACGTCGACGAGTTCGAGGGAGCCGCCACCAAGATCGCCGACAATGCCATCCGGTTGATGGAAGCCGGAAATAACGCCCTTGGCTGATAGTTCGGCCTCGCGCAGGCCGCCGATCAGCGCGATATCGGTGCCAATCGCGGCCCGGGCGAGTTCCAGGAATTGATGGCCGTTCGAGGCATCGCGCGTCGCCGCTGTGGCGAGCACGAAGATGTCGGTGATCTCCATATTGCGGCACATGACACGGAAACACCGCAAGGCCGCGAGGGCTTTGTCGATGGCATCCTGGGCCAAAACCCCGGTTGTCGCGACGCCCTTGCCGAGACCGCAGAGAACCTTTTCGTTGAAGATCGGCGTCAGGGCACGCGACAGCGACTCATAAGCGACGAGGCGAACCGAATTTGATCCGATGTCGACGATCGCAACAGGGGAACCCGCCAACCGTCCCGGAGCGGGGTGAACAACAGTCACAAGCAAGACTTTCTCTCGAGGCGCATCAAGGTCATCGCTTGTTGAGACGCTTGAGCAGGATTTTGGGGCTGGATTCTTTCAGCGACTTGCCGCGGCCGGACAGGCTGGGGTTCGTCATAAAATAATTGTGGGCATTGAACGGCTCCTCGTCTGGCCCGGAGACGATTCTCTGGCTGCTCCCATCCGGAAGAACTCGAAAACTCTGCTGATTATCGATCAGGTTGGCGATCATGATCTGGTTCAGGATCTGGTCGTGGACGGTCGGATTGTTGATCGGCAACAGGACCTCGACCCGTCGCTCGAGATTACGCGGCATGAGATCGGCCGAGGAGATGTAGACGTTGGCTTTCGAGTGCGGCAGCCCGTAGCCGCCGCCAAACGCGTAGACGCGGGAATGCTCCAGAAATCGGCCGACGATGGATTTCGCGCGGATGTTGTCGGATAGGCCCGGCACACCCGGACGCAGGCAGCAGATGCCTCGCACGACGAGATCGATCCGCACGCCTGCCCCGCTGGCGGCGTAAAGCGCATCGATGATGTCGGGATCGACGAGCGAGTTGCACTTCAGCCAGATATTGGCCGGCTTGCCGGCTTGGGCGAAGGCCGCTTCCGCGGCGATGTGGTCCAGCAGCTTTTGCTTCAAGGTGAACGGCGACACCGACATCTGCTCGAGCCCGACGGGATCGGCATAGCCCGTGATGAAGTTGAAAATCCGCAAGACATCCCGCCCGATCGCAGGATCGGCCGTAAAGAACGAGATGTCGGTATAGATGCGTGCCGTCTGCGGGTGATAGTTGCCGGTCCCGACATGGCAATAGGTCGCGAGGCTGCCGCCCTCGCGTCGAACCACCATGGAAAGTTTGCCGTGGGTTTTCAGTTCGATGAAGCCGAACACCACCTGGGCGCCCGCCCGCTCGAGATCGCGCGCCCAGCGGATGTTGGCTTCTTCGTCGAAGCGCGCTTTCAATTCGACCAAGGCCGTGACCGACTTGCCGGCTTCGGCGGCCTCGATCAGCGCGCGGACGATCGGGCTGTCTTTCGAGGTGCGGTACAGCGTCTGCTTGATCGCGACGACGTTTGGGTCGCGTGCCGCCTGGGTCAGGAACTGCACCACCACGTCGAATGACTCATAGGGGTGGTGCACCACGAGGTCTTTGACCCGGATCGCCGCAAAGCAATCACCGCCATTGTCGCGCACCCGCTCTGGGAAGCGAACGTTATAGGGTGGGAATTTGAGATCGGGCCGCTCGATCGAGACGAGCTCCGACAGTTCGTTGAGCGCGATCATGCCGTCGACCGTGAAGGCGAGATCGGACGAGACGTCGAGTTCTTCCCCGACCAGGAGCCGCAGACCCTCTGGCATGTTGGAATCGAGTTCGAGGCGGATCACCGACCCGCGCCGACGGCGCTTCAGAGCCGATTCGAACAGCAGGACCAAATCTTCGGCCTCTTCCTCGACCTCGAGATCGCTGTCGCGGATCACTCGAAACACGCCCTGCCCATAGACCGAATAGCCGGGGAACAGCCGCGAGGTGTTCATCGCGATGAGGTTCTCGAGCGTGACCACCCGCACGACGCCGGGCGAGAATTGGTCGGGGAGCCGGATAAAGCGATCGATCTTGCTCGGCATACGGATCAGCGCATGAAGCCGTCGTCCGTCCGCCTTGCGGTCAAGGTCGAGCGCAAGCGTGAAGCCCAGATTCGGAATAAAGGGGAATGGATGCGCCGGATCGATCGCCAGCGGCGTCAGAATCGGGAACACGTGCGACTGGAAGTGGTTTTCGAGCCAGGTCCGCTCCTGCGGGTCGAGATCCTGAGGCTCGACGATCACGATCCCGTTGGCCTGCAGCTCGACGCGGAGATCGAGCCACAGCCGCTGCTGCTCGTTGCCGAGATCCGCGACGGCGGCCGAGATGCTGGCCAGTTGCTCGGATGGGGTCAGGCCATCTTGGGAGACGGTTCGAACGCCGGAATTGACCTGTCCGTGAAGACCGGCAACCCGCACCATGAAAAATTCATCGAGATTATTGGCCGAGATCGACAGAAAGCGAAGCCGTTCGAGCAGCGGATGGTTGGGGTTGGATGATTCCTCCAACACGCGACGATTGAACTGAAGCCAGGAAATTTCCCGGTTGATGAACCGCTTGGGTGAGCTTGCGAGATCAATGCCGGCGCTCGCGATGGTCGCTTCATCGGCCTTCAGTTCGCTGTCCATCAGGTTCGAATGCTCCAAAGCGTTATGCCTGTCGTGTCCGCCTCATACGGATCGCCGGCAACAGGTTGCGACTCCATCCATAGCATCTGGCCCTCGCCGGACACCATATAGCGCAACCGTGACGCTCCCATGCCGGTCCCTAAAGGTCATGGTCCAGCGGGTTGTCTTCATCCGCCTGGTTGGACTCTAACAGCTTGGCCGCCATGGCGCGCGTGACCTTCCGATTGAGGCTCAAAGCCGATTGATCCAGCACCTCGACCACGCGTCGGGCCGCGTCGATCGACCGATCGAGCTGCAGCAAGAGATAGGCCACCACCTGCTCGTCGACCGTGAGCTGCCGGTCAGCGAAGAGTTTTATCAGGACGGCGCGCATTAGATCGTCGTCCGGCGGTTCGATCCGGACCATGGGGGCGAGCCGCAGACGCGAGAGCAGATCCGGCGTGGCTAGTCCCCAACGATCCGGCGGCTGCAGCGCAGTCAGCAATAAAGCGGAATGCTGTTCACGCACGAGGTTCATCAGATGAAACAACTGCGCTTCGCTCGAGCCAAGCTGGTCGGCATCGTCGATCAGCACGGGGCGGGTCGGCAGTGTGGGCAGGTCCGGCCCCGAGAGCAGATCGGCCGTCGCGACCATGGCTTTAGCGTCCGCCGCCCAAAGAGCCGCAAGATGGCTTTTCCCAGCCCCCTTCGGCCCGACCAAAATCATGACGCTGTCGGGCCAGTCCGGCCAGCGGTCGATCATCGCCAGAGCGGCGGCGTTCGAGGTCGAGACGAGATAATCATCGCGCCCATATCGAGGCGGCAGGCTGAGATCGAACGTCAATTGCTGCATGGGAGGCCCCCAGGCACGTCGTTCACGCCTCGCGGCGCAGCGCTTTTGGGATGCGTCCAGCGATCGTCTCGTCGGGCTCCCCGGTGTAGAGCGGGCTCACCAGATATTTGCGGAGCGCGAAACGAGCCAGAACGCCCGCTGCCGCCGCGAGCGGAACCGCGATGATGAGGCCGGTGAAGCCGAACAAGGCACCGAAGGCCAGCAAGGCGAACATGACCCAAACGGGATGCAGGCCCACCGAGGCGCCGACGAGATTCGGCGAGAGAATGTTGCCTTCGAGAAACTGCCCGGTCGTCACGACACCGACCGTCAGAGCGACGAGAGTCCAATCGGGCCAGCTCTGAACCAGCGCTACCGCGACCGCGAAGAGCAGTACGGCCAGCGAGCCGACATAGGGGATGAAGCTCAGGAAGCCGCCCGTAATGCCGATGAGAAAGCCGAAGTTCAGCCCGACGAGCGTGAGCCCGATGCCATACCAGAGCCCCAGGAAGATACAGACGATGGACTGCCCGCGCGCGAAACCGGCGAAGGCCGCATCGATATCGCGGGCGATCTGCCGAACATCCTCGCGGTGAGCAAGCGGCACCCACCCATCGATCGCCGCGATCATGCTTTTCCAATCGAGCAGGATGTAGAAGGCGACGACGGGCGTCACGATCATCAGCGACAGCAGACTGAGCAAGGCCGTGCCGCCTGACCAGAGCGATTTCAAGACGCCGACGAGGTAATTCGAGCCCTGCCCGACGACCGAGCCAATGGAGTTCTGGAAATCGGACGGGCTAAGCCCGCCGCTCAGACCGAACTTCCGGAGCGTCTCGCCTCCATAGCCGTTGACGAGCCGCGTTCCCTGTTCGGTCACCAACTGCTGCAGCTTGACCGCGAAACCCGGAAGGTTCTCGATCAGCGACGCGAATTGGTGCGCCAGGATCGGCACCAGCATCAGCACGATGAGAACGAGCAGGAGCACGAAGAGGGCGAGCAGCAAAAGCGTTGCGCCGAGCCGCCCAAGACCAAGGCGCTCGAGCCGCTCAGCCAAAGGATCGAGCAGGTAGCCGAGCGTCAGCCCCGCCGCAAAGGGCAGCAGCACGCTCGAGAGCATCACGAGCGCGTAGATCAGCAAGGCGAGAAACGCGAACCAGATCAAAACTTGGCGTTGCAGGGTCATTGTCGCGCCGCTTCTTTCGACCGTTCCGTCATGCGCTCATATGCTCGAGCCATTGCGCGAGATACGCCCCGGCGGACGCGACCGTCAATGCCGCAACCGTCGCCAAGGCGATTTGAAAACCGACGCCGAGGTCTGCCCCGAAACCGTTCATACCCAACACTCCCGCCGCAAAAATGATCTGCGCCGTCGTATTCAGCTTGGAGATCGGCAACGGACGGATCGGAACCGGCTTGTCGAGAACCGCCGCGACCAGGACGGCTCCGACAATCATCAGGTCGCGTGACACCACGATGATGGCGAGCCAGTTCGGGATGACGACCGCGAAAGCCAGCGCAATATAGATCGAGACCAGCAAGGCCTTATCGGCGATGGGATCGAGATAGGCCCCGAGCTCGGTCCGGAGATCGAAGCGCTTCGCGAGATAGCCGTCGACGGCATCGGAAAGTCCGGCCACCAGAAACACCGCGAAGGCCTGCATCCAGCGCCGATCGCTGATGAGTTCGATCACGAGCGGCACCAGAAACAAGCGACCGACCGTGATCAGATTGGGAAGGCTGGCAAAAATCTTCGAGCGGTTCATTGACGCTATCGGCACGCGGCCGCACACCCTGTCGTGAGGACGATCGGAGGCGCCGATCGCGATCGAGACCCCATCGCGCGCCGCAGTCACCGCAACTCCTTGCGGCAGGCGTCGATCGATGGTGTCAGTCGAGCCTTGCGCGGATGCGCTCAGCGGCTAAAAACCCTTTCAGCACGCACAACGACGGTGGCCATGCCCGACGAAACCAAATCCCTATCCTATGCCGATGCCGGCGTCGACATTGATGCCGGCAATGCCATGGTGGATCTCATCAAGCCGATTGTGCGGTCCACCCGTCGGCCTGGCGCAGATGGCGAGATCGGGGGGTTCGGAGGCTTGTTCGATCTCAAGGCGGCGGGCTTCATCGATCCGATCCTTGTGGCCGCCAATGACGGCGTCGGCACCAAGGTCAAGATCGCGGTCGAAAGCGGCCTTCACGACACGATCGGCATCGATCTGGTGGCCATGTGCGTCAACGATCTCGTCGTGCAAGGGGCCGAGCCCTTGTTCTTCCTCGACTATTATGCGACCGGCAAGCTCGATCCGGTGGCCGGGGCCGCGATCGTCAGTGGCATCGCAGAGGGGTGCCGACAGGCCGGATGCGCGCTGATCGGTGGCGAGACGGCCGAAATGCCCGGCCTCTATGCCGGCTCCGATTATGACCTCGCCGGCTTTTCGGTAGGCGCGGCGGAACGCGGGCGATTGTTGCCGCGCGCGGGCATGAGCCCCGGCGATGTTGTGCTCGGCCTGCCATCCTCGGGCGTCCATTCGAACGGGTTTTCGCTGGTTCGGCGGATCGTATCGACGACGGGCTTGGCATGGAACGATCCGGCGCCGTTCAGCCCGGGGCAGACCTTGGCCGAGGCCTTGCTGACGCCTACCCGTATCTATGTCCGCCTCCTCCTCGACGTGCTCAAGCGGTCGGAGGGCATTCTGGCGCTGGCCCATATCACCGGCGGCGGGTTCCCGGACAACCTCCCGCGCGTTCTGCCGGAGGGGCTCGGGATTGCGCTCGACCTCGAAAAGCTCACGCCGCCGCCGGTGTTCGGTTGGCTCGCCAAGACCGGCAATGTGGCGCAGGCCGAGATGCTCCGCACCTTCAATTGCGGGATCGGCATGGTGGTGGTGGTCCGTCACGACGCGGCCGAGACCGTGATGACGCATTTCACCGAGGCCGGTCAGACTGCCGTCGCGATCGGTCGCGTGATCGCGGCCGAAACAGGCGACCGCGTGAGGCTCGACGGGACCTTAACGTTTTGACGCCGCACCGGATGCGAACCGCCGTGCTCGTGTCGGGACGCGGCTCCAACATGCAGGCGCTCGTGGCCGACGCCCGCGACCCGACGCATCCGGCCGATATCGCGCTGGTGGCGTCGAACGACCCGAGCGCCGAGGGCCTGAAATGGGCCAAGCAGAACGGCATTGCGGTCGCAGGGGTGGATCACCGCATCCATGCGTCGCGGGAGGATTTCGAACGCGCCCTGCATCTGACGCTGGGTCTTCACCGGATCGAATTCATCTGCCTCGCGGGATTCATGCGCTTGTTGACGCCGTGGTTCGTCAACCAGTGGAGCGGCCGGATCATCAACATCCACCCGGCTCTGCTGCCGAGCTATCGCGGACTGCAGACTCACGCGCGCGCCCTGGCCGATGGCGTGAAAATTCACGGCTGCACCGTGCATTATGTGGTGCCGGCGATGGATGAGGGCCCGATCATCGCGCAAGCGGCTGTGCCGGTGCTTGATGCCGATACGCCGACGACGCTTGGGGCTCGCGTGCTTGCGCAAGAGCATCTGCTCTATCCGCATGCGCTCCGCCTCGTCGCGGGCGGCGGTTTACGGATCGAAGGCAACCGGACGCTTGGTGGACGCGGCGCGCGCGACACCGACGATCTCGTCGTCCCACCGCTCTAGGGGTGGGATGTCGCCCGGACCGCTTGCCGCGGCCCGGGCCGACACGTGATTTAGCCGACGATCTCGTTGCCGGCGAAGAACTGTGCGATTTCCTGCGCGGCCGTCTCGGGAGCATCCGATCCATGGGCCGAATTCTCGCCCATCGACAGCGCGAAATCCTTGCGGATCGTGCCGGCATCGGCCTTCTCGGGGTTGGTGGCACCCATGACTTCGCGATATTTTGCGATGGCGTTTTCGCCTTCAAGCACCTGAACCACAACCGGGGCCGACGTCATCATCTCGACGAGTTCGCCGAAGAACGGCCGCTCCTTGTGGACACCGTAGAACTTCTCGGCCTGGGCGCGGGTCATGTGAATGCGCTTTTGGGCCACGATCCGCAGACCGGCGGCCTCGATCTTCTGGTTCACGGCGCCGGTCAGGTTGCGGCGGGTGACGTCGGGCTTCAGGATCGAGAAGGTGTGTTCAATCGCCATGGCGTTTGGTCTTTCGGGGGTGAGGCCAGAAACCAAGGTGGTTCGAGCGCGGGCGGCTTATACGCGCGCGTTTCGCCTGCGGCAAGGCAGGTCGGCGTCGCTCGCCCCTTGCGCTGCAGCATTTCGCACGCCACAAACCCTTCATGCTGCATATCAACGATCTCACGTTTCGGCTCGGGCCGCGCATTTTGTTCGACAAGGCGGGCGCCGCCCTGCCCGACCAGGCGCGGATCGGCTTCGTCGGACGGAACGGGACCGGCAAGACCACGCTGTTCCGGATGATCTCGGGCGAGTTGCACCCGGAAGGTGGCACACTGTCCCTGCCCCGCAATGTGCGGCTGGGCCGCGTCGAGCAGGAGGCGCCCGGCGGCCCGACCAAGATGGTCGATTTCGTGCTCAGCGCCGATGTCGAACGCGCCGCCTTGATGGAGGAAGCCGAAACCGCAACCGACCCGACCCGCATCGCCGACATACAGACCCGACTCGTCGATATCGAGGCGCATGCGGCCCCGGCTCGCGCCGCCGCCATCCTGTCAGGCCTCGGTTTTGACAAGGCCGCGCAGGATCGTGCTCTGTCCGAGTTCTCGGGCGGCTGGCGCATGCGCGTCGCCTTGGCGGCGGTGTTGTTCTCGCGCCCCGACCTGCTTCTGCTGGACGAGCCGACCAACTACCTCGATCTCGAGGGGACGCTGTGGCTCATCGACTATCTGTCGACCTATCCGGCCACGATCCTGGTGATCAGCCATGATCGCGACCTGCTCGATGCCGTCTGCGACCACATCCTGCATCTCGATCAGGCGAAACTGACGCTCTGGCGCGGCAATTACGCCAGCTTCGAGCGGCAGCGGCGCGAGCAGCAGGCGATCCAGCTCAAGCATAAGAAGAAGCAGGACGAGCAGCGCAAGCATCTGCAAACCTTCGTGGATCGCTTCCGCGCCTCGGCCACCAAGGCCAAGCAGGCGCAGTCGCGCATCAAGATGCTGGCCCGGATGGAGCCTGTCTCGGCCATGGTCGACAGCCAGGTGCTGCCGTTCAATTTCCCTTCGCCCGAAAAGCAACTCAGCCCGCCGATCGTCGCGATGGATGCGGTGAGCGTCGGCTACGGCGACCGCACGGTGCTGAGCCGCCTGAGCCTCAACATCTCGAACGATGACCGCATCGGCCTGCTCGGCTCCAACGGCAATGGCAAGTCGACCTTCGCCAAGCTGGTGGCCGGACGGCTGGATGTTGCGGGCGGCACGATCCGCCGCTCATCCAAGATGACGGTCGGGTTCTTCGCGCAGCATCAGGTCGAGGAGCTCGACGAAAAGCAGACGCCCTATCAATGCGTGGCCGACCGGATGCGCGACGGCACCGAGGCCAAGATCCGCGGGCGCTGTGCGCAACTCGGCTTTCCGAACGTCAAGGCCGATACGCCGGTCTCCAACCTCTCCGGCGGCGAGAAAGCCCGGCTGATGATGGGCATGGCGACCTTCGATGGGCCGCATCTGCTGATCCTCGATGAGCCGACCAACCATCTCGACATCGACAGCCGGGCCGCTTTGATCGAGGCCATCAACGATTACGACGGCGCCATCATCATCATCGCGCATGATCGCTACCTGATCGAAGCCTGCGCGGATCGCCTGTGGCTGGTCGAAAAGGGAACCGTCACGACTTTCGATGGCGATATGGACGAATATAAATCGCTCGTGTTGGAGAATGCCGGGGGCGCCAAGCGAAGCGCCCGCAAGGCCGACAAAGCCGCGGGTGGCGCAACCGCACCGATCCCGCTCAAAAAGCCGGGTCGCAACCATATCCCGATCCGCAAGCAACTCGATGCGGTCGAGGAGAAGATGGGCAAGTTTCAGGCGCTCATCACCCGGATCGATACGGCGCTGGCCAACCCCGAGACGTTCCAGCGCGACAAGGGGAAAGCCGCGACGCTGGCGCAACAGCGGAAAGAGCTCGAAAAAGCGCTGACGGTCGTCGAGGAAGAATGGCTGATGCTGACGACCGAGAGCGAAGCCGCCCAATAAGGCTTCAGGCCCGCTTCTCCCAGCCGCCGCTGTCGGTCTGCTGCCAGTAGGACACGACATGGCCCGCCTCCTTGAGCGCGGACCATTGCCGACGCGCGGCCGCGACCGCGTCGTCGTCTCTGCCATCGAACATGAGCACGGCCCGGTCATAGCCCGCATCCTCGGCCGCCAGAACGGGCGCGACCGCGGCGCCATCGACGAATAGCCGGATCGCAGCCTTGTTCGGGTTATCGGGCCCGTCGGTCAGGTAGACGGGCTGCGTTTCTGGCGCGCCGTCGGCCAAGGTTCCATGCGGCAGAAAGCTCGTTTCGTCATACGTCCAGAGCAGTTGATCGAGCGCAGCGACGCGCTCGGGACTGCCGGCCTGCACCACGGCTCGCCAACCGCGCGCGCGCGCCCGCTCGAGGAGGAGCGGCAGCACCTGCTCGAGCGTTCGTGTTTCGAGGTGATAGAACCAGACGTCGGTCATGACGCGTCAGGCGACCGAGCACGTCACTTTTCGTAGTGATCGGCCACGAGCCGGTCGAGCAGACGAACGCCCCACCCCGAGCCCCAGCTCTGGTTGATTTCATCGGCCGGGGACCCCATGCCGGTTCCGGCAATATCGAGATGCGCCCAGGGTGTATCGTTCACGAAGCGCTGGATGAACTGCGCGGCCGTAATGGAGCCACCATGTCGGCCGCCGGTGTTCTTCATGTCGGCGAATTTCGAGTCGATCAGCTTGTCGTAGCTCGGGCCAAGCGGCATGCGCCACACCTTCTCGCCTGTCGCGATACCGGCCGCCAAGAGCTTCTGGCTCAACTCGTCGTTGTTCGAGAAGAGGCCGGCATGCTCGTGGCCGAGGGCGACGATGATGGCGCCCGTCAGGGTCGCGAGGTCGACCATGAACTGCGGCTTGTACTTGTCCTGAACGTACCAGAGCACGTCGCCGAGGACGAGGCGGCCCTCCGCATCGGTGTTGATGATTTCGATCGTTTGGCCCGACAAGGAGGTGACGATGTCGCCGGGCCGCTGGGCGCGTCCGTCCGGCATGTTCTCGACGATCCCGATCGCCCCTATCACATTGGCCTTGGCCTTGCGGGCCGCGAGCGCGTGCATGAGACCGACCACGCAGGCGGCGCCCGCCATGTCGCCCTTCATGTCTTCCATACCGGCGCCCGGCTTGATCGAGATCCCGCCGGAATCGAAACAGACGCCCTTGCCGATGAACGCGACAGGCGCCTCATCTTTATCGGTCGCCCCATTCCAACGCATGATGACGACCCGGCTTTCGTGCTCGGAGCCGAGACCGACCGCAAGCAGCGCTCGCATGCCGATCTTTTCGGCTGCAGCCTCGTCGAGGATGTCGATCTCGACGCCGAGCTTTTCGAGTTCGGCGGCGCGATTGGCGAATTCGATCGGGAACAGCACGTTCGGCGGCTCATTGACCAACGTCCGCGCCAGTTGGACGCCGTCGGCGATCGCATCCCGGCTGAGCACGGCCGCCTGCGCCGCAGCGACATCCGCCACCGCCAGACGCACCGTCATGTGACCGTCCTTCTCGGCGTCATCCTTCTTCTTGGTCTTGTATTTATCGAAACGATAGGCGCGCAGCTTCAGCCCGAGCGCGAAATCGGCCGCCGCTTCGGCGGTCGCGTCCGGTCCATCGAACACCACCGTGACGGTCTCGGCATCCTTGAGCTTGCCCATCACGGCGCCGCCGAGCGTGAGGCTGCTATGTTGCGGCTGCGGCTTATCGGTCTCGAGTCCGACGACGAGAAGCCGGTAGGCCGGCACATCGGCCGGGGCCAGAATGTCCAGCACGGTCCCGGTCCGCCCCTTGAACTTCGCCGTGCCGGCAGCGCTCTGCAGCATGGGGCGCGCCTTTTCGAGAAGCGAGGACGCTGCCGAACCAAACGTCAGGCCTTCGCCGGCAAACACCACCAGGGAGCCTCGCGTGTCGGACGCGATCTTGTCGAGAGGAACGAACTCGATTGCAACGGAAGTGGCCATCAGACTCTCTCTGGAACGAAGCAGCACGGACCGGGTGACGGTTCGGCCGGCTTAGGATCGGGTGACGCGTCGACCGCGTCGTCATGGCGATAATGGCATGGCGTGATGGATTTCACACGCTTGTTTCAGCGGATGCGGCACAGAGCGGCAATGCTCGGAAATCGCTTCGCTAAACGCAGCGACGCCGTAATTATGACCCTCTTGTTACGTTACCGAACGGTGTGGTCCGATGGTTTGGACGACCGGCATGCGCTTGCTCGAATGGAGGCGCCGCTCTAAGGCTAAGCCGGGATCGCGCAGCATTATGGCTTCTAACGGTATGAAGAGGTTCGTTTTTCCTTTGGTTTCGCCGCGCCTTGTTGCTGGCGTGATCTGCGCCTTTTGTCGAGCGTGATCTTGCATCGTGGAGTGATCGGGGGGATGCCCGAACCGTGCTGAACCTCGTGGGGCGTTACATCCTGCGGACCTCGACCGTGGCCTTCGTGGCTGCGCTTGTGGTCCTGACGGCCGTGATCTGGCTGACTCAGGCTTTGCGCGAGTTCGATCTGCTGACGATGCAGGGTCAATCGATCCTCATCTTTCTTACCGTGACGGGGCTCGCGATCCCGTCGCTCGTCATGTTCATTGCGCCGATCGCCCTGTTCATCGCGATCCTCTACGTCCTCAATCGCTTGAACGCGGATAGCGAACTCATCGTCATGAGTGCGGCGGGTCTTTCCCCGGCGCGGCTGATGCGACCCTTCGCGGTCCTGACCATGGTGACGACCCTGATGGTGGGGTTCATGTCGCTCTATGCGGTGCCGGCCGGCTTCCACGAATTGCGGGATCTCGTGACGAAGGTGCGGGCGGATTTCATCACCCGGATCGTGCGGGAGGGAACGTTCACGACGCTTGATCAGGGTTTCGTGTTCCACTACCGCGAACGCGGCGCCAACGGCGCGCTGCTCGGCATCTTCATTCAGGATCGTCGAGACCCGACCCACATCGCCACATATCTCGCCGAGAGCGGCACGACGCAGCAATCGGGCGACGAATCCTATCTCGTGCTGCAGAAGGGCAGTCTGCAGAGAGAAGACCCCAAGACCACCAGCGCCGCCATCGTGGTGTTCGATTCCTACAAGATCGACCTCACGCAATTCGGCGGCAACAACGGCGCGGTCCCCTACAAGCCCCGCGAACGCTCCACCCTCGATCTGCTGACGCTGAACACCAAGGATCCCTATGTGGCCTCGCAACTTGGCCGCTTTCGCTCTGAACTGCATGACCGTTTCGTCAACCCGCTTTACGCTCTGACCTTCGGGATGATCGCCTTGGCGGCCCTGGCTCAGCCTCGCACCACCCGGCAAGGCCGAAGTGGTGCGATCCTGGCCGCGATCGTGATCGTGTTGCTGGTTCGCGTTGCGGGCTTCGGCGCAGCGAGCCTCGTGGTCAAATCCGCCGGTGCGGTCGCGCTCGATTATGCGGTGCCGCTTCTCGGTCTTGTCGGTGCGGCCTGGTGGATGTTTGGGCCCACCCTCCTGCGTCCGGCTCGCCGGCGACGCCTCGCGACGGCGGTGCATCCGTGATCGGACCAACGCTCACGCGCTACTTCTCGGTGACCTTTGCCCGCACGGTTTTGTCCGTCTTCGGGCTGATGTTCCTGCTGATCTATCTGCTCGATTTCGTCGAGATGCTGCGCCGGGCCAGTGACGCGAAAGGCTCGTCGACGCTGCTGGTCGCTTTCTTGTCGCTGCTGCGGGTGCCGTCCGTGTCGGAGCAGGTCATGCCTTTCGCGGTCTTGTTCGGGGCAATGTTCGCCTTCATCAATCTCACGCGGAAGCTCGAGCTCGTGGTGGCGCGTGCGGCCGGGATGTCGGTCTGGCAGTTCATGTTACCGCCGGTGGCCGTCGCATTGGCGATCGGCATCGTCGCGACCACGATCTACAATCCCATTTCGGCTCTCTCGAAACGTCAGGCCGACCGCCTCGAGCTCAAATTGTTCGGGGCCGCCGGGGCGGGCGAAAAGGCGCTTTGGCTCAGACAGAAGAGCATCGACGGCCAGGCGATCATCCGAGCCGATCATGCCGAAGACGGCGGAACGAGCCTCACCGGCGTCACCGCCTTCGTGTTCGAGCCGGATGGCTCGTTTCAGGAACGCGTCAATGCGAAATCAGCCGAATTGGAGCCCGGATTCTGGAGCCTTACCGATGCTCACATCATCTCGCCCGACGACGAGCCACAGGATTCCAAGACCTTCCTGCTGGCCACCAATCTGACGGCCGATCAAGTCTCTCAATCCTTCGTGGCACCGGAGGGCGTTCCGTTCTGGTCACTGCCGGCGTTTCAGCAACGAACCGAGCAAGCCGGGCTCGACGCGACGGCCTATCGGCTGCGATATCAAACACTTCTGGCTCGTCCTTTGCTGTTGGTCACGATGGTGCTGATCGCCGCTTCGTTTTCCTTAAGATTTTTCCGGTTTGGTGGTGTGGCAAAGATGGTCTCGGGTGGCGTTGCGGCAGGCTTCGTGCTCTATGTCGCGACGACGCTCATCGGAGATCTAGGGGGCGCGGGAATCCTCAGTGCACCTGTGGCGGCTTGGTCGCCTGCAATCGTTGGAAGCATGTTGGCCACATTCGTTCTCTTGCAGCAGGAAGACGGTTGATGGAGCGGCATGGCAGCCCCCTTCAGATCCGCTGTGGCAAGTTTCTGGCGGCGCTCGGACTATTGATCCTGTTGGCGGCCGGACTGTCGGCATCCGGCGGTCACGCTGAGGCAGCGGCACTCGATCCAAAATCACCGACGGTCGCCGGCACTCAAGCCGCCGCCGAGCCTGCAAAGGCCGACCGTCTCGTGGTCGAGGCGAAACAGCTCACCTACGATCGTGACAAGAATGTCGTGACGGCCGAGGGCAATGTTCAGCTCTACTATCAGGGCCGCATCCTCGAAGCCGACAAAGTTACCTATGACCGCACCAGCAGTCGCGTTTTTGCGACCGGCAATGCGAAGCTGACCGAAACCGACGGCACCGTCGCCTATGGCGACCGGTTTGACCTCACCGACGATTTCAAGAGCGGTTTCATCGATAGCCTGAGTGCGATCACCAAGGACAAGACCTATTTCACCGCACCACGCGGCGAGCGCAGCGCCGGCGAAACGGCGGTCTTTGACAAGGGAACCTACACGGCCTGCGCGCCCTGTAAGGAACATCCCGAGCGGCCGCCGTTATGGCAGCTGAAGGCTATGAAGATCATCCACAACAAAGAAGAAAAGATGATCTATTTCGAGGACGCGAGCTTCGAGTTCCTCGGCGTTCCGATCGCCTATCTGCCCTATCTTTCGACGCCCGACCCGACCGTAACCCGCAAGACCGGCTTTTTGGCCCCCGGCTACGTCTATGAATCACGCCTCGGCTTTGGTGCGTCTGTTCCGTATTTCTTCAATCTCGCGCCGAACTACGATCTGACCGTGACGCCGACCTTCCTGTCCAAGCAGGGCGTCCTGGGCCAGGTCGAGTGGCGTCAGCGCATGATGTCCGGCTCGTATAACATTCGCGCCACCGGCATCGACCAGCTCGATCCCGGCCAATTCGATGCCCAGCCCTACGGCACGGGCCGCCGCGAATTGCGCGGCTCGATCGAGACGGCGGGCAAGTTCTTCATCAACGAGCAGTGGAAATACGGCTGGGACCTCTCCCTGTTCAGCGACAAATACTTCTTCCAGGATTACAAAATCCGCAGCGAGAGCCTGACGACCGACTACATCAAGGAGTCGATCTCGACCGTTTACCTGACGGGCCAGGGTGATCGCAGCTATTTCGATCTGCGCGGCTATCGCATTCAGGGTCTGTCGGAATACGACTTCAACAAGCAGCAGCCGCTTGTTCTTCCGGTGCTCGACTACAACCGGACCATCGGGCTTGCGCCTGAGAAGACCTATGGGGTTGGTGGCGAAGTCAAGATCGACCTCAACTTCACGGCGATCTCGCGCACCGCAGCCGATTACCAATCGACCGGCGTTCGTCTTCTCGACAAAGCCTTCGCGCTCTACGATGTTTGCCCGACGTCGCTGACACCCAATCCGGCCCTGCCGAACTTCAAGCCGCCGAACTGCTTCATTCGCGGCGTGGGCGGCGATTATGATCGGGCCTCGGCACAGGTCTCCTGGCAGCGCAAATTCATCGATCCATTCGGCGAGGTGTGGACGCCTTTCGCCTTCGTGCGGGTCGACACCTCCTGGCTCGCCTTGAACAAGAGCGACACCTTTACGTTCACGAGCGCCGGGGGCTTCTCCGAAATCTCGAACGCGGATCAATCGAACTTCTTCGGATCGAAGAACGACTCTTTCTATGGCCGTGCTATGCCTGGGATCGGCCTCGAATATCGCTATCCGTTCGTGGCCTCGACGGGCTGGGCGACGCATCTTTTCGAACCGATCGCGCAGATCGTCGCTCGACCGAGCGAGTTGCATGCGGGTGATCTGCCGAACGAGGATGCTCAAAGCCTCGTGTTCGACGATACGACCCTGTTCGAATGGAACAAGTTCTCCGGCTACGACCGAACTGAAGGCGGCGTGAGAGCCAATGTCGGCGGTCAATATACGATGACGTTCAATTCAGGGATGTCGGTCAATGCCCTGTTCGGGCAGTCCTTCCAAGTCGCTGGGCTGAACTCCTACGCGATTAGCGATGTGGCCAACGTCAGCGCCGAATCGGGACTTGCGACGGCTCGCTCGGACTACGTCGGTCGCGTCGCCGTGAACCTGAACCAAGATTTCTCGTTCATCGCGCGGAGCCGTTTCAGCGAGAAAGACTTCACGCCGGAATCGATCGACGTGATCGCCAACGCGAAATTTGGGGCGACCACCGGATCGATCCAGTATTCGCGATATGCGGCGCAGACGTTGATCGGCTACCCCTATCGTCGTGAAGGCATTTTGTTCTCCGGACGATACGACTTCCTCGATCACTACTTCCTCAAGGGGAGCGCCACGATCGACCTCAACCCCTATAAGTACGATACGGCGACTGGCCTTTATGATCTTAAGCTGGGGAGCCCCGCGCTGTCGGTTCTCGGACTTGGTGTCGGCTACAACGATGATTGTACGACCGTGAGCGTGAATTACAGCCGAAGCTACACCGACTCGGCTGGCGTGAGGGGCCTCGACCAGACCGTCTTGTTGCAACTGACCCTCCGGACATTGGCGCAAGGCAAGGTGCAGACCGGCGTCGGTGGGGCTCAAACCGTGCAGGACGGCATTTACAAGTAGAGTGCCGTTTAGGCCGGCAACGCCTTTGCGGTGTCGTATTCAAGCCTTAAACTTTCAGCGAAATATCGTCGATTCGCTTGCAATTCGATCTCGCGATACACGGGGCGTGGTCGACAGCGTCCCTATGTGCTGCTTGGTTGTTTGCTTCGGTGTAGGTCGCTGCGAGCGACCGGCTTCTGTCAAAGCCTTGCGGCGCTTGGCTGATGTGCTTTTCTGCTCATAGGACACCCATGCTCATGTCGCGTTCGGTTCCCACCATCGGTACTCTAGCGGTTGCGGCTGTGGCTTTGGGATGGTGTTGGATAGGGTCGGCGGCGCCGGCCTCGGCTCAGGCGATCGCCGCCATCGTCAACGGCGACCCGATCACCACGTCTGATGTCGACGAGCAGATGAAATTTCTTCGCATCATCAAGAAGCCGGCTTCGCGTGCGGATGCCTTGGAGGATCTCGTCGCCGACCGCATCAAGCTGCGCGAAGCCAACAAATATGGGATCGACGCGAGTGATTCCGATCTGAGCCAGACGCTGAACCGGGTGGCGTCCGCGGCGAAAATGCAGCCACAAGCGCTGGCCAACTCGCTGCAGGCCGCCAAGGGTAATACGGATATTATCCGCCAGCATCTCCGCGCCGTCGCGGCCTGGAACAATTACGTCCGCAATCGCAACAAGGCGCTGAACGTCAGCGAGGAAGAGATTACTGCGGCTTTGGCCAAGAGCACGTCTGCCGGTAAAGAATCGGCGGATTACACGTTGCAGCAGGTGGTCTTCGTTGTGCCGAGCGGCGCGAGCGCTGGCGTCCTTGAAGGACGTATGCGGGAAGCCCAGGCGTTGCGGTCGCGCTTTCAGGATTGTGCGAGCGGCTTGCCGCTGGCCCGCTCGCTCCCCGACGTCGGGATCAAGCCGGCCGTGACACGCAACGCAAGCGCGCTCTCGGCCAAGACCCGGGAGACGCTGGATCAGACGCCAAAGGGCAGGCTGACAGCACCGGAGCGGTCGGCCTCGGGCATCGAGATGATCGCCGTCTGTGGCCGTGACGACGAGGCGGATCGGACGACGGTGCGCGACAACATTCAGGCTGATCTGATCACCGAACGCTTGTCGAAGATTGCCGATCGCATGTACCAGGATTTGCGAAAGACCGCCGTCGTCGAAAAGCATTGACGGTTATGTCAGCATTGCCGCTGCCGATCGCTCTAACGCAGGGCGATCCGTCGGGAATCGGGCCCGACCTGACCTTGTCGGCCTGGATGCGTCGCACTGGTGAGACGGTGCCGTTCTATGTCGTCGCAGATCCCGCCCTGCTGGCAAAGCGTGCAGAGTTGCTCGGGCTCGATGTCGAGATCGTCGAGACGACCCCGGCTGATGCGGCAGGTTTGTTCAGCTCACGCCTGCCGGTGGTCCCTTTGAGCAGGCGCGTCAGCGGTTCGCCGGGCCAGCCGTGCGTCGAGGACGCGGCTGGAACAATCGAGGCGATCGAGACGGCGGTTCAGCATGTCCGCTCCGGCCTCGCCGCAGCGGTGGTGACCAATCCGATCGCCAAAAGCGTGCTCTATGCTTCGGGTTTCGCCCATCCTGGCCATACTGAATTTCTCGGCGAACTCGCAGCACGGTTCTGGAATGTGCCGCGTCCCCTGGCCGTCATGATGATCTGGTCGGACATGCTGGCGGTCGTGCCTGTTACGATCCACATCGCCCTTGCGGATGTGCAGGCCGGGCTCTCCGGCTCGTTGATCGAAGCGACCGCTCGGATCGTCGATCACGATTGCCGGCTACGCTTCGGCATCGGAAAGCCGCGGCTGGCTTGTGCCGGGCTCAACCCTCACGCGGGTGAAGGGGGCAGCATGGGCCGCGATGAGATCGACATGATCATTCCGGCCCTCGAGGCCCTCCGTGCGAGCGGCATCGACATCACGGGACCGTTTCCGGCCGATACGCTCTTCACGTCCGCGGCGCGCCCTGGCTATGACGTTGCCCTCGCGATGTATCATGATCAGGCTTTGATCCCGATTAAGACACTGGCGTTCGACGAGGCCGTCAACGTGACGCTTGGTCTGCCGTTCATCCGAACGTCGCCGGACCATGGCACGGCCTTCGACATCGCTGGTCGTGGGATAGCACGCGACACCAGCCTCGTTGCGGCCCTGGCACTCGCGGGTCGGCTTGCCGTGCAGGAACGAGCCGGCTTGTCGCCTGGCTCCCTCGTTTGACCCTGCTGCCGGACGATGTTGAGCGTGAGACGGCCGATGGCCTCCCTCCCTTGCGGGAGGTCGTCAGAATGCACGGGCTCGACGCCAAAAAAACGCTTGGTCAGAATTTTCTCTTCGACCTCAACCTGACCGGCAAGATCGCACGCGCCGCCGGCCCGCTCGAGGGGCAGACCGTGTTTGAAGTCGGCCCGGGGCCAGGTGGGCTGACCCGCGCCTTGCTGCTGGCCGGCGCGTCTCATGTGATCGCGGTTGAGCGCGACAAGCGCTGCCTTCCGGCTCTAGCCGAGATTGAAGCTCACTACCCCGGTCGCCTGACCATCATCGAGGGCGATGCGCTAACGCTCGACCCGGCCGTCCTGGCGCGCGGGGTGCCCGGCGGTCGACTAAGGGTCGTGGCCAATCTGCCGTATAATATTGGAACGGCCCTGCTGACACGCTGGCTCGAAGCCGAACCCTGGCCGCCGTGGTTCGATCGGCTTGTGCTCATGTTTCAGCGTGAGGTCGGCGAACGGATCGTCGCGGGGGTGGAGGATCGCGCCGAATATGGTCGGCTCGGCGTTCTCTGCGGCTGGCGGACCGAGGCTCGCATGCTATTCGACGTGCCACCCCAAGCCTTTACGCCGCCGCCAAAAATCATGTCCTCAGTCGTCGAGTTACGGCCGCGCGATGTGCCCTTGCCATGTTCGGGGTCTGATCTGGCGGCCGTCACGCTGGCGGCCTTCGGGCAGCGTCGGAAGATGCTGCGGCAGTCGTTGAAATCGTTGTCGCTGCATGGCGGCCCGATCGATGTGCCGCTTATGCTGGAGCAGACTGGCCTCGATGGATCGACCCGCGCCGAGGAAATCGACATCGCAGGCTTTGTCGCTCTCGCGCGTGTCTACGGTGAGATGTCGCGCCGACGTTGATCCGCTATTCGCGCAGCAACGTCGCAACGAAAGCGGAAACGCCGGTCTCGACCCTTACGCGCTTCAGTCGCTCGGCCGTTAAAATATCCAGCACATCCGTGAAGGTCTTCTGCAGGTCGTCGTTGATCAGCACGTAATCATAGGCCGTCCAGCGCGCGATCTCGTTTCGCGCATTGGTCAGGCGTTGCTCGATGACATCGGCCTGGTCCTCGGCGCGCCGCTCGAGACGGGCCCGCAACTCCCGCATGGAGGGCGGCAGAATGAAGATCGTGACGACATCTGCCGGGGCCTTGCTCCGAACCTGCTGCGTGCCCTGGTAATCGATATCGAACAGCACATCTCGGCCAGCCGCGATCACGTCTTCGACCGGGCCGCGGGGTGTTCCATAGAAGTTGCCGTGAACCTCTGCCGATTCCAGAAGATCGTCGTGATCGCGCAAGGCCTGAAACCGCTCGTGCGTGACGAAATGGTAGTGGATCCCGTCAGCTTCACTCGACCGCCGAGCCCGCGTCGTCACCGAAACCGACAGCGTGAGATCCGATTCCTTCTTTTGCAACAGCATGCGGGTCAGGGTCGTCTTGCCGGCTCCTGACGGTGACGAGAGGATCAGCATCAAGCCACGACGCTTGAGAAGGGCTGGATGGTGCTGACCGAGCGGCATGAGGTTCTCTATTCCAGATTTTGGATTTGTTCGCGAAATTGCTCGATCCGATGGCGAAGGTCCAGCCCGATCCCGGTCAGAGCCGCATCGTTTGACTTGGCACAGAGCGTGTTGGCCTCGCGGCCAAGTTCTTGCGCCAGAAAATCCAGCTTTCGACCGACGATGCCGCCGTCGGTGATCAGGTCCAAGGCGGCGCGGTGGTGAATGCGAAGCCGATCGAGCTCCTCGCGGATGTCGGCCCGCGCCGCCTGCATCACGGCTTCCTGATGCAGGCGGTTCGGATCGAGCGCCGGAACCGCATCGATCAACCCTCGCACTGCTTCGACCAGTCGGTCGAAGACCGCCTCGACGCCGCGCCCGGGCGCATCCTCGGCGGCCGTAGTCAAGGCTGCGATGTCGCTCAGTTGCGCCAGCAGAACACTCCGAAGACCAGAGCCCTCGGCGACCCGCGCGGTTTGCAATTGGCCGAGCGTGATCGTCAACACATCGAGCGCCGCACGGTCGATCGTCGCGCGAACGGATGGGTCCTCGGTCGGCTCGGTGAGGTCGACGACACCCCGAATGCCGAGCAGACCATCCATCGTGACCCGCCCTACCCCGGCGCCCGGTGGCGTAGCGGCGTCGATTGCGGCGATCAACCCGCGCAAAATCGCTTCGTCGATCCGGACCACAGGTGGTTGCGGCGGCCGTTGCAACAGCAGCACTGCGTGGCACGTCCCGCGCCCGATCACGGCCGCGATCCGCGCGCGACATTCAGGTTCGAGTCCGTCGAACCCGTTCGGCAGCCGCACTCTGATGTCGAGCCCCTTACCGTTTACGGTCTTGAGTTCCCAAGCGAGGCTGCCGGCCACGATCGTCGACGAGGCGCGAGCAAAACCCGTCATGCTGGCGAGTGTCGTCGCTGTCGATCGCTCGCCCGACTGGCTTGCCTCGAGCGAGGTCAATTGACGGAGGTCGCGAGGGGAACGACGGGCGGCAGCGCGCGGATGGTCGGGACGATCTTGGCCGAGCTCAGGTCATAGCTCTTGTCGCGTAGAGGATCGAAGGCGGTCCCTTCGGAGGCATCGATGATGGAGCCTTTCCCGAAGCGCCGGTTTGATATCGGCGGTGAATTGTCGTTTGGGGTATCGAGCGAGACGGCACCGGGCTGTGGTTGTCGATCGTTCGACGTCTGAAGCCCGTAAGCGCGAGCGCGAGCCTTCTGGTCGGCCAATTGCTGCGCCGAAACCGGGAATGTGGCCATCGAGCCGGTTGCGGACTGTGCGGGATCGGCGACATAGCCGCCCTCATCGAGATCCGCATCGCCGACACCGGCTTTGGATCGCACCCCAGCAACCTCAATATCGAGTTCGTCAAAATTACCGTTTGGGGCATAGGCATTAGCGGTTGCCGGCTTTGTCGACAGCGGTGTCGAAGGCGCGGCGTCGAAACCCTTGAACGGAAAAGCAGCAAGACGGGAGGGTTGCGGCGACAGTGCCGTCGCCAATGTGCCGCTCGGAAGCTCGCCATAGACGGTCTCACCGCCATTGTTGTCGCTCCGCTGATTGCTCCGCGGCGCAACCGCGCCGGCTGGGACAGGCGCCGTGACCTTGTCGGCATCGGGCGAGACCTTGTCCTTCGCATCCTTCTCGATCTGCCTCCAACGCAACACGTTCGCGCGGTGCTGATCGAGATTGTCCGCGAAAGCATGCCCACCAGTTCCGTCGGCAACGAAATACAGCTCCTTGGTCCGGGACGGGCTCGCGACAGCCTCGAGCGCGGCCTTACCCGGATTAGCGATCGGGCCAGGGGGCAGGCCCGTGATCGCATAGGTGTTATACGGCGTTTTCTGTTCGAGCTCGCTCTTGAGAATACCACGCCCGAGCGTGCCTTTGCCGCCGACAAGGCCGTAAACGATTGTCGGATCCGATTGCAGAGGCATGTTGCGGACAAGCCGGTTGACGAAAACACCGGCGACGCGCGGTCGCTCGTCGGCGCGACCCGTTTCCTTCTCGACAATCGACGCGAGGGTGACGAGTTCGTAGGGCGAGCGGATCGGCGTATCGGGTGAGCGGCGTGCCCAAACATCCGCCAGAATCTTTTTCTGCTCGGCCTGCATGTTGCGGATCACCTGATCGCGCGTCGTGCCCCGCGCGAATTTGAACGTATCGGGCATCAAGGTACCTTCCTTGGGCACCTCCTTGATGTCTCCCGCCAGGACGTCGTCGTCGCGCAGTCGATCGACGACCTGCTCGCTCGTGAGCCCCTCGGGAATCGTGATGGAATGCAGGATCTGCTTACCCGACACGAGCGTATCGATCACGTCACGCAAGCTGGCCGCCTGCTTGAACATATATTCGCCGGCCTTGACCTTGCCGCGATTGCCCTCGATCCAAAGCGCCGCCGTCATCAAGGGTCGGCTTTCGACGACGCCCTCATCAGCCAATTGATCGACGATGCCGGACACATCCGTTCCGGGCGCGATCGTCACGGCTTTATCGGCCGGCAGAGGTCCGGGCGTGTTGATGCGCTGTTCGCCAAGCGACCACGCGACCGCAAGAGCAATGGCGGCGATGCCGATGAAAGACAGGAGCCCGCTCGCGATGCCGACGATGGGCCGGCGGCGCTTGTTTTGCGGGGGCTGCGGCGGCTGAGGCACGTCATCAGGCTGCAAGGCTTCGCGCGGGCTTCGAAGCGAACGGCGCCCCCCGAAGCTCGATCGTCTCTCGGCCGGACCCTGCGTTGGCGATGTTGGATCTTTCGGAGTGTCGACCATCATCAAACCGTGAGTTGCGGATGTGAATATGTAGGGCGCGACCCTAAGGCTTTTGCGCCGCGGCGACTACCGCAAGGTGAACGACGGCATCACGGCCTCCGACGGAGATGCGCCGATCCGCCCCGGAACCCTGCAACAACAGCACTGAAAATGTGGCGACGCAGCGACAAACCAGTGAGAGGTCACGAAACGCTATTGTCATGTTGCAGACTTGTCGCGTGACGGTGGTTCCAGAGAGCCAGGGCGGCACAGCGTCGACGACGTATCAGTGTTCGACGCGTTTGAAGATGAGTGACGCATTGGTGCCGCCGAAGCCGAATGAATTCGACAGCACATGCGTGATCGGACGGGCTTTGGCCGTGTGGGCCACCAGATCGATCTGCGTCTCGACCGACGGGTGATCGAGGTTGAGTGTCGGCGGGACGATCTGATCGCGGATCGCCAGCAAGGAAAAGATCGCCTCGACGGCTCCTGCCGCGCCCAAAAGATGGCCTGTGGCGGATTTCGTCGACGACATGGCAACCGAGGACGCCGCATCGCCGAGGACGCGCTCGACAGCGCGGAGTTCGATCTCGTCGCCCAACGGCGTCGAAGTCCCATGAGCGTTGATATAGTCGATGTCGCTGGCCGAGAGGCCCGCTCGCTTCAAGGCCGCCGACATGCACCGAAAGGCGCCGTCGCCATCTTCGGCTGGTGCCGTGATATGATGCGCGTCCCCCGACATGCCGTAGCCGACCACCTCGCCATAGATCTTGGCGCCACGGGCCTTGGCATGCTCAAAGCTTTCGAGAACGACGCAGCCTGCGCCTTCGCCCATGATGAAACCGTCGCGATCCCGATCATACGGGCGGGAGGCGGCTTGCGGCCGATCGTTGAAGCCGGTCGTCAGGGCGCGACAGGCCGCGAAGCCAGCGAATGACAGTCGGTTGACGGCCGATTCCGTGCCGCCCGCCACCATGACTTCCGCGTCGCCAAATTGGATGATGCGAGCCGCATCGCCGATCGCATGCGCGCCTGTGGAACAAGCCGTGACGACGGCATGGTTCGGTCCCTTGAGGCCATAGCGGATCGATACATACCCGCCGGCGAGATTGATAAGGCGGCCGGGAATGAAAAAGGGTGAGATCCGGCGCGGCCCTTTTTCGTCGAGCAGAAGCGCACCGTCGTTAATGCCGCCGAGTCCTCCGATACCGGATCCGATCATAACCCCGGTCTCGATCTGATCCTCATAGCGGGTCGGAAGCCAATCGGCGTCGGCTAAGGCCTGCCCTGCGGCACCCATCGCAAAGACGATGAAATCATCGACCTTGCGCTGCTCTTTTGGCTCCATCCAACGAGCGGGATCGAAGCTCCCGTCGGTGCCGTCGCCCCGCGGCACTTCGCATCCGATCTTGCACGGCAGATCGGACACATCGAACCGATCAATCAGTTTGGCGCCGTTCTTGCCCTCGAGGAGAGCGCGCCAGGATGTGTCGACATCGCCGCCGAGCGGCGTCACCATACCGACCCCGGTAACTACAACGCGCCTCAATGAATCCACCTCATCACCCTCAAGCTCCGAAGCTTTCGGAGCAAGAGGATCTTTCCGCGCTTCGCTTCATCAGACGCCGGTTCTGCGACCGGCTTGAACCGCATCACCGGCTCTGCACCCTGCTCGGCAGGACGTGCTGGCTTAAGCCTTTTTGTTCTTTTCCAAGAACCGGACGGCATCGCCGACCGTGACAATCGTCTCGGCAGCATCGTCCGGGATTTCAACACCGAACTCTTCTTCGAAGGCCATCACGAGTTCGACCGTGTCGAGCGAATCTGCGCCAAGATCGTCAATGAAATTAGCGTTATCGACGACCTTTTCCGGCTCGACGCCGAGATGTTCAACCACGATCTTCTTTACGCGCTCGGCGACATCGCTCATTTTTGTATCCTCGTTCATATTCATTTTGGTTGGTCACGCTCACCGTGGTGATGCATGACCGCTGCCCCCTCGTGGACCGTTCGACCGACCATCGTCAGACCGGACAGCCACGAGAAACGAAAGCTCTCCCACGTTCCGCGTGACCGAAGGTTCGCCCTGAAGACCGAACCAACAGCTGCGTCGCGGGCACCTCGACTTGAAACACGAAGACCTCGAACCGTCACTCGACTTTTCGCTTCGCATGCAAATCATCCGACGAAACCCAGTGTTTTTCCACTGATAATCCGTCGGCGGCGCTGGGTCGTAACATACTTTATAGACGATTGCGAGAGACCCGCCAGCGGATCCTCATGGGCTCGACCAAGACCAATAAGGCTCTCAAATCATTGCCATTCCGCCATTGACGTGAAGAGTCTGCCCCGTCACATAGCCGGCTTCTTGGCTTGCGAGATAGACAACTGCGGAAGCAACGTCCGATCCGTTGCCTAGACGTCGAGCCGGGACGGAAGCAAGTATTGATTCCTTTTGTTTGTCGTTCAGCACGTCCGTCATCGGGCTCTCGATGAAACCTGGGGCGACGCAGTTCACCGTCACGTTCCGCGTGGCGACCTCGCCGGCCAAGGACTTCGACATGCCGATCATCCCGGCCTTTGAGGCGGCGTAATTGCTCTGACCTGGATTGCCCATCACCCCGACCACGGAGGTGATCCCGATAATCCGGCCATAGCGTCGACGCGTCATGCTTTTCAGCGCCGCGCGAGCCAACATGAACCCTGCTGTCAAATTGACCATCAGCACGACATTCCAATCATCATCCTTCATCCGCAGCGCCAGCGTATCGCGCGTCACGCCGGCATTGTTGACCAGGATATCGAGAGGGCCTGCCGCCTCTTCGGCTCGCGCCACAAGGGTCTTGACCTGTTCGGGATCCGACAGATCGCATTGCACCGGGAAGCTTCTCTCGCCCAGGGTTGAGGCAAGCGTCTCGAGCGCCTCGACACGCGTTCCCGACAGAACGACCGTCGCGCCCTGCTGGTGGAGTGCGGTCGCGATCGCCTGGCCGAGGCCGCCCGTTGCACCCGTGACGAGCGCGGTTTTCCCCGATAGATCGAACATCAATGCTCCTGGATCGAATTGCGAGCCGCCGCAAAGGCCTCGATATCTGCCGGCGTTCCGACCGATATCGTCCGCAGTCCTGGCGTGATGCGCTTGACGAGACCGCATAGAACGGCGCCCGAACCGAGTTCGACAAGATCATCGACACCGGCCTCGGCCATCGTCAGCACGACGTCTCGCCAGCGAACGGTGCCGCAAATCTGTGCCACCAGGGATTGCCTGATGGAGTCGACGTCGGATACCGGCTTACCATCCCGGTTGGCGAAGAGCGGGACGACAGGCGGATGCATCGACACCGTCGCAAGCGCATCCTGCATTTTATCGGCGGCAGACCGCATGAGACCGCAATGAAAAGGAGCGGAGACATTGAGCAGCACGGCTCGCTTGACGCCCCGCTGCTTGGCCAAAGCGATCGCGCGGTCGATCGCAGCCGCGTGACCCGATAGGACGACCTGTCCGCCTCCGTTATCATTCGCGACATCGCAGACGTCGCCTTCAGCGGCGTCGGCCGCGATGGCGCCGGCTTGTTCGGCATCGGTCCCCAGCAACGCCGCCATGGCACCCACCCCGGCCGGAACCGCAGCCTGCATGGCTTCACCCCTGAGACGGAGCAGACGCGCGGCGTCGAAGATGGAAAGAGCACCTGCAGCCGCGAGAGCTGAATATTCGCCAAGCGAATGACCGGCCACGAAGGCGGCCTGGGTTGCGAGGTCCAAACCGGCATGGGCCTGCAACACGCGAACGACCGCGAGGCTCGTCGCCATCAAAGCCGGCTGAGCGTTGGCGGTCGCGGTCAGATCCGCCTCGGGTCCCTCGAAGATGGTCGCCGAAAGCTCTTGGCCGAGCGCGGCATCAACCTCGTCGAACACGGCTCGCGCTTCGGGGAAGCGATCAGCCAGGGCCTTGCCCATTCCGACGCTTTGCGACCCCTGCCCTGGAAACATAAACGCTGTTGTCATCGGCCTCGGCAAATCGTTCAACGCTTTATCAATCAAGATGTGCGGAGTGCCACTGCAGCCTCTCGCCTGTCAAGCGAAGGCACGGCTCCCGCTTTGGAGCGGTCACTCGCGACGGCAAGGGTTGCGCGTGGCTTGAATGTCTGTATGGTGCGCCCTCCGCAGCATCCTGGCCGGGGGCTGAACGGAGGGCATCGTCGTTTCTTGACGATGTAGGGCACCCGCCCGTCTTCCCGTGTTCCCGCCTTCGAATGAAACCGCTCGAGCCTTACCGAGGCTCGAAGGGCTCCGCGCCGGATGCGAGCGTGAACCAGAAAGGCAAGTCATAATGGCTCTTTACGAGCACGTTTATATGGCTCGTCAGGACGTAACCGCCCAACAGGTGGAAACGCTGACCGAGCAACTCAAAGGTATCATCGAGGCCAATGGCGGCAAGATCGCCAAGGTGGAATATTGGGGCGTCAAATCCCTCGCCTACCGGATCAAGAAGAACCGCAAGGCGCATTTCACGCTGATGAACATCGATGCCCCCTCGGCCGCTCTGGTCGAGATGGAGCGCCAGATGCGCATCAACGAAGATGTGCTCCGCATCCTGACGATCCGCGTCGATGAGCACGAGGAAGGCCAATCGGCCATGCTGCGCAAGCGCGAAGACAGCGATCGTGACGATCGTGGTGACCGCGGCGAGCGTCGCGGCAGTGGCGGCGGCCGCTTCGATCGGAGCGACCGTGCTCCGCGCGGCCCGCGTCCTCAGGAAGGTGGCTTCCAGGGTTCAGGCTTCCAAGGTGGAGGAGAAGCATAATGGCTACCGCTCCGCGTCGCCCGTTCTTCCGTCGTCGTAAGACCTGCCCGTTCTCCGGCCCGAACGCGCCGAAGATCGATTACAAGGACACACGTCTTCTGTCGCGCTACGTGTCCGAGCGTGGCAAGATCGTGCCGTCCCGCATCACGGCGGTCTCGGCCAAAAAGCAGCGCGAACTCGCGACTGCCATCAAGCGGGCGCGTTTCTTGGGCATCTTGCCCTACATGATCCGTTAAAAAGCTTCGGGCGGGTTTACTTGCCCATGACGTCGGCGCGTCGAGAGCGAAACTCGGGCGCTTGGCTGGGGGCCGGAACAAGGATGTTCACGGCCTCCTAACCCCTCATTTCGAGGCGGGACAGCTCGACCATGATGAAAACCTCAGGTGTGGCGGTTAGCGCCGGTCTCGCAGCGGCCCTGCTGTTCGTGGTTTCCGCGAAGGGTACGGCCGTCGCGACCCTCATGGCGTATTTCACCGCCCTTCCGATTATGATCGCAGCGGTCGGCTTCGGACATCTATCCGGACTTGCCGGCGCCTTGATCGGCACCGGCGCCGTGACTCTGGCGCTTGGCCCTGTCCTTGGCGCATTTTTCGCCATCGCCTTTGCGTTTCCTGGCTGGTGGCTTTCCTATCTGGCTTTGCTGGCGCGTCCCGCGCCCGAACTGGTCGCCGTTACAGGACAATCCCAGTCGGCTTCGCCTCCGCTCTTGTGGTATCCGCTCGGTCGGCTCGTCACCTGGGGCGCAGCGCTCGCGAGCTTCGCCGTGCTGATGATGGGCACCGCGATCGTGATCCGGTTCGGCGGCTATGACAAAGCTTTCGACGTGATGTCCGGGCGTCTTGAAGCGATCCTTGGGCTGCCGGTCAAGTCGACCGGCATCAATCCTTCGGAGTTTGCTGGGCTCGTGGTCCGCATCCTACCGCTGGCGATGGCGGCCTCGTCATTCATCATGTTGATGCTCAACCTCTGGCTCGCTGGTCGCATCAGTGAGATCTCGCATCGCTTGATCCGTCCGTGGCCGTCTGTGCCGGATGGATTGATGCTGCCCCGCTGGGCCCCAGCCCTCGTTCTTCTCGGGGTTTTGCCGCTCTTTGCCGATGGGTTGATCGGCATTGGGGCCGCGACTGTCGCGGCGTCCTTCGCGACGGCTTTTGCTTTGCAAGGTTTGGCGACCGCCCATGTGCTGACGCGCGGCTTCACGGCCCGGCGCGCCATTCTGGCGGCCATCTATGTGGTGACCGCCATGATCATGCCATGGCCGCTCATCGCCCTCACACTCATCGGACTCGTGGACTGCCTGTTTTCCCTCAGGTTTCGCCGCACACCGACGTCTCATTCCAATTCAACAGGAGGTACACCATGGAAGTAATTTTGCTCGAACGCGTTGCTAAGCTCGGCCAGATGGGCGAGCGCGTCCGCGTCAAGGACGGCTTTGCCCGCAACTTTCTTTTGCCGCGCGGCAAGGCTTTGCGCGCCACGGAAGGCAATGCCAAGCGCTTCGAGACGCAGCGCGTTCAGCTCGAGACCCGCAACCTCGAGCTCAAGACCGAAGCCTCGGCCATTGCCGAGCAACTCGACGGTCAGACCTTCACGATGATCCGTCAGGCCGGCGAAACCGGACAGCTTTACGGATCGGTGTCGACGCGCGATATCGCAGAAGCCATCACGGAAGGTGGTTTCTCGGCGACGCGCAATCAGGTCGTTCTCGCCACCCCGATCAAGACGATCGGCCTGCATATTCTGCCGGTTCAGTTGCACCCGGAAGTCGAAGCCAAGGTGACGATCAACGTCGCCCGGTCGCCGGAAGAAGCCGAGCGTCAGCTCAAGGGTGAAGAGATCAACGTTCGCGAGGAAATGTCTCTCGACGATCTCGGGCTTGAGATTGGCGCAGCCTTGGCCGAGAGCGACGGAAGCCTCGGCGACCGCTAAGCTTCGGCGCCTTCGGGCAAGCCCTCACAGATCAAGCCGCGCGGTGTCTGCCGCGCGGTTTTTTTTATGCCAGTTCAGGAGAAGCGGAATTCGGTCCGATGGCTGTAGACCTCGCCAGGACGAAGAACGGTTGAGGGGAATGTCGGTTGGTTCGGTGAGTCGGGAAAGAATTGCGTCTCGAGACACAGAGCGCCGAACTGGTCGTATGTTGCACCATCCAAACCGGGGACCGGGCAATTGAGGAACGCGGCATTGTAAAATTGCACGCCAGGCTGATCGGTGTGGACCTGCAGCGTCACATCGCTCTTGGACGAATGAACGGTCGCCGCATGATCGAGAGCGCCGCCGAACCGTCCGCCGCGGAGGACGTAGTTGATGTCATAGACCTGGATCGCTTCGTGCCGCACCGGGCGCGCTTCACGGAAGTCGAATGGCGTCCCCTCTACGGGTGCAATCTCGCCCGTGGGGATGCTGTTGGTGTCCACCGGCGTCATGCGATCGGCGAAGATCGTCACGTCATGATCGAGAATGTCGGTCGACCCATCCAGATTGAAATAGGAATGGTTGGTGAGGTTGACGACGGTCGCGGCGTCGCTTGTGGCCGTGAGCTCGATCCGAAGCGTGGCGGGCTCGATCAGCGTGTAGGTGCAGGTCGCGTCAAGCGTGCCGGGGAAGCCCTGATCTCCATCATCGGACCGGAGCGTCAACGTCACCGAATGTGTCGTATGGGCCTTGACGGTCCAGACGCGGACGCCGAAGCCCTTCGGTCCGCCATGCAGGCATGTGATGCCTTTCTCGTTACAGGCGAGATCGTGGCGCTTTCCGTCCAGCGTGAAACCGCCCGCGATCCGATTGGCAAAGCGACCCGGGACCGCGCCGAAATAAGGTGAATGGGCCACATAATCGTCGATGGAATTGAGCCCGAGCACCACGCGTTGCAGGCCCGACCGCGACGGCACGATCATGTCGCGGATGACGGCACCCCACGACAGCACCGAAACCGAAGCGCCGCTATCGGCTCTGAGGATGATCTCCTGAACCTCGAGACCGTCCACGACCCCAAACGTCTTCATCTGCGCGTCGCTCATCGCTTTCCTCCCATGTCGCCTATACGTCTGAGAACGCCGAGCACGGACGTTGGATCGTCCGGTCGCTCGCTATCGTTCAGGCGGGTGTCTGTCGGCGCGGCTCGAATTCATCGGATCGGAGCGTGTGGGCCAGTCCGTCCAACACGCCGTTCACCAGACCCACCTCTTCCCGATCGAAGAAAGCAGCGGCCAAATCGGCATATTCGGTGATGACGACGCGCGCCGGGACGTCACCGCGCCGCATGAGCTCATAGGTTCCGCAACGCAGGATGGCTCGAAGAACCGCTTCGACGCGCCGCAGCGGCCAACCAGCCTGCAAAGCCTCGTCCGTCATCTTATCGATCGCGGTCTGGTGATCGAGAACGCCTTGCAGGATATTGCGGAAGAAAGCGATCTCGGCCGGGCGATACTGATCGCCTTCGACCTCCTGCCCGATCCAATGCGACTCGAATTCGGCGAAGATCTCGTTGAGACCCTTCCGGGCAACTTCCATCTGGTACAGGGCCTGCACGGCCGCGAGCCGGGCGGCGGCGCGTTGCTCTCCGCGCGCCACTACTTGGCCTCGACCTTGCGCTGCAGTCGCAGTAGCGCCAGAGCCGCCCGGGCGGCATCGCCGCCCTTATCGCCACGCGCCGGATCAGCCCGCTCCATCGCTTGTTCCTCGTTTTCGACCGTCAGAATGCCGTTGCCGAGCGGCAACCGTCGGGTCAGCGCGACCGCCATGATGCCGCGACTGCTCTCGTTCGAGACGATCTCGAAATGATAGGTCTCGCCGCGCATCACGCAGCCGAGAACGACGACCGCATCATAGGCGCGTTCGTTGCCATAAGCGGCATCGACGCAAATCGCCACCGCGATCGGGATCTCGAGAGCGCCCGGAAGCGAAATCACATCATAGGTCGCGCCGGCCGCCGTCACGGCCGCGACAGCTCCCGCCAACAAGGCCGTCCCGATCGCATCGTAGAACCGCGCCTCGGCGATGAGGATATGGGCCGGAGCCACGGTTTCGACCGTGTCGGGGAGGATACGGCTTGGTTCTGCCATCAGGGTCTCGGGTCGGGTCGACACAGCGGGATTTCGCAAGCCTCGCTCATAGAGCGCGCATCCGGCTGGTGCAAGGCGCGTGCGCCATCGGCGCTCTCAGGATCGCGCTTCAGGATCAGCCAGTCGCGCCGCATAACGCGCCATCTGATCGATTTCCAGGTTGAGGCGAGACCCGGCCACGACCTCGTTCCAGGTCGTGACCGCCAAGGAATGCGGGATCAAAAGGACCGAGAAGCGGTTCTGCTCGACCGAATTGACCGTCAGCGACGTGCCGTCGAGCGAGACCGAGCCTTTTTCGGCGATGAACCGTGCCAGCGGCCAGGGTGCCTCGATATCGAACCGCGACGTGGTGCCATATTCGGTGCGGGCCAGAACGGTCGCGATCCCGTCCACATGACCGGAGACGAGATGGCCGCCGAGTTCATCGCCGATTTTCAAGGATCGCTCGAGGTTGATGCGGCGCCCGATGCGCCAGTCCGCGAGCGTGGTTCGCTCGAGCGTTTCCTTGGCGGCCTCGACATCGAAGATCGTGCGACCCTGCTCGGTCGCGATATGAACCGCTGTCAGGCATGGTCCCGAACAAGCGATCGATGCGCCAAGCGCGATGCCATCGGCCGGATAGGCACATGCGATCCGGAGGCGCGTGGTGTCGTTCGACGCGGTCATGTCGACGATAGTGCCGATGTCGGAGATCAGGCCTGTGAACATCGTTCTACTTTCTCAAAGCGGCGCAGCCGGTCAGGGCCGAGCATCTTGTCCTCGACAAGGCGATAGCGCTCCCGGTCATTGAGGATAGTTCGCCCAGCGGGGTCGAATGCCGCCAGCCCCGCCCGGCCAAAAGCGACCGGACCGGTCAGCACCGCGACCTCATCGGCATACCCTGCGACCAGAAGCGCGGCACCAAGGCGCGGGCCACCCTCACAGAACACCCGTGTAAGACCACCCGCAAGATGCCGCAGCGCCGCCGCAAGATCGAGCCGTCCATCCTGGTCGAGCAACGATGACACGACATGAACGCCGGCGGCCCGCAGCGCCTCGACGCGAGCCGATGCCGCGTGAGGGCCGGCCACGACGACCACCGGCGAGCGTGCGGCACTCATCACCAGACGTCCTGTAAGCGGTGTGGAGGCCGCGGGATCGAACACCACACGGACCGGCTGATCCGCCTCCATGCCGGGAAGGCGCACATCGAGACGCGGGTCGTCGGCACGTGCCGTCCCTGCCCCGACCAGAACGGCATCATGCAAGGCGCGCTGACCCTGGACCCATGCGTTGGCCATCGCGCCCGTGATGAGCAACCGTGGGTCACCGGAGGGCGACGCCGCAAAGCCATCGGCCGTCTCGGCTATTTTGAGCGTGATGAACGGCCGGCGATCGACCACGCGACGAATATGGCCGGCGTGGTCTCGCCGCGCTTGATCCGCGAGAATGCCCGTTATCACGGCAATGCCGGCGGTCCGCAGGCGCTCGATCCCACGCCCGGCGACACGTGGGTCTGGGTCGCCGCATGCGATGACGACACGCGCAACCCCGGCCGTCACGATTGCGTCAGCGCAGGGTTTGGTATGCCCGTAGTGGCTGCACGGCTCGAGCGTGACATAGAGGGTCGCGCCTCGGGCACGCTCGCCGGCCGCGTCGAGCGCCTGTGTTTCAGCATGAGGCCGACCCCCAGGAGCCGTAACGCCTCGGCTGATGATCACCCCATCCTTGACCAGCAAAGCGCCGACCGACGGATTGGGTGCCGTACGACCAAGGCCGCGCCGGCCGAACGTCAAGGCTGCATGCATGAAGCGGGCGTCGTCTGAAGACGCCTCGTCGCTTATCGCGGAGAACGCCACGCTCAGTAGATTGGAAAGCGCCGCGTCAGGGCTTCGACCTGCTGGCGCACGTTGGCTTCGACGGCCGCGTTTCCGTCTTCGCCATGGGCAGCCAGGCCATCCAGCGTCTCGCCGATCAGCGATCCGACGATCGAGAATTCCGCCGTTCCGAACCCGCGCGATGTGGCGGCAGGCGTACCGATACGGATCCCAGAGGTGATCATCGGCTTTTCAGGGTCGAACGGGATGCCGTTCTTGTTCACCGTGATATGGGCGCGACCGAGGGCCGCCTCGGCGGCCTTGCCGGTCAGTCGCTTCGGCCGGAGGTCCACCAGCATCAGATGATTGTCGGTCTGGCCGGACACCACCGCAAGGCCCCCCGCAACGACGCTATCGGCTAGGGCCTTGGCATTGTCGACAACCTGCTGAGCATAGATCTTGAACTCCGGCGTCAGCGCTTCGCCGAACGCCACAGCCTTACCGGCGATGACATGCATCAGCGGGCCGCCCTGCAAACCTGGGAAGATCGCCGAATTCATCCTCTTGGCGAGGTCGGCGTCATTGGTGAGAATCAGGCCGCCACGCGGACCGCGCAAGGTCTTGTGGGTCGTCGATGTCACGACATGGGCATGCGGAAACGGCGAGGGATGCACGCCACCGGCCACGAGCCCAGCGAAATGCGCCATGTCGACCAGGAACATCGCCCCGACCTCGTCGGCGATCGCGCGGAAGCGGGCAAAATCCCAGAAACGCGAATAAGCCGATCCACCCGCGATGATCAGCTTCGGCCGAACAGCTTTGGCTTGGCGTTCGACCTCATCCATATCGACGAGCTGCGTCTCGCGATCGACCGTGTAGGACTCGGGCTTGAACCAGCGCCCCGACATGTTGACGGGCGATCCGTGCGTCAGGTGGCCACCAGCCGCGAGATCAAGCCCCATAAACGTGTCACCTGGCTGTAAGAGCGCCAGGAAAACGGCCTGATTGGCCTGACTGCCGGAGTTCGGTTGAACATTGGCAAAACCGCAGCCGAACAATTCTTTGGCGCGATCGATCGCGAGTTGCTCGGCAATGTCGACGAATTGGCAACCACCATAATAGCGACGGCCCGGATAGCCCTCGGCATATTTGTTGGTCATGACCGAGCCCTGAGCCTCGAGCACGGCGCGCGATACGATATTTTCCGAGGCAATCAACTCGATCTCGTCGCGTTGACGGCCGAGTTCGAGGTCGATCGCACGAGCGATCTCCGGATCGACCGCAGCAAGACCGGCGCCGAAGAATGTGTTTGAACCACGTGCTCCACCCCGGCGGGAGGCGGCGGTCGGCGTCATCACATCGGTCATAGGTCGTCTACTCGTTACGGGGCTGCGGATTTGGTCACTGAAGACTGCCGCACGCCACCAGCATTCGCTCGCGCGTTGCCACGAACTAACACGCCCCGGCGATCCAGTGAAGATCGGCCGGGGCGTGTCGGTGTCACAGCGAGAACGGCGCAGGCTATTCTTGTTGAATAGCCGGTTCGACCGATGCGTTCTGCTCGTCGGATGTCACGTTGGAGGCCGTCACAGTGCCAAATCCATCGCGCTGGTAGATGTCGGGCCGGAACTGCACCACCCCGTCGGGCGTGGCCCAAGCGGTGATGTAGACCCAATAGACCGCAACCGGCGACGCCAGCTTGACGTCGATCCGGTCACCCGTGCGGATCGCCGCATCGATATGATCGCGATCCCAGCCGGGCGTGTCCTTCAGGAGCCATGCCACATAGTCACGCACGTTCTGCAGACGGATGCAGCCTGACGAGACGAAGCGGAAATCGTCACCGAAGACACCCTTGGTCGAGGTGTCATGCATGTAGACGCCATACGGATTTGCGATGTTGATGCGCACCACACCGAGCGAGTTATTCTCGCCCGGATCCTCACGGAATTTATAATTGACGGCGTCCAAGGAGTTCCAGTTGATCGACGAGGATGGGACCTCCTGGTTTTCCTTATTGAAAATCCGGATGTGGTTGTCGGTCAGGTAATTGGCATCGGCCTGCATCTTGGGGATCAAATCCTTGCGGATGATCGAGGCCGGCACCGTCCAGAATGGGTTGAAATTGATGTCCGTCGCCTTGGTCTGCATGACCGGGGACTGGCGATCGATCTTACCGACGCCGGCAATGTGGTGGCTGAACACGACGCCGTTCTCGACCGTCTCGACCATCGCGGCCGGAATGTTGGCCATCACGAAGCGCGGGCCGAGGTTGCCCGAGAAGGAGCGCAGCCGCACGAGGTTGGTTTCGAGCTGACGAAGCCGGGTTTCGGCCGGAACGTTGAGGGCCGCAACCGTCTCCGACGAGACCGCACCCGATTCGCCGATACCGTGGCGCGCCTGAAACCGCTTCACGCCGGCTTCGACATAAGCATCGTAGACAGGTGACATGCCGGCGGCCGCATCGAGATCACCCGATGCCATCAAACGTCGGCGAAGCGCGACGACCGCCTGGCTCTTGGAGCCAACCCGCAGGCTCGCGCCGCCCGCGACATTGCCCCAACCGCCCTTGGAAACGATGCCTTGGTAGGTCTGGATCGCCTGCTCGGTTGCCGCAACCGTTTGCGGCGACAGGACCGGAGTCGTCGAGCGTTGGATTTCGAGCTTCGGATCGGAATCGTACTTCTGCGCCCATTCGGCTTGCGATCCGAGCGCGACATCGTCGGCATGGGCCGCCGGTCCCATCATCAACAGGGCCGCAGTCAAGGCGGCGCCAAGGTATCGCGCTGCACCCTGTGATTGACGTTCCGATTGTCGCACCACGTAATCGCTCCAGTCCAAGGTTCTTGCAACGCACCGGCACCTTGATGGCAGGCCATTGCGTCTGATCAATTTGATTGACGACCACTGCCGACAGACTGATTCCGCTGCGTCATCGATCCGGTTTCGCTCGGTGCGACAAGGCCGAAATACTTCGTCCAATTTGTGGCGCCGCGTGAGGCCCTAAGTCTTTGTTCTTTCAAAAACCTCAATGCGGAGGTGAGGATTACGGTCCAACTCGAAATGCCGTGCGGACGAAACGTTCGACATGATGTAAAAGCGCAACAAGCGAAGGGGCGGCTCGATTGCTTTCAACTCTCGATGAATGACACAACGCTGGATCGGCATGGAACCCATCGGGAGCCTCGGCGGGCGGCCCTCGGGTCTGGAATGGTGATCCGGGCCAGCATCGTCGGGGCGGTTCTGCTGGCACTCGCGACGATCGCGGCTGGGTTTTTGGTGCGCTGGCCCATCACGGATCATAAACTCTACGCTCGCGCGGTTCGGTTCATCGCGACATCAAGTGGCCTGAATGTTCGCGCCACCGGCCCAATGACGCTGGTGCTCCTGCCCCGCCCCACCGTGCGGATTCGCGACATCGACATGCACGGGTTAGACGACGCGATATCGCTGAACGCCGATGCGATCACGGGCAGCCTGAGCCTCCCGGCGCTCTTGACCGGCCGTCTCAGGATCGCCAAGACGACTCTGGCGGGCTTGACCATGGCGGTGGATGTCGATCGCGTGCTTCCGCCGCTGACCGCCACTGTCCAAGCCGCAGGCGACCCGGCCGAGCGCAAGGCGAACCGCGACCGCCTCGGTTTTCTCCATACTGACGGTCTGACGATCCGGTCCGGCATCATTCGGTTGCGGTCGAACGATCCAGAGAAAGACATGCTCGTGACCGACCTCGACGGCACGTTCGAGTGGCCGGCCAACGATAGCGGCGTCAGTCTCAACGGTCGAGGACACTGGCATGGCGAACCAACCGACATTGCGATGCTGCTCGACAAACCGATCACCCTGATCGAAGGCGGCAGTTCGGAGGGTTATGGCCATTTAAAGTCGACCGCGATCGACGTGACACTCTCCGGCACGCTGAACGGGACCGGCTCGCCCAGCGCGACGGGAAAGATCGCCGCCTCGACGACGATGCTGCCGGGCTTTCTACGCTCGATCGGAACCCCGCTGCCGCAACTCGAGCAGATCGCGTCCGCCCGTCTCAACGGTGACATCACGCTGGCCGACCATGTGCTCTCGATGTCGAGCATGGAACTCGGGCTGGACGATATGCTGTTCGATGGAGCGCTGTCGTTCCACAATGAAACGGGCCACCCCGGCATTGCGGGAACGCTCGCGACCGATCGGATGAGGCTCGACCCTTTCGTCAACACTCTGCCGCCCCTCGGACGCTGGGATCAAGCCTGGAACACCGATCCTTTCGCGACGCGTTCGGTGGCCTATGACGACATCGACCTTCGGATCTCGGCTTCATCGGCAAGCTTCGGCAGCATCGAATTCGAGGATGGCGGTCTCTCCCTGCAAAGCCGCGATGGACGCATGGAAGTCTCCCTGGGCGAGGCGCGCGCCTACGACGGTTTGTTCAAAGGCCGCCTCGTCGCGACCGTCGATGGCGATGCGACCGTGGTGCGGGCCGACGCGACCATTTCGCAGCTGGATCTCGCGGCCTTGGGTCGAGCCTTTGACCCGCCGCTCCAGATCACCGGCACATCCAGCGGCCATATGACGATCGAGGGCCGTGGCACATCGCCCGACTCGCTGATCAGATCACTCGCCGGTCGCGGACAGGTGAATGTCCGCGACGGCGAAATCGGGGCGCCACTGGTGGCCTCCGTCTTGAAGACGGCCGTCTCGCCCTCGGACGATACGCCGGAGCTGCGAACGGATGCACCCATCCCGTTCGACTCGGTTATGCTCGGGCTGTCGGTGGCCAAAGGTGTCATGACGCTCGACGAGGGGTGGATGACGCGCCCGGATCTTCGAGCCATGTTCGACGGCCATCTATCGCTCGCTGATCGATCCGCCGATCTCCGGACCTGGGTCACGCCGAACGGTGATGACAGCCGGAGTGAGGCCGGACGAGCGATGGGCCTGCGGCTCGCCGGCCCGTGGCGCATGTTGCGTCTTCAATCCGTTCCGGTCGACGTCAGGGGCACGCCTGCACCCGTGCCGGATGCCAGCCAATGAGCGCGCCTGATGAGGCCGAACACCGCCCGGGCGAGACGATCGCCGCTCTTCCTCAGGATTTCGCCGCGTCGATTTACTTCATCGGCATCATCCGAACGCCCTGGCCCAATCGGGCCGCTTGTCCGAAACGCGGCGATCCGGATGGCCCCGTTTGCCGGCTCGAGATCAGCCCGCCGTGGATCGATGCGCTCGATGGCGTCGACGCCTTTACGGCGCTTCAGATTCTCTATTGGATGCATTTGGCCCGTCGGGACCTCACCCGCCAAAGCCCGCGGTCGAGCCAGCGGCTGCATGGGACCTTCGCGCTTCGCTCACCGATGCGGCCCAACCCGATCGCCTCCTCGATTGTTCGGCTGATCGGGCGCGAGGGCTCGACATTATTGGTGCGCGGTCTCGACTGCGTCGATGGCACGCCGATCGTCGACATCAAGCCGGACCATTGCCCGCGCTGGTAGAACCCTCAGCATCGTGGCGCCCGAGGACACGGCCCGCCTTCAGGGTGACGTGATCGTCCGTCAGCCGCCTGACCTCATCCATGTTGTGACTGACATAGACGATCGGAACCCGCCACTCGTCGCGGATGGTTTCGATAAACGGCAGGATTTCGCCGCGCCGCGCCTCATCCAGCGCGGCCAGCGGTTCATCCATCAGCAGAAGATCCGGCCCGGCCATCAAGGCTCGTCCGATCGCGATCCTCTGCCGCTCTCCCCCCGATAGACCCACGGCTCGGCGGCTGAGCAGATGCCCAATGCCGAGAAGGTCGACGATGCCTCCGGTGTCGTTGCGCTGCGAGGCACGATTGAACCAGCGCCCATAGCCGAGGTTTTGCGCGACCGTGAGGTGCGGAAACAATCGCCCATCCTGAAACACGTAGCCGATCTTGCGGCGATGCGGCGGAACGAAGACACCGGCCTCGCGATCGACGAAAACCCGACCATCGACGCTCACATGCCCCTCGGTCGGGCGAATGATGCCGGCCATGATGTTGATCAGGGTCGTTTTACCCGAGCCAGACGGGCCGACGAGGCCGAGGACGCGCGCTTCGCTGGAGAGCCGCACATCGAGATCGAAATCGCCGCGTCGATGTCGAATGTCGATCGCAATCATCGCGGTGCCGTGCGCCGCATGACGACGCGCGAGAGCCACTCCGACGCCGCCAACGCTGCCAGCGCGATCACGATCGCCACAAGGGTCAGCCGCATGGCCGGCGCGTCGCCGCCCGGCACCTGGATGTCCGTATAGATCGAGGATGCGATCGTTTGGGTTTCACCGGGGATGTTGGACACGAACGTGATCGTGGCACCGAATTCGCCCAGCGACTTGGCGAAGGCCAGAATGGCGCCAGCCACGATGCCAGGCAAAGCCAGCGGCAGCGTCACGGTCAAGAAGACCCAAGCCGGCGAGGCGCCGAGCGTCGACGACGCCTCCTCCAAGCCGCGATCGATCGTGTCGAAGGACATCCGGATAGCCCGCACCATGAGGGGGAAGCCCATCACGGCGGAGGCTAACGCCGCACCGGTCCAGCGGAACGAGAAGACGAGGCCACAGCATTGCTCGAGAAACATACCGGCTGCGCCACGTCGGCCGAAGCTCAGCAGCAGCAGGTATCCGGTCACAACGGGGGGCAGCACGAGCGGCAACGCCACCAGGCCGCTGACGATCCAGGTTCCCCAGATTCGTGACCGCGACAGCCAGAACGCGACCATGATGCCGAATGGCAGGCTTACGACGGTCGCGGTGGCCGCGACCTTCAGGCTCAGCGCAATGGCGGTCCAATCCGCCTCGGACAGTCCGAGTGGGTTTATGGAAGCACCCTGAAACCTTGAGCTTTGAACAGGGTCGCGGCCTCGGGCGTCTTGAGAAAAGCGAGGTAACGGGTCGCGTTCGGCCCCTTGGCCGACACCGTCAGCGCGATCGGATACACGATCGGGGGATGGGTGTCCTCGGGAAAGGTCCCGACGATGCGGACCTTTGGGTCGGCGGCTGCGTCCGTCGAATAGACGATGCCGAGTGGCGCCTCGCCCCGCGACACGAAGGCCAGCGCAGCCCGCACGCTCTCGGCTTGAGCGATCGAGGTCTCGACGCTCGACCAGATGCCGAGTTTCGTCAGCGCGGCTTTGCCGTATTTTCCGGCAGGAACCGAATCGACCAGCGGAAGGGCAAGGCGCCCCCCGCTCAGCGCACCGGCAAGGTCCATGCCCGGCTTGATGTCCAGCGTCAGGGCCTTGTCGGCCTGCGTGATGAGCACGAGACTGTTGCCGAGCAGAGTGCTGCGGGTATCCTTCTGGATCAGGTCGTGTTTGGCGAGATCGTCCATCCAGTCGAGATCCGCCGATATGAAGACATCGGCCGGGGCGCCTTGCTCGATCTGTCGCGCCAGCACGGATGATGCAGCATAAGATGCCGAAACCGTGAGGCCGCTCGCCTTCTGGAAGGCCGAATCGACGTCGTCGAGCGCATTCTTCATGCTGGCTGCCGCGAAAACGGTGATGTCGGGCGCGGCCGCGAACGACGCCGTCAGTGGCGCCACAAGCAGGGACGAGAGCAAAGCCACGAGGCGCAAGCGGCGGAGCGGTTTCAACACAGGAGGCCCTCTCGACGGAGCGCTATATATGAACGGATATAGGGAACGCGACAAGCCTCGAGCTACCCGCGCGCGCGGGTCCCATGCGAGGGCTCAGGCTTATCTCCGGATCACGAAAAATAAGACGCCATCGTCTCGTCGAATCGCTTGAAGGCTCGCGCCCATCTCACGCACCAGATTGGGAATGTCGATCGCGGCAAGCGGATCGGTACAGGAGACCTCGACCATGGCGCCGGGCGCCATGGTGCGGAGATACCGCCGCGTTCGCAACACCGGTTGTGGGCATTTGAGGCCCCTGAGATCGAGTTGCTGCTCCGCGACATCGTCCATCGCGGCGTTTCATCACCTTGTCGTCACGCGCGCAACCGGTCGCCCTCGGCGTTCATTGCCGATCCTTGACGAAAAGCGACAGTCTGGAGGGATGGAACGGCTAGACAAGCGAAATCGGCATCCTTATAAGCCACCTTCTCGCATGACGGTTCGCCGCACCATGCGGTGGCCCAGGTAGCTCAGTTGGTAGAGCATGCGACTGAAAATCGCAGTGTCGGCGGTTCGACTCCGTCCCTGGGCACCACAAAATCAAACAGTCAGACTGACCTCTCTGGGGCGTGTAGACACTTTCCAGAAAAATGCAGACATCTAGGTTCGTTTTTTTATGCGCGGTCATGTCGAGCCGAGCGACAATCTCGCGAGCCTTTTCCGACGTGTCGGCGGGTTCGGCCGGGGTTTGCAAGTAGTCTACGCGCGCTCGTGTCTAATCAATAAGCACATAGGCTCCTGCGCTAAGAATTTTAACGCAATTGGATAGAAGGTCGCGTCTGAACTCAGCCGGGTTGACATGATGCGACAACATAGCGACGTTCAACTATGATGAACGATGAACAGTGCTTGGCGCATCTCGAAACGCTTTCCGTAAGCAAGGAGCCTAGCGCCTTGGTGCAGGCCGAGGTGTACATCGAAGACCTGTTGCAGTCCTCTCTCAGCGATCGTGCTGGAGCCGCGGATACTCTCGGTGATATTCAAGCTCAGCTTCTGCGTCGAACCCCTTCGTCGCCGCAGCGCGAAGACATAGTCGACCTTCTCGGCGACAAGATTGCGCGCCTATTGGAGCCAGAGTGATCTTTTGTGCATTGCGCATACAAGCGTCTCGCGTTTCGCCCGCCGTGGCGGATCGGCTGTGAAGCATGGACGACGTTGCGGATATGGTTGAGACCTCGAACACTTAGCCTGCAGCCAAGCGGGGCCTAGACCTCAATAAAGATTGACCCTTACTTCATATTTTAACTTTGAAGAATAGTCGCGCGACGGTCTCTGTGCTTAATGCTGTTGATGCTCTTCCATAATATGGCAAAGCCTCCACATTTTGAGCGACTTTGGAAGAGTATTTTATGATCGGATCCGGTCGCGCATGGGCGGGAGGCGAATTTCGTAATCAGCTCAAGATTAAAAAACGCGCCACGTGCTTCGATCATGGCCCGAAGATCGTTCTCGAACTAAAGGATGTGGATTGAAGGCTGGAGCGAAGGCCGTTGACGGTAGTGGTGGAATCGCGGTGTGAAGAGCCGCCCGGATCGGGCCGGAGGGCAACTGTTCTTACGAGCCGCTGCTCGACACGAGGTGCGTGGTGACGCCGGACGATATTTCGAGGCGACGAGACGCCAAGCGGTTCAATGAAAGCGTCAAAATCCTCGCGACGTTCATGAACAATTTGGCGGTCGGCGCGATCATTGCCGGCCTGCTGTCGCCGCTGGTCGCGGGACGGATCGTTCCTGTGCTAGAAGACGTTATACTGGTGTTCACGGCCCTTGCACTCCATATTGGTGCTCAGGTGGCCTTGCGGCTCTTTCTCAAGAGCGAGGATTGATGATGAACTGGTCTCTTCTGGCTTTGCCTGCCATGGCGCTGTTCACGGGTGCGGTGGCCTTCGGCTACATGTGGCTGCAATCCCGCGACTACGATCACAAGCATCCTCGGATGCATCCGCCGGCTGGCGAATAATCAGCAAGGTCTATCCGGCCTGGTCGAGGCGGTAGAGCAAACCTCAAACCAAGAGTCATCGGTGAGCTCGAGGACATCTGCGGTCATTTCAGCTCTGTTGTTCATGTGCGCCAAAGCGCCCGGCGTGAACTAATCGCAAACGGGCGATCTCGACCAGCCATCGTCAGTCTCAGGCACCACGACGATCAGTTAGGGCGATGGCGCCTCATCCGACCGTACGATTCCCACGGTCAAATTGCTGACGTCGGGAAGCCACAGTTACTCGAGGCGGTAAACAGGGAAGCAAGTCATGCCGATGCTCCTTGCTGTTCAAGGGCGAAGGCGACCGCAGCGTCGGAGTCATGGCGCGCGACGTCGGCAAGCTGACGGGCGGACCCTGCACGACGTCGCCCGCTGTGCTGCCATGGCCGACAAAACTCTTTCGCCGGCAGGTGAACGCAACAGTGAGCCTCATGCTCTCAAGGAGATAAGAGCGTGGCATTTACCCCGACTTCCCCAGCACCCGAAGACAAAGTCGTGGCATTAATACTTGTTGCTAAACTGCACTGTTTTTTGAGGAGTTGACTGCGGCTAGCTCCGGCATTTTTTGTCAGCAGTGGATTGCTGCCGACTCGGACACCAAGATGTCGATACGATATAAAATCATGCCTCGACCATCAGTTATCTCCAGCCACCAATCCGAGAATGTTGACTGCTCGTCTGCTTTTTCAGCCAGGAGCGCTCCTGCGAGGCGAATGCCCCGAGCCCGAGCAGCTGCGACGTTTTCAAGTTGGGTGCCGTCTTGGTCCAGGCTCGTTGCGCCGTCGTAAACGTTGAAGTGAAACCGGGGCATGCACCCTCCTCATAACACTGAAGAATACGGTGTCGAGTGCGTGACGGTTCCCCAGGTTTTTTCTTTGACGCAGCGACAAACCGCACGACGGGTTTTCGTCGCATAACGGCGAGAAGAAGGATGGGAGCAGGAGGACGCATGACGCACCTCCAGTTCTATCGTGTCGCCGTTGCCATCTCGGTTCTGGTTAACGTTCTGCTCATTGCGGGAATCTGGGCATACCTCCACTTCAAAGCACTGCTATCGATCATCAAAGAAGCCATGAGCTTTTTGCGCTGAGTCCAAAATGCTGCGTTTGAAAAAGCCACCGTTTGATCTACCAGTTTATCAAACTCTGCACGCGCTAGCTCTGGAAATGCTTGGCTGACGTCACTCGACCCATGCGGATCAACGCAGCAAGTTCACGCAGCAGGCGTTTCGTCTCAAATGGTTTTAAATGATAGGCAGAATGCGGATAGCGCAGTCGAACGATATACGTGTCGGCTGTTAGGAAAATAAAGGGGATCTTGCGCGCTGTCAGAATGTCTGCGATCGGGAACGAGAGTTCACTTCCAAGGTGGACGTTTAACGTTGCGCAGTGAAGAGAAGCCGTTACCGCGATTGCCGCCACGGCTTGAGAAACGGTAGCGAACGGTCCGACAATCGAAGCGCCACAGTCTTCGAGCATGTTGCAAAGTTCAAACGCCAAAAGGTGCTTGTTCTCGACGACGAGAATGACGCAACCCTGCACCCCGTGTGCGTCAGGCGGCAATCCCTGTCCTGGCCATACAGAATCAATTCGATCATGTGTCATCGCGCGCGGTCCAATGGCGTCGCGTCATTGACTTGTATGGTTTTGATAATGCGGTCGGTCGTACCATTGAAATGGTACTGCGACTGACCGTTAACGTCGCTCCGGTCACATGCAAACGGATCATAATCCGATCGGGAAAGGCGTGCATTTTGCAAATCGCCTCTCCTCCGCGTAAAACTGCGCCTAACGGATCGGCTTCGTCCAAAAATAAAATATGTTGAAGATGAGCCAAGGGCTCGCCATTACAATCTTTCATCTCAGTCCGCTCCCCAACGTACTGCCGGGTGCTTAGCCGGATGACAAATGAGAGCTTAGCTCCCGCTCAACACGGCGCTTTTCTTATGGCAGCGGTCAAGCTCAATCGAATGTTATTGCTGAACGGTACGGTGCATCCCGATAGGTACTTGTCTATAAAGAAAAGCCATATTCCTCATCCGCCTTGAAATTTGTGCAGACGTTGGCAGCGGTGTCACGTCATCAGCTAAGTCAGCTGCTCGAATCGGCCTACCAGGATTGTCGGACGCGTGCCACTTCCTCGAGACTGGAGCGGACATCTCGACGATGTTGGCTGAAGTCCGTGGGGAGCCAAGGATGGTTAGGCGATCGTCGACGACCCATGCGGTCCCCATCGCCCCCCACTTGTTCAGCTGAACCCGGCCTTTCCGGCGACAGCCCGAAGCGCGTTCGCTTAGCATGTGCTCCGCCGACGCCAGTGCTTGGACATCGCGTCACTCTCCGACAGATATCGCACATGCGATCCTCTCGGGTCACGTGCAGAAGAATGGCGCATCCACGCTGCGCTGCTTGCAGTCTTCACGAGATGGCCCGAGTTGCACCGCCTGCTGAGTCTCGCGTCGAAATGCTCTCACGTTGAACGTAGCGGAGGTCCGAGCCGGACTCGAAGGTAAGCTTCGCGGGCGTGTCTCTTGTCTTCAATGGACCAGCAACGTGGCCGCAATCGCCAACAGCAAGGCGGGCGGCATAACGAGAAGGCCGAGTTTCAAAAACGTCCAGGCGCTTACGCTCTGCCCTTCACGGCGCAGTGCGGTTAGCCAGAGTATCGTCGCGAGCGACCCTGTCACAGAGAGATTCGGGCCAAGATCGACGCCGATCAGCACGGCGCTCGTGACTTGGTCGGACACTTGCGCGCTCTGCACCGCGCTGCCGGCGATCAGGCCCGCTGGGAGATTGTTGATGAGGTTGGTCGCAAAAGCGACAATGACACCGGCGCCCCAAGCCGTTTCGGTCACCGACCGTTGGGATTGATCGCGCAGAACATTGCTGATCGTTTGGATCAGGCCAGTTTTATCGAGCGCCTCGACGAGGACGAATAATCCCGCGACGAGCGGCAGCACGCCCCAGGATATGCCCTTGAGCATCGTCCACGGCGCTTTCTTCTCGCGAAGCAGCACGACGATCGCGGTCAGGATGCCCGCGATGGCGGTCGGCAAACCGAGCTGGAGATCGAAGAATGACGCCACCAGAAGCGTGATGGCGGTCGCGGCGATGCCGAGCGCCGCTGTCTTGCCGCCGCTGGTAAGGTCCGGCATTTTAACCTCGGACTCGATCGCCTGTCTCAGCGCGGCCCGTTGAGACCATCGCAAGACCGCGTAAGTCGCGACGATCGACAGCAGGGACGGCAACAGGTAGCGCGGCAGCCATTGCAGCAGGGGCGGCATATGGGTGCCATAGATCACGAGATTGGCCGGATTGGAGATCGGCAAAACGAACGAGGCCGCATTTGCGATGAAGGCGCAAATCAACAGGTAGGGCAGCGGATTCTTGGCTTTGGCGGTCTTGACGGCGGCCGCGACTGCGGGCGTCAGCACGACCGCCGTCGCATCATTGGACAGAAAAACGGTGACGATCGTGCCCACGCCGAAAATCAGGAGAAAGAGTCGCGAGGCGGAGCCCTTGGCTCGTTTCGTCGCGACCGCCGCAAGCCAGTCGAACAGCTTTACCTCGCGCGCGGTCTCGGCCAGCAACATCATGCCGATGAGAAACAGATAGACGTCCGTTCCTTTGCCGACACCCGTCAGGGCGTCCGCCGGCGAGAGCAGGTGCAGAACGATCAGCAGAACGGCGCCAGCCACTGCCCAGATCGCCTCGGGCCAATCGAAAGGATGGAGAATGACGCCGGCTGTCGCGAGAGCCGCGATCAACCACGTCAAGCCATGCGGGGACATGAGGGCCTGCCACGGCACGGTCTGCAAAAAAGTGGAGGTCAGGAGGATGGCTTTCCGTTGCGGTTGGGACCGAGTTGCGTGGCGAAGATGCCATTGTCAGGCCATGCTCCCACCGAGGCGGCGTCGCTGCCGTTCCGGACCCGGACGGGAGGCTGATAGGCAGCCGTAGCGGCGTTTATCCGATGCTGACCGGGGCGCCCCGTTTCGTCGAAAGCCTGCACCGCCACGGTGACGAGCCGGCTCGACGTGATGGGCACCGAGGCCGACCAGATCCGTCCGTCGGGCGCGAGCGTCATGGGAATCCAGTCTCCCTCATCCACCTGACACGCGACGCGAACGATCGCGCGACTGCCGAGTACCAGCGCTCGCACGTCGGCTAAACCGTCGATAGCCTGTTCGCGACGACGCAGCAGCCGATGATCGGCCGGGGCCGTGATGATGACGAAAGGAAACGCGTCGTCCAGCGCTTTGAACCGCCAGCTAACGATGCCGCGATCGAGCGTCGCGACCGAGTAGCCGACAGGGCCTTCCTCGATCTGCCCGGTCGAGCGCGTGGCGGCGAAGATGGTCCGGCCATCGTTGCCGAGTTCGTTGTAATGGGTGTGCCCCATGTCGACGAGAGCGACATCATAGGCGGCCATCAAGGCATTGAACGCCGCAGTCTCACCATCCCCTTTGAGATCGGCCGGATAGGTGTGCGTAAAGACGATGCTGCTTTCGTTCCGCTGCTTTGCCTCGCGAAGCTCGCGATCGATCCACGCGACCTGATCCGGTCCCAGCCTGAAATCCGGGCCGCCGTGACCCGATCCGCTGGTGTCGAGGAATAAGCAGCGGACCCCGCGGATTGTTTTTGAGTGCGGCAGCAAGTCAGATTGCAAGATCGCGTAGAAAGCATCCAACCCGCCCTGCGCCATGTCATGGTCGCCGGGGATGGCATGCACCGGAATGCTCAGCATCTTCAGTGCTGTCGCGGCTAAAGCATATTGCCCGGGCAGGCCATTGTCGGCGTTGTCGCCGGGCAGGACGACGAGATCGACCATAGAGGCGCACTCGATCTCGATCTGAGCGACGATCGCGAGGAAATCGAGGAAGTTGCGTTGCTTGGCGTCGGTGAGGTGCAGATCGCCGATGTGGATAAAGGCCAGCACCTCACCAGAGTTGGCCGGGTGGGTGGATGGAGACGTCACGAGGGAAGCAGCGTCCGTCGTCATGCGGCAGCTCCGGCTTGAGCGACATCATTCATGTCATCGTCCGATCGTCCGGCACAGGCCGGTTTCAGAACGGACGCGAAGCCGACCCAAAGTGCGATGGAGCCGATCGCGAAGCTACCCAGGATGAGGAACATGGGGCTATACCCGATCGCTTGAGCAATCCAGCCGCCGATTGCAGGGCTTAGAGATGCGCCGAGGCCCTGAACCGTCATGACGGCCCCCTGCCCGACGTTGACGCGCCCCGTCCCATTCAGGATGCGTGCGACAAGCCCCGGCACCGCGACGCTCTGTAGGCCGGCCCCGATCCCATCGAGCATCTGCACGGGATAGACGCCCCATTTGCCAATGAAAAAGGCCGCGATCACGCCCCGAAGCGGGAGGGCCATGAAGGAGATCAGAAGCACGAGCCAATAGCCGCGCTTTTCAGCGACCCGCATCGCGACCAGAGAGACCGCGATCATGACGGCCTGGGCCACCACGATCGTGATGGCGACGAAGCTGGCCGGGTCGCTGTTGCGCGTGGCGACGACAGCCAGACCGTAAAGCGGCAGCATCGCGCCGTTACCGAGATGAAAGAATGCAAGCGCCGCAGCAAGGATAAGGAGCGGCTTGCACTCGAGCAGAACCCGAAAGCCACTGGCTTGCTCGCCCGTCCCCTTGCGATCGCCCTTTCCGTCTTTCATGCCGCGCGCCGCCTTGTCGTCGATCGCGTCTCGCGGGATCATCAGAACCGAAATGATAGCCAGAATGCCGAAGAGAGCGGCGAGCCAGAACACGGCCGTGAAGCCAAATTTCCAACCGAGAAAGCCTGAGAGCCCGGCCCCCACCATGTTGCCGGCATGGTTGTAGGCCTGATTGCGCCCATTCTGCTGGTTGAAACCCGCCTGGCGCGCAATGCCGAGCGTGATCCCGCTGACGGCCGGCCCGATCGCAGCGCCTGCGATCGCGGTTGCGATCTGCGATACGGCCACCAGCCAAAAGCTTTGCGACACGAGGATGATGGTGGAGGCCAGGACCGTGCAAATGCCGGGAATGATGACGTAAAGCCGCTTGCGCGAGGTCGCGTCGACCAATGCGCCAGCCGGTGCCGTCATCAAGGTGCCGGCAACGCCCCCGATGGTCATGACCGAGCCGATCAGCCCGCTTTCCCAACCATGGGCTCGAAGGAACACCCCGAGAAACGGACCAATTCCGGCCTGCATGTCGGCCATGAAGAAGTTCAGAGACTGGAGAGGCCAGACGGCTCGCGCGGCAGGATCGACAGTGACTTGCTTTTCGGGCAAACGGCCCTCCCCCTGTTTTTTTAACAACGATGGTGCGCTAACGGTCCGACGCCGTATTTCGTCGCGTCGATTTTTTGCTCGGCCGCCATCGTCTGGCTTTTGTCACTGGTATCGGCAGGAGGTTGCCTCAGCCGGGTCGCCTTCGTGGTTTTAGGCAACTCTCCCAAATCCAGCATGAACCTCCCGGTTCAGGTTGGGTTAAGCTATCGATCGTTGTTGGACAGTCCGCGCGCCGTCGTCTGGCCCAGCCAAAATTCGAGCCCCGTCATGACCCTGAGATCAGCACCAAAGCCGCTTCATCCGCTCGATCTCGATCGGGTCGCGGCCCTCACCTATAGCGCCGTTTTTTCGGACGTATGCGACGCGATGGGGCTTCGCGGCCAGACCGTGTCACCGGGGATCATGCCGCTCAGCCGGACGGGTACACTCGTTGGTTGGGCCCGCACCGCGTTCAGCGTGCCGGTGGAGGCGCCTCCCGCCCGCCATTACGGTGCCGAGATCGACTTCATCGACAGTCTGCGGCCGGGAGATGTCGCAGTAGTGGATTGTTCGCAACACCCGGCTGCCGCCTGGGGCGAACTCTTCTCGACGGCATCGCAAGGACGCGGCGCGCGCGGTGCGGTCATCGACGGCCTGATCCGGGATCGGCGAAAAATCGAGCAGCTTGGCTTTCCGATCTATGGGCGAGGACAGCGCCCGACCGACAGCCTCGGCCGTGTGTCGATCACCGAGATCGACCAGACCATCCAGCTCGGGGGCGTCGACGTCCACACCGGCGACCTGATCGTCGCCGACGAGGATGGCATTACCGTGGTGCCCCGCGACTATGCCGATGAGGCGGTGGATCGCGCGATTGCCAAAGCGACGACCGAGAACAAAGCTCGCGATCTTCTACTTGCCGGCGGAACACTCGCCGATGTCTGGGAGCGCTTCCGCGTGCTTTGACGACGGCGCGGTCAGGACAAAGCCTATCAGGGCCTTGTCGGTCCGCCATCGACCGAAACAGCGTCAGTGGTGATGTGCTCGTTATATTGCGGCAGGTCGTCGGTTATCGTGAACCACGCCGCCTTCGATCCGACGAAGATATGCGCGGTTGGCCGGATGGTGGGGTCGTCGATGAGCGTGCCCATGGTCACATGCACGTAGGCGCCGTCGCGAACGACTGCGAACAGCAATGAGCCGCATCGGTTGCAGCGCTCGTCATGCCAGCCGTGAGCGCCGATCACCTGGATGCAATCAAGACCTTGCGTGACCCTGAGCTTCGCGCGTTCGATACCGGCAAGCGGCTTGAAGGCGGCGCCGGTGCCCCGACGGCAAATCGAGCAGTGACAATTCACGGCATAAAGAAACGCATCCTCGACCAAATAGGTCACCTGTCCACATTGGCACGATCCGGCAAGGGTCCGCTGAGGGGTGGGTGGCTGCAGGGTCAAAGGCGGTCTCATCAGCAAAGGTCTCGCGAGCTCAATCTCGAGGTGCAATCGGAGGTTACGAGTTCGCCGAAAACGCGTTCATCCTGCAATGAGCCGGCTGACGTGGTTCATCAGCCTGTCCTCGCTGCACCGCAAGAGGTTGGCGTGGCTGCGCGGCACGAGCCGCCGCAACGTCTAACAGTACCATCTCCCAGAGGAGGAGATTTGCAACGAGATCGACGCCTAAACCTTCAATCGCCACTGTTCTGCTATCGCCATTATATTTGACTGTAACAACTGCGCCCGGGCCGAGGCCCCGCACGTCGATATCGCCGAAAAACGTGTTGCCACAATCACGCATGAGGTTTGTCGTCGCACGAGTTTGCCCCCTTGGCTCGCACGGCATGTAGCGTTCCCATGTGGCGGGTTGGAGTCCGGACGGTGTCGCAGACGGGCCGTTGCGTGAAGCGGCGTACCCGGATGACATCACTGGTCCGTGATCGGGTCGATCAGAAGCACCCCGTCGGGCCCGTATCGTTCGACGATGGCGGTTTGCCGGCGCAAGCTTACCGGTGTCGTGGACACGTCTTGCTCGACACGATGGCGAATGTGCAATTCTTCAACGAGATACAACTGCTTGACGATCACGAAGCGCTCTTCAAGCACGGGTACGATCGTGGTGTCGCCCTCTGTTCGAACACTAGGGGCTTCATCGACGATGCGCCCGACCGGTACACGCGAGACATCGACGATGCTTCGCTCGAGCGTGACCTCGGCCAAGGCCTCGACGCCTTCGGTTCGTGTCGAGACGCGAACTTTCCCGGTGAGAATGCTTTGTTTTGAAACGCTAAAGGTTTCCTCGATCAGCGGAATGCGCTGTGAGAGATCGGCGTCACCGTCGGCATGATCCGGTTGTTCAGCCACCTCACGCAATAAACCAGCCGCATTGGCATTTCGGTCAACTCCAATAGGATCCACCGAGGCTTCCTTGGTCACGTCGCTCATCGCCGCTGCCCACGCTTAAATTGTTCGGGGCGCGACAGCGCCCCGAGTCTATGGTTGAGACGCAAGACGCAGAGGTCGGCGTCTTGCGATCGTCAGCTCTTCGTTCAGGCTGCCGTCCATCGCGACATCACGTCTGCGGCTGCCGTCTTAAGCGTGACCTTCTGGTCAACCATCTTGACCCAATCGGTCGGGATCAAGTGATGGCTGCCACCGGAGGCTGGATCCATCTTCTTCAGCTTGATGGTCGCGCCATCGACATGATCGACGACACCGACATGTGCGCCATCAGATCCAACGACGTCCATGCCGTCGGCGATCGCGGTCGTCGCACCGCCGACTAGGTTGGCCTGGGTCCCGATCGTCCGCCCATCATCGATATCGACCTTCGTGCTGCGGACCGTGTCGGTGACGGTCTGGACACGATCGTTGACGGCCTTGCTGATTCCGATCTCTTCGACCACGCGCGCCGACTTGGCGACGACAGCCTCCTCCTTCATCTCGTCCATTTCGATCGTACGATCCTTAAAGGGATCGGCCCCGAGTTCGCCAACGCCCAAGGCGCGGTCGACGGGCCTGCGGTCGATGCTGACCGTCTCATCACGCAGATTTACTGTTTCGCTGACGGGTGTCTCAACCACATAGCTATGAATGCGAACCTTGCCGCGATTGACCGCGCGCTTGCCAACCTCGAGAGTCTCCTCGACGACCTGGAGAACATCGTCGGCTCCTGTCCGCGGGGAGGTGGCTTTAGACGCAACAGTCCGGTCGGTCGTTGTGGCGGCGACGGGTTTCACCGCAGTCACAGGAGCCGTCTCCGACACGGGAGACATCGACCGGAGCGGGCCAGCACCGGTATCAGCGACGCCACCGCCGGTCACGGCCGTTGCGCCTGTCCAACCGTCATTGCGCCAGGTCGTTTCGCGCTCGTCCATATCGACCGAGCCATGCTGCTCGAGAATGCGGATCGCATCGTCGACATGAGCGTCATCGACGTGAGCCACCACCATGACGCCGCCGCGGCGAAGTCCCTCCGCATAGGTCTCGTGATCGGCAGAGCCACCGAACATGTCTTCCAACGATGCCCAAAACCCCTTGGCCGGGCGATTCGCGTCGTCATAAGAAACCGTTGTGGAGCTTTCCGGCGATACCGTCACGTCTGCGTCGGGGATGCCGGCCTGTCGAAGCATGAGCGCTGCGTTATTGGCATATTCGCGGGTATCGTAAAAAGCAGTAATGGTTTGCTTTGCCATGGTGTGACCTCGTTGTTCGGATGAATTTTCGGTCAAGTCGAGAGAGGCCGCTGTATAGAAAATACAGCGCGCATCTTAAGCTGAACAATTGGCTTGCTTGACTTTGATCTAGGGGTCGGTGGTGACACCGGCACTGAGGTGCAACGATCCCAAGCGCCGGTGAGACGAGGGACAGTGTGAAAACACCACGTTCACTCCAAAGCGGAGCCGGACTGCTTCCTGCTAAATTGCTGTCGCATCTAACAGGTCCTCCCGATGAGGTCTTTGCATTGCAAGAACCGCTCGGATGATGGTTGGTTCCGCGCAAAAGCGCAGTAGTTTTCGGCGATGTTTTATTTTTCTTCTTGCGTCGGAAACAAGAATAGAAGCGACTATTAAAGCCAAGATCAAGCTTGGATCGCTTTGTGCTCTCGACGACGAGATCTGACGAGACGGTTTCGGCTCATCATCCGGTGTCGTGGCTCATTGTTCTTTGTCACGGAGTGCTGAGATCGTGCGCACGAGCGGCCGTCGTGGCGTCGCCGCTGCGCCCGATGATGTGGTCCCGTAAATCTGGACTATGCCCTGCCGGCCGACCGCGTCGGCGCGCAACATCTTTCGGGATCGGCTCAGCCGCGACGGCGCGCGCCGTCGCGGAAACCAGCCGGCAGAAGAAAGCGAACGCGACGGCTCGTCAGGCCGCCCATTCGCCGCGACGGAAAACCGGGACCGTCGTTCCATCCGCCGCGATGCCGTCGATATCTATCGAGCCCGACCCGATCATCCAGTCGATATGGATCAAGCTTTTATTGCCGCCCTGCGCGGCGATTTGCTCGGGGGTGAGCGACGCTCCATCGAGAAAACATTTCGAGTAGCATTGACCGAGCGCGATATGGCACGCGGCATTCTCATCGAACAGCGTGTTGAAGAAGAGCAAGCCGCTCTTCGAGATGGGCGACGAATGCGGCACCAGCGCTACTTCGCCGATGCGGCTGGCGCCCTCGTCGGTCTCGAGCACCTTGCGCAGGACGTCTTGGCCACGGGTCGCATTGGCCTCGACAATGCGGCCCTGCTCGAAGCGGACCGCAATGCAGTCGATCAACGTCCCCTGATACGACAAGGGTTTGGTGCTGGCGACATAACCATCGACGCGGCGTGCATGCGGCGTCGTGAAAACCTCTTCGGTGGGAATGTTCGGATTGCAGGTGATGCCGTTTTTAGCGGTCGAGGCCCCACCCTGCCATTCATGACCATCTGCTAGCCCGATCGTCAGATCCGTCCCCGGCCCGGTGAAATGCAGCGACGCAAACCGCTTGCTGTTCAGCCATTGTGTTCGGCTGCGAAGCGCACTGTTGTGGAGGGTCCACGCGCCGATGGGATCGTCACCCTGAACGCGTGATGCTGAGAAGATCGCCTCGGCGAGCTTGCCGATTGCTGTCTCTTCGGAATCGTTCGGAAACACCAGCTTGGCCCAAGCAGCCCCGGGATAGGCCAGGATGTTCCAGTTGATATCGAAACCCGCGATCTTCTCGAGCGCCGGTTGGTAGGCGCGCGACATGGCCTTGCTGGCGCGCGCGACCTTGCTGGGCTCCTCGCCAGACAGAAGCATCGGGTTGTCGCCGACGATCGCGAGTCGCGCGGTGTTGGACGCAAAAGCTTTCGCGATCCCCTCGTATAACCAGTCGGCGGCCCGATCGAAGCTGTCATCCTGCCCGACGCGATAGCGCGCCAGCGTGATGGCTTCGTCCGAGAGGAGCGGCGTCACCACGCCAGCGCCAACCCGATAGGCATGCTCTGCGATGCGCCGCACTAGCGGCAGAGCCGCCACGGGCGCCGTGATGACAAGGTCCTGCCCGGCTTGCAGTTGAAGCCCGACCTTCACGGCGGTTTCGGCGAGTCGGTCCAGCTTCACGAGGTCGATGGCGGGAGAGGTCGCGATGGCATCATGGGTCATGGATCGAAAAATCTCCGAACATGGAAGGGCCGTCGAGCCGTACCACGGCTCACGAGCCAGAACTCTAGCCAAGGAGGTCGATGAAAGCGCAAGGGGTTGTTGTCGCGGCGCCAACCTCGCGACGGCGCCGGTCTAGGCCACTGCGTCAAAGGTGCGAATGTGAGAAGAGCCCACCCGCCGATGCGGACTCGATCTTCCGCTGAGCAGATATGCCGAACCAAGCAGTCGGACGACAGGCGTCCGAAATCAATCCTTGGTTTTGTCGGCGGCCGGTCCCGGTCGCTCATCCGGTTTGGTCGGCGTGTCCGGGGTGACAGCCGTCCGCCGCTTCTCGCTCTGATCCGACGCCTGGCTTAATTCGTCGGATAATCTCCGCATCTCCGCCGCCAATCGATTCGCTCGTGCGACCGCCTCGCCAGCGCGCTGCGCCAGCGCCCGGTCGAGGTCTTTATCACCAGATTCCGCCAAGCTTCCTCATCCCAAAATGAAGCACAAAGCGAAACTACGACGGCACCGTCGCGGAGTTTCAACCGGGAGTCACTTTCGGCGGCTCTGTCTCATCGACGTCAGCGTCCGACCGCGACCACGAGGACCTCGCCGCCTGCAACGAAGGCCTCATCGCCGACGCGTTTGCCGAGAAGGGCGCGCGCCAGCGGCGACACATGGGACACTGAGCCTCGAGCCGCATCAGCCTCGTCCTCGCCCACGATGCGAAAGGTTTGACGCCGCCCGTCGTCGCGGTCGAACGTGACAGTCCCGCCGAACGCGACCACGTCGGACTGCGTGGGCGGCTCGATGAGCTGGGCACTCGCCCGGCGCGAGGCGTAATAGCGGAGGTCGCGGGTCGCCAGCGCCATCGCGCTTCGATCGCCTTGGACGCCGCCGTCGGCCTGGGCCGCCTGATGCGCCGCCCGCGCTCTCGCCAGAGCCTCGTCGAGCGCCGCGAGACCCGCGGGCGTCACGTTGTTGGGATGCGGCGATACGGGTCGATCCGGCACAAACGCCGCCGCAGCCTCGACATCCTCCTCGCGCGTGAACGCAACACTCATGGTTCTCGATCTCCAAACAGGCGAAACATCGACCGCCCCGATTGGCGAGCCCTGATCAGGGTCTCTAGCTGGGGATGACGGGCCGCCACGCAAGGCCGGACGTGGTTTGGATGGGTTTCAATGCGCCTCGATGGTTGCGAGATCGATCGCCTCGCCCATTCTTCGATATCCAGCATCGTTGGGATGCAGATGATCGCCGAAATCGTAATCGGCGATCAGGTGGTCGGGGCGAGCGGGGTCGCGCAGCAAGGCATCAAAATCGATGACCCCATCGAGGGTCTTGGTGGTGCGGATCCATTGATTGACGGCTTGACGTTTCGTTTCGCCCTCGGCGGAATAATAGCCTGGAAAGACGGTGTCGCCGTAAGGCGTCAGGGTCGCGCCGAGTACCCGTATCCCGTGAGCGTGGGCCCGGTCGGCGAGTTGGCGCAGCCCAGCCGTAATCTCCTCCGGCGCGACAGCTTGTTCGGCCAAGCCGGCGCTTCCCGGGTGCCCGATATCATTGATCGACTCCATCACGATCACGGTTTTGACGCCCGGAACCGACAGCACATCGCGATCAAACCGCGCGAGGGCCGATGGGCCAAAGGTCCCTTCCGGCAGATCGTGCAAAACGCGATTGCCGCTGATCCCGGCATTGACGATCCCCAGCGATCGTTTTCCAGCCGCGATACGGTCCGCCAACACGTCCGGCCAGCGATGATCCGCATCGGCGGTGGACCCGTAGCCATCGGTGATGCTGTCGCCGAACGTCACGATCGTCCCGGCGCCGGGAGCCTCGACCTCGATGCCTGACAAAAAGAACCGGGCCGTACTGGTCGTGGCGTTCGGCAAGGTCGCCAAGGCGGTTTGGTCTCCGGCATCCGAAAGCGTCGTCGTGGCTTGGCCAAGCGGGTGGGTGGCGGCCGGACCGGTGTCCCGCGCGACATAGAGGCTCACTGTGAGCCGATCGAGCGCCGCCGTCTCGAGCGTCACAGGATCGCTGAGCACCGGCGCACCCGGCGGCACCGTCACGCTGGTTTGACCCGCGAAGGTCAGCGCCCGATCGGTCGAGGGATCGATGCTGCCGACCGTCGCGCCCGGTCTGGCGATGTGGGCCGCCCCGATGACGAGCGGCGACGTCCCCATCTCATTGCTCAAGCGAATCCGAACCGCGTGCCCCCCGAGCGACAGGCGGACGACCTGCCGAATGGTCCGATTGGTAATCTCCGGGCCGTTCGGGAAAGCCGGCGAGGCGCCCCAGCTTCCCACCCAATGCGGCGCAGCCGCAATGTCCTGGGCACTGGCATCGGAGCGGACCGCCAGCGGGGCGACGGACAGCAACACAAAAGCGATCGCGGTCTGCGACGCGGCAAGTCCCAGGCGTTTCATGACGTCTCCCTCGATCTCTTTTGAAGGAGCTTTTCGCTCGCGACACGTCTTGTCAACCAGATCGCATCCGCCAGCCAAGTTGACGCTCGGCGATGGTGTTGTGGCGCGGCCTCGCCGATTGTAGGACTGCGCGGCCCGCAAGGGTCATCTCGATAGCCGGTGCCGTCTTCGCCATGCCGCTCCCCCTCGGATCCGACACGCTTTCCGCAGCCGATAGCGTGGCTCACGTCATTCAAGTCGCGTTGACGCCGGTGTTCCTGCTGTCCGGCATCGCATCGCTGCTCGGGGTATTTTCTGGGCGACTGGCGCGTGTCGCCGACCGTGTCGACCAACTCGCAGAGAAACTCGAAACCGCCGATCTCGGCGAAAAAGGCCGGCTCAGCCGACGCCTCTCCCATTTGCGGCGACGCTCTCGGACGCTCGACGTGGCGGTTTTGCTCGGCACCGCAGGCGGATCAGCCACCTGTGCGGCCGCACTCGCGCTGTTCATCGGGACGTTGCGCGACAGCAGCGGGGGCATCTTGATGTTTGCGGCGTTCGGCTTGGCCCTCGTTTGCACAGCAGGAGCGCTCTCGGCCTTCGCGCTCGAAATGCTAATGGCGAGCCGCGGCTTGCGCGACGAGGTCGCGGTCCATCGCCGCGAGGCGCAACGCGAGGGACCCATCGACGCCGAACCGGAAGCGCCTGGCGACGAGGCGGCGGACGCGTGCCCGCCGCCCGGTTCTTCAGGCTAGCCGATCACGCTGCAGCGAATGCTGCGAGATCGGCGTTCAAGCGGTCTTTGGCGGTGGAGAATAGGCCGTGTGGCTCCCCATCATATTCGACCAAGCGAGCGCTCGGGATCATTTTGGCAGTGACCCGACCCGAATGGTCGATCGGCACGGAGGCGTCGGACGTCCCGTGGATGATGAGGGTCGGCACCGTAAAAGCGGCCATGTCGGCGCGGAAATCCGTTGCCGAAAAAGCCTTCACACATTCGATCGTAGCGCGAAGCGACCCCATCATGGCCATCTGCAGCGACCACTGCAGCACCTCGTCCGACACGCGTCTCCCGACCAATCCATTGCCGTAGAAGCCCTTGGCAAATCCCGCGAGGAAGTGGGGTCGATCCTTCCGCAGACCGTCGATCATCTGATCGAAAACCGATGGATCGACACCCGTCGGATTGTCGTTCGTCTTGAGCAGATAGGGCGTGACAGCGGAGACCAGCACCGCCTTGGCGATGCGAGCGGAGCCGTGCCGCGCGAGATACCGCGCCACTTCGCCGCCACCCATGGAAAAGCCGACCAACGTCACATTCGAGAGGTCGAGATGATCGAGCACCGCGGCGAGATCGTCGGCCAACGTGTCGTAATCGTAACCGGTCCAGGGTTGGCTGGACCGTCCAAAGCCGCGCCTGTCGTAAGTGATGGCTCGAAAGCCGTTTTCAGCCAGGAACACGGCCTGGTCGGACCACATATCCCCGTCGAGCGGCCAGCCGGGCACCAGCACGATAGGGCGGCCCTGCCCCCAGTCGTTATAGTAGAGTTCGGTTCCGTCCTTGGTTGTGACGCGTGCCATGCGTTGCTCCTTTTCCAAGCCGTTGAAACTCGGTTAGCGACGGAATGGTTCGGTGATGACGGTCCGCAGGATCTCGAAGGGAAACACAATGGACCACCTGAACGTGCAGGCGAATGGCGCCTCGTTTCATGTCGCGAGCGTGGGGACCGGGCGCCCCCTTCTGCTGCTTCACGGCTGGCCGGAATTCTGGTTGACGTGGGAGCCCGTGATGCGCCGCTTAGAGAAGCGTTATTGCCTGATCGCGCCCGATCTTCGGGGCTTCGGGCAGAGCGACAAGCCGTCGGGCCCTTATGGTGCTGCCGAACACGCGACGGATCTTCTGGCCTTGCTCGATGCGATGGGGCTCGATCGTGTCGGCGTCGTCGGGCATGACGTCGGCGGTTCGATTATGCAGCCGCTTGCCCGCAAGGCACCCGAACGGCTGACCGGACTCTTCTTCTTCGATTTTGCCTACCCAGGCATTGGCCACCGCGGCGGTACGCCGGATCGTCTCGGTGAGATCTGGTACCAATCCTTCCACCAGATGAAACTGGCGACCGAATTGGTCGGCGCGTCACGGGAGAGTTGCCGCGCCTATGTGTCGCATTTTCTGCGCCATTGGTCGTTCCGCAAAGAGGCGTTTAACGACGTTCTCGAAGCGTTCGTCGACAACTTCATGCAGCCAGGCAATATCGACGGCGGCTTCGACTATTATCGGGCCGCACAGGCCAGCCGTCTCGCGGTCATGACAGGCGAGGCGCCGACGTTGCCGCCGATCTCGGTTCCGACCTGTGTGCGATGGGCCGAACACGATCCGCTCTTTCCTTTTGCGTGGACCGACCGACTCGGCGAGACCTTCACGCAACTCGATCTGGCGCAGTTCCCTGGGGTCGGGCATTTCCCACATCGCGAAGACCCCGATCGGGCAGCCTTTGAGATCGCGAGCTTCTTTGATCGGATCGGTTGATCCAAAACGAGCGGCACGGTGGCAGATCGTGACCCAGCGTTAACCCGCCTCAGTCTAGAAGGAGTGAACAGAAAAACATCAAGTCGATCGATTGGGGACCAGTCAAGATGGCACGGAGCCGATTTTACCATGTCCTCCTGATGTCCACGGCCTTGGTCTCGATCGGCGTCGCCGATCGATGCGCGACAGCCCAGACGCTCGATCTCGCGGGGCAGGATGTGACGTTGCCGCGCGGCACATCATTCAACGGACAGGGCTTTCTCAACGGAAGCGACGCGGTCACCAACAATGGCGGATCGGCCGCGACCCTGACAGAGGGTGGCGGAACCAGCGGGACCACCTATTCTGGAGCTGTTTCCGATGGCACCGCGCAGACGTCGCTGGTCCATAGCGGTGGCGCGGTCACGCTGACCGGCCCGAATTCATATTCCGGCACCACGACGGTTCAAGCCGGCAACGTCCAACTCGGCACGGCCACGGCCGAGACGTCGTTGGCCGGAAGGGTCAACGTGCTGCCCTCCGCTGCCGTGGCGGTCGTCAATGCCGATCTCGGACGAGTGACCGAAACAATCAATGACGGCGGCACCATCACGTTCTCCGGGACCGCGAACGCGGCACCCTCGACCCTTACTAACAGCTACAATGCTGCCTCGGGTCTTGGGCTCGTGCAGTTCACAGAAGCAAATTCGGCGGCTGGCGCGACACTGGTCAACAATGCCGGAGCCACGATCGCCCTGTCGGGCAGCAGCCGCCTCGGCTCGGCGGCCACAACGGGCGATTATACGACGACGCTGAACAACAATGGCACGGTCACGTTCGTGGACGGCAGCTCCGCGGGACATGCGCGGCTGGTCGACAATGCTTCCGGTGTCACGACATTTGCCGGGCAAGCGAATGCCGCGACGGCCTCGGTCGACAACAATGGCGTGCTGTCGTTCACCGGACAGAGCAGTGCCGCCGCCGCGACTGTGGTCAACAACGGATCCTTGCGCTTCACTGATACCAGTACGGCTGGCTCCGCCCAGATCGCCAACAATGCCACGGCGACCTTCGACAGCGCTGCGAGTGCTGGGTCGGCCACCCTGACGACCAATGGAACGGGGCGCTTGACGTTCTCGGGCACCAGCACGGCCGGCACCGCGCAGGTGATCGACAATGGTGCGACCGTGTTCGCCGGGTCGAGCACGGCCGCCGCCGCCTCGATCACCACCAATGCGACCGGCACGCTGACGTTCCAGGACACCGCCCATGCGGGCACCTCGACCGTCACCAACAATGGCGACTTGCAGTTTGCGGGACAAGCATCCGGCGACAGCGCCACAGTCGTCAGCAATCTTGGCAGCCGAGTCGATCTCTCCGGTCTGACGAATGGCGGCACCACACTTGGGTCTCTCGATGGCGCCGGTGCCGTGTCGCTAGGCGGCAACGTTCTGGCGGTCGGCAGCAACGATCGATCGACCACTTTGCTCGGCTCCGTGACGGACGGTGGAGCGGGCGGCGGTTTGACCAAGCTCGGCAGTGGGACTCTCATTCTGGGCGGGCAGAACACCTATGCGGGCCAGACGGTGGTGGATGGCGGCACACTGAAGGCCGCGGCCTCCGGCGCGTTCGCGTCAGGATCAGCCTTCACGGTCGCGAGCGGTGCGACGCTCGACCTCGGCGGCACCAATCAGACCACGGCGTCGATCTCGGGTAGCGGCACCATCGGCAATAGCGGCGCTCCGAACGCGGTGCTGACGACCGGTGCCAATGATGCGTCGACGATCTTTTCCGGAGTGATTCAGCAGGTCGGCCTGAACAAGGTCGGCGACGGCACGCTGACGCTGAGCGGCGACAACACTTATGCGGGTGCCACGGTGGTGAGCGGCGGGACCTTGCTGGTGAGCGGATCGATCGCCAATTCGACCGTCACGCTGGAGAACGGCGGTATGCTGGCTGGAAGCGGCCTGCTTGGGGCACTCGTGGTGCAGGCCGGCTCGGTGCTGGCGCCCGGCGCCACCACACCCTTCTCGACCCTGAAGATTTCCGGCAACGTCACCTTCGACCAAGGCTCCATCTACCGGATCAACGTCGATCCCACCGGACGAACCGACTCGATTGCGGCAACTGGCAGCGCCACCCTCAACGGCGGCACAGTTGATGTCGTAGCGGGCGGTCGTTTCGCGACATCGCAGCGCTATACGATTCTCACTGCGGAGGGTGGTGTGACGGGCGCCTTCTCGTCCCTCACCGCAACCTCGAACCTCGCCTTTCTGGCACCCACGCTCAGCTATGACGCGACCAGCGTCTCGCTCGGGCTCACGCGCAACGAGGTCGATTTCGTCAGTCTGGCGCAGAGCGCAAACCAGCGCGCGACCGCGCGGGCGCTCCAATCTCTTGACCTCGACAACGTGCTCTATAATGCCGTGCTGAACCAAAGTGCGGCCGGAGCGCGACAAGCTTTCGACGCGACCTCGGGCGAAATTCACGCGAGCGCCGTGACGGCGGCCTTCGAGGATGCGACCCAGGTGGTCCGCTCGGTGACGAACCGGCTGGACGACGCCGATCGTGCGACCTCGGGCACCGCCCTGCAATCGCTCAATCAATTCGCTCCCCCGCCCGCGCTTCTTCCCGGCTCCGCCCAGGGTTATGCTCCGCCGGCGCAGACGGTTCAGGTCCCAGCATCGCTGCCCTACTCCCTTTGGGGCAGCGGTTTCGGCGACTTCGGGCATAACGGCCGCGACGGCAATGCTGCAGCGCTCGATCGTGCGCTCGGCGGCTTCGTGCTGGGCGGCGACGTCCGCATCGACGGATCGGCCTTGAACAACTGGCGCATCGGTCTCGTCGGTGGCTACACAAACGATCAGATCGACGTGAAGGCGCGCGGCGCGTCCGGCAGCGTCGAAACATTCTTCGGTGGCGTCTACGGGGGCGCGCATTATGGCGCAGTCGATATCAAGCTCGGGGTCACGGGCGGTGGCCTCCAAACCACGACGCAGAGCAATGTCGCTTTTCCGGGCTTCATCGACCGGACCGACGCGACCTATGGTGGCTCGATGGTCCAGGGCTTCGGTGAAATCGGTTATAAGATCGCGCTCGGCTACGGCACGATCGAACCCGTTCTACAGGGCGCCGCGATCCATATTGACCAGGATGGGTTCACCGAACGAGGCGGAGCCGCTGCGCTTTCGGGCTTCACTCGAGGCTATGACGTCCAAACGACGACGCTCGGCCTCCGGGGAGAGAGCGCAATTTTCACCACGCTGCCGCTGAGCGCCCGCGGGTTTGTCGGCTGGCGTCATGCATTCGGCGACGTGACCCCGAGCGCATTGCTGGCCTTTAGCGCGGGTTCTAATGCGTTCGCGATCAGTGGCAGTCCCATCGATCGCGACGCTGTGGTGGCGGAGGTTGGCCTCGACTATCATGCGGCGGCAAATCTGGTCATCGGGGTCAGCTATGCCGGCCAAGCTGGCCAACGCGCTTATGACAATGCCATTTCGGCCCGCCTCGCTTATCGCTTCTGATCGAGACGACAAGAATGCCGCGGCGGTGAAACGCGAAAGGGAGGCCTGTGAGCCGCAACGACGAACAGACCAAGCTGACCGCGACATTTCTGAACACGATCGCGGTGGCGGTCATCGTGGCGGGAACGATAGCGCCGCTCTTCAGCGTGCTTTATGGACTAACGACGCTGACGCCAGATCAAATTCGGTTCATTGCACTAGCGGCGCCGACTTGGTTCTTGATCGGAGTCGCCATACATTCACTGGCGAGGCTGGTTCTACGCAGCGTCGGAGGATCGCATGACCCTGTTTGAAGTTTATGCCGTGTTTGGTGCACCGCTGATGCTCTTGGCCGGCTGTGCCGGCATCGCCTGGTACGCCATTCACCATTGAACGTCACCATCGCGCAGGCGGGTGGAGGCGTTTCAGTCGACGGTTGCTAATCGCCGGTTGAGGTGCAGGTAATTCGGATTAAATCCGGAAAATGCCGCCAGTTTTGCCACGTCGATAATGTCGAGGACGCCCGCTTTGAAGGTGATGAACCGATCGTAGCGGAGTTGCTGCAGCGTTCGGTTCACGTGAATGGTCGAAAGCCCCATCGTGTCAGCCAGTTCTTCCTGCGTCATGGGCAGGTCGAAACTGTTGTTGTGACACAGGCCAACCGCCTGCAGCCTGAAAAAGAGCTCGCAGAAGAGATGAGCGATCTGCTGATCGGCCGGGCGTTGCCCCATGCTGACCAACCACTCCCTTAAGATGCCCTCATCGACAAGGGTCGCCCACCAGAGCGCGCGGCTGATGCGGGAGTGTCGCGCGGTGAGTTCCTCAACGACGACGCGAGGGATATCGACGATAATGCAAGGGCTGAGGGTGCCGATGTTATGGTCCATCTCGCCGAGGATCGCGACATGCAGGTCGCAAAAGTCGCCGGGGACCAAAAAAGCCAAAATCTGACGGCGCCCCTGCTCGATGATCTTATAGCGACACGCAAATCCCTTCATGACGAGACGGACGTGCTCGGGTCGGTCGCCTTCCCGGATCAGGTCGCGATGACTGTCGACCTGCCGGGTTCGGGAGGATAGATGCGCGAGCGTTACATTGTCGGCGACGGTCAGAAACCCGCTATGGGCGAGCTTGCGGATGAGCGGATTTTGCATGTCGCGTCCTCCGGCATTGGCGATCAAAGTGAGCCGGTGACCTCCAAGGGTCCGACACTCGATTGATCACGCATCCCGGAAAAAACGTCGAGACCCACCAACGACACCTAGCCCTAACACGGCCCGAACACTCTGTACGTTTTGTGATGTTGCATCCGGCAGACACGTGATCGCCAGACACGCGGACGCCCTGACCGAAGGCCGTCTCGTTGCGAAGCGAAACCGGAACGATGATCGTGGCAATGGGTTGTTTTCATGAATATGTCGTAAACGGAGTCGAAAAATGACAAGGCAGACGATCGTCGTCGTCGAAGACGAACCCGCACAACGGATCGGGGCTGCTGCGATGTTCGCCGATCATGGCTTCGACACTGCCGAATTCGAGAATGCTGACGAGGCGGGCGCCTACGTGCGGCAGAACGAGGATAAGGTGCTGGCCGTTTCACCGATGTTCAAATGCCGGGCGACACCGATGGCGTCAATCTCGTGGCCCAGATCGCGGTCACTTGCCCGACCATTACGTTGTTGGTGACGTCGGGACGATCCGAGGGCGTTCTGGAGCGACTACCCCCGAATGGGTTCTTCGTCCCGAAGCCGTGGAGCGCGACGGATCTCGATCAGGCCATCGACCATATCCGACGCCGCCAACAATAAACCCGAAGGTCACGAGGGCGGTTGATCGAGAGTCTCGCGCAAGGTCACGAGTTTGGTTTTCAGTGCGTCGAGCTCGTCGAACGGGAGCCCGGTCGCGCATATCATCCCGGTGCGGATCGATCTGCAGCGCTCGTGGAGCGCTTGGCCCGCTTCGGTCAGGGACACTCGAACCTGCCGCTCGTCGACCTTATCGCGGCGTCGCGAGACGAGGCCGGCGGCTTCGAGCCGCTTGAGCAGGGGCGTTAGCGTCCCTGAATCCAGCAGCAATCGTTCGCCGATCGCCTTGACGGTCAGCCCGTCCGTCTCCCACAGCACCAACAGGCAGACGTATTGCGGATATGTGATGCCGATCTCGTCGAGATGCGGTTTGTAGCGGCGGGAGAACGCATGCGCCAAGGCATAAACCGCAAAACAGATCTGGTCGCCCAGCAGCAAGGACGCCTGTCCCGCCTCCCCGACACGTTCCAGATCATCGACGTCGCTCGGCGACCCATTATCCGCATTCGGCGTCTCGCGTGAGCCCGACGGTCGCGCCGGATCGTCAGAGAGAATCATGCTGATCTACCTGTCACAAAAATCCCGAATACGTCGACGGCGAGAACGGGGATGGATCGCACACCCTGTTCAATCCCCAACGACCAAGCTCTTGAAGCTGAACCATAACATCAGCAAAGCGCTCCCGTGTCATCCGAAGGATGACCGAAGCTGGTAGGTAGAGTGAGCGGCGGCGTGCACTTGGTCTCCGAGAATTTTCTGTTGACCCTGCATCTTCGAGCCTTGTCAAAACTGGCACATTCACCTGTTGTTCTGGCTTCGATGGCGATTCGACTTGCGCCACTCCCCCGTCCCGCCTTCGCCCTAATGCTGGATCATTTCCGATGAGCATGCGTTGACGAAAGCAATTGGAAGGCAGTTCTATGATCCTTAAGACCCTCACGTTCGTTGGAGCCCTGGTGCTTGTTTGCCCCACGCTGGCTTTGGCGCAGCATCAAGGCTCGATGGAAGACCAACTCGCGTGCACCCCCGACGTCTACCGGCTTTGCTCATCCATGATCCCGGACGAGGATAAGATCGTGGCGTGCCTTGAGCGGAACAAGCCAACCCTGTCGGCGGCCTGTCAGAAGGTGTTTTCGGCGCCGAACCCCGGACACAGTCAATCCGACAACAACGACGACTGACCCGCTTTCCCGACCGAAAGGTTCACTGATCGGCAGACGACGACTCGTCTTCATCTGGGTCGTCTGTCGCGGGCACCGCATAAACCCCGCCAAGCCATCTGTTGAGATCGACATCCGCGCAGCGGGTTGAGCAAAACGGATCATGGGCGGGGACGACAGGCTTTCCGCAGATCACACAGGCCTTGGACTGACGCCCCGCCTGATCTTTATTGTCGTTAGCGGCTGGCATGTTCGCAGCCTTTCGGTCGTCGGATGCAGTCATCGCAGATCCTGAGACGTGCAGAGTTCAAGCCTGGTTCAGCCATAGGAGATGGGCGGGATAGCCTTCGCCGACCAGCAGCCCCAAGGTCTCGTAAAGCGGCAGACCAACCACCGACGAATGCGAGCCGATGAGCTTCATGACGAAGGCCTCGGCCAAGCCTTGGATGGCATAGCCGCCAGCCTTGCCGCGCCACTCGCCCGACGCCAGATAGGCTTCGATTTCCTGGCTGGACAAGCGCTTGAAGCGCACCCGCGTCTCGACCAATTTATGGCGGACATGTCCCTTCGGGGTCATGACGCTGACGCCGGTGTAGACGCGATGGGCGCGACCCGAGAGCAGCCGAAGACAATCGTCGGCCTCGTCGAGGATTTCACATTTCGGCAGAATGCGTCGTCCGACACAGACGACTGTATCGGCGGCGACGATAAAGCAATCCTCGAGATCGGCGCGGGCTTGTGCCGTGGCGGTTGCGGCATTCAGCTTTTCGGCCGCAAGGCGGCCAGCCAGCACACGCGGAAGTTCACCCTTGTGCGGCGTCTCGTCGATATCCGTCGGCAGAAGGACGTCGGGCTCAATGCCGATCTGTTGCAGCAGAGCCAACCGTCGAGGCGACGCGGATGCGAGAACGAGCTTGGGACGCCAAGTTCCGGTACGGCCGGCGCCGCCCCGTCGGTCCGTCGCGTTCACTTGAAGCGGTAGGTGATACGGCCCTTGGTGAGATCGTAGGGCGTCATCTCGACCAGCACCTTGTCGCCCGTGAGCACGCGGATCCGGTTTTTACGCATTTTTCCGGCTGTGTGAGCCGTGATTTCGTGATCGTTCTCAAGCTTCACGCGGAACATCGCATTCGGAAGCAATTCGGTGACGGTTCCCGGAAACTCGAGCAGTTCTTCTTTCGCCATATGATCCATTCTTTCTGGCGCGCGAGCCATCCCGGCGCGGTGTGGCAACGCGAGCATTCATCCCGAACAGGCGAAAAGGCCGATCCGCGAGACATTCTCATCATCGTATCGATCGGCACGCCCACGCAAAACCGCTCTCCCGAGCGAGTAGTCCGGCAGTGCCTCTCTCGCATGTAGTTGAACCAAGCAGGTTTGTGAACCATCGCATCACCGACGGAGGAGCGATTCCGTCGTTCTGCCGTCATTTTGGACAATCTTAATTCCCGGACGCCGGAAACTGAGCCGAACCGGTCGTCCGGTCTTCATCCGCCCCCGCGGCCACGAGCGCATCGCGCTGCTTCAATTGGCGAACGCGACGCATGCTGATCGGGATGTGCACCAGATAAGCCAAGGTCAAGACGATCAACATTTCCATCGGGAATGTCGCCAGCAAAAGGATCACGACCGCGACGCCGAAGAGAACGAAGATCACCTGATCGCGGGGGACTCGCCCAATGGTCTTCCCCGACCAATGCGGGAGGCGGCTCGCCATCAAGGCCGCCACGGCCAGCACATAGATGATCTCGAGCGGCACAAAGACGCGAGAGATGTTCAGCTCGAACACCGAGTAATGCAGATAGAGCGGCATCAGGACGACCACGGCGCCCGCCGGAGCCGGCATCCCAGTGAAGAACTGAGATGTCCAGGAGGGCTTATCGTCATCGTCGAGCGCGACATTGAAACGGGCGAGTCGCAGCGCACAGGCGATCGCGAACACCATGGCGGCGAACCAGCCAAAGCTTTTCACGCCACTGAGAGACCAGAAATAAAGCGTCAGTGCTGGCGCCACGCCGAAATCGAGGAAGTCGGCAAGCGAATCGAGCTCTGCCCCGAAGCGGGTCGTGCCCTTGAGCGCGCGCGCCAGGCGCCCATCGATCCCGTCGAGCACCGCAGCCGCCAAGATCGACAAAACTGCCTTATCGAACTGCCCGTCAGCGGCCATCCGGATGGCCGTCAACCCGAGACAAAGCGCCAGGATCGTCACGAGATTCGGAAGAATGATCCGCATCGGCACGGCACGAAAGCGCTTCGAACTCTCGCGCCGATAGGGTCCACGATCGAAGTCAGGCGTCATTTACGATCCCCGCAGCACGAGCGGGGACGATGTCGTCCAGCCGAGCCACACCGCAGCGCGCCCCGCCGCGAGCTTCTTCAAACATGATCCGCCGTCATCTGTCGATCATCATCTCGCGCCATCGACTCAGCCGCGCCCAGCAGCGGCCTTGGACCGGGCCGGAAGATTTCGACCTTTTCGGTGAAGCCACGAGCGGGGAACAGCCCGATTTGCTCGGCACCGCGTCGCATGTGATTGACGAAGGCGGCCGACAGCAGCAGAGGCTGGCTCAATTTGGCATTCATGCTGGCAATCCGACTGGCCAGAGCGACATCCCGCCCGATCACGGTGAAATCCAGCCGCAGGCCGGATCCGACGTTGCCATAGGCCACTTCGCCGTAATGCAAGGCTATTCCGATTTCCATGGGTCGACGATCCGGATGCAGCCGGTTGAAGGCATCCACCGCGTCGAGAGCCGCTTCTGCCGCCTCAAGCGCCCGATCGGATGCGTCGCAGGACCGCTCCTTCGTTTCGCGGAAGACAGCCAAAAGGCCATCGCCCAGATATTTCAACACCTCGCCGCGTCGCTCTTCGACCGGCGGCACGAGACAATCGAACAAATCGTTGAAGAGATCGACAGCCTGGACCGCACTAAGTTCGGCCATGTGGCCAGTCGAGTCGCGGAGATCGGCCACCAGCATCGCGGCCCGTATGGTTGAGACCTGCCCCCGCTTCGCGCGGCCCGCCAAAATGGCGCGGTGCGGTTCATCGCCCACATAGGTGCGAAGCAACTTGTCGAGGGTGGACCACCCGAGCCGCGCATCGATGCGGGTCGTCAGCGGCGGAATCCAAAACGCGATCGTCATCAGATCGAGCTTCGAAAACCCGGTCTGCTGTCGCGTCGCGAAGGTCACCCAGGCATTGGCGCCATTCGTAAGCAAGATCGGAACGCAGATGTAATGCGTGATGCCGCGATCGCGAAGTGATTTGACGATACCGAACCGGTCATCCGACGTGTCGGGAATCCAGACCTCGACCCATTGCTGGGTTTGTGCCGCAAGATAATAGGGGCTTGCGAGATACTCTGGAGCTCGTTCTTCCGTCTGAACATAGACGGTTTCGGTCACACCTTCGCCGCGGACCCAATAGCGGCCCACTGCATCATGCTCTGCCGTGACCATCGAGGTCGACGAGGCATAACGATCAAGCGGCAAACCCGCCTCGATCATCCGCTCGCATAATTCCTCGATCAGCGACTTGGATGCGGTGCGTCTATCCGATCGCATGAGCCAGTCGACGAGGTCGACCGCCTTGCGAGCACGGTCCGACGGCATGCCGGCCAGAAGATCAGGCATCGACATCCCGGATACCGTCAATCCCGATACCGCGGGTCGTGCGATCTGCTGACCTGCACCACCGATCGATCCGGTGGAGCCCTCCTCGGTCATTCCGGTCATGGCACGATCCTAACCAGCCTTGAAGCTCCGTGACGACTCCGCCCCCTTCACATCGGCCAGTACGGTTTCGCCCGCGATCGCTCGAGATCCATGGCCGACCAACACGCGCACGCCTTCGGGAAGATAGACATCGACGCGGGACCCGAACCGGATAAGACCGAAGCGATCCCCCGCGCCGATCGACTCGCCTTCACGCACGAAGGACACGATGCGGCGGGCAATCAAACCGGCAATCTGCACGACACCGATCCGGCCGCTCGCGGTTTCCAGCACCATGCTGGATCGTTCGTTATCTTCGCTGGCCTTGTCGAGATCGGCGTTTACGAACAAGCCGGGTTTGTAAGCGATCCGCACGATTCGGCCGGTCATCGGCGCCCGATTGACGTGGCAATCGAACACACTCATGAACACCGAAATGCGCTGCATGGGCCGGTCGCCCAATCCGAGTTCCGAGGGCGGCACGAAGAAACCGATCGACGAAATCACGCCATCGGCGGGTGATATCACCAAGCCTTCCCGCATGGGCGTCACGCGCTGTGGGTCGCGGAAGAAATAGACGCACCAGAGCGTCGCGATCCCACCGATCCAGCCGAGCGGGCTCCAAATCCAATCGAGGATCAGGGCCACGACCGCAAAGGCCGCGATGAAAATATAGCCTTCCGGATGAACGGGCGTGAGCTGCCGTCGAATACTCGCAAACATAGACATCAGGTCTTCAGCGCCCTTCCGAATGAGTCAACATTTTCGCATTGTTTGTGTGCGAAGTCACCCGCTGAGCATCATGCCTGTTGGCTGTGCACCGCACGGTTGAGACAAGGCATCACTCTGCGGCGCGAGCCGATCCGGAAGCAGGCTCGAAGGAGTTCTCCGGCAGGTCATCGCCCTCTTCATCGGCGCGGCGGAGAGCATCCCGTGCGGCATCGGCTTGACGTTGGCGGTTCCACATGGCCGCATAAGTGCCCCCGCGCAGCAATAACTCGTCGTGGGTGCCGCGTTCGGCGATCACGCCCTTGACCAAAACGAGAATCTGATCTGCCGCCACTACGGTCGACAGCCGATGCGCGATGACCAGCGTGGTCCGCCCGCGGGAAACGCGCACGAGCGCATCCTGAATTTCGCGTTCGGTAAAGCTATCGAGCGCCGACGTCGCCTCGTCGAGCACCAGCACCGGCGGCGCCTTGAGGATGGTGCGTGCGATCGCAACGCGCTGTTTCTCACCCCCCGAAAGCTTCAAGCCACGTTCACCGACCTGCGCGTCATAACCGCCGGGCACAGAGATGATGAACTGGTCAATTTGCGCGTCCTTGGCGGCCTCGCGGATATCCTCGGGGCTGGCTTCCCAGCGCCCATATCGGATGTTGTACTCGATCGAGTCGTTGAACAGCACCGTATCCTGCGGAACCATGCCGATGGCCGACCGCAAGGATTTTTGGGTCACGTTCAGGATATCCTGCCCATCGATGGTGATGCGACCGGACGAGGCTTCGTAGAAGCGGAACATCAGCCGTGACAGCGTCGACTTGCCGGCGCCGGAGGGGCCGACGACCGCAACCGTCTGGCCGGGTGCAATCTCGAACGAGACGTCTTTCAGGATCTCCCGCGCCGGGTCGTAGCCGAAATTCACATGCTCGAAACGCACCCGCCCTTCGGTCACCTTCAGGTCACGCGCGCCCGGCTTGTCCTTCACTTCGGCCGATTGATCGAGAATCGAGAACATCAGTTCGATGTCGATGATGGCCTGTTTGACCTCGCGGTAGACGAGGCCCATGAAGTTCAAGGGCTGGTAGAGCTGGATCATCATGGCATTGACGAGAACGAAATCGCCGACAGTGTTGTGACCGGCCCGGATGCCGCGCAGACACATGATCATGACGACCGCAAGACCGACGCTGAAGATCAGCGCCTGACCAGCATTGAGAAAGGCCAATGACGTGTAGGTCTTGACGCTGAGTTTCTCGTATCGCGCCATCGACCGATCATAACGATCCGCCTCGCGCTCCTCGGCACCGAAATATTTCACGGTTTCGAAATTGAGGAGACTGTCGATCGCCTTCGTATTCGCGTCCTGATCGCTTTCGTTCATCGACTGGCGGATCGCGATGCGCCAATTCGTCGCCACCGTCGTGAACAGCATATAGGCGATGATCATGATCGTGACCGCGAGCGCGTAAAGCCAGTCGAACTGAAGCGTGAAAACCGCGAGGATCAGCACGAATTCGACAGCGGTCGGGACGCCGGTCAGCATGATCATCCGCACGATCGTCTCGATCGCCGTGCGCCCCCGCTCCAAAACGCGGGTCAAGCCACCCGTCTTGCGCTCGAGATGATAGCGCAGCGACAGTTCGTGCAGATGCACAAAGACTTCTGTCGCGAGACGACGCACAGCATGCATCGCGACGGACGCAAACAAGGCGTCGCGCCCTTGCGTAAACAGCGCCATGACGATCCTGAGGACCCCATAGGCCACAGTCAGCGCCACAGGCCCCGTCATGTCGGACGGGAGGAAGCCGAGACCATGATCCGCTTTGCCGACCACGGCATCCGTCGCCCATTTGAACGAATAGGGGATCGCAATGGTGATGAGTTTGGCAACGATCAGCAAAACGAGCGCCGCATAAATGCGACGGCGGAGATCGGCCCGGTCGCTCGGCCAGATGTAAGGCCAAAGATTGCGGACAGTCGTGAAGAGACTGGCCTCGGCTTTGACGCGCGGTTTTGATGGCGCGGCAGGCCCGGCCACCGGCAGGGTTTGATGGGTCATACGGCGCCGGAAGCCGAGAAGCAGTGACGTTTGAGCATGGCGTCTATATAGCGCCAAAAGCCCGATTTAGAACCCTTACAACCACGCCATTGATGTTCAGTTGGTCGCGCGGTTCGGCACGACGAAGATTTGACCGGGATAAATCAGATTCGGGTTGCGAATCTGCGTCGCGTTCGAGGCGTAAATCTCGGTATAGGCGACCCCATGCCCCAACATTTTACGGCTGATCCTCCACAGGCTGTCGCCCCGGATCACCGTTGCGGATTGCAGTTGCGCCACGATCGCGGCTGCCGCCGCTCCATCCGACGCAGCGCCCGGTTCTGTCGGTGCCGTATCGGTCGATCGTGCGGCGCCAGGGCTCGCGATGTTGGGGGTTCCGGACGTCGCAAGTGCAGTCGACGTCGAAGCGGGGCCGGCGACACCCGGCATGGCACGGGAGCCATCGGTCGCTGACGCCGCTCCCCCAAGCCCAGGCGAGGCGGAGGCAAGCCCAGCCGAGGCCGAGGGAGGAGCATTCGATGCGACCACGGATGGGTGGGTGGCGCCAAGCTGCTGCTGCGCGCCCGCCATGGCCTTCGATGGGGTAGCAGGCGGCGCCTTCGCGATCAGCATGCGCTTCCCACGCCCGATCGCGCCGGCGGCGGGATAATCGAACGGCACCTCGGCCCGGTTGACCACCTTACCGCTCGCCGCCTCCAACTCATCGGCCCGCACGGTATATTTGCCGGGTCGCATCCCATGCTCGACCTTGACGGACCAACGGCCATCTTTTCCGGCCGTGACGTCGGCCAGAAACGCGCCATTGAGGTACACGCGGCATTGGTTCCCTGCATGAGCCGATCCCGAGGCCGTGAACTGACCACCCTGCCCGGCTTCGACGCTTTGGATCGACACGGGAGCGGATGGGCCGGCCGTCGCGACCGATGACACGAGCGGTGTACCGTCCGACAAGACACGGGCCGGTTGATCCGGTGACAGAATGGCCACCATCGGCTTCGCCGTGCCGCTCTTGGCGATCGAAACCGCAACCGATTGGCTCGAAGGAACCGGCCCCTGGCCGGTCTTCGCGGTCTGCAGGGTCAGGTAATGCTCCCCTTCGCCGAGAGTGGGTGGCAACAGAGCGAATTGTCCGGATCCGTCGATCGTCATATGGGCCACAACGACGCCCCGATCGACGAGCGACACCTCACTGCCGGGCTCACCGCGCCCCGCGACGACCGCCTCACCGGTCGGCTCGACGCGCACAACATCGAAGCTCGGCGCAGCCGCTCCGCCGGTCGGGTTAGTCGCAGGCGCGGCAAGCGGGTCTGTTGTCTTGCTGAGAGGCGCGACGCTTGCGCCTGGCTGCCCGGCGGACGACGTCGATCCGGTCGATGATGCCGTCGCGGTCGGATTTGACGCCATGGTCGAGGTCGGCGAAGGGGCCGGTGCCGCCTCGCTCGCAGAATTTGTGATCGGCTTCTTGGGCTGGCTGGTCGATGCATCCGTGCCGAACAAAGGAGCAGGCTTGACCGCAGGCGGGGTCATCAAGGCGAACGGGGTCGGGTGTTGACCGCCTCGCCAGAACGCGAAGCCGAACGCCAAAAGAACGAGCACGACCAGGATCGTAGTCGTAACGCTCCCACGTGGGCTCCTCAGCCAGGCCAACATCATCGTGCTCCTCTTTGAGAGCACGCTAGCGAGTCTTCGCCCCAGGTTCCAATAAACTTTACAGAATCCTTAACATGGCCGTTATCGTTTCGATTGGATGTGGCCGAATCGGGCAACGTGACGCGCGCTTGACCCATCCGACGGCTCGGGCGACAAGCGTCCCCATGAGCGATCTGAAATCAATCTGCGTCTACTGCGGCTCCGCGAGCGGCACGAACCCGCACCATCTCCAAACGGCCGAAGCGCTTGGACGCGCCATGGCGGAAGCCGGAATCGGCCTCGTCTATGGAGGCGGCAACGCGGGTCTGATGGGCGCGACGGCCCGGTCGGTTCTGGCCCATGGCGGTCATGTGACCGGCATCATCCCCGACTTCCTTCGCGATCGTGAACTCGTGCTGAGCGACGCACAGGAGATGATCGTCGTCCCCGACATGCACACCCGCAAGCAGATGATGTTCGAGCGATCCGACGCTTTCGTCGCCCTGCCCGGCGGCATCGGCACGTTGGAAGAATTAGTCGAGCAGATGACGTGGGTGCAGCTCGAACGCCACACCAAGCCCGTGCTGATCGCCGATATCGACGGGTTTTGGCAGCCGCTTGTCGCGCTTCTCGAGCATATGCGCGAGAATGGCTTCGTTCGCCCGAGCGCGGAGGTCAATTATATCGTGGCCGAACGAACCGCAGATATCATTCCGATGCTTCGCGAGGCTCAGGCCCGAACGGCGCAGCTTGGACTGAGCCATACTGTCCTCGATACGCCGCTCTGACGCGATCGTGACCTAAGGTCTTGGCTTGACGCCGATCTTGGTGTGAATCGCAGCGGCGACGCTGGCTGGCACAAACGCTGAAATATCCCCACCCATCGCGGCGATCTGACGAACCAAGGTCGCCGTAATGAAACGACTTGCCGCCGAAGCCGGGATCAGCACGGTCCTGACCTCCGGCGCCAGGACCGCATTCATTCCAGCCATCTGCATTTCATAATCGAGGTCGGTGCCGTCCCGCACCCCGCGGAGCATCAGAGTAGCGCCGCACCGACGCGCCGCCTCCACAGCGAGCCCATCAAAGGTAGCGACCTCGACGTCGCATCCGGCAACCGTCGCGATGGACGCGCATTCTGCTTGGATCAGTGCGGCCCGCTCGGCAGCGTCGAAAAGCGGCGTCTTCGAGGGATGAACCCCGATCGCCACGACGAGCCGATCGCAAATCGCCATTGCGGCCGAGATGACATCGAGGTGTCCGTTGGTGAGAGGATCGAACGACCCCGTGTAGAGGCCGGTTCGAGCCATCAGGCCTCCGGCTCCTCGTCGAGGTCCGCCCCGCCGACATCCGTGCCGCTGTCAGCCGCCTCGGGAATATGTTCGACCGACACTACCTTCTCGTCCTTAGCGGTGTTGAACACGATGACGCCTTGCGTGTTGCGGCCAGCGACGCGGATGCCTTCGACCGGGCAGCGGATCAACTGACCACCGTCCGTCACCAGCATGATCTCATCCGCATGTTCGACCGGGAACGACGCCACCAGTTTGCCGTTGCGGGTATTGGTCACCATGGCGACGATACCCTTGCCGCCGCGTCCCGTCAGCCTATACTCGAACGACGAGCTTCGCTTGCCGAAGCCCCGCTCCGAAATCGTCAAAATGTCCTGCTCGGCTTCAGACATCTCGATATAGCGCTGCGGCGACAGCGTGTCGGGCCCATCCGGGGCGTCGCCGTTCTCACCGACGACCTCGTGTTCGATATCGTCTTCCACCACGCCCTCGCGGGCACGGCGCCGCTTGAGGTATGCGATCCGCTCGCCCGGCTCTGCCTCCATGTGCCGCAGGATCGACAGGCCGATCACCTTGTCGCCCTCGGCGAGCGACACGCCACGGACACCCATCGAGTCACGACCCTTGAAGACCCGCACGTCGCCAACCGCAAAGCGGATGCACTGGCCCTGGGCCGTCGTCAGCAGAACATCGTGCTGGCTTTCCGCACAGATCTGCACGTCGACGATGCCGTCGCCTTCATCGAGCTTCATCGCGATTTTGCCGGCCCGATTGACCTGAGCGAAGTCGCTTAGCTTGTTGCGCCGCACGGTGCCGCGTGTCGTCGCGAACATCACGTCCAGCGTATCCCAACTCGCCTCTTCCTCCGGCATCGGCATGATGGTGGTGATCCGCTCACCCAGTTCGAGCGGCAGGATGTTGACCAGCGCCTTGCCCCGCGCCTGCGGGGCCGCGAGAGGCAACCGCCATACCTTTAGTTTGTACGCTTGCCCGCGCGAGGAGAAAAACAGCATCGGGGTATGCGTATTGGCGACGAACAAACGCGAGACGAAATCCTCGTCGCGGGTCTGCATGCCCGAGCGGCCTTTGCCGCCACGCCGTTGCGCCCGGTAGGTCGATAGCGGCACGCGTTTGATATAGCCGGCGTGACTGACCGTCACGACCATATCCTCGCGCTGGATGAGGTCTTCGTCATCCATGTCGGCATCGCTGTCGAGGATCATGGTCCGGCGCGGCGTCGCATAAGCGATGCGGATCGCGAGAAGCTCGCCTCTCACGATGTCGAAGATCCGAGCGCGCGACCCGAGGATTTCCAGCAGATCGGCGATTTCGACCGCCAGCTTGTTCAAAGCCTCGGCGATCTCGTCGCGACCAAGAGCGGTCAAACGAGCGAGGCGCAACTCGAGGATGGCACGGGCCTGCGCCTCCGACAGGCGATAGGTGCCATCCTCCGCCAGCGCGTGACGCGGGTCGGCGATGAGCGTGATCAGGGGCGCCATATCACGGGCGGGCCAGGCCCGTTCCATCAAGTAGACGCGCGCCGCCGCCGTATCGGGCGATGTGCGGATCAAGCGGATCACTTCATCGATATTGGCGACCGCGATCGCGAGACCGACCTGAACATGGGCCGCGTCACGCGCCTTGTTGAGGCGGAACTTGGTCCGACGGGTCACCACCGTCTCGCGGAAATCCAAGAATGCGACCAGGATATCCTTGAGGTTCAGGACTTCCGGGCGGCCGCCGTTCAGCGCGATCATATTGGCGCCGAAGCTGCTCTGGAGCGAGGTGTAGCGCCAGAGCTGGTTCAGCACCACGTCCGGCACCGCGTCGCGTTTGATCTCGATCACGATCCGCATGCCGTCGCGATCGGATTCGTCACGCAATTCGGAAATGCCCTCGACCCGCTTCTCGCGGACCAGCTCGGCGATTTTCTCGATCAGCGTCGTCTTGTTCACCTGATACGGAATTTCGGTCACGATCAGGGCTTCGCGATCGCGGCGGATTTCCTCGATCAAAACCTTGGCTCGAATCGGGATCGAGCCGCGGCCCGTATGATAGGCCGAGCGGATGCCGCTTCGTCCGAGGATCGCGCCTCCTGTGGGGAAATCCGGGCCTGGCACGATCTCGATGAGGTCGTCGATCGTGATGTCGGGCCGATCCATCAATGCGATAACCGCATCGATGACTTCGCCGAGATTATGCGGCGGAATATTGGTGGCCATGCCGACCGCGATGCCGCCGGCACCGTTGACCAACAGATTCGGAAACCGCGCCGGCAGCACGACGGGCTCGCTCTCCTTGCCGTCGTAGTTAGGTTGGAAGTCGACCGTGTTTTCGTCGATGTCCTGGATCAGCGCCAACGACGGAGCCGCCAAACGTGACTCCGTGTACCGCATCGCGGCTGCAGGATCGCCGTCGATGGAGCCGAAATTACCCTGCCCATCGATCAGCGGCAGCCGCATCGAAAAGGTCTGCACCATGCGGACCATGGCGTCGTAGATCGCGCTGTCACCATGGGGATGGTACTTGCCCATCACATCGCCCACGATCCGCGCTGACTTAACGTAAGGCCTGTCCGGTAAGTAATTGTTTTCCTGCATGGAATGCAGAATGCGCCTATGCACCGGCTTCAACCCGTCCCGCACATCCGGCAGGGCGCGGCTCACGATGACGCTCATGGCGTAATCGAGGTAGGACCGCTTCATCTCGTCCGTAATGGAGACCGGTCGGATACCCGACGATTCGTCCGGTCGATCTTTGTCGTGCTCAGCCAAAAACTTCGATTCCCAAACAGTTCAAGCCGTTATCTCTACTGGAAAGCGCCTGCGAGGCCAACCGTGGCGGAGAAGCGATCAGAACGGGATGTCGTCGTCGATCGTCTCGGACAAGCGCCCACCGCCGGTGTTGCTCGGTCCACTGCTCGACCGTTGGTCCGACGCGCTCCGTCCGTAGCTGGACCCTGAGCCGCCCCCGCCAGACGGGCGCTCGAAGGAACCGCCCTCCTCGCGGCCACCGAAGTCACCGCCAGACCCGCGGCTATCGAGCAGCGTCAGTTCACCGCGATAGCGCTGCAGCACCACCTCGGTCGTGTATTTTTCGGCACCATCTTTGTCGGTCCATTTCCGAGTCTGCAACTGTCCCTCGACATAGACCTTCGAGCCCTTCTTCAGATATTGCTCGGCGACTTTCGCGATATTCTCGTTGAAGATCACGACGTTGTGCCACTCGGTCTTTTCCTTGCGCTCGCCCGACGCCTTGTCGCGCCATGTTTCGGACGTCGCGATCGTCAGATTGACGACCGCCTCACCCGAATTCATGCGACGGACTTGCGGGTCCTTGCCGAGATTGCCGATCAGGGTCACCTTGTTGACGCTACCCGCCATCACCAACTCCTCAAAAACTCAATCGACCGTTGTCGTTCTGCCGATGATCCTGCGCCGTTTGGCCCCGGAGGCGCAAGCCAAACCGAGCCGTTTGCAGGCTCAGATCACAGGTTCGGACACGTCGTCCACGGATTTTGTTCTTTTTCTGTTCCAATCGGGACAGAGCTTTGATACCCACTCGGTACCATCCGAGGTTCCGCTCGCGCGTCGAGCCTTGTCGCTGCGGCCCCGTGCTGGCGGGACGGGCGTCGCGTTGCAAAAAGGCATGAGGCCGCATGGCACGGAGACAGAAACAGGCTGGTGAAGCGGATGCGCCCGCCTCGGAAGCACTCGTGGTTTCGCAGGCCCCCGCGCTGCCGCCTTCGGCCAAGCCGGTTGAGACGCTCGTCGGCGTCACAACTCCGGCGTTTGACGGCCGCACGATCACGGTCCGTGGCGCGCGGGAGCACAATCTCAAGAACATCGATCTCGTCATCCCACGCGACAAACTTGTCGTGTTCACGGGGCTGTCCGGGTCGGGTAAGTCGTCGCTGGCTTTCGATACGATCTATGCCGAAGGACAGCGCCGCTATGTCGAGTCCCTCTCGGCCTATGCGCGCCAGTTTCTCGAGATGATGCAGAAGCCGGACGTCGACCAGATCGACGGACTGTCGCCAGCGATCTCGATCGAACAGAAGACCACGTCGAAGAACCCCCGCTCCACCGTCGGCACCGTCACGGAAATCTATGATTACATGCGCCTGCTCTGGGCGCGGATCGGGATTCCCTATTCGCCCGCGACCGGATTGCCGATCGAGAGCCAGACCGTCAGCCAGATGGTCGACCGGGTTCTGGCCTTGCCCGAGGGAACGCGCCTTTACCTGATCGCGCCAGCCATTCGCGGCCGCAAGGGCGAGTACCGCAAGGAAATCGCCGAATATCAGAAGAAGGGGTTTCAGCGTCTCAAGATCGATGGGGAGTTCTACCCCATCGATGAGACCCCGATTTTGGACAAGAAGTTCAAACACGACCTCGGTGTCGTTGTCGATCGGATCGTCGTGCGGCCCGATATCGCGACGCGACTCGCCGAAAGCTTTGAGACCGCGCTAGAGCTCGCGGATGGCATAGCGGTCGTCGAACTTACCGATCCTGCAGACGGTCAAGACCGGGAAATAACCTTCTCGTCGAAGTTCGCCTGCCCTGTCTCGGGGTTTACGATCGCAGAGATCGAGCCACGGCTGTTCTCGTTCAACAATCCGTTTGGCGCTTGCCCGATCTGCGCCGGGCTCGGCTTTCAGATGTCGGTCGATCCGGAGCGCGTCGTCCCCGATACCACGTTGACGTTGAAGCGCGGTGCGATCGCGCCTTGGGCAAAATCCACCTCACCTTATTATGTCCAGACACTCGACGCGCTCGGCAAGCATTTCGGCTTTAAGCTCGATACCCGATGGGAGAGGCTGCCAAAACAGGTCCAGAACGTCATTCTGTTCGGATCCGGGAGCGAGGAGGTTCGGTTCGCCTATGACGACGGCGTCCGGTCTTATGCGGTCAACAAGGCTTTCGAAGGCGTGGTCAATAATCTCGACCGGCGCTTCAAGGAGACCGAGAGCGAATTTGCGCGCGAGGAGATCGGCCGCTTCATGAGCGCGACACCGTGCCTCGCCTGTAGCGGCACGCGGCTCAAGCCCGAAGCGCTCGCCGTGAAGATCGACATGCAGACCATCAGTGCGGTTTGCGATCTTCCCATCCGCGCATGCCTCGACTGGGCTGCCTCGCTTCCCGAGAAACTCGACCCGCAACGAAATGAGATCGCGGCCCGCATTCTCAAGGAAATCCGTGATCGACTCACCTTCCTGCTCGATGTCGGGCTTAATTATCTGACGCTTGCGCGCGCAGCCGGCACCCTTTCGGGCGGCGAAAGCCAGCGCATCCGGCTCGCGTCGCAAATCGGCTCCGGCCTCACAGGCGTGCTTTACGTTTTGGACGAGCCATCCATCGGCTTGCATCAGCGCGACAACGAGCGGCTCCTCGACACGCTGCGGCGTTTACGGGGGCTCGGCAACAGCGTCATCGTGGTCGAGCATGACGAAGATGCGATCCGAGCGGCCGATTACGTGGTCGATGTCGGGCCCGGCGCCGGCATCCACGGCGGCGAGATCGTCTCGGCCGGTACGCCCGAGCAGATCATGGCGGACCCCAATTCGCTCACCGGGCAATATTTGACCGGCGTCAAGATGGTCGGCGTGCCGCGCACGAGGCGCAAGGCTAAGAATGGCGATCACCTGCGCGTCACCGGCGCGCGCGGCAATAATTTGAGGAACGTGACGCTCGACGTGCCCCTCGGCACCTTCACATGCGTCACGGGCGTGTCGGGGGGCGGCAAGTCGACGCTGGTGATCGACACCCTTTACAAGGCGGTCGCGCGGCGACTGAACGGAGCCATCGATCACCCTGCCCCGCATGACGCGATCGAGGGCCTCGAACACATCGACAAGGTAATCGACATCGATCAGTCGCCGATCGGGCGGACGCCGCGGTCCAATCCGGCCACTTACACGGGAGCGTTCACGCCGATCCGCGAATGGTTCGCCGGCTTGCCGGAATCCAAAGCGCGCGGCTACCTGCCAGGCCGTTTCTCCTTCAATGTGAAGGGTGGCCGTTGCGAGGCGTGCCAGGGGGATGGCGTCATCAAGATCGAAATGCACTTCCTGCCCGACGTCTATGTCACCTGCGACGTCTGCAAAGGAAAGCGCTACGGACGCGAGACATTAGAGGTCAAGTATCGCGACAACTCGATCGCCGATGTGCTCGACATGTCGGTCGAGGAGGCCGCGACGCTGTTCAAACCGGTACCGTCGATCCGCGAGAAGATGGAGACGCTGGCACGCGTCGGGCTCGGCTACATCAAGGTCGGGCAGCAGGCCAATACCTTGTCGGGTGGCGAGGCCCAGCGCGTCAAACTGTCGAAGGAGTTGTCGCGACGCTCCACCGGGCGGACGCTTTACATTCTCGATGAGCCGACGACGGGGCTGCATTTTCACGATGTCGCCAAACTACTCGAAGTGCTGCACGAACTCGTCGATCAAGGCAATACGGTCGTGGTCATCGAGCATAATCTCGAAGTCATCAAAACAGCCGATTATGTCGTCGACATCGGACCGGAAGGCGGGAGCGGCGGCGGTCAGGTCGTGGCGACAGGAACACCCGAAGATATCGCGCGCTCGAAGGCCAGCCACACAGGGCGCTTCCTGCGAGACGTGTTGAAGCGTCGGCCCTTGGTGCTTGAGGCTGCCGCCGAATAAACCCGTCACCCTCTCGCATCGTGCGATGCGCCCCGAGGATGATTAACCCGATGGTGCGATGCAATATCTCCACTACATCCGACATCCGGCATCTACCTAAATACCGCGCAGTCTCCGCGTCTGACCTCCGGACGTCATGCGATTTTCACATCGCACCTTTGGCGAACTGCAGCAGCGCAGCAACTTCGGCCGGGTCCACGGACCGGATCGAGTCGCATTAGCTTGATTGTCTTAGCGGTTTGCTAAGATCGTCATGCGTTTCGCGCATGGGTGGGCTTAAGACGAGACGGGTTATCGACGCTGCGATTTTCGATATATTGCACTGCATCAAAGCGGTCGTGGCGCAGCAGATAGTTGAGCGACGACTTAATAAGAAGGAACAGTGCTATGATCAAAACTCTCTCTGCAAAGCTGCATGCTTGGCGCCGTTTCCGCGAGTCGGTTCGGGAACTGTCGCGTCTGTCGGATCGCGAATTGAACGACCTCGGCATCGGCCGGTCGGATATTGAAGACGTCGTACGTCAGGGCGCTCGTATCCACGACTGAATTCATCTGGTTCGCGGGTGTGGCCGATGCCCCCGTGACGTCAGAACGCCCGCCGGTCCTCCCCCGGCGGGCGTTTTCGGTTTATGCCGTTCATCGGTTCTGGTCGTGGCCAGCCGTTCACATGTCCGCGTTCCTGCTTTAGGTTGCGGTATGAATCCAATCCATATGATCAAACCCGTTCACGTCATTGGTGGCGGCTTAGCTGGCAGCGAAGCGGCCTTCCAGATCGCGAAAGCCGGTGTGCCTGTCGTGCTGCACGAGATGCGTCCGGTTCGCGGAACTGAAGCGCATCGCACCGACGGGCTTGCCGAGCTCGTCTGTTCCAATTCCTTTCGCTCGGATGATGCCAGCACCAATGCGGTTGGCGTCATCCATCGCGAGATGCGCCGGCTCGGCTCCGTCATCATGGCCTGCGCGGATCGGCATCAGGTCCCGGCTGGCGGTGCGCTGGCGGTCGACCGCGACGGGTTCTCGCGAGCTGTCGGAACCGCCATCGCGAACCATCCGCTGATTTCGGTCGAACGCGGCGAGATCGACGGCCTCCCGCCTGCCGATTGGGACAATGTCATCGTGGCGACGGGTCCGTTGACCTCGCCGGCGCTCGCGACCGCCATCGGGAGCCTGACCGGGGAAGAGCAGCTCGCCTTCTTCGATGCCATCGCGCCGATCGTCCATCGCGACACGATCGATCTCGACAAGGCCTGGTTCCAGTCCAGATACGACAAAATGGGCCCTGGCGGCACGGGGGCTGATTACATCAATTGTCCGCTGGATCGCGAGCAATATGAGGCGTTCCTGGATGCCCTGGTGGCGGGCGATACGGTCGGCTTTAAGTCGTTCGAGGGGACGCCTTATTTCAACGGCTGCCTGCCGATCGAAGTGATGGCGGAACGTGGCCGGGAAACGCTGCGACATGGCCCGATGAAGCCTGTGGGCTTGACCAATCCGCATAACCCGACCGTGAAGGCTTACGCGATCGTCCAGTTGCGTCAGGATAACGCGCTCGGCACGCTCTACAACATGGTCGGTTTTCAGACGAAGCTGAAATATGCCGAGCAAACAGCAGTGTTTCGGATGATTCCCGGTCTCGAACAGGCGGAATTCGCTCGCTTGGGTGGCTTGCACCGGAACACGTTCCTCAATTCACCCAAGGTGCTCGATCCGCTGCTGCGCCTCAAGGCGATGCCGCGTTTGCGCTTCGCGGGGCAGATCACAGGCTGCGAGGGTTATGTCGAAAGTGCCGCGATCGGGCTGATGGCGGGCCGAATGGCGGCGGCCGAGCGGCTCGGCACTGCGGTGTCGCTCCCGCCACCGACCACTGCGATCGGTGCGCTGATCAACCACATCACAGGCGGCCATCTCGAGACGATCGATAGCGGGCCACCGTCGTTTCAGCCGATGAATGTCAACTTCGGCCTGTTCCCGCCACTAGCCATGGTCCCCAAAGCGGAGGATGGAAAGCGGCTGCGCGGCCCTGAAAAGGCTGTCGCCAAGAAAAAGGCCATGAGCCAACGCGCCTCCGATGATCTCGACGCTTGGCTCTGTGAGCCCGTGTCGACAAGCGTTTCGGCCTAGAGGTCGTGGTCGGCCCGGTTCAATAGCGGACCGGGCCTGGACGTCACCACATGTCGAGAGCGACGCGGGCCTCGTCCGACATGCGGCTTTGATCCCACGGCGGATCGAACACCATCGACACCTTAGCACCCGCAACGCCAGGAACGCCTGCGACCGCGGTTTCGACCCAGCCCGGCATTTCGCCCGCAACCGGACAAGCCGGCGCGGTCAGCGTCATATCGACCGACACAAAACGACTATCGTCGATGTCGATCCGGTAGATCAGTCCGAGTTCGTAGATGTCGACCGGGATCTCAGGATCATAGACGGTCTTCAGCGCCGTGATGAGGCCTTCTGTCAGGCGATCGATCTCCTCCGGCGTGATGTCGGAGGGTTGCGCGATGGCCGGACGATTGGGCTGGGCGTCCTCGGTGGCGGCGGCCGACGCCGGGGCCGGAACTGATGGATTAGACATGAGCCTCACGCGAAAAGAGCTTCGGCCCGGGTCAGGGCCTCGGCGAGTTTATCGACATCGTCGAACGTATTATACATTGCAAAGGAAGCGCGGCAGGTTGAGGTGACACCGAAACGCTGCATCAGCGGCATCGCGCAATGAGTCCCGGCGCGAACCGCAACACCCGACCGATCGATGACGGTCGCCACATCATGGGCATGGGCGTTTTTCATCTCAAACGACAAGATCGCGCCTTTGTCTGGCGTGGTACCGAAAATCCGGAGCGAGTTCATACGCCCGAGGCGTTCATGCGCATAGGCGGTCAGAGCGGCCTCGTGGGCCCGGATCGCCGGGCGCCCGATCGCATCCACGTAATCGACGGCGGCCCCGAGCCCGATCGCCTGCACGATCGGCGGTGTCCCAGCTTCGAAGCGATGCGGCGGACCATTGTAGGAAATCGTGTCCTTCGTCACGACATCGATCATCTCACCACCGCCGTTGAACGGCGGCAACGCGGCCATCAGATCTCGCTTGCCGTAGAGCACGCCAATGCCGGTCGGGCCGTAGAGCTTATGCCCGGTGAAGACATAAAAATCAGCATCGAGATCACGCACGTCGACATCGAGATGCACGGCGCCCTGTGACCCATCGACCAACACCGGGATGCCGCGCTCATGTGCGATGCGGATGATCTCCTTGATGGGCGTGATCGTGCCGAGCACGTTCGACATATGCGTGATCGCGACGATTTTGGTCCGCTCCGTCAAGGCGCGCTCGAACGCCTCGATCTGAAACGAACCGTCGTCCTCGACATCGACCCAAGTCAGCACCGCGCCTTTGCGCTCGCGCAGAAAATGCCACGGAACGATGTTGGAGTGATGCTCCATGATCGACAGGACGATCTCGTCGCTCTCCCCGATATGCGCCTGCCCAAACGACGATGCCACGAGGTTGATGGCTTCGGTGGCCGAGCGGGTGAAGATGATCTCGTCGGTCGAGCCCGCGTTCAGAAACGCACGCACCTTTTCGCGCGCGCCCTCGAAAGCCTCGGTCGCGGCATTGGCAAGGTAATGCAAGCCGCGGTGCACATTGGCATATTCATGTTCATAGGCGTAGGTGATCCGCTCGATCACCGCCTTCGGCTTTTGCACCGAAGCGGCATTGTCGAGATACACCAGCGGCTTGCCATAGGGCCGAACCGACAGGATCGGGAAATCGGCGCGGATGCGCTCGACATCGAAAGCTGCCGGCTCGGCGTCGGTCATGACTCGCGGTTGTGCAACCATTGTTCGACGCTCCCGGTCAATTCCTGGCGGAGTTCCTCGGTCGCGACACCATCGATCGCGTCGGCCGCAAACGCATTCAGCAGCAGCGTCTCGGCGTCTTTGCGTGGAATACCCCGCGCGCGGAGATAGAAGAGTTGGTTTTCATCGAGATTACCGACAGTCGCGCCATGGCCGCAGACCACATCGTCGGCGAAGATCTCGAGTTCCGGCTTGTTAAACATGCTGGCGCCATCGGCCAGGAACAGCGCTTTGCTGAGCATCTTCCCATCGGTTTTCTGCGCGCCGGGCGCCACGACGACGCGGCCTTGGTAGACGCCAGTCGACTCGCCATCGAGGATCGTCTTGTAGTATTCGCGGCTCTCGCAATGGGCCGCCGTATGGGTCACGATCAAGGTCGTGTCGGCATGCGAGCGGCCGTCCAGCAACGACACGCCCTTGAAGTCGGCGGCCGAATGTGTGCCGGCAAATTCGAGAAAGCTCTGCCGGCGCGTGACGCCGGGCAGGGTCATGAGCGTGAACGAGGCGAAGCGAGCCTTCGAGCCGATGCGCGCCAACACGGTGCCAAGCTGCACCGACGATTTGGAGAAGCCGTCCATCCGCGCCACATGATCGATGGCAGCCTCGTCGCCGAGCGCCACGATCAGGGCATGGTTCCCCTGGTTGTCGGCCTCGCCCAGCGCGACATGTCGCTCGATCAAGGTGAGCGATGCGCCAGCGCCGACCTCAATGAGCGAGCGCGTTGAAATCGAGGCTTGGACACCCGCCGTCGCGAGGAACACGAGTTCGATCGGCTCGACCACGGAGGTGCCGGGCGAAACCGTCAGCGCAATGCCGCCCTGCATCAGCGCAGCGTTGAGCGCGAGAATAGCCTCAGGCGTCCCGAGCGCTTCGGCCGCCGAGAGAGCATCGCCGAGCGCCCCATTGGCGAGACGGTCGAGAACCGACACCAGCGTGACGCCGGCCGGGAGCGTCGCGACGCTGGAAAGATCGGGTCGATAGACGCCATCGAGCAGCACGGCGCGCGGCCCGACCGGATTGGGCATCGCGGCGACATGCGCTTTGGCAGCCGCGACACCCGCATCGTCAGCGAGATGTGCAGGCGCGAAGGCCTCCCGCAGCATGCTCCGAAGGTCTGTGTAGTGCCAAGCTTCGATGCGGCGGTGCGGCAGGCCCTTGGCGGCAAATCGCGCGAAGGCATCGGCGCGATAGGCTGCCAAACCCGAGCGATCGGTCGTGGCGCGCATCGCTTCGAAATAATCACCAAGCCTGGTTTCGGCCGGTGTCTTCATGAGAGTGATTTCGGCTGACATGGAGCTTGCCCTCACGCCGCGTCGGCGACGTAATCGCGGTAGCCGTTCTTTTCGAGTTCGAGCGCGAGATCCGCCGTCCCTGTCTTGATGACCCGGCCCTTGGACATGATGTGGACCGTGTCCGGGACGATATAGTCGAGCAGGCGCTGGTAATGGGTGATGACCACGAAGCCGCGATCCGGGCTCCGCAGCGCGTTGACGCCATTGGCAACGATCCGCAGCGCATCGATGTCGAGGCCGGAATCGGTTTCGTCGAGGAGGCCGAAGCGCGGCTGTAGCAGGGCCATCTGCAGGATTTCCATCCGCTTCTTCTCGCCACCGGAGAAACCGACGTTGAGCGGCCGCTTCATCATGTCAGGATTGACCTCGAGCTTGGCGGCCGCGTCGCGCACCGTCCGCATGAAGTCCGGCGTCGACAGTTCAGCCTCGCCACGCGCTTTGCGCTGAGCGTTGAGCGATGCCTTCAGGAACGTCATCGTCGCAACACCGGGGATCTCGACCGGATATTGGAAGGCCAGGAAGATGCCCTTCGCGGCTCGTGCCTCGGGATCGATCTCAAGAATATTTTCACCGTCGAGCAAAACCTCGCCCTCGGTCACCTCATAGTCGGAGCGACCCGCGATCACATAGGACAAGGTCGATTTGCCGGACCCGTTCGGTCCCATGATGGCGGCGACTTCGCCGTTCTTGACCGTGAGATTCAACCCGTCGAGGATCTTCTTGCCGTCGATCTCGACGTGAAGGTTTTTGACTTCCAGCATAATCGTTCCTGCAGTTCGTGTCGTGTCGGCGGCCTGAGCGGCAGCATCGTCAAAGCAATAAAGGTCGGCTCGACCTGATGGCCGAGCCTCATAAGAAGGTCAGCCCACGCTGCCTTCGAGCGAGATTGCGATTAGCTTCTGAGCTTCAACCGCAAATTCCATCGGCAGCTGCTGGAGCACGTCGCGCACGAAGCCGTTGACGATCAGAGCCGTTGCCTCTTCGCCGGATAGGCCGCGCTGACGGCAGTAGAACAACTGATCCTCGGAGATCTTCGACGTCGTCGCCTCATGCTCGAACACCGCCGTCGATGTCTTGGCCTCGATGTACGGAACCGTATGGGCGCCGCAATATTCGCCGATCAGCAACGAGTCGCAATTGGTGAAATTACGCGCGTTTGTCGCCTTGCGATGCGCCGACACCAACCCACGATAGGTGTTGTCGGACTTTCCGGCCGCGATCCCCTTCGAAATGATCCGGCTCGTCGTATTCTTGCCGAGATGAATCATCTTGGTGCCGCTATCGACCTGCTGGCGACCATTCGAGATCGCGATCGAGTAAAACTCGCCGCGCGAATTGTCGCCGCGCAAGATGCAGGACGGATACTTCCAGGTGATCGCGGAGCCGGTCTCGACCTGGGTCCAAGAGATCTTGGAATTATCACCTCGGCAGTCGCCGCGCTTGGTCACGAAATTGTAGATGCCGCCCTTGCCCTCAGCATCACCGGGGAACCAGTTCTGCACCGTCGAATATTTGATCTCGGCATCGTCGAGCGCAATCAATTCGACGACGGCAGCATGAAGCTGGTTCTCGTCGCGCTTGGGCGCCGTGCAGCCCTCGAGGTAGCTGACGTAGGATCCCTTGTCGGCGATGATCAGGGTCCGCTCGAACTGCCCCGTATTCTGCTCGTTGATGCGGAAATAGGTCGACAATTCCATCGGGCATCGAACGCCCGGCGGGATGTAGACGAACGATCCGTCGGAAAAAACCGCCGAGTTCAGGGTCGCAAAGAAGTTGTCGGTCACCGGCACGACGGAGCCGAGGTATTTCTTCACGAGGTCCGGATGCGAATGAACCGCCTCCGAGATCGGGCAGAAGATCACGCCGGACTTCGCGAGCTCGGCCTTGAAGGTGGTCGCGACCGAGACGGAGTCGAACACCGCATCGACCGCCACGCGCGAGGTCTGCACCCCGGCCAGGATCTCCTGCTCACGCAACGGAATACCGAGCTTCTCGTAGGTGCGGAGCAGTTCGGGATCGACCTCGTCCAGCGTCATGGGGCCGGTCACCGACTTCGGCGCCGCGAAATAGTAGAGGTCCTGATAATTGATCGGCGGATGATCGACGCGCGCCCAGGTCGGCTCGCGCATGGTCAAGAACCGGCGATAAGCGTCCATCCGCCAGTCGGTCAGCCATTCGGGCTCGCCCTTTTTGGCCGAAATGAAGCGAACGGTCTCCTCCGATAGCCCCTGGGCGGAACGCTCGGATTCGATTTCGGTCACGAAGCCGTATTTATATTCGCTCACGTCGAGCGACTTGACGTGATCGACGGTTTCCTGAACTGCGGCCATTCACCTTCTCCTCAAACCCTGGCGGCGCCATACGGCGCCAGGCGGTGACAAGCGGGCTTGTGCCACGCCTGTCCCGCAATCTTCAAGCGGCAGCTTGTGTCGAGCGCCTCTGGATCCGGCTGACGATCGCGCCGAGCGCCACCATCAACCGATCGACATCGGCCGGTATCGAACACCAGCCAAAACTTACTCTGATCACGCAGGCCTTTAGATGAGCATCGACTCCCATCGCCTCAAGGACATGCGACGATGAAACTTTGCCCGAGGAGCATGCCGACCCGGTCGAGACGGCCACACCTTTAAGGTCGAGAGCGATCAACGCCGTCTCGTTCGACACACCGGGAATCGCGAACGCGACCGTATTTGGAAGCCGCTCTGCGCCGTCGCCAAAAATCACGACCTCCGGCCAACTCGCCTGAAGGCGCTGCTCCAAGTTTTGACGAAGCTCGTTAAGATGCGGGGTTTCGACCAGGCCCGATACCGCGCGCGCCGCTGCGCCAAACCCGGCGATAGCCGCCACATTCTCGGTCCCGCCCCGCAATCCGCGCTCCTGGCCGCCGCCTCGAACCAGCGGATCGCCAAGGCGAAGCCGATCCGACGCGAACACCATGGCGCCGACGCCCAGGGGGCCGCCGATCTTATGCGACGAAACGAGAAGGACATCGGCCTGCAGCCGATCAAACGAACAATCGATCCGACCAGCCGCCTGCGTCGCATCGCAGACCAACAACCCACCGTGAGCGTGAATTAGATCCGCCACAGCGTGGATCGGCTGGAGAACGCCCGTCTCGCTGTTGGCCGCCTGCACCGCCACGATGCAACGGCCAGAAACCGACGCAAGAGCCTGCCGCATCGCGTCGAGGTCGAGTATCCCGTCGGACTGTACCGGTAGCAGCGAGACACGATCCGCAGCAAAACGATGACCCTGCAGCACGGCCGGATGTTCGGTGGCCGCGACGAGCAGCCGATCCGCAGGCGCCTGCACCGGCGCGTCCTGCAACGCTGGCGTCAGGGCCAAGGCGGCAGCTTCCGTGGTCCCGGACGTGAAGGTCACGTGATCAGCGCGCGTTCCAAACAGAGCCGCCACATCCGCGCGCGCCGTTTCGACCAGCCCGCGCGCGCGACGACCTTCCGTATGAACCGACGAGGGATTTCCGACCCGATCCAAGGCTTCGATCATGCGAGTCCGCGCGACAGGTCGCAGCGGCGAGGTCGCATTGAAGTCCAAATAGGTTCGCGGTCGGGACATCCCACTACTCAAAATACTTGCTTTTCGCCCTATAGCCCGTGCTAGAAGCCGGGTTGATCCGAGCGCGCAATCGTGCATTTGCGCGATGAGCGCCTGTGCAAATCTGTTAGAATAATTCTAACAGGTATTCTGTCGTCGAAGTCAAGCCGCACGCCTTTGTCGGGCTCCGATCCGCGCCGCGGCATTCGGGCGCGATGGCCTGTCCGGCACCCTGGAGTATCTATGCCTGAAGTCATTTTCACGGGTCCCGCTGGCCGTCTCGAAGGCCGCTTCCATCCCGCGAAACTGCGCGGCGCGCCGATTGCGATCATCCTGCATCCGCATCCGCAGTTCGGCGGCACGATGAACAATCAGATCGTCTACAATCTCTATTATACCTTTGCCGAACGCGGATTTTCGGTCCTGCGATTTAATTTCCGTGGGGTCGGCCGATCGCAGGGTGGGTTCGATCACGGCGCCGGCGAATTGTCGGATGCCGCTGCGGCGCTCGATTGGGCTCAGTCGATCAGCCCCGAGGCGCGGGCCTGCTGGATCGCGGGGGTGTCGTTCGGATCCTGGATCGGCATGCAGCTTTTGATGCGGCGGCCTGAGATCGAAGGCTTCATTTCGATCGCGCCACCCGCAACGCTTTACGATTTCTCGTTCTTGGCGCCCTGCCCCTCGTCGGGCCTGTTCGTCCATGGCGACAAGGATCGCGTAGCGCCTTTGAAAGAGGTGCAGGCCATGATCGAGAAGCTGAAGACCCAGAAGGGGATCCAGATCGAACATGCGATCATTCCGGGCGCGAATCACTTCTTCGAGAATTGCGTCGATCCGCTGATCGCCGATGTCGGCGTCTATCTCGACAAGCGACTCGGCAATCCGGAGCGGACCGCGACCCCAGCGCGCAGCGAACGCAACTGAGCGTCACGCTCGATAAAGTGTGCCTCCGCTGACCGGTGCTGCCACGCCAGTTGTCGATGGAAAGCTGAGCGGCAACCCCTCGTGCGAACGCACCGCCAGATAGGCAAACGCCTGCGCCTCCATGGCATCGGCGCTCCAACCATGCTGATCGGCCGAAGTCACCCGGCACGGTAGGCGTTTTGTAAGTTCGAGCATCAGCGTCGGATTGCTCGCGCCACCACCGCAGACGATGACCTCGATCGGAGGGGCGGGAAGATGCGGCAACACAGCCGCGATGCTCGCGGCCGTGAAAGCCGTCAAGGTCGCGGCCGCGTCGGCAGTGCCTAGCGGCTCGACCGGCGCGCGTGAAAAGGCATTCCGGTCGAGCGACTTCGGCGGTTTCTGCGAAAAATACGGATGGTTCAACAAGTACGACACGATCGCCTCGTCCGCAACGCCAAGCGCGGCTGTCGCGCCATCCCGGTCGAGCGGCTGCCCTGTCCGCTCCAGCATGAGATCGTCCAACAAGGCATTGCCCGGCCCGGTATCGCAGGCCACCGGATCATGGCGTTCGGCCACATAGGTGACGTTGGACACCCCGCCGATGTTCAGAAACAACACCGGGCCCACAAGCGCTCGGGAGGCTGCAAGCGCTTGATGATAAACGGGAACCAAGGGCGCGCCCTGTCCGCCCGCCACCATATCGGCAGCGCGGAGGTCGGCCACGACGTCGATGCCGATGCGGCTTGCGAGCTCCGCTCCATCACCGATCTGCACCGTCAGCGCCATCTCGGGCCTGTGCAGCACCGTCTGACCGTGAAAACCGACCACGGAAACGCTCGACGGCTCAATGGCATGCTCGCGCAAAAAGCCCAGCACGGCCTCCGCATGGCGCTCGGTCACGCGACGTTCGGCATCCCGCAAAACGCCGGGGCGCGCGAGCCGATCCGTCAGGCTGCCCGCGTCGACGAGCGCCCGCCGCAAAACGGCGCGATCATCCTCGGTGTAGGGCAGAAACCCAATCGGGCCGAACCGGACCACGTCGCGTCCATCTGTGTCGAGGATCGCAAGATCGACGCCGTCCATGGAGGTTCCGCTGATTAGGCCCAGGGCTCGCCGGACGCCGCTCGCTGCCGGCTCGGATGTTTCGGTCATGGATCCTCTCGATTTTTTGCGTTACCCGGTGCACAAGGCGGCACACGAGCCGCCTCCGCCTCGACACGGCGACCGTAGCCAGCCGAGGGCGTCGTCTTGCATGATGCCGTCGGCATGATGAAGCAAATCTAGCCCGGACCGCGATCGGGCCACACCGGAAAACGTCAATGTCCGACGCCAGCGTCACCTCCGACTTTCTGCACACCCTGACGGAGCGGGGCTATCTGCATCAATGCTCGGATCTGGCCGGGCTCGATCAGAAGGCGCTGTCGGGCGATCTCAAGGCCTATGTCGGCTATGATTGTACCGGCCCCTCGCTGCATGTCGGTCATCTCCTGTCGATCATGATGCTGCACTGGATGCAGAAGACGGGCGGCAAGCCGATCGTGCTGATGGGCGGCGGCACAACGCGGGTCGGTGACCCTTCCGGCAAGGACGAAACCCGCAAGGTTTTGACGCTCGAGCAGATCGAGGCCAACAAGGATAGCCTCAAAGACACGTTTTCGCGGTTTCTAGACTTCGGCGACAGCGGAACCGGCGCCATCATGGTCGATAATGCCGAGTGGCTCACCAAGCTGAACTACATCGACTTTTTGCGCGATGTCGGGCGGCATTTTTCGGTCAATCGCATGCTGTCGATGGATAGCGTCAAGATGCGGATCGACCGTGAGCAGGAACTCTCGTTCCTCGAATTTAACTACATGTGCCTGCAATCCTACGACTTCGTCGAACTCAACCGCCGGTTTGGATGCAGCCTTCAGATGGGCGGTTCGGACCAGTGGGGCAACATCGTCACCGGCGTCGATCTCGGCCGCCGCATGGGGACCTCGCAACTCTATGCCCTCACCTGCCCGCTCATCACCACGGCGTCGGGCGCCAAGATGGGTAAGACGGCGTCGGGCGCGGTCTGGCTCAAGGCCGATATGATGCAGCCCTATGGCTATTGGCAGTTCTGGCGGAACACCGAGGATGCCGACGTCGGGCGGTTCCTGCGGCTGTTCACGCTTCTCGGCCTCGACGAGATCGCTCGGCTCGAGCGGCTCGGCGGTGCGGAGATCAATGAGGCCAAGAAGGTCCTGGCGACGGAGGCGACGGCGCTGCTGCATGGCCGAGAGGCCGCCGACATTGCGAGCGAGACGGCGCGAAAGACCTTCGAGGACGGTGCCGTGTCGGATGACCTCCCGACGGTTTCGATCGCGATCGCGGAGCTTGCGGCCGGAGTCGGCGTTCTCGCGGCATTCGTGCGGGCGGGGCTGGTCGGATCAACCGGTGAAGCACGCCGACAGGTGAAGGGCGGTGGCCTCAAGGTCAATGACGCGACGGTATCGGATGAACGCGCCACGCTGACACCGGCCGATCTCGCCGAAGGGGGCGCGATCAAGCTCTCGCTCGGGCGCAAGAAACACGTTCTGCTCCGTCCGGACTAGGACGGATCAAGGCGGCGCTGGCGCCATCAATTCGGCACGAGGCCGCCAGCGGGACCGACGGCGTGATCTCCTTGCGGGATCGTCGATGCGGCAGAGGGATCGATACCCTGCTGTGCCGCATTATCGATGGCGCCGAAGATCTTCCGTAAAAATCCGGGCGCCAGCGCCGACAGCGGGTTGAAACTCAGCACAGGCGAACTCGCCGAACCATCGATGCGGTAGTTCAGCGCGAACAAGCCTTCATGCGCGCCCCCACCCAGCAACATGCCCACCACTGGAATTTGCGAGAAAAGATTGTTCAGACCGTAGATCGGGACGAACGTGCCATTCAGCGCGACGCGATCATGCGCGAAGTCGATCCAACCCTCGACGGTGGCACCGACCTGCGGGCCGAACATCGAGCCCTGGCGGACCTCGATCTTGTTGCCGACGCGGGAGAAATAAGCCTCCAATTTGGTGAAGCGGGTCGCCGACGTGTCGATCCGGGCCCCGGCATTGCGGCTATCACCCGGGATCTCCTCCGACGCCAGTTTCTTGATCGCCGGATCTTCCTTGATGGTGAAGTCGTGCACGACCGTATAGCCGTCCATCCGGCCATCGACGAACTTCAGCGTCGTATCCAGCCGTCCACCATCCATCCGCTTGTAAAGATCGAGGAACGACAGCGTTGCGCCGGCATCCTTCGCGGCGATCACGATGGTCGAATTCGCGCCCTGGCCGACCGTGTTGGCCGACAAGGTGCCTTTGCCCAAACGTCCTGTCATTTGCACGCGGCGGAAGTTTCCGTTCCGTCTCACGAGACGCAGGTCGGCATTGGTCAAGGCCTGGCTGTTCTGCCCGGTCAGGATGTTGGCGTGTAGATCGAGGTCGAGGTCTTTCGTCGTCGCGTCGTTGCTCGATCCGGAATCGCCGGTCGTCAACGATTTCAGGAAGGGGCGCGCATCGACGTTACTGCCCTTAACGACGAGTTTCAGCCCCTCGTTGGTCATCGTGATGTCGGCCCGCATGTCATCCCCGGGCGACAACCGAAGTTGCGTCAGCTTGGCGCCTTCAAATCCACCTTTGCTGTCGAGTTCCGCCGACCCCCTGATTGAGGTTGCGCCACTGTCGAAGACGATCTGGTCGAGCTGCACACCGTCAGATTGCTGCGTGGCCGTAAAGGTCGCCTTCGACGCTTTGCCGGCTGCCTTTTTCAATCCGGGAAGGGGGGAGTCGAGAACGGCGCGCGTAAGATCGACATCGATTGACGCTTTTCCCGACTCGCCGCCAGATAAAGTGGTGCTGATCTTCGCCGAAATCGGTCCGGTCACGCTCTTGCCAAGGGTGAAGCCGGCTTTCGCCCGCGCCGCATCATCGAGCGTGATCGAGACGACAGCTTCGCTCGGCGCGGTTCCGGCTGGCTTCTTGAGGTCGATCGTTGCGGGCGCGCCATACATGCGGCCTTCACCACGGGCGTGGATCCCGGCTTTGTCGGCCACGATGTTGACGGTCGCGTCTTCGAGCGGTTCCTTGCCGATGACCTTGTCGACGAAAAAGTCCTTTGCGACGGCCACGACCCCGATCTTGGTCTCGTCAGGCGGCACGTGATCGCCGACCTTCAGGTTGATGGTCATGCGTCCATCGATCTGGCCGGATACGGACGAGGCGTCGATCGGCAGATCCGCATAGGGCTTCAACGCGTCGCGCGCGAGCAGATCCGCCATGGCATCGATGCCACCCGTGATCCGGAGCGCGATGACGGCTGGGGACGGTTTGGGGTCGGTGCTCGGGATCGTAAAGGTGCCATCGCTGAGGAACAACTTGCGACCCGGTGAGACCTCCATCTCGCCCTTGCTGGCCGCAAACGTCAGCGTGTCGCCCGTCAGAACGCCGTTGCCGTCCAGGCCCTTCAGCGGCGGCACGCCATTCATGAACGTCAACGAGGCGTTCGAGACGCCGAATTCGATGTGGGAATGATCGTCCGGGACCGAATGCTGATGCTTCATCGTCTCGAGATCGACGTCTGTCAGCGCGAACTTGCCGCGCCCATAATCGAGCGTCCCACCCTTCAGGTTGGCCAGGAACCAGGCGCGCGGCGGCGATGCCACCCAATTGGGCCAGAGACGAATCACGACCGGTCCCGGCATCCGACCGGTGTCCATCGTGCTCGTGATGAGAAAGCCGCCTGTGTCGTTGCCCTGAAACACCGCATCCATGCGAAATGCGACGTCGGGTCCACGGACGCTGAAGTTTTGCACCACGACCTTTTTGGCGAGCATGTCGACATCGATCTTCATGTCGATGGCGTCGAGTTTGATCGGCTGCTCTCCCGGGCGCTCGGTTCCAAAAATGCCGGTCGAGGTCCCGACGACCTGCCACGGCGCACCATTCGTTTCGGGCGGGATGGCGCGCACCCCAAATTGAAAGCTCGACTCACCCGCCTTGAGATTGCCCCGGCCAAAATCGACCTCACCCGTGGCTGGATCGACCCGCAGCGTGACGTCGATGCCGTCCACCATCGCGGGCTCGTGATCGGGGTCGTCGAGCCGGAAATAGCCAGACCCCAGACTGAGATGACCCTCCGCACTCGTGAGGCTGCCGTCGGGCGCCGCTGCCATGTTCATGTTGAGCGACAACGGCATGTCGGTATCGAATGGCATGGTCCGAAGCCCAGCCGCCAGCATCATCTCGTCCATGGACAGATGGTCCACCGTCAGGTCGAGCATCTTGGTTCCATCCGAGGCCTGATTAACGCGGGCCGAGAATGACCAATGTCCGCTCGGCCCATCGGCGTCCGCCGTCAGGTAAATCCCACCATTGGCTTCGCGGTCGAAATCGACTTCGAAATTCTTATAGGTCATCGACGCTTTTCGCAGGCGGTCCTCGACCACCAATGTGCCTCGTTTGATGCCGAAGCGGTCGAGTGCCCGGAAGGGGCTGGCGGGATCGAAGACGGTGTCGACCACCTTGGCAACCACGGCGGCGAGTTCGCGAGGGAATCGCTTCGCCGGACGCGCGTCGCTTGCCAGCATCGGCGTCTCGCCGTTGACGACGGCCGTTTGATTCGGGGCCGCGGGCGTGACAACCTCTGCGGCACTCGCGAAGATGGTGGTCAGAGGCGTGTCGGCAATCTGATCGGCGCCCGCCGAGATGGCGATGGCCCCATCCTCGAGCCGCACGACCCGCATCAGAATATCCTGCACCTCGAGGCGCTTTGGCGACACACGGCCAAAGAAGAGCTCGAAGGGACTGACCGCGATGCCTGCACGCGGTGCCGCCATGACGGTCCGGCCGGCATGATCCTTGATGGTCAGCTGGCGTAACGACAAGGTCGGACCATGGTCGGTCTGTTCGATCGCGGTCGCACCGATCGCAAAGGCATAGCCGCCGCCGACCCGCTCGCCGAGCGCCTGAGTGATCTGCTGGCCGAGGTCGACGTCGATGGGTCCCTGCGCCAGCCGCATGAAGAAGACGCCGCCGGCGATCAGCCCGAGAAAGAGGATACTGGCGAGGAAGGCCATGCCGGTGACGCAAGCCCGGCGGAAACCCCAACGTCGAACCCGCCCCGTCGCGCCGCGCGCCGGACGGATCCCTGCGGAACCGCTTTTGACAAGGCGATGTTTGGGAGGGTCGATCGTATCGGCCAAACCGTCGAGATCCTTTTGCATGTCACGATCAGGACTTCTGCACTCATCGTTTGCCCATTAGAATGGCAACACGGCCTGTCCCATATACATCGAATTAGCACCCAAAAAGACGAAAGGAAGGCGTTATGCCGCAAACCCTCACGATCGGCGATCCGGCACCAGATTTCGATTTGGCAGTTTCGACCGAAACAACCTGTTCGCTCCGCTCGCTGGCGGGTCGCAAGGCCGTTCTTTATTTTTATCCCAAGGACGATACGAGCGGCTGCACCAAGGAGGCGATCGACTTCAACGCGTTGCGCGGCGCTTTCAACGACGCCGATACGGCCGTCATCGGCATCTCTCCTGATCCGATCGCCAGCCACGCCAAGTTCAAGGCCAAGCATGGTCTCGACCTGACGCTCTTGTCCGACGACAGCAAGGCGATGTTGGAAGCCTATGGTGTCTGGGCGCAAAAAAGCATGTACGGCCGAACCTATATGGGCGTCGAACGCACCACGTTCCTGATCGACCGGGAGGGTCGCATCGCCAAGATCTGGCCGAAGGTCAAGGTACCGGGCCATGCGGCCGACGTGTTGGCGGCCGCGCAAGCGCTGTGATCCTGCGCGTCTCGCGCGCCGCATCGATCACACACTCTTAACCTTAGCGGAAACTTAACCTTAACGCGGTGATCTGAACGCCTCGGCCTCTCCGCAGGATCAGTTCATGTCACCGCTTCCAATCGGGACCGCCGTTCCCTCGTCTCGATCTCGCTATGTCGTGTCGATCGTGCGAGGCACCTCGCATCGCGGGTTTACGGTGCGGGTCGACCTCGCCTGGAGCGTGATCGGGCTTCTGATCGGCATGGCTTGCGCGGGCGTGGGTGCGGGCCTCTACCTCGCCTGTCATGACGATATGGTCGCGTCCCTCATGGCCGAACACGCCAGCATGCAATATGGCTACGAGGATCAAATCGCGGCGCTCCAAAGCCAAATCAAACACGATGCCGGGCGCGGTCGCGTTCAACAGAGCAGCCTCGATACAGAGATGCGGGCCCTCACGATCCGGGCGGAGCGGCTCGAGACGCGATCGAGCCTGCTGGGACAATTGGCCGAAGCAGCGGGCGCCGCACGACCTCAATCAGGTCGCGCGAGCCATGACCCGGCCGTCGCAATTCGGACAACGATCCAGGAGTCCGCAGCCAGCGCGATCGACAATCCGCTCAGCTCCCCCTCGCCAGCGGTCGCGCCGGTCGTCAGCGGTTCCGATGTCACGGGATCGATCCGCGACATGCCGACCGATGCGGGTGGCGTGGCATCATCCGGCGACGATGAAACGGCATCGATTGGTCCAGGGGGTGTGAACAGCGCTTTGGCGGATGTGGCAGAGGCGCTGGAGCGGGTCGATGCGTCGCAATATCGCGCCATTGCGGCCGTCGATCAGACCGCCCGCAAGACATCCGACGACATCGTGTCGATCGTGGCGGCGTCCGGGCTTTCGGCGGCTCGGCTGAAAAGCGCAACTCCGGTCGATGCGCCGCTCGGCGGACCCTTCGTGGCCTTGCCGGTCGATCGTCTCGACGCACGGTTCGGATCGGCACTGGCGAGCCTGCAGGCTGACGTCGCGAACACGCGGCAGCTTGTGGCCAGCCTCCCGCTCCTGCCCTACGGGGCTCCGGTCCAAGGCGTTCTGGACGTGACATCGCCGTTCGGGCCGCGTCTGGATCCCTTTCTAGGGCGACCTGCCTTGCATACGGGCGTCGATCTTCGTGAAGCCTATGGCGCAGAGGTTCGATCCACCGCGGCCGGACGCGTCGTGACCGCAGGGGCCACCGGAGGATATGGCACGATGGTCGAGGTCGATCACGGCAACGGTCTCTCGACCCGCTACGCACATCTCGCCTCGGTTCTTGTCACACCAGGTCAGCGCGTGGCCCGTGGCGACGTGCTCGGTCATGTCGGAGCGACGGGACGCGCGACAGGACCGCACCTCCACTACGAGACCCGCATCGATGGCGAAGCCGTCAACCCGACCCGGTTTCTGGAAGCGGGCCAGCGCCTCGCCGCCTTGCATCTCGCGCCCTAAAACCGTCCGGCATTGTCTCATGAATACGACAGGCCGGTCGAATTAGTCGCTCATCCCCGCCGCCGAGCAAGATATGAGGAACAAACTTCAGTAACACTCGACTTAAGCTACGCTTGCACGGCGCTCTCATTTGCCAGAAAGCATGAGCGCGGGGCTCGAAATGGGTGGATCGATGATCGTTCGACGTGGTTCTGTGCTGGGCATCATCATAGCCTCCAGCGTTGCGCTTGCTGGCTGTACGTCCACAGAATTCGCCCGCATTCCCTATACGGCCTCCGAGGCTGCGATGGCCGAAATCCCCGGCATGTCGAACGTGCGCTTCTACGGCGATACCTCGGCGTCCGTGTTCGACAGCTTTACGACATCGACCAAAGGCGTCGCGGTCAAAACGGGCCCGGTCAACTATCTCGCGCTGTCCGGCGGCGGCGCCGATGGTGCGTTCGGGGCCGGCCTGTTGCATGGCTTGACCGAAACCAATCGACGTCCAGATTTCACCATCGTGTCGGGCGTCAGCACCGGCGCCCTGATGGCGCCCTTCGTGTTTCTCGGACCATCCTACGATGACACGCTCCGCGATCTCTACACGGGTGATTTGGGCGCGGGCCTGATTAAGAACGTGAACCTTCTCAACGGTGTCTTCGGTAACGCGCTGGTCGAAAACGACAAGCTCGGCCGTCTCGTGAGCAAATACGTCGATCAGACCATCATGGACCGCGTTGCGGAAGAGCATCGCAAGGGACGGCGATTGTTCGTGGCGACCACGAATCTCGACTCGCAACGGTCGGTCGTGTGGGACATGGGCGCGATTGCGACAAGCGGCTCACCCAATGCGCTCTCGCTCTTCCGACAGGTCTTGACGGCATCAGCCTCGATCCCAGGCTTGTTCCCGCCTCGCCTCGTCAGTGTCGAGGCAGGTGGACGCGAGTTCAAGGAGATGCATGTCGACGGGGGCACCATTCAGCAGGTTTTTGTGGCGCCCGATGCTGTCCTGTTCGGCGAGCAGAAGGACCGTCCGTTCCCGCAGCTCAAGAATCTCTACGTGCTGCTGAACAACAAGGTCGACCCGGTTTTTCAGGTGGTCGACAACAATGTGTTGAAGCTCGGCACACGCTCGCTATCCACCATTCTGAAGCGTGAGGTTCATAACAACGTCCAGGCCGCCTACGCCTATGCCCGGCGACACAACGTTGGCTTCCACATGGCCTCGATCGAGGCGGATGTGAGCGAGGAAGGCTCAAACACCTTCGATCAAGCTTACATGAAGAGCCTCTATGCCTATGGGATCGAGCAGGGCAAGGGCGCCAATCCTTGGACGGATGCCCCCACCATGTCGGTGCGTCCGTTGGCCAGCAACCGGAAGCTGACCGCTCAGAAGTGAGAAGCGTGTCCCCGGCTCGGATCGATCGAGCCGGGAACCCGGTGCCTTACTCGGCACCCGATGACTTAATCAACGTCCTCGACCTCGACAGTACGGCCCGACAGCCGATGCGCGAGCGCGGCCTCCATAAACGGGTCGAGGTCGCCGTCCAGCACGTCGTCCGGCGTTCCTGACGTCACACCGGTCCGCAGGTCCTTGACCAACTGGTAGGGCTGCAGAACGTAGGACCGGATCTGGTGACCCCAGCCGATATCGGTCTTTGACGCCGCGTCGGCGTTGGCCGCGGCTTCGCGTCGTTCGAGTTCCGCCTCATAAAGCCGGGCTCGCAACATGTTCCAGGCGGTCGCGCGGTTCTTGTGCTGCGATCGCTCGTTCTGACAGGCCACCACGATGCCGGAAGGCATGTGCGTTATCCGCACCGCCGAATCGGTGGTGTTGACATGCTGACCGCCGGCGCCCGACGACCGATAGGTGTCGATGCGGCAGTCGGTTTCCTTCACGTCGATGTCGATCCGGTCGTCCACCAGGGGATAGACCCAAGCCGACGCAAAGCTCGTATGCCGACGCGCCGCCGAATCGAAAGGCGAAATCCGCACGAGACGATGCACGCCCGACTCGGTCTTCAACCAGCCGTAGGCATTATGGCCCTTGACCAGCAGCGTCGCGGACTTCAGTCCGGCTTCGTCACCGGCCGTTTCCTCGACAACCTCGACCTTGAACTTATGCCGCTCCGCCCAGCGGTAGTACATGCGGAACAGCATGCGGGTCCAATCCTGGCTCTCGGTTCCGCCGGCCCCCGAATGGACCTCGATGAAGGTGTCGTTTGCATCGGCTTCGCCGGCCAGCAAAGCCTCGATCTGGCGACGTGCCGCATCGGCCTTGAGGGCCTTCAGTTGATCGATCGCTTCCTTTTCGACCCCGACATCATCTTCCTCTTCGGCGAGTTCGACCAGCATGATGGCATCGTCGAGATCACGCTCGAGGCGTGTCACGCCGCCCAGCCGATCTTCGAGCTCGGTGCGCTCGCGCATCAGTTTCTGGGCGAGTTGCGCGTCGTTCCAGAGCGCAGGGTCTTCGGATTTGGCGTTTAATTCGGCGAGGCGACGGGTTGCAGTATCGACGTCAAAGATGCCTCCTCAGCAGCCCTACGGACTGCTTGATGTCTTCGACGAGCTGCAGCGGTTCAGCGCGCATGGGTGCTCAATCTGGTTTGGGGACGACGACCATATGGCCGCCGGGAGGCCGGACCCTAAAGCAGGACGCCCTGCCCCTCAAGGCGAAAGCCCTGACCTAGCACAATGTCTGCCGGTCCATGATGGCGACGAGGTCGACATTGCATGCCAGCGCGCCGTAGCTGAAAGCGTGATCGGGCGCGATCCGGGCCATACAGAAGGCATCCGACACGGCCGATGGCGCGTAGCGGATCAGCAGCGCGGCCTGCAACATCACGGCCATTCGCTCCACAAGATGCCTCGCACGGGCTTCAGCGGGCGCCGTCTCGCTCATCGCCTCGCGGAGGATCTGCGCCGCACTATCGAAAGCCGCATGGATCCCGAGCGCGGGCGCCAGTTCGGCCTCGTAGGCTGCGCGGGCCGCCGGCTCCCGCGCCAGGGTCCGCAAGACATCGAGAGCGATGACATTGCCGGAGCCCTCCCAGATGGCGTTGAGCGGCGCTTCTCGGTAGAGGCGCGGCATCGGCCCGTCCTCGACGTAACCGGCGCCACCCAGACATTCCATCGCCTCGTAGACGAAGTTGGAGCAGCGTTTGGTCAGCCAATATTTGGCCAGCGCCACGCCGAGGCGCGCAAAGGCACGTTCGCTCTCGTCGGTCGCAGAAAAGGCGCGAGCGACACGCATCACCAGCACGACCGCGGCCTCGTAATCGAGCGCGAGATCGGCCAGCACCGCCGTCATCAGCGGGTGTGCGATCAAGGGTTTGCCGAAAGCCATCCTGCGCGACGTGTGATGCACGGCTTGGGACAGAGCGGCCCGCATGATGCCGAGCGTGCAGGCGATCGTTCCCAGCCGTGTGTGATGCACCATATCGATGATGACTTTGACGCCACTCCCTTCCGGCCCAAGCCGGAAGGCGGCCGCATCTTCATATTCGATTTCGGCTGAGGCGTTGGATCGATTGCCCAGCTTGTCCTTTAGTCGCATGAGGCGAATGCCATTGCGCGTGCTGTCTGGTGCGATGCGCGGCACGAGAAAGCACGTCAGACCGCCCGGCGCCTGAGCCAAGGTCAGGAACCCGTCGCTCATCGGGGCCGAACAGAACCACTTGTGCCCTGTCAGCCCGTAGGTTCCGTCCTGCCGCGCGTCGGCTCGGGTTGTATTCGCGCGGACATCGCTGCCGCCCTGCTTCTCGGTCATGGCCATGCCGAGCGTGACGCCGGCTTTACCCTCGATCGGCCGCAAGGGCGCGTCGTAGCAACCGCTTAGCACCTTGGCGATCCAGGCTGCTGTCAGGTTGGGCTCGACCCGTAACGCTGGCACGGCCGCATAGGTCATGTTGATGGGGCACATCGTTCCGGCTTCGCTCTGCGCAAAAACCGCCAGCAAAGCCGCATGGGCGACGTGACCGCCAGGCTGACGCGTCGTCCAGGCAAGGCTGTGGATCTCGTGGTCGGTCGCAAGCGCCATCAGCGCATGATAACTCGGGTGGAACCGGACCTCGTCGATCCGCCGCCCGAACCGGTCAAAGCTCGTGAGCTCTGGCGGGAACCGGTTCGCATCCTGCCCAAGCGCCACCACGGCTTGCGATCCGACGACCGCCCCAAGCCGCATCGCGCGCTCGTCCAGCCACGCCCCCGCCTCCCGCAGCACGGCCTCGCGGAGCGCGATGTCGTCGGCATAGAGGTTACGGTCGACGAGGTCGCCCGGCTGGTTGCCGACGTCGTGAGTCGCAAGATGTGTGGTCGGTGCGAAAGGCGACATGCGAACGCTCTCCCGGCGCGACGGAAGCAGTCTCGCCCGATGGGCTGACGCATTGTTTCACCCTGCCTGCCGATGTGCAACGGATCGAGGCGGCGCCCACCTGACAGAGACGCTCTGGTGTCCTCAACGCCGTTAGGGCATAAGCGATCGACTTTTTATAAACCGCTGCCCGCCCCACCCCGATCGCGCTGACGCCACATTTTTCCCGGCAAACACCTGCCATGGGTGCCGCGACCGCGAGCGGACGAAGAACGGCAGAATCTCACTCCTCTGCGATCGTAGGTATGATGTTGCGTTACTGTGGATTGCCGTTGGTTCTTGTTGCGATGTTGATGTCCGGCGCTGACGCGGGCGCCGCCACACCAGGCGCTCCAGGCAAATCGGGTGCGCCTGCTGGAGCGCCTGCCGGGGGTGCAGCGGCCGCGTCCGGCCGATCGAGCCAAGGCGGTTCCTCCGCGATGCCGCGTGCCCCAGCCGCTCCGACCGGAGCGGTCGCGCCCCAGGACGCAGCGGCGCGAGCCCGCATGCATGAATGCGGGCATCAATGGTCGACCATCAAGAAGGCCGGCAATGCCGGGTCGATGACCTGGAAGGAGTTTTCCTCCACCTGCCTCATCGTGAAATAGGCCGAAGCAGCGAAGCGCCCTCTCGGGCCTTCGCTTAATGTGTGAGCGAGATTAGATGCCCAGCTTGGCCTTCAGCACATCGTTGACGGCCTGAGGGTTGGCCTTGCCGCCGGTCGATTTCATGACTTGACCCACGAACCAGCCGAGCATCGTCGGCTTTGCCTGCACTTGGGCGACCTTGTCGGGATTTCCCGCAATGATCGCGTCGACCGCGGCCTCGATGGCTCCCGTGTCGGTGACCTGCCGCAGGCCGCGCCGCTCGACGATCTCACGCGGGGCATGGCCACGGTCCTCGCCGGCCATCAGGAGCAAGATGTCCTTGGCGATCTTGCCCGAGATCGTGCCGTCGGCAATCACGTCGACGAGTTCGGCGACCTGAGCGGCCGTGATGGCCGAAGCCGCCACGGAGGTTCCAGCCGCATTGGCCGAGGCTGCGACATCGCCGGTGATCCAATTCGCCACGAGCTTCGGGTCGCGGCCCTGCGGCTCATGCGCGACAGCCTGCTCATAATAATCGGCGAGTTCCCGCTCGGCCACTAAGACGCTGGCGTCGTAGGGCGACAAGCCATGCTGCTGCATGAAGCGCGCCTTCTTGGCATCCGGCAATTCCGGCAGATCGGCCGCAAGCGCCGCTACGAAAGCGTCGTCGAATTCAAGCGGCAGCAGATCGGGGTCGGGAAAATAGCGGTAGTCATGCGCTTCTTCTTTCGATCGCATCGAGCGGGTCTCGCCCTTGGCGGGATCGAACAGCCGCGTTTCCTGGTCGATGCTGCCGCCATCTTCTAGAATTGCGACCTGGCGCCGGGCTTCTGTATCGACAGCCTGCCCGATGAACCGGATCGAATTGACGTTTTTGATCTCGCAACGCGTGCCCAGCGGGTCGCCCGGACGGCGCACCGAGACATTGACGTCGGCACGCAGGCTGCCCTTCTCCATGTCACCATCGCAGGTGCCGAGATAGCGCAGGATGGTGCGGAGCTTCGTCACATAGGCTTTCGCCTCGTCGGCCGACCGCATGTCGGGCTTCGACACGATCTCCATGAGAGCGACGCCGGAACGATTGAGGTCGACGAAGCTCGCGGTGGGAGACTGATCGTGCAGCGATTTGCCGGCATCCTGCTCGAGATGCAGGCGTTCGATGCCGACATGGAACTGCTCGGTCGGGGTCAGATCGACCACGACCTCGCCCTCGCCGACGATCGGGCTCTTGAACTGCGAAATCTGATAGCCCTGCGGCAGGTCAGGATAAAAGTAGTTTTTGCGGTCGAAGCTCGACCGCTTGTTGATCTGCGCTTTGAGGCCGAGCCCGGTACGAACCGCCTGCGCGACGCAAGCCTGGTTGATAACCGGCAGCATGCCCGGCATCGCGGCATCGACGAGCGACACATGGGTGTTGGGCTCGGCCCCGAAGGCGGTCGAGGCGCCGGAAAACAGCTTGGAATTCGAGGTGACCTGGGCATGGATTTCCATGCCGACCACGATCTCCCAGTCGCCGGTCGCGCCGCGCAGCAGCTTGTCGGAAACGGACGTTGCCATGGGGCTCTCCTTATTTGGTCGGCTTGGTCGAGTGCGCCATATGCTGCTCCTCGAACGCGATGGTCCATTCGATCACGGTCCGCCAAACCGCTTCGGCGAGATCGGGCGGGCAGGTCTTGGCTTCGGCATGGGCGCGCACACGCGCCACGACCGCCTCGACGCGATCCGGCAACCGAGCCGGGATCTCGTGCTGTTCTTTGACGTCAATCACCTCGCGAACGATACGGACGCGCTCGGCGAAAAGATCGACGAGGGCGACATCGATCGCGTCGATACGCTCACGCAGCGGCGCCAGGATGGTTGTTTCGGCGCCCGGAATCACGCCGCCCACCACGCATCCGGCAGATGCACCTTCGGGGCGGCCTGCTCGATGACCTCGGCGAGGGAAAATAAAGTTTCCTCGTCGAAGGGGCGGCCGATCAACTGCAGGCCGAGCGGCAAGCCATCGGCGGATGATCCACCCGGCACCGCAATGCCGGGCAGGCCCGCCATATTGACCGTCACGGTGAACACGTCGTTCAGATACATCTCGACCGGATCGCCGCTGCCCTTTTCACCGACCGCGAAAGCGGCCGAGGGAGTCGCCGGGGTCAGCAGCGCGTCGACACCAGCGGCATAAACGGTCTCGAAGTCGCGCTTGATCAAGGTGCGGATCTTTTGCGCCTTGACATAATAAGCGTCGTAATAGCCGGCCGAGAGCACATAGGTCCCGATCATGATGCGGCGGCGGACTTCCTTGCCGAAACCGGCCGCGCGAGTCTGGCCGTACATGTCGCCGATATCGCGGCCAGGCACGCGGAGCCCATAGCGCACCCCGTCATAGCGCGCGAGATTGGACGATGCTTCGGCCGGCGCCACGATATAATAGGCCGGGAGCGCATATTTCGTATGCGGCAGCGACACGTCAACGATCGTGGCGCCCGCGTCGCGAAGCCATGCGATCCCCTGGTGCCAGAGCGCCTCGATCTCGGCCGGCATCCCGTCGATGCGGTATTCCTTTGGAATGCCGATCGTCTTGCCCTTGACCGACGAACCGACCGACGTCTCGTAATTCGGGACCGGAACATCGACCGAGGTCGCGTCCTTCGGGTCGTAGCCGGCCATCGACCGCATCAGAATCGCTGTATCGCGCACGTTGCGGGCGATCGGACCCGCCTGATCGAGCGAGGACGCGAACGCGACCACGCCGTAGCGCGAGCAACGGCCGTAGGTAGGCTTGATCCCGACCGTCCCCGTGAAAGCGGCCGGCTGCCGGATGGAGCCGCCCGTATCGGTCGCGGTTGCGCCGAGGCAGAGGCGCGCCGCAACCGCTGCCGCCGACCCGCCGGAGGAGCCACCCGGCACCAAGGCAGCGTTTTGGCCGGGCTTGCGCCAGGGCGAGGTCACCGGACCGAAATGGGAGGTCTCGTTCGACGATCCCATGGCGAATTCGTCGAGGTTGAGCTTGCCCAACATGACGGCACCGTCGCGCCACAACTGCGACGAGACCGTCGATTCGTAGGGCGGGACAAAGTCGCGCAGGATGCGGCTGCCGGCAGTCGTGGTGACGCCTTTGGTGCAGTAAAGATCCTTGATGCCGAGCGGGATGCCTTCGAGCGGACCACCCTCTCCGCGCGCCAAAGTCGCGTCCGATTTCGCCGCCATCTTGCGCGCGATCTCGGGCGTTTCAGTCACGAAGCCGTTGAGGCTGCGGGCCGCCTCGATGGCGCCGATATAAGCGTCGGTCAATTCAACGGCCGACAGCGACTTCGACACAAGAGCATCGCGCGCTTCGGCAAGCGTCAGCCGGGTAGGATCGGTCATATAGGTCGTCCATCGAAACGCTGCGGAATAATCGTCGGGATCGACCATCCGAGCCGGAAATAAAGATGCGTCGATGATCGATCGAGCATGGCGCGGCAGAAGGGCGGCTGCGGCGCTACTCGATCACCTTCGGCACGACGAAATAATGATCCTCGCTGACGGGAGCATTGGACAAAACCGCATCGACGATCTCGCCGTCGGTCACGACATCCGGGCGCCCGCGCATTTGCATCGGCATAACGGAGGTCATCGGTTCCACACCCTCCACGTCGACGGCATCGAGTTCGGCGACGAAGTTGAGGATCGCGTTAAGCTCGCCTTGCAGGTGCACGGCCTCGTCCTCGGGCAAGGCGATCCTGGCCAGGGTAGCGATGCGACGCACGGTGAGCAGATCGACCGACATGATCATCCTTCTTGGGCCAAAACGACTGCGATGGGGTCGTCTCGCGCCACGACCTCGACCGAACGGCCGGGTAACGGGGAACATGCGCGACGCGCATGTCAACGGAAACCGGCTATATCATCGCCATGTCGAGCGGAGCAATGGCGGAGACGAATCGCATCCGCGCCGAAGAGGATCATCATCATGGCGTCAGCCATTATTACGGTCGAGGACCTGCCAGCGTGCCTCGGCTTCAACCAGCGCGTGATCGGCATCGACCTCGGGACAACGACGATCGGACTCGCCCTGTCTGACGTCGAACGCAGCATCGCGACGCCGCTGGAAACGATTCGCCGCACCAAATTTACCAAGGATGTCGAGCGGCTCGCTGCGATCATCGCTCAATATGGCGTGGCCGCGATCGTGATCGGCTTGCCGCTCAATATGGATGGATCGGAAGGCCCGCGGGTTCAGTCCACGCGGAGTTTCGTGCGCCAGATCAACCCGATGATTCCGCTTCCGGTCTGCTTCTGGGACGAGCGGCTCTCGACAGCGGCCGTGACCCGAAGCCTGATCGACCAGGACGTGTCGCGCGCGAAACGTTGCGAGGTCGTCGATAAGATGGCGGCCGCCTACATCCTACAAGGCGTTCTCGATCGGCTGCGGCATCTCGCTCGGGCCGAGACTGCGCTCAAACGCGATTGAGCGACGGGGTCTTTGCAACCCGCACGAATGCGTTTAGATCAACAACCGCCGGTTGCAAATGTCGACGACTAGGCGCTGCGATGAGAGAGCTGCATGCCTTCGTCATCTCCTGCCTCTCGAACGCGTGTCGCGGTGTCTTACGACCCCGTTCAATCGGGCTTGCCGATGTCCGACTATCCTCGTGTGGTCGCCGAAACCTTGTTCGATCGCTGTTCCGACTTGATCGACCTTGCCGAGAAAGCCGATCTCAAAGTCATGGCGTGTCTGCTTCACATGGCGCGCGTGGAGGCCGAGTTGCTCCGTCACAAAGCCAAGGCGGCCGAGCGTCTCGTGGCCTGCACCAGCAACGCCACGCAGCACGTCATCGCATGAGCGTTACGCCGGGCTGACGAGCGACACGAGATTAGCGCCCTGTCGCTGGATCGTCCCTTCGATTTCGAGCTCCATGAGAACGGATTGCACCTGCCGGACCGGCAGCCCCGAGACACGCGCGACATCGTCAATCGACAGGGGAACACTGCCGAGAAGATCGAGCACGACGCTTTTGAGGTTCGGCGCGGACGTTGGGAGCCGTGCGGATCTCTCGTCGTCAGCCTCGGCGTTCAATAGCGTTTGAGACGTCTTTGGCGCCTGCCCGATCGATAGCGGCCATGCCGGTGCGGGGTCGTCAGCAGTGTGCACGTCTGGCGACAGCTCCAATCCGTCGAGTTCGTCCCACAGTGGATCGTTGTCGAAGCCCCAACGCCCCGTCTCGTTCATGCCAGGAGCGGATTGGCCAGCGACGGTCATGCCGACCAGCCCTTCGAGCACGTCCTCGGCGCTGGTGCAGAAGGTCGCGCCGTCCTTCAGAAGCGCATTCGGGCCCTCGGCGCGCGGGTCGAGCGGCGAGCCCGGCACCGCGAAGATTTCCCGCCCCTGCTCGTTAGCAAAGCGGGCGGTGATCAGCGAGCCGGACCGTCGCGCGGCTTCAACGACGATCAATCCCAAAGCCATGCCCGACACGATGCGGTTGCGGCGCGGAAAGTCGCGGGCGCGCGGTTCCCAGGTCAGCGGCATCTCGGACACGACGGCCCCATGCTCGGCGATGCGATCGACGGTGCCTGCATGTTCGCTCGGGTAGATGCGGGCATGTCCGCCCGCCAGGACCGCAACCGTCCCGGTCTCGAGGCTGGCCAGATGCGCCTTGATGTCGATGCCGCGTGCGAGACCCGAAACGACCACGTAGCCGGCCTCGCCGAGACCGCGCGCCAACCGTTCTGTCATGACGAGGCCCGTCGCCGACGCGTTCCGGGAGCCGACCATCGCGACCATCGGGCGCTGCAGGCTGGCGAGGTTGCCTTTGACCGCCAGCATCGGCGGCGCGGTGTCGATAGCGCGCAACGAAGCGGGATAGCTCGGCTCGCAGAGCGCCAGGAAATGAACGCCGGCACGGCGCGCGGCTTCCATTTCGGTCTCGATGTCACGGACGGGCGCGATTTTGACCGAGCGGCCCCCGAGGCCCGGCAGCGCTTCCAGCGCCTTGCCGGCCGTGCCGAACCTTGCCATCAGGCCGAGAAACGTGCGCGGGCCGATATTCTCGCTGCGGATCAGGCGCAGCCAATCGAACCGATCCTGATCCGATAGGATCTGGAGGTCGGGTGTCACGCCGTCTTGCCGATCTTGCCTTCTTGTCCAGCCACGAGCCGCGCAATGTTGGCGCGGTGCATGATCCAGAGCAGAATCGCGATCATGAGGAACACGCTCGCGGCCCGTTCCTGCCCCCAGATCCAGAGCGCCAGAGGCGCGATTGCGCTGGCCACGAGAGCCGATGCGGATGAGTAGCGCGTCGTCACGGCCACCAGCAGCCAGCAAGCGACGAAGACGAGGCCCACCGGCCAGAAGACCCCGAACAGACAGCCCAGGAAGGTCGCAACGCCCTTGCCTCCGCGAAAGCCGAGCCAGACCGGGAAGACGTGACCGAGAAATGCGCCGCAGGCTGCGGCAAGGCTCGCATCGAGGCTCCCCGTGGCGTAGCGCAGGATCAGCACCGCGACGGTTCCCTTCAGAGCGTCCAGCAGCAGCGTCGCAGCCGCCAGATCCTTGCGCCCCGTCCGCAGCACATTGGTGGCGCCGATATTGCCCGACCCGATGGTACGGATGTCCGAGGTACCGGCAAGCCGCGTGAGCAGCAGGCCGAACGGGATCGCGCCAAGCAGGTAGCCGACCACGAGAGCGATCAGCAGCGTCAACGGAGCGGCGTCAAGCGACGGCATCGTGGCTCCGCACATCGGCGGAATGAACGATCCGCCCGGCCAGCACGGTGGTCTTGACGCGACCTTCCATCCGAGCGTCCTCGAAGGGGGTGTTGCGGCACCGCGAGTGCAGCTTGTCGCGATCGACCACGTAAGGTTCCTCGGGATCGAACCGGATGAGGTCGGCCGGTGCGCCGACCGCGAGACGACCCTGCGGCAAGCCAAGCAGCTTGGCGGGGCCGATGGTCATGCGGGCCAGCAGATCGGGCAGATCGATCGCCTCGGCATGGACGAGCCGAAGCCCGGCCGACAGCAGCGTCTCGAGCCCGATCGCACCCGGCTCCGCTTCGGCGAAAGGCAACCGCTTGGTCTCGACATCCTGCGGATTGTGATCGGACACCACCACATCGATCAGCCCGGACGCCACAGCTTCGACGAGCGCCAACCGTTCGTCCTCGCTTCGCAGCGGAGGCGACAAGCGCAGGAACGTGCGATATCCGCCGATGTCGTTTTCGTTCAGGGTGAGGTGGTTGATGGTCGTGCCGCAGGTCACGCGGAGACCATCCTGTTTCGCGGCCGCGATGATGTCGAGCGATTGCCGACAACTCACGATGGCGGCGTGATATCGCCCGCCGGTCAGCGCGACGAGGCGAATGTCGCGCGCCAGCACGATGCTTTCGGCTTCTTGCGGTATGCCGGGTAAGCCGAGACGACTGGCGAACTCGCCTTCGTTCATGACACCACCAGCCGCGAGATCGATGTCCTCGCAATGGTGCATGATCAGGGCATCGAAATCGCGCGCATAGGTCAGGGCGCGCCGCATCAAGCGGGCGCTCGCGATCGAGCGTGCCCCATCCGAAAACGCGATGGCACCGGCGGCCTTGAGGAGCCCGATCTCGGCAAGTTCAGATCCGTCTCGTCCGCGCGTGAGTGCCGCGACCGGTAAGACGCGCACCCGACCCGTATCGCGGGCTCGGCGTTGCAGAAAATCCACGACGGCCGGATCGTCGACGGCCGGATGCGTTTCCGACGTGGCAATGATGGTCGTCACACCACCGGATGCCGCTGCCGCCGTCGCGCTCGCGATGGTCTCGCGGTGCTCCGCACCCGGTTCGCCGACAAAGGCGCGGCAATCGATCAAACCCGGCGACACGACGTCGCCGTTACAGTCGACCACGACGCAATCCGTCGGCAAGTCGCTGCCCGTCACGGCCCCGATCGCGACGATAGCGCCATCGCGAACCAGCACCCCGCCGCGCATCTCGCGCCGCGACTCGGGATCGATCAGCCGGCCATTGATGAATGCTAGCGGTCGCTCGGCGGCATGAGGTTGCGTCACGCGGCGCCTCCCGGCAGATGCTGAGCCAGGGCTTCAAGCACCGCCATGCGAACCGCGACCCCCATCTCGACCTGCTCGCGGATCAGCGATTGAGGTCCGTCGGCCACCAGCGTGTCGATCTCGACACCGCGATTCATCGGACCCGGATGCAGCACGAGAGCATCGGGCTTGGCCCATTTCAGCCGTTCTTCGGTCAGGCCAAAGAAGCGGAAATATTCGCGGGCCGAAGGCACGAAGCCGCCATTCATCCGCTCACGCTGCAGGCGCAGCATCATCACGACATCGGCGCCGTCGAGGGCGCGATCCATATCGGGGACGACCTCGACGCCCATCCGTTCGATGCCGACCGGCATCAGGGTCGAGGGACCGGAGACGCGCAAGCGAGCCCCGAGAGCCGCGAGCAGAAGGATGTTGGAGCGAGCGACTCGCGAATGCAGGATGTCGCCGCAGATCGTCACGATCAGTCCGGCGATGCGGCCTTTGTTGCGACGGATCGTTAGTGCGTCGAGCAGCGCCTGCGTCGGATGTTCATGCGCGCCGTCCCCGGCATTGACGACCGAGCAATCGACCTTGCGGGCGAGCAGATGGACGGCGCCGGCTTGGTGATGACGCACCACGATGATGTCGGGCCGCATCGCATTCAGCGTGATTGCCGTATCGATCAGCGTTTCGCCCTTCTTGATCGAGGAGGCCGCCACCGCCATGTTCATGACATCGGCACCAAGCCGCTTGCCCGCGATTTCGAACGACGATTGCGTCCGGGTGGACGCCTCGAAGAACAAGTTGATCTGGGTGCGTCCGCGAAGTGTGCTGCGCTTCTTTTCAACCTGCCGGGACACATCGACGGCGCGGTCGGCAAGGTCCAGCAGCGCTTCCAGCGCCAAGGGCGAAAGCCCCTGGATGCCGAGAAGATGGCGATGCGGAAAAACTGGGGCTGGGGCTGCGTCCGTCATTGAAGGCTTGTCTAAAGAGGGACGATGACGGCCGCAAGGATTCTGGTCGAGGCGCGTGTCGTGAAACACGGGTTCGGTCATTTGACTTGCACCCGACCTGCCCCCATCTTCCGCCGCGCTCGCTCGTTATTTCGTTCTCGGGCTATCGCTTTCCGTTACAGCGTCTCCGCCAGGGGACAAAAGGACCGGTCCTCTAATGAACCTCGTCATCGTCGAGTCGCCGGCGAAAGCGAAGACCATCAACGAATATCTTGGCCGCGACTATCAGGTTCTGGCCTCGTTCGGCCACGTCCGCGATCTTCCGGCCAAGGATGGTTCCGTCGATCCGGAGCAGGATTTCGCGATGCTGTGGGAGGTCGACGGCAAAGCCTCAAAACGTCTCTCCGACATCGCTCGTGCCACGAAGGATGCCGACAAGGTCATCCTCGCGACCGATCCGGATCGCGAGGGCGAGGCCATCTCCTGGCACGTTCTGGAGGTGCTCAAAGCCAAGAAGCTGCTGAAGGGCAAGACGGTCGAGCGCGTTACCTTCAATGCCATTACGAAGAACGCGGTGCGGGACGCGATGGCGCATCCGCGTGAGATCGACCAAGCGTTGGTCGATGCCTATCTGGCGCGGCGGGCGCTCGATTATCTCGTCGGCTTCAATCTCTCGCCGGTCCTGTGGCGCAAGCTCCCCGGGGCCCGCTCGGCGGGCCGCGTGCAATCGGTGTCGCTGCGGCTGGTCTGCGACCGTGAGAGCGAGATCGAGCGCTTCGTCACGCGCGAATATTGGTCGCTGGTGGCGCATCTCCGCACCGCGCAAAACGTCGCTTTCGAGGCCCGTCTGACGGGCGCCGACGGCAAAAAGATCACGCGGCTCGATATCGGCACCGGGGCCGAAGCCGCTGCCTTCAAGGCTGCGCTCGACACGGCGGACTTCAAGGTCTCGTCGGTGGAGGCGAAACCCGCCAAGCGGCACCCCTTCCCGCCGTTCCGCACCTCGACGCTGCAACAGGATGCCTCGCGCAAGCTCGGGTTCTCTCCGGCTCGCGCGATGCAGATCGCGCAGAAGCTGTACGAGGGCGTCGCGATCGATGGGGAGACCGCCGGTCTCATCACCTATATGCGGACGGACGGCATCGACATGGCGCCGGAGGCGATCGCCAGCGCCCGGAAGGTCATCGGCGACCTGCATGGCGCGCGCTATGTGCCTGCCGCGCCGCGCAAATATACGGTCAAGGCAAAGAACGCACAGGAAGCCCACGAGGCGATCCGCCCGACCGACATGAGCCGCCTGCCGCGCGATGTCGCGCGCTACCTCGAACCCGAACAGGCGCGCCTCTACGAACTGATCTGGAAGCGCACCATCGCGAGCCAGATGGAATCTGCCGAACTCGAACGCACTACGGTCGATATCGCGGCCGTGGCGGCCGGACGCACGATCGAATTGCGAGCGACCGGTCAGGTCGTCAAGTTCGACGGCTTTCTGGCGCTCTACCAGGAGAATGACGAGGACGACGGTGAGGATGCGGGACGGCTTCCGGCCATGCAGACCGGCGAGACGCTTGCCAAAGACCAGATCATCTCGACCCAGCATTTCACCGAGCCGCCGCCGCGGTTCACGGAAGAAGCTTTGATCAAACGCATGGAAGAGCTCGGCATTGGCCGTCCGTCGACCTATGCGTCAACGCTCGCGGTGCTGAAGGACCGCGAATATGTCCGGCTCGACAAGAAGCGGTTGATTCCCGAGGACAAGGGGCGACTTGTCACGGCGTTTCTCGAATCCTTCTTCAATCGCTGGGTCGATTACGAATTCACGGCCAATCTCGAGGAACAGCTCGACAGAGTGTCGAGCTCGGACATCGAATTCAAGCAGGTGCTGCGCGACTTCTGGCAGGACTTCAACGCCGCGATCGGCGAGACGAAAGACCTGCGGACTACGCAGGTGCTCGACAATCTCAACGAATTGCTCGGCCCCATGGTATTTCCGGCCAAGCCGGATGGTAGCGACCCCCGCGCCTGCCCGCATTGTGGCACGGGACAATTGTCGTTGAAGCTCGGCAAGTTCGGCTCGTTCATCGGTTGCTCCAACTACCCCGAGTGCAAGTTTACCCGCACGTTGACGCAGACGGGCGGCGAGGCGGCCGGTGCCCCGGGCGACAAGCCCGGTCAGCGTCTGCTCGGCACCGATCCGCAAACCGGGCTCGAGGTGACGATGCGCGACGGGCGATTCGGCCCCTATCTGCAACTCGGCGACGGTGAAAAGCCGAAACGATCGTCGCTACCCAAGGGCGTCGGCCCGGCCGACGTCGATCTCGACAAGGCGCTCATGTTGCTGTCCTTGCCGCGCGAGATCGCCAAACACCCAACGAGCGGAGAACCGATCCTGGCCGGGATCGGCCGCTTCGGTCCCTATGTCCAGCATGGCAAAACCTACGCGAATCTCGGCCAGGACGACGACGTTCTCGAGATCGGCGGCAACCGCGCCATCGATCTGATCGTCGCCAAAGAGAGCGGTGTCGGGGGCGGGCGATTTGGACGGGCCGCGCCCGCCGGACGTGTGCTTGGCGACCATCCCAGTGGTGGCCCGGTGACGGCGCGAGCCGGTCGGTATGGTCCTTACGTTAATTGGGGCAAGGTCAACGCGACGCTGCCGAAAGACATGACCGAGGCGAGCGTGACGCTCGAAGATGCGTTGCGCTTCATCGAAGAAAAGGGTGGCGCTGCTCCGGCAAAGGCCAAGACGGCCCGGAAGCCCGCTGCGAAGCCGAAATCCGCAAGCGCCAAGACTGCAGCGAAAAAACCCGCGACCGGGGCGGCTGCGCCGAAGACCGCCACGGCCGCCAAGGCAGCTGCGGCCAAACCGAAAGCCACCGCGGCCAAAAAACCCGCCGCGAAGGCTCCGGCCCGTAAAACGGCCTGACACGAGGCTGAGGCGACATCACGCGGGTCGCGTTTTGCGTCTGCTCCATTCCGTGGGACAGTCGCAATGCCCGGTCGCGTTGCTATCTCTGGCTGCAGGACGACCATGTGGCCTCATGCCAAAGCAGAAGATCGTGACCGAACAAGCGCCGCCCGGACCCACCAAGGACGACATTCTCGCCTTCATCAAACGCGAAAAAGTCGCTGCCGCTTCGGCGGGCCGCAGCGCACCCTTGGCGATCGGCAAGCGTGAGATCGCCCGCGCATTCGGGATCAAGGGCGACGCGGCGCGAATCGAATTGAAGCAACTCTTGAAAGAGATGGAGCAGGACGGCGTCGTCGAGCGTCGCCATGCCCGCTTCGAACGAGCCGGAGCACTGCCCACAGTGCTCGCAGTCGACATCGTGGGCCGCGACAGCGACGGCGATCTGGTGGCCAAACCCGTCGATTGGGACAGCGCAACCCACGGGGTTGCGCCTCGCATTCTGTTGCATGTTCCGCGCAAGTCCCGCCCCGGCCTGCCGGCGCCAGGGGTCGGGGATCGGGCTCTGGTCCGCATCGAGACAACGACTGAGGCCCCATCGAAGACCCCCGTTGTGATCGGTCGCATCATCAAACTGCTGGCCAAGGCGCGGTCGCGCATCATCGGCGTGTTTCGAGATCGCGCGGATGTCGGCCTGCGGGTTTTGCCGACCGACAAGAAGAATTCCCAAACCGAATATGTGGTGCCTGCCGAATTCCGCGCCGACGCTGAGGACGGCGACCTCGTGTCGGTCGAGCTTCTCGGGCGCGGCAATAGCTTCGGGCTGCCGATCGTCAAAGTCGTCGAGCGGCTCGGCTCGATCAACAGCGAGAAGGCCATCAGCCTGATCGCGATCCAGACCCATCACATCCCGAACGTGTTCCGCCCCGCCGCGCTGACCGAAGCCGAGGCGGTGCGTCCGCCAACGCTGGCGGGGCGCGAGGATTGGCGCGACCTGCCGCTCGTCACCATCGATCCGCCCGACGCGAAAGATCACGACGACGCGGTCTATGCGGTGCCGGATGACGCCCCCGACAATGAAGGCGGTCAGATCGTCACCGTCGCGATCGCGGATGTCGCCTCGGTGGTCCACCCCGGTTCGGCACTCGACCGGGAAGCGCTCGATCGCGGCAATTCGGTTTATTTCCCGGACCGTGTCGTGCCGATGCTTCCCGAACGGATTTCCAGCGATCTCGGCTCGCTCAGGCCGCTCGAAGATCGGCCGGCGCTTGCGGTCAGGATGGTGCTTGGTCCCGACGGGCGGAAGATCCGGCATACGTTTCATCGCGTGATGATGCGGTCGCACGCCAAGCTCAACTATGCTCAGGCGCAAGCCGCGATCGATGGTCGTCTGGACGACATCACGACCCCGATCCTCGACACGATCCTGCGTCCGCTCTGGGCGGCTTATGCGACCGCCAAACGCGCACGGGACGATCGGTCTCCGCTCGATCTCGATCTGCCCGAACGCAAGATCGTGCTGAAGCCGGACGGCACGGTGGACCGCGTCATGGTTCCGGAACGGCTCGATGCCCATAAGCTGATCGAGGAGTTCATGATCCTCGCCAATGTCGCGGCTGCCGAAACGCTCGAAGCCAAGCGGCAGGTACTGATCTACCGGGTGCATGACGAACCATCGATTGAGAAGCTGAATGCGCTAGCGGAGTTTCTCGGCTCGATCGGCATCAAGCTCGCGAAGGGCCAGGTTTTACGGCCGATCCAGTTCAACGGGATTCTTGGGCGTGTGAAGGGCAGCGATAACGAACATCTCGTCAATGAGGTCGTGCTCCGCTCGCAGGCGCAGGCCGAATATTCGGCTGAAAATTATGGACACTTTGGCCTCAACCTGCGGCGTTACGCTCATTTCACCTCGCCGATCCGCCGCTACGCCGACCTGATCGTCCATCGCGCCCTCATCAAAGCGCTCGACCTCGGGGCGGACGGGTTGCCGGAGATGGGCCTCGGCGAATTGGCCGAGATCGCAACCAAGATTTCGGCGGCCGAGCGACGGGCGATGGCGGCCGAGCGCGAGACGATCGATCGACTGATCGCCACCTATTTGGCCGATCGGATCGGTGCGACCTTCGCGGGCCGGATTTCAGGCGTGACCCGCGCTGGGCTTTTCATCAAGCTGAGCGAAACGGGCGCGGACGGCTTCGTGCCGGCGAGCCAACTCGGCGACGAATATTTTCGCTTCGACGAGGCGATGCGGAGCATGGTCGGCACGCAGACCGGCACGACATATCGGCTTGGCGACATCGTCGAGGTCAAGTTGGTCGAAGCCGCGCCACTGGCCGGAGCGCTCCGGTTCGAGATCGTCAGCGAAGGCCGTCGCCGCAAATTATTGGGTAAAAGCAAACATCCCTCGGGAATGACGATCAAGAGTGGTCGGCTCGAGGCGAAGAAACGCGCCAAAGCCGCTCAGCGCAATCTCGGCAAGGGCCGTTCGTGATGACGATACTGAACCTTCGCGACGAGACCCGCGACACCATGACGTCGCTGAAACGCGGCGTCGTCGGTCGCTGCCCGCGTTGCGGCAAAGGCCACATCTTCCGCGCCTATCTCAAGGTGCAAGACCAGTGCGAGGTTTGCGGCGAGGACCTGCATCACCATCGAGCCGACGATGCACCACCCTACATCACCATCCTGATCGTCGCTCACATCATGGGGTTCATCATGCTGGTCGTGCTGACGGCCTATGAGGACATCCCGTTCTGGATCCAGATGACGCTTTGGCCCGGGCTCGTGCTGGCCTTGTGTTTGACACTGCTGCCTCGCATCAAGGGAGCGTTGATCGGTCTGCAATGGGCCCAGCGCATGCATGGATTTGGCGGAGAAACGGATCCGATCGGATGAGTCGCCCGTCCGATCGCCACGACCGCCGATGACCGAACTCGCACAACCGAACATCGGACAGCCGCCGCTGTCGCGAACCGCGACGCTTGTGGCCGCCATCGCGACCATTACGCTCGTGGGTATCGGCCTTTCGCTCTCTGTCGCCCTTCTTGCGATCCGCATGGAGGAGGCCGGATATTCGTCGGCCGCGATTGGACTCAGCACCTCGGTGTCGGGGCTCGCCAATGTGATCGGCGCTCCAGTCGTGCCGCGCCTCGCACGCATGTTCGGCGTGCAGGGCTTGCTCTATATCGCCATCGGCGTCGGTGCCATCACGCTGCTGACCTTTTCGGCAACGCCGATCGGCCTGTGGATCGCCCTGCGTTTCGTCTTCGGCGCGGCGCTGGCGATCCTCTTCGTGATGAGCGAATTCTGGATCGTGTCGGCTTCACCCGCGCAGAGACGGGGCCTGATCACCGGCATCTACGCCACCTGTCTGGCGCTAGGCTTTGCGGCCGGTCCCGCCATTCTGGGCCTGACCGGAACCTCCGGCAGCCTGCCGTTTTGGACCGGCGCCGCCCTGATGCTCCTCGGTTTGGTCCCGGTCGCGGTCGCTGGGCGATCTACGCCTGCGGTCGAAAAATCCGCGAAGCTCTCGCTTCTCGTTCTCATCCGCACCGTGCCGCTGGCGACGGCAGCCGCTTTCGTGTTCGGGGTGTTTGAGACCGCGTCCATGAGCCTGTTTCCGGTCTATGCCTTGCGGCTTGATCTCTCGGCTGGTGTCGGGGCAGCCTTGATCAGTTGCGCGGCGCTCGGCAACGTCGTGTTCCAGATCCCGCTGGGGCTGGCTGGCGATCGCCTATCGCGCAGGGTCGTCCTGCTGTTTTGCGGTCTCAGTGGCGTTCTCGGCGCGCTCGGCATGATGCTGGTCGGCTCAAACGTTGTCGGGCTCTGTCTCGTGGTGTTCCTATGGGGCGGGCTCACGGCCGGTCTTTACACCGTCGGCCTTGCCTTGATCGGCGATCGATTCAAAGGCGCCGAACTGGCCGCAGCCAGCGGCGCTGTCGTGATGCTCTACTCGGTGGGCCTCGTGGTGGGGCCTCCGGTGCTCGGACAGTTGATGGATTGGCGCCTCAGTGGTCTGCCGCTCGGCTTGTTGACGCTCTTCGCGCTCTACGTGGTGCTGGCATCGTACAAGCTTCTCAAAACGCGCTGGAGTGGCCGCGAGACTTGACTTTGAGCCGTTCAGATTTATGGTCCGGCCACATAACGGCGCGGGTATGTCATCCGCGCCGGTTTGCGTATTATCGGGTTTGGCCGCGTCACGCCGCCCAGTTGCATTCGGGATAGAGTCATGGCTAAGGCCGCAACCATCAAGATCAAGCTTCTCTCGACCGCCGACACCGGCTTTTTCTACGTGACTGAAAAGAACGCACGGACCAAGACCGATAAGTTTTCGTTCAAGAAGTATGACCCGGTCGCTCGCAAGCACGTCGAATTCAAAGAAACGAAAATCAAGTAAGTCACACAGGCCCGCTCTGCGGGTCGATAACGATCGACGGCCCCGCAAAGTCGGGGTCGCAGGCTCTTCAAGCCGATCGACTTCATACGAATCCGTCGCGACTGGCTAAGGCTTATGTCGCGAAGCACGCTGGGTTCGCTTGGCGTAAGCGCTCGCATTCATCCGTCCGACGCTTAAAGGCTGCGCGCTGCCAATCCCGCTTTGAGGCGAAGCGCCACCGATTTTCAGGTCTGCGCGTCGAGATCATGAAGAAGGAGGCCGGCCGGAAGTGACGACGAGGAGGCCACTCCTGTCACTTCCGAACCGGCCAACCCCACGGACCCAGGAGATGCGGCGGACCTGAGCACCCCGTAGGGTATTTGAAGACGATTTCCATCGTCTTGTATCTCGTGCGGCGGGGCAAACGGTCGGCAAGCGATCGACGCTCCCGTCCCAGTTCCCGCTCGAAAATAACCTGTGCCTCGAGATTTGCAATCAGAGTCCGACGCTAAGGTCAAACTCATCGATCATTTGAGTTAATGCTGAGGCAATGCGCCTCCAGGCTCCCTTCGGCTGAAAGCCTTTGCGCCACGCCCGTTACGCCGCATGCGCCGACACCATATTGCGGCCGCCGCGCTTCGACCGGTAGAGCGCCAAGTCGGCCCGCTTGAACAACGTCCCGGGATCCGAATCACCACCACGATCGGCGATACCGATCGACACCGTGATCGACAGCGTTCGGGTCCCCCGTTCGACAGGAAAAGCCGAATGGCCGACCGCGCTTCTGACCCGTTCGGCGACGAGTTCGGCAATTTCGATATTGGTCTCAGGGAGAACGATGATGAACTCCTCACCGCCAAGGCGACACATGACATCGCCCGCTCGGATCACCTTCTTGACGCGCGACGCGAAGCCCCGCAGCACCTCGTCGCCGACATCATGTCCGAACGTGTCATTGACGCTCTTGAAGTGATCGAGGTCGACGATCATCATCGAGAGAGGCTTGCCTCGACTGGCCGCATTAGTCATCAGCGCTTTCAGGTGACTTTCGAGATAGCGCCGATTGTTGAGACCGGTGAGCGAATCCACCACGGCCATTTCGATCGAAGTTCTCAATTGCTCGCGCAAGCTGTCGGAATATCGTTTCCGTCGAACCTGCGTCGCGACCCGCGTGAGCAGTTCGGTACGGTCGATCGGGCGATTGACATAATCATTCACGCCGATATCCAGCCCGCGCAGGATCCGGGCCTTGTCGTCATGGCCCGCGATGAGCAGGATCGGCAGCTGACGGGTTCGTTCGAGAGAGCGCAATTGGCCGCAAAGGCGGAGCGCATCATAATCCTGCAGCCCAAGACTGACGATCACCAGGTCATAATCATCTCTGACCGTGCGAAGCAGCGCGTCTTCAGGCCGACGTTCGATCGTAAGATAATGAGCGCTCGCGAGCGTGATCGCGAGTCGCTCGACCGAGTCGAGCTTGTCATCAACGAGCAGCACGCGTCCGCCAAGCCCGATGTCATCGGCCACGTTCGGCAGCGCGCCGGCAACCCCAAGAACCGCGACGGCACTCGCCCGGCTGCGTAATTCGTCGAGCACCACCTTCAGCCGTGTCAGCGAGCGCACGCGGGCCAGGAGTGCGACCTCATCGATCGGCTTGGTGAGGAAATCATCAGCCCCGGCCTCAAGACCTTTGATCCGGTCGGCGGCCTCGTCGAGCGCCGTGACCATCATCACAGGAATATGAGCCGTTGCCGGATTGGCTTTGAGCCGTCGACAGGTTTCAAAGCCGTCCATGTCGGGCATCATGACGTCGAGCAGCACGAGATCGCAGTGATCGTGCTCGCAAAGGCGCAGTGCTTCTGCGCCGCTGGTTGCGGTCAGGACGTCGAAGTATTCCGCCGAGAGGCGAGCCTCGAGCAGTTTAACGTTCGGGAGAAGATCGTCGACGACAAGAATACGCGCGGTCATCGGACAGCCTTCACCGATCCTCGAGATAATTGCGGACAGTTTCGAGGAACTTGACCACCGAAATCGGCTTGGACAGATAGGCCTCGCAGCCGCCCTGGCGGATCTTCTCCTCGTCCCCCTTCATGGCAAAAGCCGTGATGGCGATGACGGGAATCGACCGTAACTCGTCATCATCCTTGAGCCATTGGGTCACCTGCAGGCCAGAGACCTCGGGGAGCTGAATGTCCATCAGAATGAGATCAGGCTTGTGTTTCCGCGCAAGGCCAACGGCCTCCACGCCATTCCGGGTCTGAACAGTGTTGTAGCCGTTCGCCTCGAGGAGGTCACTGAACAGCTTCATGTTCAGCTCGTTGTCTTCTACGATCAGAACTGTCTTTGCCATCACGCCCAAGCCTTTGTTTCCCCGGATTGGACAAGGGCGGGCCCCTCTCTCAAACCGTGTCGATCGTTCTCGACAAGCCTGAGCTTCACTCAGTCGGCGCAACGATCATGATGTCTTCGCGACGCGAATTCATCGACATCGACGCTGCCTTGAGGCGCTTCCAACCACACGAATAGGTTAGATTGAAGACATTGACGAAAGGAAAATCCAAGTGACGAAAAGACCGGATATGCGGCCGTTCGCGACCCGATCGACATCCGGTCCCGCCGCCCTCCGGCTCGATGCCGAGGCTCTGGCTGCCACCACTTTAACGTTCCTGGCAGCGGATCCGGACCGGCTCGGCGATTTTTTAGCCACCAGCGGCATTACGGTCGATAGCATCCGCGATGCGGCGGGCCAGCCCGGATTCGCGACCGAGATCCTCACCTTTCTGGCCAGCCGTGACGATCTCATCGTCGAACTCGCGGCTCAGGAGCGCTGGCGGCCAGAGGATCTTGGCGCCGCCCTCGTCAAGCTCGAGGGTGATCGCGGGTGGGATGGCGCCTGACAAGACCGTTCAATTCTTGCACGGTGTGTCGGGCATCAATTTCAGATCCGTCAAATCGCCGGCCAGAACGAAATCGCCGTAATCGAGGCGAAGCGCCCGCGAGATGCCGTTCTCGTAGAGATCGAACGACAGGACGTAGTCGGGGGCAGAATCCGTCTTCGACGCATCAAAGTAGCTGATCGCCACCGGCCACCGGTGGACCGTCTTCAAGGCGTCGATCTGCGCTGCCTTCTCGGCTGGCGGGACATCGGTTTGGGTGCCGATCACCGTCAACGTATTGAAAACCTTCTTGCCGGTATCGGACCCATCGAACACCGCCGCCGTGAGGATCTTGCCGCCCGCCTTGGCGGTCGCCACGACTTTCTTGAGATGCTCGGTCGGAAATAAAACTCCAGACGCAAGGTCGATCTTCTCGGGTTTCGGCTGCTGCAACGCGACCGAGACATCGCCATCGGCAGATTTATGCGCTGTTCCGTTGATGTCGCCTGGACCGGACGAATCGCCCTTGGTCGCGACCCGGAACCGATAGTCGTGAGAATCCCCGCCCTCGAAGCTGGCGGTCTGCATCTCCGAAACCCGCGACTCGCCTTCCTGCGGCTGTAACGCCGTCATTTGGCGAAGCGTCATCGCATAACCATCGCAGGCGGAGCCGGTGAAGTCGTAGGACAACAGCCCGTCGACCGCCTCCGGTGCCTTCGCGCCAGACGCCTTCAACAAGCTGAGCTTGTACACCGCATGATGAGCCGCGAGCGGCATGATGGATTGAACCTCGGCGGCGGAGGCCGGACCACTCGCGACCGCTTGAACGAAGGCGCCCAAAGCGAGAATGCGCGCCGCATGGCCGAAAGCGGAAGGATGTCTCACCGGGTTACTCCAGAACTGCGGGGTCGGAACACAAGTTTAGCGTTGCAAAAAAGGCGGATATGCAGCGAAAAGGGTCGGACGATGGCGGGTGAAGCACGTTATCAGCCTCGCCGACGTCCGATTTCATTTCAGAGGGCCACATGAGCGTCATCGACCAGAAACTCGCAAGCCTCGGCATCGTCTTGCCGGTTCCCGTCGCGCCCATCGCCAATTATGTGCCTTTCGTTCTGATCGGCCGTTCGCTGTACATTTCGGGTCAACTTGCGATCGGGCAAGATGGCAAATTGTCGGACGCCCATAAGGGCAAGCTCGGCGGAACGGTTGATAAGCTCGCCGGTCAGGCTGCGGCTCGGCTCTGCGTCATCAATTTGCTGGCTCAAGCGAAGGCGGCCCTCGGGAATCTCGACCGTATCGCGCGCGTCGTTCGTCTCGGTGGCTTCATCAATGTCGAGCCCGACTATATCGACGTTCCCTTCGTGATGAACGGCGCCTCCGACCTCGCAGTCGAAATTTTCGGCGACAAGGGTCGCCACGCACGCTCGACCGTGGGGGTCGCGTCGCTTCCGCTCGGCTGCGCCGTCGAGGTCGAGGCGCTGTTCGACATCGACGCGTGACAGCTCAACCGACCAGCTCCTCTGCGCCTGACTGGTTGACCGCACGGCCGATCGCTCATCGAGGCCTGCATGACATCGCGGTTGGGATCGTCGAAAATTCCCCCTCGGCCGCCGATGCCGCGGTCGAGGCCGGATATGCGATCGAGTGCGATGTTCAATTGACCCTCGATGAGGATGCGGTCGTGTTCCACGATTTCGACCTCGACCGGCTGACGTCGGAAACCGGGACCATCGCGTCGCGCACGTCCAAAGACGTACAGTCGATCGCGTATCGAACGGGCAGCGACACCATCATGTCGCTCTCCACCCTCCTGGCTAGGTTAGCTGGGCGCACGCCGCTGATCTGCGAGATCAAGAGCCGCTTTGACGGCGACGTTCGCCTCGCTGATCGTGTCATGTCCCTCGTGCGGCGTTACAACGGCCCCGTCGCGATCAAGAGCTTCGACCCGGCCGTCATCGCGCATCTTCGCGGTCAGTCCCCTGCCCCGCTCGGGATTGTGGCGGAGGCGCGCTACGATGATCCGGAATGGAGCGGACTTTCGGACGGCCTCAAACTCGAACTCGAACAGATGCTTCACTTCGGCGAGACCCGGCCGGACTTTCTCTCCTATCGCGTGGGCGATCTGCCGCATGCGGTGCCCTATCTCTGTCGAACGGCGCTCGGTATGCCGGTCATGACCTGGACGGTTCGCAGGCCGGACCAGCATCTTCTGTCCCGCCTCTGGGCGGATCAGATCGTGTTCGAGGGCTTTCGGCCCTGACGACCGGCCATAGCGGCGCCTCAGACACGACAAATGTTCCTGGTGTGAGGTTGTCATGATCGATCCCTCTGGCGAAGACGTTGCCGACCTCAGCGTCCGCGTCGTTTCGACGATTGCGGCGGTCGCGGCAGAGACGTGGGATCGCTGCGCCAATCCGGTCTCGCTCGAGCCATCCGACCCCTCGGAGCCCCGCGGCGAACGGCATAACCCCTTCTTGTCGCATGCGTTCCTGTCGGCCCTCGAAGAAGCGGGCTGTACGGGGCCTCGCGCCGGATGGCAGCCCGTTCATGTCGTGGTCGAAACGGCGAATGGCGACGTCGTCGGGGTGGCGCCCACCTACATCAAATCGCATTCGCAAGGCGAATATGTATTCGACCAGGGCTGGGCCGATGCCTATGAACGCGCCGGTGGCCATTACTACCCGAAAATCCAGGTCGCGGTTCCGTTCACGCCTGTCACCGGCCGTCGTCTGCTGGTGGCTGAGGGCCCGTTTGGCGACGCCGCCGCGACCGCTCTCTGTGCGGGGCTCGATGCGCTTCGCACGCAGGTGAAGGCGTCCTCGATCCACCTCACGTTTCTGACCAAACCCGAGTGGGACATGCTGGGCGAGCGCGATTACCTCCAGCGCACGGATCAGCAATTTCACTTTATTAACGACGGCTATGCCGACTTCGAGACGTTTCTCGCGGCGCTGGCATCGCGCAAGCGCAAAATGATCCGTCGCGAGCGGAAGGATGCGTTGGCGAATGGCATCACGATCGAACACGTGACCGGCCGCGACCTGACCGAAGCGCATTGGGACGCCTTTTATCGGTTCTACATGGATACCGGTGCGCGCAAGTGGGGCAGGCCCTATCTCAATCGCAAGTTCTTCTCGCTGATCGGCCAATCGATGCCGGAACGCGTGCTGCTGGTCCTCGCCAAACGCGAGAACCGCTATATCGCGGGCGCCATCAATTTTATCGGCGACGACGCGCTGTATGGGCGAAATTGGGGTGCGGTCGAGGAGCATCCCTTTCTGCATTTCGAAGTCTGTTACTATCAGGCGATCGATTTTGCCTTGTCGCGCGGGTTGGCTCGCGTCGAAGCGGGCGCACAGGGCGAGCACAAACTGGCACGCGGCTATCGCGCGGTGCCAACCTATTCGGCTCACCACATCGCCGATCGTCGTCTGGCGCAAGCGGTCTCAGATTATCTCGAACGCGAGCGCGCTTACGCGGCGGATGCGCTCGAAGCCTACGCCGAACATGCGCCGTTTCGACGGCCGGAGCCGGAGCAGGAGTAACCGTCGACACAGTGGTCGTGCCTTCGACAGGATGAGCGCCGTCGGAACCGATTGCTTAAACTTTTATAGATGTGTCTCGACCATGGTTCCGGTGGTCCCGATCGGGGGCCAAGCGCTTCGCTTGATACCGGGTGATCGATGTTTCTTCCCGCGCGCCGCCTCCTTGGTTCGGCTTCTCTCTCGCTGATCGCCCTCGCGGCGCTATCGACCTTCCTGCTCTCCGGCGCGGTTGCGCCCGCCTATGCGGCCGAGCCGCTGTCGTTCACGGTTCCGGCAGAAGATGGCTACGGCATCGGCGACTGTATGCACGCGGGTAGCGAATGCGGGCGGGTTATGGCGAATTCCTGGTGCGAGGCGCACGGCCACGCGAAGGCCGTCGCCTACGGGTCGGCCGAGGACGTGACCGGCAGTGTCCCCACGTCCGACCGCATCGTTCAGGTTGCGGCCGGAGATGTCGTCATTCGCTGCGGCGACTGACCTCAGCGCCGATCGGGGTTTAGCGCCGATCAGGATTTAACGAAGTCGCCGCATTTCGGAACGTCGCCTGATGCGCCCCAAGGTTGGACCGGGACGGCCGAGGTCGAGTTCTTCGGAGATCCTTCGACCAGCTTGTCCGAATAGGCCATGTAGACGAGCGTGTTGCGCTTGGCATCGCAGCCCCGCACGATCTGCATCTTCTTAAAAAACAGCGAGCGCTTTTCGGTGAAGGCGACGTCGCCCTGGTGGCTCTGCTGCGTGAACTTGATCGGCCCGATCTGGCGGCAGGCGAGCGACACGTCAGAGGTCTCCTCGGCCACCCCGAACGCGCCTGAGAGGCCGCCACGTTCCGGAACCGTGAAGAAACAGGCGACGCCCTGCACTTCGGGATCGTCGACCGCATAGGTGGCGAGCTTGTCGTTTGGCGTCATCATGTGGAACACGGTTGACTTGCGGAAGATGAGGTCCGGGTCGTCGGCGAGAGCGGGCCCGCAAAGTGCCGCGAAAATCGGAGCCACAGCGAGGATGCATGCGACTGGGCGGCTGAAAATGAACATAGGTCTTCATCCCGAAACGGTGGCGGCCAAACGGGAGCCCAAGATCAGGACCCACCCGTTGCGCTTCAGGTAGGAAATCCCGGGCCATTGATCCACCCCTGAGATGGCCACGACCGCAGACCATCATTACGACATCAAATCCACTATCGTCCCGGCCTGGTTCCGCGGGTCGATCCCGGGTGTCGAATGCGCCATCGGCGCCGCTTCGGAGTTGATGTTGCTTCTAGACAATAAACGCACGCCCCACGCGCCAGTGTTCCGCATCAGGCCGCGCCGCTCGACGACAGTCATCGCGTCGCTCTTGCTGATCGCGCTTGCGGTCTCGTCCGAGTCGCTTGGGGCGTCGGCACAAGACCTCGATTGCAACCGCCTTCAGGCCGCCATCAACGCAAGCCGGCAAAATGCCGACGACGCCGGGCGTGGCACCTTCGACAGGGCGGCGCAACGGCAACGTTACGAGATCGAGCGCACCCGCAATTATGCGGCCTCGATCGGGTGCGACAACCAGCAGCGCGGGTTCTTCGACGATGGCCCGCCTCCGCAATGCGACGCCATCAATGCTCAGATCGAGCGCATGCAGGGCAATCTGTCACGCATCACGCAGAGCGGGCGTGACGCTCACCCCTCCGACGAGGAAGACGGTCAACGGGCCGCTCTCGTGGCGCGCTACAACGCCTCGTGCTCGACAAGCGGCAACCCGGCCGATCTCGCCCAGCAGCATGACTCGGGGTTCTACGGCAACGAGGGCCACAACCCCGCAGATCTGCAATCGACCTCGGTGAATCCTGATGATCTCTCGGGTCTTCCGCTCGGAGGCGACAGCTCCGAGGTCACGCAGCAGAGAAGTGCCGGCAAGGCGATCTGCGTCCGAACCTGCGATGGCGGCTTTTTCCCGCTGACCGCAAGCGCCTCGCAGGACCAACTCAGCAGCCTCGATGAACTTTGCAAGGCGTCCTGCCCTAATGCCGAGGCCAAGCTCTATACGACCGGTTCAAGCGACAATCTCGCATCGGCCACGGGACTCGACGGAACGCCTTACACGTCGCTTCCCTCCGCTTTCAAATTCGAGAAGACTTTCGATCCCACCTGCAGTTGCAAGCCGCCCAAGCAAAGCTGGGTGGAGGCGCTGGCTAATGCGGAACGGCTTCTCGGCAATGACCATCACGGTGACGTGACGGTGACGCCGCAGATGTCCGATCAGATGTCAAAAGCGGCCCCTGCCCCGCAACCCAAAGGCAAGGCGGCACGCAAGCAGAAACGCGAGGCGGCCGCCACGACCGACGATACGAAAGTCGTCATCGAGGGCCAGCGCGCCTCGCAAGCTCCGACGGCCACCAACGCCTCCGCCGGCATTGCAGCGAGCCCGACGCAAGCCGCCAAGGTGTTCAAGGAAGGCGACGGCGCGACCCGGACCGAGAAGGGGCCCGACGGCGTTATGCGGAATGTGCGGATAATCTCGCCGTAGCGCGGGCCCGGCCGATCAGCGGCAGCAGGGCCGCTAGTTCGGGGCCGGTCTCTCGCCCGGTCAGCGCAAGACGGAGCGGATGAAACAAGGCTTTGCCCTTGCGTCCGCTGCTGGCTTTGAGCGCGGTCGTCCACGCCGGCCATGTGGTGTTATCCCACGGTTCCGCCGGGAGCGCGTCCCGCGCTTGCGCCAGAAAGACGGCGTCCTCGATGACCGGCTCGATCGAACCGGTCGCGACCGACCACCAGAGGTCGACATCGTCGAAGCGCTCGAGATTGCCGCGGACGGTGTCCCAAAAGGCTTCGGAGACATCGCCCGTGATCCCGCGATCGGCCAAACGCAACGCGACATCAGCGATCGGCATGGCATGCAGGGTCTTGGCCGACAGAGCCCAGAGTTCGGCCTCGTCGAACCGGGCTGGCGCGCGTGATAAATGCGCGAGATCGACCAGATCCTGCAACTGCTCGAGGCTCTGGACGGGCTGCACTGACGTCGCCGAGCCCGTCAACACCGCCATGCTGGCAATCGCGAGTGCTTCGACGCCGGCTTCGCGCAGGCCGGTGAGCGACAGAGCGCCGGACCGTTTCGACAAACCTTCGCCTTGCTGGTTCATCAGAAGGTTGTGGTGGCCGAACGCCGGAACATCGCCGCCAAGTGCCCGGAAGACCTGGATCTGCACGGCCGTATTGGTGACGTGATCCTCGCCTCGAATCACATGCGTAATCCCGAGGTCGATATCATCGACGACTGAGGGCAAGGTATACAGATAGGTACCGTCTTCACGCATCAGCACAGGGTCGGACAAGGACGCGCTATCGATGTGGCTCTCACCGCGCACGAGGTCGGTCCAGGTTTCGGTACCGGGCTCGAGCAGGAAGCGCCAGTGCGGCGTGCGGCCCTCGGCTTCCAGCGCCTGTCGATCGGCTTCGGTCAGGTTGAGGGCTGCCCGATCGTAAACGGGCGGCAAACCCCTTGCCTGCATCCGCTTGCGCCGTCGATCGAGTTCGTCGGCCGTCTCATAGCAGGGATAGAGCCGGCCGAGGGCCTTGAGCTTCTCGGACGCAGCAACATAGAGGGCCACCCGGTCCGATTGCCGGACTTTCAGCGATGGAAGGGCGCCCAGCCACGCAAGATCGACCTCGATCGAATCGGCATATTCGGCGCGCGACCGCTCGACGTCCGTATCGTCGAAGCGGAGGATGAACTGCCCCCCTGCCGCTTTGGCAAAGAGATAGTTCAACATCGCGGTCCGGGCATTGCCTATATGGATGCGTCCCGTCGGGGACGGTGCGAAGCGGACGATAGGAGGCGTGGAGGAATGGCTCATCGGATCTTCTTGCCGCAAGCCACCATCAGGCGCAACGCGACCGTTCAGCGATCAAACGCCTGAGCATCGTCCTCAAAGCTACGGCATCTCGACGATGATGCCGTCCCGCAAAGTGACGCGCCGATCCATACGGTTAGCGAGATCCATATTGTGGGTCGCGATCAAGGCCGCGAGGCCGGTCGCCTTGACCAGACCGGTCAGGGTCGAAAACACGTGCTCGGCGGTTTTCGGATCGAGGTTGCCGGTCGGCTCGTCGGCTAGCAGGATGCCCGGCGCATTGGCGACCGCCCGCGCGATGGCGACACGCTGCTGCTCGCCGCCAGAGAGTTCCGCAGGTCGATGCGTCAGGCGTTCTGCAAGCCCGAGATAAGCCAGGAGTTCGGTCGAGCGCGCCACCGCCTTCGACCGGGCCAAGCCTCGAATGAGTTGCGGCAGCATGACGTTTTCAAGCGCGCTGAACTCGGCCAGGAGATGATGAGCCTGATAGACAAAGCCGATCCGGGTGCGGCGTAAGGCGGTGCGGGCCGAATCGGCCATGAAAGCGGTCCGGTCGTCGCCGACAAAAACCTCGCCACCATCCGGCTTTTCGAGCAGTCCGGCCACATGCAACAGCGTCGATTTGCCAGCGCCCGAGGGAGCCACGAGCGCGACGGATTGGCCGGGCCAGAGCGAAAGATCGGCGCCTCGCAGAATGTCGAGCGTCGACTGGCCCTGGACGTAGCGGCGGTCGACCTTGGCGAGCGTGAGGGAAGGATGTGCCATCACTCGTACCGCAACGCCTCGACCGGATCGAGCGTCGCGGCTCGCCAGGACGGATAGAGGGTCGCGAGAATCGACAGCAAGATCGTCATGACCACGACCGCGATCACGTCGCCCGGTTCGACCCGCGAGGGAAGATGCGACAGGAAATAGAGTTCGGAGGGAAACAGGTTCGAGTGGAACGCCCAATTCAAGAAGGTGCGAATGCCCTCGATATTGCGCGCCACCAACACGCCGAGCACGAGTCCCGCAAAAGTGCCGGCGACCCCGATCGCCGTTCCGGTGATGAGGAAGATGCGAAGAATCGCGCCGCGTGTCGCGCCCATGGTGCGGAGGATGGCGATATCCGGGCTTTTGTCCTTCACCAGCATGATGAGGCCCGAGATGATGTTGAGCGCCGCGACGAGCACGATGAGCGCCAGGATGATGAACATGACATTGCGCTCGACGTTCAACGCATCGAAGAACGTCTTATTGCGCTGACGCCAGTCGGTCATGATCATCGGTCGGCCGACGACAGCATCGAGCTTGGCCCGCACCTCATCCATGTGGTCGGGATCGTCCACAAAGGCTTCGATGACGGTCGCCTCGCCATCCTTGCCGAAGAAAGCCTGAGCTTCTGTGAGTGGCATGTAGACGAAGCTCGAATCGAACTCCGACATGCCGATCTGGAAGATCGCGGTGATCGGATAGCTCTTGATCCGAGGTGCGACCCCGAACGGGGTCTGCGGTCCCTTCGCGGTCAGCACCGAGATCGTATCGCCGATCCGCAACGCCAACGACTCGGCCAGCCGTTGGCCGATTGCAACGCCGCCGGTCGCGTCGAAATTATCCAACGTCCCGAGCGTGATGTGCCCCGCGATCCCGGGCAGACGCTTGATGTCGGCTTCCTTGATGCCGCGGATCAGCGCGCCGGCCTGATTATACGGCGACGACACGGCCGCCGCGCCTTCGATCATCGGGATGACCAGTTTGACGCCCGGCACTTTCGCCAAGCGCTCGTCGACCGCGTCGTAATCGGTCAGCGGCGTCTCGACCCCTTGCAGGAACACATGCCCGTTGATGCCGACGATCTTGTCGAGCAACTCGTGCCGAAACCCGTTCATGACCGACATGACGACGATGAGGGTCGCGACCCCGACGCCGATCCCGAGGAACGAGAAGCCCGCGATCTCCGACACGAAGGCCTTGGATCGACGGCCCCGCAAGTAGCGGAGCGCAACCAGCCATTCGAACACCGAAAAGGGTTTCGAGCCAGCTTCCGACGGAGCGGCCCGCGTCGCGACAGCCACGGCATCTGTCATTGTGCGACGCGATCCTTCTTGGCTTTCAACCGGGCGACCGCCTCATCGAGGGTCACAAGATCTCGCGTCCCGCTGCGGCGATTCTTCAATTCGACCTTGCCTTCGGCGAGGCTCTTCGGCCCAACGATGATCTGCTCGGGCAGGCCGATCAAGTCCATGGCGGCGAATTTCGCACCGGGCCGTTCGTCGCGGTCATCGTATAAGATGTCGAAGCCGAGCGCCGACAATCGGCGGTCGAGATCGTGACAGGCCGCATCCGTCGCTGCGTCGCCGACCTTCAGATTGGCGATCCCGACATCGAAGGGAGCGACGGCATCCGGCCAGATAATGCCATTGTCATCATGGCTCGCCTCGATCAAGGCTGCGACGAGCCGAGAAGGACCAATGCCGTAAGACCCCATGTGGACCGGCGTCTCTTTGCCATCCGGCCCGGCGACAGTCGCCTTCATGGCTTTCGAATATTTCGTGCCGAAATAGAAGATATGTCCGACCTCGATGCCGCGCGCCGAGACTTTGGCGTCCTCGGGCAAGGCGTCGTAGGCCGCAACATCGTGCTTCTCGGACGTCGCCGCATAAAGTGACGTCCACTTATCGACGATGCCCTGCAGTTCGGCCGCGTCATCGAAATCGACGCTCGCGGGCGGCGGCGTGAACGACAGATAGTCCTTGTGACAGAAAACTTCGCTCTCGCCGGTCGACGCCAAGATGATGAATTCATGGCTGAGGTCGCCGCCGATTGGTCCCGTGTCGGCCATCATCGGAATGGCGGTGACGCCGAGCCGTGCGAAGGTCCGCAGATAGGCCGTGAACATCTTGTTGTAGGAATGCCGCGCGCCGTCCGCATCGAGGTCGAACGAATAGGCATCCTTCATCAGGAACTCGCGCGAGCGCATCACGCCGAAACGCGGCCGCACCTCGTCCCGAAACTTGAGTTGGATGTGATAGAGGTTGAGCGGCAAGTCCTTGTAGGATCGCACGGAACCGCGGAAGATCTCCGTCACCATCTCTTCGTTGGTGGGACCGTAGAGCATGTCCCGCTCGTGCCGATCGGTAATGCGGAGCATCTCCTTACCGTAATCGTCGTAGCGACCCGACTCACGCCACAGATCGGCCGATTGAATCGTCGGCATCATGATCTCGATGGCGCCCGAGCGGTCTTGCTCTTCACGGATGATCGCATTGATCTTCGATAACACCCGGAGGCCAAGCGGCAGCCAGGCGTAGATACCGGCGGCCTCCTGCCGGATCATACCGGCCCGCAGCATCAAGCGATGCGAAACGATCTCCGCCTCTTTTGGATTCTCACGAAGCAGAGGCAGAAAATACCGGCTCAGGCGCATGCACATTCTCGATCGGCGGCGCCGCGATGGCACCGAATTCAGGGGCGGAGCGCCAAACAACCGTAAGCACAGTCAAAACACAAGCCACGGTGACGGTTTACCTGCGTCGACCAAAGCTCAGGATGACAGCAGGCGTGATCGACACCTTTATCGGATGCCAAGCGGGTCGTTAAGATTTTATGAATCCACGCACGATCGATCGTCAAGTTTTTCTGCTCGCAGATCGCATGAAGCTTAACTTTGCATTCAGCCTGAAACCGCTATGACTTGCCCAACTTCAGCGCAGGCTTAACCCCGAACCGGCGCAAATTCAGGCAATACAATGCTCCAGTCCGCAATCTTCTCCGACCTTCATGCCGCCGACCTCGACACCGGTCGCAATAGTCTTTCGAAGCTCTTTCAGGTGAGGAGCCGAAAGAATAGTTTTTCTCGCCTCGCCCACTGGGGCCGCACGCTGTTCTCGCGTGACGATCTCGCCGGGCTCAACGGTCATTTGCTGCGTGACATCGGCCTCTCGGACCACGCGGTCGATTGACGATCGTCCGGCGGCGCTCAGGCGTCGCCGCGTTCCCAGTCGGCTTTCGTCTCGGCTGCGAAATCAGCGAAGCGGTCGAGACGGATCGCCTCCCGCATACCGCCCATAAGCGCCTGATAATACGCGAGATTGTTCCACGTCAGCAGCATCATGCCGAGGATCTCGCCGGATTTCACGAGATGGTGCAGATAGGCGCGCGAATAGGTGCGGGTCGCCTCGCAGGGTGATGCCTCGTCGAGCGGACGCGGGTCATCCGCGTGTTTCGCATTCCGCAAATTCACCTTCCCGAAGCGGGTATAGGCGAGCCCGTGCCGCCCTGCCCTCGTCGGCATGACGCAATCGAACATATCGATCCCGCGGCGCACCGACTCGAGAAGATCATCTGGCGTACCGACGCCCATGAGGTAGCGCGGTTTGTAGGTCGGGAGATGCGGCGCGACCGTCTCGATCATGGCCAGCATCACGTCCTGCGGCTCACCGACAGCGAGGCCGCCGACCGCATACCCTGGAAAGTCCATTCCGGCCAAAGCCGTCGCGCTCTCAATTCGGAGATCGGGGACGTCGCCGCCCTGCACGATGGCAAAGATCGCGCGCCCCGGCTTGCCGCCGAACGCCTTGCGGGAGCGCTCGGCCCAGCGCAGCGACAGCAGCATGGCCCGCTCGATATCCTCCCGCGACGCCGGCAGCCGCACGCATTCATCCAGCTGCATCTGAATGTCGGACCCGAGCAGATCCTGGATCTCCATCGAGCGCTCCGGCGTCAGCACGTGTCTGCTGCCATCGAGATGGGATTGGAACGTCACGCCATGTTCGTCGAGCTTCCGCAGCTTGGCCAGCGACATGACCTGGAAGCCGCCCGAATCGGTGAGGATCGGATGCGGCCAGTTCATCATCGTGTGGAGGCCGCCGAGGGAGGCGACCCGCTCCGCCCCGGGCCGCAGCATCAGGTGATAGGTGTTGCCGAGCACGATATCGGCCCCGAGGTCGCGGACCTGCCCAGGATACATCGCCTTGACGGTCCCGGCCGTCCCGACCGGCATGAAAGCCGGCGTGCGGATGCTGCCGCGCGGCGTAGCGATCTCGCCAAGACGAGCCTCGCCTGAGGTCGCTTTGAGCGTGAACGTGAAGCTGTCGCTCATGCCGTGCCCTCGTCTAGGCTCGCATCGGCGCGGAACAGCAGGCTGGCATCGCCGTAGGAGTAGAAGCGATATCCCGCCTCGATCGCGTGACGGTAGGCGTCGTGCATGGTCGAAAGGCCCGAAAAAGCGGCGACCAGCATAAACAGGGTCGACCGTGGGAGGTGAAAATTGGTCATCAACACATCGACGGCGCGAAACCGATAGCCCGGTGTGATGAAAATCGAGGTGTCGCCCGAAAAAGGCTGGATGGTTCCAGCCTCGTCTGTGGCGGTCTCGAGGATCCGGAGCGATGTCGTGCCAACCGATACTATTCGCCGTCCCTCGGCATGGGCGGCGTTCAAAGCCTTTGCGGTCTCAACATCGATCTCGCCCCACTCGGCATGCATATGATGATCGAGCGTGTCGTCCACCTTCACGGGCAGAAACGTTCCGGCGCCGACATGCAGGGTGACGCGATGAACCGCAATGTCACGCGCCATGAGCGCCGCGATGAGGTTGGGGGTGAAGTGGAGACCGGCCGTCGGGGCCGCCACGGCGCCAGGATCGCTCGCGAACATGGTCTGATAGCTATCGCGATCGGTCGCGTCCTGCGGCCGCTTGGCCGCGATATATGGGGGCAGCGGCATCGACCCGACCGCCTCGATCGCTGCATCGAGGGCCGCGCCACTAACCGCGAAGCGCAGCAAAACCTCGCCACCCTCCTGCTTGTCGATCACGTCGGCGACGAGCGCCTCGCCCTGCCCGCCATCGGCCATAAAGGTGACCTGCTCGCCGATCGCCAGCTTCTTGGCTGGACGGACGAAAGCGCGCCACAGGTCCAAGCCCTCGCGTTTGTGGAGCGTGGCATCGATATGGGCGACCGCGTCACCCCGTCGTCGCTGTCCTGACAGGCGCGCCGGAATAACCTTTGTGTCGTTGACGACGAGAACGTCGCCGGCGCGGAGCAGATCCGGAAGATCGAACACACGCCGATCGTCGAACGAGGGGGCGTGTTCACGCGGCTCGACAACGAGCAACCGCGCTGCATCGCGCGGTTGACTCGGGTGCAGCGCGATCGACTCGGCCGGGAGGTCGAAGTCGAACGCTTCGATACGCATGGAACGTGGTCCGCTCTTAGCTCGGGTCGCTTACGAAACGCGAGCGGTCGTGATCCGGTCCGGATCGCGAACGGGCTCGCCGCGCTTCAGCTTGTCGACATTTTCCATGCCGGACGTGACTTCGCCCCATACCGTATATTGCTTGTCGAGGAAGCCGGCATCACCGAAGCAGATGAAGAACTGTGAATTCGCCGAATTCGGACTCTGGGCGCGCGCCATCGAGCAGGTGCCGCGCACGTGCTTCTCGTTGTTGAATTCGGCCGGCAGGTTGGGATAGCTCGACCCACCCGTTCCGGTCCCGTGCGGGCAACCGGTCTGAGCCATGAAGCCATCGAGGACACGATGGAACGCGACATTGTCGTAGAAATGCTCGTTGGCGAGTTGCGTGATCCGCTCGACATGCTTCGGCGCGAGATCGGGACGCAGCTTGATGACGACGGGGCCTTGCGTCGTCTCCAACGTCAGGGTCGTGTTCTGTTCGCTCATGGTCATTGTCCTTGCTGTACGAAACTGATTGCGAAAATCTGCCCGGCGATCGCATTGCCGAGCGAGGGTGAAATATGCAGCGGCGCGCAATGCGAAAGCGCCGAAAGCAGCGACGATTTCAGGTCCGATCCCGTGCTGCGACCGGAAGGTGGCGCTGCCGCGATCAACCGCGGAATACCATTGACCGATCCGTCGCGTTTGAAACTGACCCGCAACGTGATTTGACCCCATCGACTGTCTTGTGCCGATGGCGCGACCCAACATGCTCCCAAGGCCGACGCGACGTCGACATAGCGGTTGAGCGTGGTCGGAGCAGCGGCCAGCTTCGAATGTCCGTCCGGCCCGACAGGCACCGTCAGCACGAAACCCTGCGGGAGCGGCGGGTTGTCCGAAGCAGGCCGGCCATCATCCCATTGGAACGGGATATTCTCATAAGGACGACCGGGGAACAGGAGATCAGGATCGCCGTAACCATCGTCGTTTGGAACGTCGATACAATCGACGCACCGGCGATACCGGGCGGTGGCCTCAGGCGGCGCGCATAAGCCAAGCGTTACGGCAAAGCCGACAACGCCGCCGAGAAGCCATTGACCCGATGTCGCCAATCATCGCCTCACTTGGTGTCGGATGCCAGCCGCATCGTCACGATTTTGTCGGGCGCATCGACCGCACCGTTGTTGTCGCTCGATCCCTTCTTGATCTTGTCGACGACGTCCATGCCGGCCGTCACCTCGCCGAACACAGTATATTTGCCGTTGAGGAAAGGCGCGTCAGCCAAGCAGATGAAGAACTGCGAATTCGCCGAATCCGGGCTCTGCGATCGCGCCATGCCAAGAGTGCCGCGCTTGAACGGGGTGGCGTTGAATTCGGCCTTCAAGTCGGGAAGCTTCGAACCGCCTGTTCCGGTTCCGGTCGGGTCACCCGTCTGGGCCATAAAGCCATCGATCACGCGATGGAACACAATCCCGTCGTAGAAATGTTGAGACGTCAACTTCTTGATCTGCGCGACATGCTTGGGTGCGAGATCTGGCCGCAGCTCGATGGTGATCCGGCCATCTTTGGTGTCGAGATAGACCGTGTTGGCATCTGCCGCAAAAGCGGTTCCGCTTGCGACCGCAAGCACGAACGGAATGGCGAGCATCAGATCGCGGCGTCTGAGTGTCATGACGTCTCCTCGAATTCAGAGCTGCCGTTCACGCTTGGCTGAGAGGCACAATGCGAAAAGACGGCAACATTGGTATGAGCGGGACACGACGTCCCAAGGCGGCCTCTGCTTACCACCGCAGGATGTGGTGGCAAGCCTCGCGACCCACAAGGCTCGACTGGACGTGCGACGCTGCCTATCGACAACAACTCGCCCAACCCTTCTGCACTGTCCGGCTGTCCTGAACGCCAGACACGCTGCCGGAGGACGTGTCAAACGGCGCCGGAGATCAACAGCTTGTAGGTTACGCTGTCGACCAAGGCCTGAAATGACGCATCGATGATGTTGGCCGAGACCCCCACCGTGGTCCAACGCAAGCCGTCCCGATCGCCGCATTCGATCAGAACACGCGTCACCGCATCCGAGCCGCCCTGGAAGATGCGAACGCGATAGTCCAGCAGCTTCAGGTCGGCGATGTAGCGTTGATACTTGCCGAGATCCTTGCGGAACGCGAGATCGAGCGCGTTGACCGGGCCATTGCCTTCGGCGGCCGAAATCAGCGACTCGCCGTCGACCGAGACCTTCACGATGGCCTCCGACACGGTGACGTGTCGCCCCGCGGCGTCGAAGCGCCGCTCGACGTTCACACTGAACCGTTCCACATCGAAATAATGTGGAACGTCCCCCAGCACGCGACGGGCCAACAGCAGAAACGAGGCGTCGGCCCCTTCATAGGCATAGCCAAGCGCTTCTTTCTCCTTCACCTCGTCGAGCAGGCGCTGGAGGCGCGGATCGTCGCGATTGACCGCGATTCCGAGCCGCTCCAGTTCCGCAAGGATGTTCGATCGCCCACCCTGGACCGAAACCAGAACCTTGCGGCTGTTGCCGACGCTCGCGGGGACGATATGCTCGTAGGTGCGCGGGTCTTTCGCGACCGCCGAGGCGTGAATGCCGGCCTTTGTCGCGAAAGCACTGGACCCGACATAGGGCGCGTGGACGTCGGGCGCGCGGTTCAGAAGTTCGTCGAACGCATGCGACAGCTTGGTGAGACCCGCCAATTTGTCGACCGTGACGCCGATCGTGAAGCGGTCGGCATAGTCGGGCTTCTGCAGCAGCGTCGGGATCAGCGACACGAGATTGGCATTGCCGCACCGCTCGCCAATGCCGTTCAGCGTTCCCTGAATTTGCCTGACGCCGGCCCGAACCGCCGCGAGCGAATTGGCCACCGCATGTTCGGTATCGTTATGCGTGTGGATGCCAAGGTGGCTTCCAGGAATCTCTCTCGCGACCTCGGCCACGATCGCCTCGATCTCGTTCGGCAAGCTGCCGCCATTGGTGTCGCATAGCACGATCCAGCGCGCACCAGCCTCGAAAGCCGCCTTGGCACAGGATAGTGCATAGGTCGGGTTGGCTTTGTAGCCATCGAAAAAATGCTCGCAATCCAGCATTGCTTCGCGACCCCGTGCCACGACAGCCTGGATCGACTCGACGATCCCCTCGAGGTTCTCGTCCAGCGTCGCGCCCAGCGCGACCCTCACCTGATAGTCCCACGCTTTGGCCACGAACACGACGGCATCGCAATCGGCTTCGAGCAGGGCCGCGAGGCCCGGATCGTTCGAGGCCGACCGACCAGGCCGCTTGGTCATTCCGAACGCGGCGAAGCGAGCCTTGAGGTCCGGCTTAATGGCGAACAACGCCGTATCGAGCGGATTGGCACCGGGGTACCCCCCCTCGATATAGTCGATGCCAAGCTCGTCGAGCAGGTGTGCCACACGACGCTTGTCGGCGAGCGAGAAATCGACGCCGGTGGTCTGCGCCCCATCCCGCAACGTCGTATCGAAGAGAAAGAGCCGCTCCCGATTCACGGTCACGACGCTTCGTCGGCGGGCTTGTTCAGGCCGGCTGCGACGAGATCGAATTCCATCGTCGTATTGCCCAACCACTCACCGCCGACCGACACCATGTTGCGGACCATCGGCACGAAGCCGCGCACCATGAAAAAGTCTCGCGCCGTATCGCTGGCATCGACGATCAGTTTGGCGGTTCCACGCCCGGCCGCGATCCGCTGCAAGGCGTCGCAGAGCATCGTCGCAACGCCCTGACGGGCGAGATCCGGCGCGACATAGAGCATACCGATCTTGTCTTTGCCCTCGAGCACCGCAAAGCCGACCGGCTCGCCGGCGAGGCTGGCCACGAGAGTCAGGCCCCCGGTCAGCCGCTTGGCAAAGTCCGGCGTGTCGGCCAAGGCCGCCCAGGCCTCCCGCTGATCGTCGCTGTAATCTTCTTCGGTCAGGGTCTCGACGCTGGCTTGGAAGATTGAGGCCAGCATCGGCCCGTCGGTCGGCAGCATCGGCCGCAGGGTTGCGCCGCTCATGCGGTCAGCCATCAGACGGAACTCCTTGTGGCGGCATCCCAAGTGGTGGTGCCGTCCTTGTTGTCCTTCAAGGCGACGCCGAGCGCCAGCAGCACGTCGCGCAAGCGATCGGACTCGGCCCAGTCGCGGGCGGCACGCGCCGCAAGGCGCTGCTCGATCAAGGTTTGCACCTCGGCGGCATCGACCGACAAACCATCGCGACGGCGCGCGGCCCAGGCGGCTGGCGTGTCCTGCAACAGGCCGAGCACGCGAGCCACGCCAATCCCCGTCATCGGATCGTCGCCGAATAACCGATGCAGATCCCCCAGCATCGCGGGCGTGTTCACATCATCGAGAAGCGGCGCCAAAGCCCCGTCGAGCGAGCGACCCACGCTCTCGTCTCGTATCGGCTGGTCGGCCGCGATCGCGTACCAGCGATCGAGCGTCTTCTCGGCTTCCTCAAGGGCCTGCACGGTCCAGTCGATCGGCTTTTGATAGTGGGTCCGCAGCATGGCAAGGCGTAAGACCTCGCCGGGCCACGACCGGCCGCCGAACGTTTTGGTGGTGAGCAGATCGTGGATCGTGATGAAGTTGCCCAGCGACTTGGACATCTTCTCTCCCTCGACTTGCAAGAAGCCGTTGTGCATCCAGAAGTTCGCCATGGTGGCGTGTCCGAAGGCGCATCGTGTCTGCGCCACCTCGTTCTCGTGATGCGGGAAGATGAGGTCGATGCCGCCGCCATGGATGTCGAACACTTCGCCGAGATGTTTCCAACTCATGGCCGAGCATTCGATATGCCATCCGGGGCGGCCGCGTCCCCACGGGCTGTCCCATCCGGGCGCTGCCGGAGCGGCCGGTTTCCACAGCACGAAATCGCCGTCGTTGCGCTTATATGGAGCCACTTCGACGCGGGCGCCCGCGATCAACTCGTCGAGCGGTCGGCGCGAGAGCTGGCCGTAATCGGGCATCGAGGGCGTATCGAACAGCACATGACCGTCCGCCGCATAGGCATGGCCGGACGCGATCAGCCGTTCGATGATGGCGAGCATCTCGGCGATATGCTGCGTGGCGCGGGGCTCGACGGTCGGGACCAAGCAGCCGATCGAGGCAGCGTCCTCCTGGAAACCGCGTGCCGTGGTCTCGGTCAATTCACCGATCGTGATGCCGCGCTCGGCCGCGCGTGCGTTGATCTTGTCATCGACGTCAGTGATGTTCCGCACGTAGCGAACGTGGTCGACCCCGTAGAGATGCCGCAACAGGCGATAGACGACATCGAAGACGATCAGCGGGCGGGCGTTGCCGATATGCGCGCGATCGTAGACCGTCGGCCCGCACACATAGAGGCGCACATCGTCAGCATCGATCGGCGCAAAGTCTTCCTTGCGCCGCGTCAGGCCGTTGTAGAGGCGCAAAACCATCGCGTTGTCCCGGCGTGGAGCTTGGCCGAAGCGCGATCAAGTCATGATGATGGACAAGACAGGTCGCGGGCCAGCGAATGTGCTAGCCAATCCTTGCAAACATGCAGGTCTCGACGTCGAAGCTGTCCATAGGTGGTGACTAGGCCAAGCAGCCCTGCCGCGTCAACGGCCAAGCACGCGACGCCTCATTGGTTGCCCAAACCAATGTTCAGGCTGACGCGTAGCTGTCGGATGCATCGCAGGCGGCCGAAGGCTTGGTCGGTCTTGGAATGCGAGCCCCGCTGCGTGGCTCGGGAATACGACGCTCGAGGATCACCTGAAGACCATGCAGCAGCGGGAAATCCTGCCCCCGCAAGGCATCGACAAGGTCGCGCCAATCCCGTTCGCCTGCTCGACGAGCGAAGCTGCGGACATGACTTGCTGTCAAAGCGCCGACACCGACGCCTGCATGCACAGCCTCGGCTTCGATTTCGGCCGCGAATGAGCCGCCGATGGACGCCACCGCAGCCTCGGCAACGCCTTCGTTGGCGCATGAGTGCAAAAGATCAGACACCAGCATCAAGACCTCCCCGTCGACCGATGGGATCCATGACTTCGAGACACCCGCCCCCGCGGTTTTGCCGCCAGCGACGTCTCCAGCCCGGTCTGCTGCCTAGAAACCCATCGAGCCCTAATAATGGCGCGTCGACCGATATGGTGCCATATATTTATTTATCTTGACTGTTACTTTGTCGACGCAACCAAGCGGCCTGCAGCGCGTTTCTGCCCTCAACGTTTGACGGGCTGAGGCGCATGGTCGGCCTTGGCGGTCCGCATCGCGACGTTGACGGGACTGAAGGGCTGGCGCGCGATAAAGCGCCCGCGTCCTGCATCGGCCGTCACCACGCCATTCTCGTAGACGATCTGACCGCGCGAGAGAGTGATGCGCGGAAGTCCCTTGCACGCAAACCCCTCGAAGACGTTGTAATCGATCGCTGAAAACTGTTTTGCTGCGGTGATGGTCTTCGTGGCTTCAGGGTCCCAGATGACCAGATCGGCGTCGGCACCGGGCTCGATCGCCCCCTTCTTTGGATAGATGTTCAGGATCTTGGCAATGTTGGTCGAGGTGACGGCCACGAACTCGTTCATGGTCAGCCGTCCGGTCACAACCCCATGGGTCCAAAGCAGCGGCATGCGATCCTCCAAGCCGCCGGTCCCATTCGGGATCTTCGTGAAATCATCCTTACCGAAGCGTTTCTGCTCGGTCATGAAAGCGCAGTGATCGGTGGCGACCACTTGTAGCGAGCCGGCCCGGAGACCGTTCCACAGATCGTCCTGGTGCGACTTGTCGCGAAACGGCGGCGACATCACCCGCCGGGCCGCGTGATCCCAATCAGCGTTTTGATACTCGCCATCGTCGAGCAAAAGATGCTGGATCAGCGGTTCGCCATAAACGCGCTGGCCGAGGCTACGGGCCCGCCGAATGGCTTCATGGGCTGGAATGCACGACGTATGCACGATGTAGAGCGGCACACCCGCCTGATCGGCCAACATGATGGCGCGATTGGCGGCCTCGCCTTCGACCTCCGGCGGCCTCGAATAGGAATGCGCCTCCGGGCCGGTGATGCCGGCGTCGAGATAATGCTTTTGCAGCGCGGCGACGACCTCGCCATTCTCGGCGTGAACGAGGGGCAGCGCGCCCAGTTCGGCGCAACGCTGGAAGGACGCGAACATCTCGCCGTCGTCCACCATCAAGGCGCCTTTGTAGGCCATGAAATATTTGAACGTGGTGACGCCGCGCTCGACGACCTTGGCCATGTCGGCGCTAACTTGCGGCGTCCAATACGGGATGGCCATGTGGAACGAATAATCGGCACAGGCCCGCGTGCCGCGTCGGTCCCAATCGGCCAACGCCTCCATCAAAGGCTGACCATGGTTGGGGATGCAGAAATCCACCACCATCGTCGTGCCGCCCGACAACGCGGCTTTGGTGCCGATCTCGTAATCGTCCGTCGTGGTGGTTCCCATGAACGGCATTTCGAGATGCGTATGCGGGTCGATCCCGCCCGGCATCACGAAACAACCGGTCGCGTCGATCGTGGTTTCGCCCGTGAGATCGAGACCGATGGCCGCGATCGTCTCACCCTCGATCAGGATATCGGCCTTCACGGTGCGATCGGCCGTCACAAGGGTCCCGTTCTTGATCACCACCGACATCTCGACCACTCCTCCGTCTTGTCGTCTTCGTTTTGTCGTCGTCCGACACCTGAAACCAAAGTCGCCGCGCTCAGGCGACGATTTCAGCCTTTTCCAACACGGCATGCATCAGCACCTGCGCGCCCGCGCTGGCCCATTCCGGCTTGATATTCTCGGCCTCGTTATGGCTGATCCCATCGACGCAAGGCGTGAAGATCATCGAGGTCGGCGCGACGCGCGCGAGATAGCAGGCGTCATGACCAGCGCCCGACACGATGTCGCGATGGCTATAGCCATAAGCCTCGGCTCCGCGCCGCACAGCCGCGATACAGGTTTCATCGAAGGGAACCGGAGCATAGGAGAACACGCATTTCAGGTCAGCTTCGAGACCGCTCTCGGCGACGATGCGGGCGACACCCTCGCGCAGCGCCGCATCCATCAGATCGAGTTCAGCGTCTTGCGGGTGGCGAAATTCGCAGGTCATGAAAACCGAGCCTGGGATGACGTTCCGCGATCCAGGATAGGGCGTCAGCATGCCGACCGTCGAGACCGCCAGCGGCGGGTGTGCAAGTCCGATCGCGTTGACCAGACCGACGATGCGGGCTGCCCCAACCAGAGCGTCGCGCCGGCGCGCCATTGGGGTCGAGCCGGCGTGGCTCTCGAAGCCCGTCAGGTTGATTTCGTACCAGCGCTGGCCCTGCCCGTGCGTCACAACCCCGATATCGATCGCCTCGTCTTCGAGGATCGGCCCCTGTTCGATATGGAGCTCGAAAAAGGCATGGACCGGCTTGCCGACCGGCTCGCTGCCCTTGAAGCCGATCCGCTCGAGTTCATCGCCGAATGTCAGGCCGTCGCGATCGGTCAGGCTGTAAGCATGCTCCTGCGTGTAGGCGCCCGCAAACACGCCCGACGCGATCATGGCAGGCGCGTAACGCGAGCCTTCCTCATTAGTCCAATTGGCAATCTCGACCGGGTGGCGCGTCTTCACCTTCATGTCGTTCATCGAGCGCATGACCTCGAGAGCCCCGAGCACGCCGAGCACGCCGTCGAACTTACCCCCGGTCGGCTGCGTGTCGAGATGGCTTCCCATCAACACGGGCGGCAGGCTTTGGTCCTCGCCGGCTCGCCGCGCAAACATGTTGCCCATCTGGTCGACCGTGACCGTCAGACCTGCCGCTTCGCACCACGTCGTGAACAAGTGGCGCGATTGCTTGTCGAGGTCGGTCAGGGTCAAGCGATTGCACCCGCCTTTCGGGGTTCCGCCGATCTTGCCCATCTCCATGAGGCTGTCCCATAGCCGAACGGGATCGACGCGAAGATTGGAGAGATCGGACATGCTGGCTTCGAGGCTCCATGGATCCGGTTTGCGGTCGGACTTTGCCGGAGGCTAGTCTAAGTTCGACCAGACGGTCAAACTGTCCCGTAAACTCAGATCGAAAAGCCGATATGCTGATTTCATGAGCGAAATTCATTCTTTGATGCGAAAAAAGTCGTCAGGTCGAGCCGAAACCGAGGCGCTTCTTCTGGCGGCTGCGGAATCAGTCTTTGCGGAACAGGGGTTCGGGGGTGCCACCACGGCTGCGATCGCCAAACGCGCGGGTCTGCCGAAATCCAACCTCCACTATTATTTTCCAACCAAGGAAGCGCTGTATCGCGCCGTGCTGGCCAACGTGCTCGAAGCCTGGCTTGCAGCGGCGGCATCGTTCGATCGCGCGGCGAGCGCCGAACAAGCCCTGACCGCCTATATCGAGGCCAAAATGGATCTCGCCCGGCAGTTTCCGCTCGCCTCCCGCATCTTCGCCAGCGAGATCATGCGTGGCGCACCGCTGGTACAGGACTTCCTCGAGACAACCCTGAAGGCATGGCTGGCGCAGCGCGAGCCGATCATCGATGGCTGGATCGCGGCCGGTCAACTCCGCCCCCTCTCGGCCAAGACGCTGATCTATATGATCTGGGCGACGACGCAGCACTATGCCGATTTTGCCCATCAGATCAAAACGCTGAACGGCGGGCACGATCTCTCGACACGCGAGTTCGACGCCGCCAAGCGGCAGGTCGTCGAGACGATTCTCGGCGGCATCCTGATCGAGCGTCCGTGACTTAAAGCCATCCCCATGCCACAAGGCAGCCTCGTCTCGGGGACAGGACCGCAGCCATGAAACTCAGCTCGCGCAATCAGTTAAAGGGCAAAATCGTCGAGGTCGTTAAAGGCCAGACGACCGCCCATGTCCGCCTCGACGTCAATGGGACGATCGTGACCGCATCGATCACCAACGAAGCGGTCGATGATCTCGGCCTGAAAGCCGGCATGGATGCCTATGCGGTGGTGAAATCCTCCGACGTCATGTTTGCGATCGATTGATGCAAATCCGCTTCCTCGGTCTTGCGGCCCTATCGCTGCTGGCAACGTCGACAAGCGCTTTCGCACAAGGCTCTGACGCTTGCACGTCTTTCAAATGGCCGATTACACGCGAGCAAAAGGCCTTTGCGGCCTCTCCGCTGAAGGCCATTCCGCAGGGCGCCAACGGGCCGGGGTTGTCCGAAGCCGCAGCCGTTCAACTCGTGCCACAAGCCGGGGTCACCTATCCGGTTCCGCCGGCGCGCGCGGCGAAAGCGAACCCGGCCTATGGAGCCGTGCTGACCATGCCACCGATCATCGCGGCGGGGATTTATCAGGCGACACTGTCTGACGAAGCCTGGATCGATCTCGTTCAGGACGGCGCCAAGCTGCGGTTCGACTCGTTTTCGGGAAAAGCCGGCTGCCCGGGCGTCCGCAAGAGCGTTCGCTTCAAGCTCGCTCCTGGTCCGGTGACTGTGGAGATCAGCGATTCAGCGAAGTCAACCGTCAATCTCATCCTGTTGCCGGCTGAGTAAGTCGGCGGCCCGAGCCCGCCTGCACACGGAACAGGCCTGAGACGATCGCTCAGGCCGCTTTCTTCTCGGCAATCCCGACCAGCGCACGCAGGATCACGCGCGTGCCTTCCAGTCGATCGTCGGGCGTATCGAAGTCGCGCATGAACGCGACGCGCATGTCCGGCCGCACCTTGGCGCGCGGGCCTTCCTTCTGCACGAAGCGCACAAGCCCGGCCGGATCCACAAATGAATTGTCGCGGAAGCCGATGACGACGCCCTTCGGGCCGGCATCCACTTTCTCGACATGGGCACGACGGCACAACGCCTTTACTTGCATCAATTTCAGCAGCTGTCGCACCTCGTCCGGCTGCGGGCCGAAACGGTCGATGAGTTCGGCCCCGAAATTCTCGATGTCTTCATCCGTATCCAAGGCCGACAAGCGACGATACAGACTCATGCGGAGCGTGAGATCCGGAACGTAAACCTCTGGAATCGTGACCGGAACGCCAACCGTAATCGATGGCGACCAGGCTTCTTCCGCGATATCTTCCGTGGCGCCGGCTTGAAGCGCATCGATCGCGTCGCGCAGCATCTGCTGGTAAAGCTCGAATCCGACTTCCTTGATGTGCCCCGATTGCTCGTCGCCCACGAGATTGCCGGCGCCGCGAATATCGAGATCGTGGCTCGCAAGTTCGAAGCCCGCGCCGAGCGTGTCGAGCGATTGCAGAACCTTCAGGCGCTTTTCGGCCTGCGTCGTCAGCGGCTTGTTGGTCGGATAGGTGAACAGCGCATAGGCGCGCGTTTTCGATCGACCAACGCGGCCGCGCAGCTGATATAGCGCCGCGAGCCCGAACATGTCGGCCCGGTTGACGATCAGTGTATTGGCCTGCGGAATGTCGAGGCCGGATTCGACGATCGCGGTGGCCAGCAGCACGTCATATTGACCCTCGTAGAAAGCCGTCATCTTGGCCTCCAGCTCGGTCGCGGCCATCTGGCCATGCGCCATGACGAATTTCACCTCCGGCACGCTCTGCCGCAGGAAGGCGGACGCCTCCTCCAGATCCTCGATACGCGGGCACACGAAGAAGGACTGTCCCCCGCGATAGCGCTCACGGAGCAGCGCCTCGCGCACCATCAATTCGTCGAATGGCGTGATCGTGGTCCTGACCGCGAGACGATCGACCGGCGGCGTCGCAATGATGGAGAGATCGCGGACGCCTGTCATGGCAAGTTGCAGCGTGCGCGGAATCGGCGTCGCCGACAGCGTCAACACATGCACTTCGGCGCGCATGTCCTTCAGCCGCTCCTTGTGGGTCACGCCGAAATGCTGCTCCTCGTCGATGATGACGAGGCCAAGATCTCGGAACGACACCGTCTTGCCGAGCAGCGCGTGAGTGCCCACCACGATATCGATCGTGCCATCCGCAACCCCGGCCTTGGTCTGCTTGAGTTCGGCCGCCGTCACCATGCGGGACATCTGAGCGACCCGGAGCGGCAGACCGGCGAAACGCTGCGAAAACGTCTTGAAATGCTGGCGCGCCAGAAGCGTCGTCGGCACGACGACCGCGACCTGCCCGCCGTTGATGGCGGCCGTGAAGGCGGCCCTCAGCGCCACCTCGGTCTTGCCGAAGCCGACGTCGCCGCAGATCAACCGATCCATCGGGTGTCCGGAGCCGAGATCGTCCAGGACCGCGTCGATGCTGGAGGCTTGATCCTCGGTCTCGTCATAGGGGAACCGTGCGCAGAATTCGTCGTAGAGGCCGTCGGGCGGCAGCATCTTCGGTGCCACCCGCACCGCCCGCTCGGCCGCGATCTTGATGAGCGCATGCGCGATCTCGCGGATGCGGTTCTTCATCTTGGCCTTGCGGGTCTGCCAGCCTGCGCCGCCCAACCGATCAAGCGCCGCGTCATTATCCTCGTTGCCGTAACGCGACAGCAGTTCGAGGTTCTCGACCGGCAGGAAGAGTTTGTCGCCGGCCGCATAATGCAATTCGAGGCAGTCGTGCGGCGCGCCGCCGACCGCGATGGTCTGCAGGCCCACGAAACGGCCGATGCCGTGGTCGACATGGACCACGAGATCGCCGGCCGATAGCGCCGAGACGTCCTGCAGGAAATCCTGCGCGCGGCGGGATTTCTTGCGGTTGCGGATCAGCCGATCGCCGAGAATGTCTTGTTCGCTGACGACCACGAGACTGCCGGCCTCAAAGCCTTGTTCGAGACCGACGACCGCGAAGGCCACGCTGGCTTTGGGCAGACCCAACGCCTGACTGAGCGAGGACACCGGCTCAGTCTTCTTCAGGCCATGCTCGGCCAGCACCGTCCGCAGCCGTTCACGCGAGCCGTCGCTAAGCCCGGCCATAATGATGGTCTTGTCGTCGGCCTGAAGCGCGCGCACATGCGCCAACGCCGCATCGAAGACGTTGGCGCTCTCGTCGGCCCGCTCCGGCGCGAAATTCCTGCCAGCCCGTCCGCCGCAATCGATCGTCGGGGTCTTGGCATCGTCCGGCGCGTCGAACGGCGTCACGCGCAAAACGGGAACATCGGCGAGGCGCTTCTTCCACTCCGGCTCGGACAAGTAGAGCGCATCGGCCGGCAACGGCTTGTAGATGGTCGCCATCGGCTTGCTTTGAGCCGAGTCCCGCGCCCCGTGGTGATCGATGATGATCTTGAACCGTTCGCTCGCGGCATCCTCGGCGAGCGGGTCGAGCAGCACAGGGCAGCCGTCGACGTAATCCAGCAGCGTATCCATGCTGTCGTAGAAGAGCGGAAGCCAATGCTCCATGCCCTGGTGGCGGCGCCCCTCGCTGACAGCCTCGTAGAGCTGGTCGCCCCGTGTCTGCGCGCCAAAGGCCGTGACATAGGCTTGGCGGAACCGCCGCATCGAATCGGTGGTGAGTTGCACTTCGCTCATCGGAACGAGATCGAGAGCCCGCAATTGCCCGGTCGAGCGCTGCGTTTCCGGATCGAAGGAGCGGATCGATTCCAGCGTATGGCCGAAGAAGTCGAGCCGCACCGGTTGCGTCATGCCAGGCGCGAAGAGGTCGAGAATGCCGCCCCGCACCGCATATTCGCCCGTATCATGCACCGTTCCCGACCGCAGGAAACCATTGGTCTCGAGCCACGCCACGAGGTCGTCGGTCGCGACCGAATTGCCCGGTGCCGCCGAAAAGCTCTCGGCCGCCACCGACTTGCGGGGCGGCACACGCTGGAGCAAGGCGCTGATGGTGGTCGACAGAATACGCGGCCGCTCCGGGGCGGATTTTGTTCGCGACAGCCGCGACAGGACGGTCATGCGACGCGCTTCGATCGCGCTTTGCGGCGAGACACGATCGTAGGGCTGGCAGTCCCAGGCGGGAAAATCGAGAATCTCGACATCGGGCGCCGCAAAGGCCAACGCCTCGCGAAACGCCAGTGCCCGCTGCCCTTCACGCGCCACGTGCATCAGCACGACCGGGCGCTCCTTGCCGCCCCGCGCGAGCGCCCGAATGAGGTCGGCGGCCACAAAGGCATCGAACCCGTCGGGAACGTGCGACAGCATGACGTCACCGCCTTTGTCGATCTGCTTGATGATCCGCGCGACATCGAGAAGCGAGGACGGCGCAGCCGCGTTTGGGCGCGTCGCCAACCGTGTGGCATTAGCCATGGATTGGACCTGTAGAGACATGAAAGGCGCGAATGCGGTGCAACAGCGCGGTGTCGTAATTGCCGGGTGTCTCGACCGATCCCGTGATCCAATGAAAGATTTCGCCGTCCGGCGCATCCATCAACGCTTCGAAGGTATCGATTTCCTCGAGCGATAGCGTCGCCGCATGGGCATCGGCGAACCGACCCATGATGAGATCCATTTCAAGCGTCCCGCGATGCCAAGCCCGAAAAACGAGGCGCCGCCGCCGAACGCTCTCATCGGCGTCCGTCGGGTCCAAAGCCGACATGTCCATATTCCTTCGTGCCACGACGGTTGAGCGTCGCCCGTAGGGCGTATATAGCCGAAAGGGTCCGGGTTGCCAGCGGGCGTTCCCACGGGACAACGACCTCGGTGCATGCGACCAGCTGATCTCAACCCTTTGTTTGCCGCCGCGTCGGCTCTGCGTGGCATCGGACCGAAGACCGGCGCGCTGCTCGACAGACTGCTGGGACGCAAGGGCCAGCCCGCCCGCGTGATCGATCTGCTGCTGCATCTGCCGCACGCGACGATCGACCGGCGTGCCCGACCCAAGATTCGGGATGCAGCGCGGGACGCGGTCGTCGTGATCGAAGGCCGTGTCACGGCCCATCACCCTCCAGGCAATACGCGCGGGAGAGCGCCGTATAAGGTGCTGATCGAGGACGATACCGGCGACGTGACGCTGGTGTTCTTCCTGAACAATTTCGCCTGGGTCGAAAAAGCATTGCCGATCGGCACGACCCGCTGGGTCTCCGGCAAGCTCGAATCCTGGGACGGTCACCTGCAGATGGTGCATCCCGATCGGGTGATGGACGAGGAAGGTCTGAAGGCGCTTCCGGCGGTGGAACCCATCTATGGCCTGACCGACGGTCTTTATCCGCGCATCCTCACGAAAGCCGTCGAGGCGGCGGTCGGCCGCATGCCGGATCTGCCCGAATGGTTGGAGCCCAATCGCGCTATTCTCCTGGGCTGGCCGAGCTTTGCCGATGCGCTGCTGGCGGTGCATTACCCGACCTCACCATCGGTGCTCGACCCGCAGTCGCAGCCGATGCAGCGGCTCGCCTATGACGAATTGCTGGCGAGCCAATTCGCGCTGGCAACCGTGCGCGGGCGCATGCGCGACAACAACGGCCGCCCGACGATCGGCACGGGGGTCGCGTCCGATCGCATCCTGGCTGCGCTGCCGTTCCGCCTGACCGCCGGCCAAGAGGAGGCTCTCGCCGAGATCCGCGCCGACATGGCGGGGCCCAAGCGGATGCTCCGCCTGCTGCAGGGCGATGTGGGATCTGGCAAGACGATCGTAGCACTGTTGGCGATGGCGACCGCGATCGAGGCCGGACATCAGACTGCGCTGATGGTCCCGACCGAAATCTTGGCACGGCAGCATTTCGAGCGGTTGACGACCCTCGGGGCTCATGCCGGAATCACGGTGGCGCTGCTGACGGGACGCGACAAGGCTTCCGAGCGGGCCAAAACGCTCGAAGGCCTGGCGAATGGCGCCATCGCGCTCGTGATCGGCACGCATGCGCTGTTTCAGGACAGCGTGGTGTTTCAGGATCTCGGCCTGATCGTCGTGGACGAGCAGCATCGGTTCGGGGTCGCTCAGCGGCTTGCCCTCACCGAAAAGGGTCGCTCCGCCGACATGCTCCTGATGACCGCGACGCCCATTCCGCGCACGCTCGTCATGACGGTGTTCGGCGACATGGATGTTTCGGCCGTGCGGGAAAAGCCGGCCGGCCGGCAACCGATCGAGACCCGCGCCGCCCCGATCGAACGGTTGAGCGAGGTCGTGACCGCCATGCAGCGCTCGATCGAGGAGGGCGCGCGCGTCTATTGGGTCTGTCCGCTCGTGACCGAAAGCGAGGAGGTCGATCTCGTGGCGGCCGAGGAGCGCTTCGAGACGCTGTGTCAGGTTTTCGGCGACAAGGTGAGGCTGGTCCATGGTCAGATGAAACCGGCCGAGCGGGATGCAGCCGTGGCAGACTTCGCCAGCGGCGAGGCCCGTATTTTGGTCGCCACGACCGTCATCGAGGTCGGCATCGACGTGCCCGAAGCTTCGATCATGGTGATCGAACATGCCGAGCGGTTCGGTCTGGCTCAATTGCATCAGCTTCGGGGGCGTGTCGGGCGCGGGCAGGCGCGATCCTCCTGTCTGCTGCTTTACAAAGCGCCGCTCGGTGAAACGTCGGGCGCCCGGATCATGACGATGCGCGAAACGGAGGACGGCTTCCGCATCGCCGAGGAAGATCTGCGATTGCGCGGCGAAGGGGAGTTGATCGGCACCCGTCAATCCGGCCTGCCCTCCTTCCGGGTCGCCAACCTTGACCATCACGCCAAGCTGCTGACCGAGGCGCGGCAGGATGCGGCCGATCTCTATGCGACCGACCCAAGCTTGAAAACGCCGCGCGGCGAAGCGATGCGACGTTTGCTCTATCTGTTCGAGCGTGACGCGGCCGTGCGATTGATCGAAGCCGGATAAAGTCGCTGGATCATTCGGCCGCGTCGCGTTCCACCTGCGGCATGGCTGGCCCGTTGCTGTCGCCCGGGCGGGTCTCCCAACCGAGGTCGGGGAGCACGGCGGATCGTTGGCCACTCATGTCGGTCCGCATGACGACGAGATCGCGCTTTTCGAGGTGACCGATGCGGCTTCGCGCCCGGCCTGCCGAATGATGGCCGCAGCGGCGCGAGATTTCGAGATCCGAGGGGCAAGCGTCGCCCAGCAAAGCAGCGCCGGCGAGGATCAGAAACGACGCCTGTAGATCGTCTGGGATCTGTCTCGCCACAGCGATCGCCCGGCTCCACTCGCTGAGGTCCACAGCCGTCGGATCGACCCCGGCCCGCGCGACGTTCAGATGCAGCTTGAACTCGGGCAGCGGCATCGGGCCGCCGCCGATCTTCTTGATGCGGCACCGAACGACGAAATCTTGATACAGCACCGCCTCTGGGCGGAACGAAGCGTCGGGATCGCCCAGGATGTCGTAGGCGATCACCCGGCAGGCCTGCTCGCGCTCCTCGGTCGAGAGGGCAAGCGACGCTTCATCCTCGACAGGTTCAGGCGGCCGGTCGCGGACGATCTGTTCCAGGATCTGGTTCATCGAGGGCGGAGGCGGAGCCGACACGCGGCGTTCGGCCACCGCGCGGCCGGGTTCGGTCCGCACGGGCGCCAGAATAAGGTCGCGCGCGTCCTCGGTGCTCTGACCGGGCAATGGCGTCAGCAGCGGCGTCCCGGCCCGTGCCTGCGTTTCGACGGACCCGACGCGGATCGACAGCGGGCGACGCGACAGGGCCGGGCCGAGCGCCACGAAATGGCCGCGCTGCAATTCCCGAAAGACCTCAGCCTGCCTCCGCTCGAGCCCGAGCAGATCGGCGGCGCGCGCCATGTCGATATCGAGAAAGGTGCGTCCCATCAGAAAGTTCGTGGCTTCAGCCGCGACGTTCTTGGCGAGCTTGGCGAGCCGCTGCGTCGCGATTACCCCGGCCAGCCCGCGTTTGCGGCCGCGGCACATGAGATTGGTCATCGCGCCTAGGGACGCCTTTCGAGCATCCTCCGCCACGTCGCCCGAAACTGCCGGCGCGAATAATTGCGCCTCGTCGACCACGACCAGCATCGGAAACCAATAGTCCCGCTCGGCATCGAACAACGCGTTGAGAAACACGGCGGCGGCCCGCATCTGGTTCTCGGCATCGAGGCTCTCGAGGTTCAGCACGGCGGAGACGCGATGCTGACGCACCCGCGCCGCAATACATTCGAGGTCGGAGACGCTGCGGTTGCCGTCCACAACCACATGGCCGAACCGGTCTGCGAGGCCGACGAAATCACCCTCGGGATCGACGATCAGCTGCTGCACATGCGGCGCGCTTTGTTCGAGCAACCGCCGCAGAAGGTGAGACTTGCCCGACCCAGAATTACCCTGGACCAACAGACGGGTCGCCAGAAGCTCCTCGAGATCGAGCGTCGCGGGGCCGCCTGCGCCCTGCCCCGATGTCATGCCGAGATCGATGTCGATCCTCATGGCCGGGTTTCCCCATCAGGGCGCAAGGTCAACGGCAGGTCGATGGTTGGGTCGCTGGTCCGCACGACCGCAGGGTTAACCGCACCGCTTGCGCCACGCTAGCGCCGGCATAGCCGAACGCTCCGCTATCCACGGATTTCACAGTCGCCATCTCAGGATGCGCGTGGCGGCACGGTGCAGACGCCCGCCGCTGCAGCCCCGAACATGTAGCGCCCGTTGCAGACCCCGACTTGCGGCGGTGTCTTGGTGGCCTCGAAGAGGTCGCTCCCGGTCTTCAGATTGAGCCAGAAGGGCAGGTTCGGGTCGGTGGCGTGGCGTTGCAGGTTCGCGGCCGTCATGTGGAACGGATAGGCCTGGATCTGGAACTCCATTTGGCCACCGGCAAACGCCTCATAGGCGAGGCCGTAGATTTCCTCGATCTGCTCGTTGGTCATCGCGTAGCAGCCGACCGATCGGCAGCCGCCATGCACCATCAGCGAGTCGCCCGTGCGGCCGAGCGACTGATCGAAGGCGTTGGGATAGCCGATGTTGAACGACAAATATTCGCGCGACTTGGGGTTCATCTGCCCCGGCGCGACGGCATAGAAACCCTCCGGCGCCTGATGATCGCCTTCCTGCTTCTTCGGGCCGAGCACGCCGGAGTAGCGGCAGACCTCATAGGATTTCAGCGGACGATACCGCCCCGAGCGGTCCTGCTTCCAGACCTCCAGAACTTTCTCTTCCTTGAAAATGCGGACCAGGATCGGGGCGCGGCGATCCATGTTTAGCTGATTCATGGTCTCGAGTGTCGCGGGCGAAACTGTGCCGGTGCGGACGGTTTCGAGTTGCCCGGCGCAGCCGGCCAAAGCCAAAAACACCAGCAGCGCCGCCAGAAGCTTGGCTGGACCGCGCCGGTGCGGCAGCGGAATTGGAAAACTCATACGCTTACAACCCGTATTTCGGCGCGCCATCGCGTCGCGACAGGCCCCGCTTTCGTTTCTTTCGATCGGCCTAAGCGCCGATCACGGACACATCGTGGCGGGTAAACCCGAACTCTGTCTTAAAAGCCGACCGAATAGGATCAGAGATAAGAAACCCTAAAGCTCGGCGGCCCGCTCGGGCGTGACGCGACCACGGAGAATGTCGGCAAGCCCGACGAGATTGCCGCGCAGCCGCCCTGCCCGGTCGATCCAGGGTTCCGGCGCCAAGGATTTCAGCGCGTTGGCCACAATGTTCTTAGTCATAAGCTTGGCTGCAAAGCCGCTCGGCACAGTGCCTTTGCGGGCCAGATAGATGGGGTTGACGATCTGCGAATAGCCGAGCCGCTTGCCGGAGACGCGGCCGGGCTTGTGACCGAGGTGAATGCCCCACAAGTCCTCGGCTCGCGCCACCATGCCGCGCTGTGCCGCAAGCGCGCCGAAATCGGCATCTTCCAGCCAGCCATAGAGCGGCAGACGTTCATCGAACCGCAGCCCCGCGATCGCGCTGGCGCGGAAGGCCATGTTGCAGCCATAGGGGCCGATACCGTCCTGCAGCGCGCTCGTTTCGAGCGTCGATCCGTCACGTTTCGCCAGCATCGCAAGGCCGGCCTCCGGCGTGATGCCGGCCGACTTGATGCCATCGGCCAGCACCGCGCCGGTCAGCACCACGAGAGTGGGATGGGACGCAAAGGCCGCCAAGACGCGCTCGACCCAAAACCGGGATGGGAGAAAGTCGTCGTCGAAAAAAATCAGGAGATCGACGCCGGCCGCCGTCGCCATAGCCCGGTTGCGTTGCCGGGTCAGACCCGCCGGTCCGAACGTCACCGTCACGCCGGACGCGAGATCGAGACCGACGACGTCAGCCTCCTCGGTTGCGGCGACGACGATGCGATCCGGCACGCGGGTTTGCGCGGCGACCAGCGCCAGGACCGTCTTGAGGATGGCCGGGCGTCCCCGCGTCGCGATCAGAACCGCGACGGTGTGCGGCAGCGGCGCGTCGATCATGCGGTCGGCCCAACTTGCGGCTTTGAGCGTGCGCGAAACACCCACCGTATCATGAGGTGTGACAGATCGCGGAAGCCGGCCACGTCGGCGAGGTAGAGGGTGAGAAGATAGATCGACGTGCCACCGATCATGGCAGCCGCAAGTGCGACAACGGGCTCGCCGATCGATCGGGTTGGCCAGATCACCACCGCCGCGAGCGCTGCCGCGAGCCCGATGGCGGCAAGATCCCGCAAAGGCGGCCGGCAGGAGGGATGCCGCAACGCGAAGATGGCGGCGAGCACGAAGCCAACCAGCAGGCTGACGGCATGCACGATCGCATAGGAGAGAACGCCGCTGTGAGGCGACAGGAGCGCAAGGCCGCCGAGGTCGACCGCGAGCGCCGCCGCAGCCGCGACGACGACGAGCCGGGTCTGCCCCTCGATTTGAAAGACCGGGTTGAGAGCGAAATTGACCAGGCAAAACGCCAGGATACCCGGGGTTAAAACGAGGCTCACGGGGCCGAAGTCGGCGCGGAAGCGGGGCGGCACGACAAGCACCTCGAACGCCGGCATAGCCATCACATAGCCGACCGCGAGCAGCACGAGAACGGCGGTCACGATCAGCATGTTGCGGACGATCTGCTCATGCGCGGCGGCTCGCCCGTCGGTCGCATCGCGCCGCACGACGAGTTGAAACAGATAGACGTCGAGCGCCGCCCCCACCGCGAGCAGAAGGCGGATGCTCATATCGGTTGCGAGCGACAACTGGCCCGCATCGGCGAACCCCAAATGCGCGGCGGCCGCGCCGCGGTTCACCAACACGATGACCTGATAGATCACGTTGGCGGTCACGATCGGAAAGCCATAATGCGCGAAAGCCACGACCCTCGATCGTGTGGCGCCCCGCAAGCCGACGCCGTGATCCAACAGGATTGATCGTGCCGGGAGGATCGCTAGAGCGCCGCTGAGCGCTAGCGCCGCCATTACGGCTGCGGCATTTTTAAACCAGAAGGCGGCCCCGATCATCAGCCCGAAGGACGCCACGTTCTTGGTGACGACCAGCACGGAATAGGTCCGGTCGAGAAACCGCGCGCGGGCCAGCGCCGCCGTATAATCGAACCGCGTGTTGCAGATGGCCGCCGCGACCGTGGCGGCCAGCATGGCGGCCGATAAACCGATGTCGACCTGAAGAGCGATCACTAAGGCGGCAGCGACCAGCAGCGCGAAGCCGAGGCCCGCATACGCGACTTCGAGGCTCGCCCGAAGCTCGGGGTCGGCGGCGCGGGCCGCCTCCGTGTAAAAGCGCGTCGCCGACAAGCGGAGCCAATCGAACGCCGCCGTGCCGATCACGATCGCGACCATCGCGGCCACGGCGAAGCGTCCGTATTGCTCGGGGCCGAGGACCGCAGCCACCGCCAGCCCGAGCAGGAAGTTCAGGCCGGCGTTCAGCATGAAGGTCAGGACGATGATCAAAGGGCCGCCTCGAAGGAACGCGATCCTGAGTTTATCGGTCGAGGCGTGAAGCCGACGTTACACCAGCCGCGCGCCGGCTATTCGACCGTGACGGATTTGGCGAGGTTGCGGGGCTGATCGGCATCCTTCCCCATGAAGACGGCGGTATGATAGGCAATCAGCTGCACCGGCACCGCGTAGACGATCGGTGTGAACGTCGCATCCATGGCCGGCATTGCGATGGCGGCCTCGACCGCCACCGAAGCGGCGCGCGTCGCCTCGCGATCGCCGATCAGAATAATCCGTCCGCCCCGTGCCGCGACCTCCTGCATGTTCGAGACGGTCTTCTCGAAGACCGGATCCGGCGGGGCGATCACGATGACCGGCATCGTCTCATCGATCAGCGCGATGGGGCCGTGTTTCAACTCGCCCGCCGCATAGCCCTCGGCGTGGATGTAGGAGAGTTCCTTGAGCTTCAGCGCGCCTTCGAGCGCCAGCGGGTAGCTGGTGCCACGGCCAACATAGAGCACATCCCTGGCGCGGGACAGATCGCGCGCGATGGCCTCGATCTGCGGCTCGCATTTCATCGTTTCGGCGATCAGCCCGGGCACGGCGATCAAAGCGTTGACCAAGCGGCGCTCCTCCGCCCGATCGAGCGTGCCGCGCGCCTTGCCGATCGCCAGAGCCAGGCAGGCCAGCACGGCGAGCTGGCACGTGAATGCCTTGGTGGACGCCACGCCGATCTCGGGACCCGCCAGCGTTTGCGCCACCACGTCGCTCTCACGCGCCATGCTCGATGTCGCGACATTAACGACGCCGATGATCCGCTGGCCGTTCTGCTTGGCGTAGCGGAGCGAGGCGAGCGTGTCGGCGGTTTCGCCCGATTGCGACACGACGATCATGACGCCGCGCGGCGGGAGAGGTGCCTCGCGATACCGGAACTCGGACGCGACATCGATATCGACCGACACGCGCGCGATCCGCTCGAACCAGTATTTCGCGACCAGACCGGCCATATAGGCGGTGCCGCAAGCCGAGATGGTGATGCGTTCGACGCTGCCGAGATCGAATGGAAGCTCGAACGGCAGGTTGACCGACGCGTCCGACATATCGAGGTAATGGGCCAGCGTGCGGCCGACGACCTCGGCTTGCTCGTGGATCTCCTTCGCCATGAAGTGCCGATAGTTGCCCTTGTCGATCAGAAAGGCGCTGGCGAGGCTTCTCTGGCGCTGGCGGACCACGCGCGCGCCGGACACGTCCCAAAACGTCGCCGACATATGAGACAGCACGACGCAGTCGCCCTCCTCGAGATAGGCCACCTCCTCGGTGAAGGGTGCGAGTGCCAAAGCGTCGGAGCCGAGATACATCTCGCCGTCGCCATATCCGACCGCCAGAGGAGCGCCCTGCCGCGCGCCGATCAGCAGATCGGCCTCGCCGTTGAACAGGAACGCGAGCGCGAACGCGCCCTTGAGGCGCGGCAGAGCCGCAAGGACGGCATCGGTCGGTTGAAGACCACCATCCATCAGGTCCGTCACGAGATGGGCCACCACCTCGCTGTCGGTCTCGGTTGCGAAGACGTGGCCTTTGGCCGACAATTCGGCGCGAAGTTCGCGGAAATTCTCGATGATGCCGTTATGAACGACGGCGAGCCGGTCGCTAGCATGTGGATGCGCGTTGGTCTCAGTCGGCCGGCCATGGGTCGCCCAGCGTGTATGGCCAATGCCGATCGCGCCGCGTAACGGCGCTTCGGACAGGCGCAGTTCGAGGTTCTTCAACTTGCCCTGCGCCCGGCGGCGCGTCAGCACACCATCCTCCAGCGTCGCGATCCCGGCCGAATCGTAGCCGCGATATTCGAGCCGCTTCAACGCGTCGACGAGTTGCGGAGCGACCGGACCCGTTCCGAGAATTCCGACGATGCCGCACATCTGAGACCCACTCCACTGCTCTCGCGGCCGAAGCCCGCGGCTCAAGCCTTCATACAAGTCCGCTGCGCTTGATGAACCCTTAAGGTCTTGGCTTCGCTTTACGGGCTTTTTGCTCAGCCCGAAACGTTTCGGCCCATCCGGCTTTGGCGATCTGCCGACCGCGTCCGATCGCCAGAGCATCGGGCGCGACATCGTCGGTAATGACCGACCCGGAGCCGATAAAGGCTCCCTCGCCGATCGTAACAGGCGCCACCAATGCGGAGTTGGACCCGACGAATGCCCCTGCGCCGATGATCGTCCGCGCCTTGTTGAAGCCATCGTAATTGCAGGTGATGGTTCCGGCGCCGATATTGGCCCCGGACCCGACCGTGGCGTCCCCGATATAGCTCAAGTGGCTGACCTTCGCGCCACGCTCGATCTCAGCATTTTTGATCTCGACGAAATTGCCGACCTTGGCGTTCTCGCCGATCGCCGCGCCCGGTCGCAGGCGGGCATAGGGACCCACGGAGGCGCCGGACGCGATCGTGGCGCCCTCAAGGTAGGAGAAGGCATGGATGGCGGCGCCGTCGCCCACCGACACACCGGGTCCGAACCAGCATTGCGGCTCAACCACGACATCCCGGCCGAGGACGGTGTCGTACGACAGAAAGACGGTATCGGGCGCAACCAGCGTCGCGCCGCCCCGCATGGCCGCCTCACGCAGCCGCGCCTGCATCGAGCGCTCGGCCGCCGCCAGTTGCACCCGATCGTTGACGCCCTGCACTTCCGCTTCGTCCGTGATCGTCACGGCGCAGTGTCGCCCCTCTGCCACCGCCGCTTCCACGGCGTCGGTCAGGTAGAATTCGCCCTGTGCATTGTCGCAACCGATGCTGCTGAGCAGTCGGACCGCGATCGTTCCGTCGAGCGCCATAAGCCCGGAATTACACAGATCGATGGCGCGTTCGGCCGGCGTCGCATCCTTCTGCTCTCGAATGGCCGTCAGCGATCCGTCCGCTGATTGGACGAGACGCCCATAGCCGGTCGGGTCGGCGGCCTTGAAGCCCAAGGTGGCCACGGCGCTGCCATCGGCAAGGGCGGCGCGAAGTCGGCCAAGAGTGTCGGGCCGGATCAACGGAACGTCGGCATAGAGCACGACCAGATCATCGAAATCGACGCCGATGGCGTCACGCGCGCTCAGAACCGCATGGGCGGTTCCGCGTCGCTCGTGCTGGAGCACGATCGTGGCGTCCGGTGCGATCGCGCGGATCTCTTGAATCACCGCGTCGCGGCCGGGCGCCACCACGACCGCGATATGATCGGCGCCCATGGCTTGAGCGGCTGCGACGACGTGAGACAGCATCGAACGGCCCGCGATGCCATGCAGCGCCTTCGGCTTTGCCGATTTCATGCGGGTGCCTTCGCCTGCAGCGAGGATGACCGCGATGCAGCGCCTTTCGGTCTGACCAACTTGGCTTATGACACCCTCCCTCACCCGCGATGACGTGCCGAGTGTGCGCTTGCGAACACACTCGCGATCCTACGGTTCGAACCCTCGCCGATCCGTCGCAATAACGGTTCAAAAACGCCTCGCTGCCGCAATAAATTCGGTTATAGAGTGCCTTGGCCGGTCCGCAAATTCGGGGTCTCGGCTCCCCGAAGCACCAGTGACGAAGCGCCAGTCTCATTGATGATCATACGTCGAGATGTTCTGAAATTGGCCGCGTTGAGCATCGGTGCGACAGCATCGGGTGCCCTCGCTCAGTCGACACAGCCCACGCCTCCGGCCACGACGGCCGGCAGTTCGACGGCGTCATCCGCCCCAATCCCGAATTTCGACGCCGCTTCGATCGTTGATCGGGCGCGCGACCTCGCCAAGAAACCTTTTGTGGCTCTCGATACGGATCTTCCGGCGCCATTCGCCAAGCTGCCGTACGAGAAATATGTCGCGATCCGGCCCCAGCCCGGATCTGCGACGTGGGCCGGCGATAACGTTGGTTTCGCGCTCGAACCGCTGCATCGCGGCTTCCTTTTCTCGGCACCGATGGAGATCAATGTCGTCGAGAACGGCAAAGCGCGACGGCTGGGTTATGACCCGTCGCGTTTCGACTTCGGTGGCTTGCAGGTTCCAAGCACTATCCCGGATATCGGCTTTTCCGGTTTCCGCGTGCTGCAGCCGATGGGGCCGGACGGTTTTCACGAAGTCGCGATCTTTCAAGGCGCGAGTTTCTTCCGAGCGATCGCGCGAGGACAGAACTTCGGTGTGACGGCCCGCGCGCTATCGATCCGCACCGCAGATCCTAAGGGGGAGGAATTCCCAATGGTTCGGGCGGTCTGGATCGAACGCCCGACGCTGGCCAATAACGCGCTCGTGCTGCATGCCCTGGTCGATAGCGAAAGCATGACGGGCGCCTATCGCTTCACGCTGCGGCCGGGCGACATCACCATCATCGACACCGAATGCACCTTGTTCACCCGCGCGATCGTGGACGGTGTCGGGCTCGGCACCATGGCGGGGATGTCGTTCTTCGGCCCAGCCAACCGACGCAACCGCGACGATCTGCGCGAGGGCGTCTACGAGACCGGCGGCCTGCAGATCCACAACACCAACGGCGAATGGCTGTGGCGGCCGGTGTCCAATCGCGAGACGCTGCAAATTTCGTCCTTCATCAACAATAGCCCGCGCGGTTTCGGCATGTTGCAGCGCGAACGACGGTTCGCGCAGTTTCAGGACGACGATCAGCATTGGGAGCTTCGCCCTTCGCTGTGGATCGAGCCACTGAGCGATTGGGGCGAAGGCAACGTCGTGCTGGTGGAAATCCCGTCCGACGCCGAGATCAACGAGAACATCGTATGCTTCTGGCGGCCAAAGGCGCCGTTGCAGGCCAACACCGAAATGGCGCTCTCCTATCGGCAATCCTGGTGTTGGACGCCGGTCGAGCGGCCGCCCCTCGCGATCGTGACGGAGACTCGCCAGGGTAAAGGCGCGTCGGGCAAACGTCGGCGCTTCTTGGTCGAATTCACGGGCGACATCTTCGCCGACGCGAAACAGGTCGCGGATCTGAAACCCGCGCTATCGAGTTCGGTGGGGACGATCGCCTTGCTGCGGACGTTCGTGTCGCAGCCTAACAAAACCTATCGCCTGCTGTTCGAACTCGACCCCGCAAGCGAAAATCTGTCCGAGTTGCGGTTGGCGCTCGAAAACAACGGCAAACCTGTGAGTGAGACTTGGCTTTACAGATGGACAGCGTAGCAGGCGAAGACCAAGCCACAGCGGAACCGGCCGAGCGAAGCCGGCGCATGCAGCCGTCGATGCCCGCCGAGCAGCCGCTTGCCATGCCGGTTCAGTCTCTGTCCCGCTTCGACAAATCGACCCGTCGGTCCTGGCAGGAGGCGCGCAATCGCACGATTCCATGGTTGTCGCGTCTGGTCGTGTTCGGCGGCGGCCTTGCGATCACGGCCTATGGCACATGGCAAATGTACCGGGTGGTCGATGTCGGCGGCGTTACCCTGCTCGAATGGGTTTTGCTGGTCCTGTTCGTGGCAAATTTCTCCTGGATCGCGTTGTCGTTCGCGAGTTCGGTCGTCGGTTTCGTCTGGCTGCTGTTCTTCGCGCCGAAAGCCCCCGACTTGCCGTCGTCGTTGTCGGCCCAGACCGCCATCGTCATGCCGATCTACAATGAGGCAACCGCGCGGGTGTTCGGCGCGCTTCAGGCGATCTGCGAGGATGTGGCCCGCACCGGAGTTGGCCAGCATTTCGATTATTTTCTGCTCTCCGACACCACCGATCCGGATGTGTGGATCGCGGAGGAGCGGGCCTATGTGGCGCTGCGGGAACGGCTCCGCGGCAAAGGCCGGGTTTTCTATCGCCATCGATCGAAGAATACGAGCCGCAAGGCCGGCAATATCGCGGATTTCGTCACCCGCTGGGGAGGCGCTTACGAGCATATGGTCGTGCTGGATGCCGATAGCCTGATGACGGCACATTCGATCGTCAGCTTGGCATCGGCTATGGAAGCCGATCAGGATGCCGGCATCATTCAGACGCTGCCGCTCATCATCAACCGCAACACGCTGTTCGCTCGCCTCCAGCAATTCGCGGCTCGCGTCTATGGCCCGGTCATCGCGGCCGGCTTGGCCGTGTGGATGGGGCGCGACGGCAATTACTGGGGCCACAATGCTATCATCCGAACGGCAGCCTTCGCGGCGCATTGCGGGCTGCCCGATCTGCGCGGACGGCCCCCGTTCGGCGGCCACATCCTCAGCCATGATTTTGTCGAGGCGGCGCTGATCCGCCGTGCCGGCTACGGCGTGACGATGCTGCCGGTGCTCGGCGGCAGCTTTGAGGAAAGCCCCCCCTCACTAATCGATGTCGGCATTCGCGACAGGCGCTGGTGCCAGGGAAATCTGCAGCATATCCGTGTGATGTTCGCTCGCGGTTTCCACCTTGCGTCTCGGCAGCATTTCGCCAACGGCATCATGGGCTACATGGCCTCACCGCTGTGGATGGCGCAATTGCTGGTCGGTATCGTTCTGGTGCTGCAATCGACATACATCCGGCCAGAATATTTCACACAGGATTTCTCGCTGTTTCCGGCTTGGCCGCGTTTCGACGCGCAACGCGCCCTCGACCTCTTCGCGATCACGATGGGGTTCCTTCTGGCGCCGAAACTCTTCGGCCTCATCATCGCGATCGTCCAGACGCCCATTCGCCGGGCCAGCGGTGGCGCCATCCGGTTGATCCTATCGGCACTCCTAGAGGTCATCATGTCGGCCCTGCTGGCGCCGATCATGATGCTGGTACAATCCGGCTCCGTCATGCAGATCCTGTTCGGGCGGGATACGGGTTGGAGTCCGCAGCGGCGCGACGACGGCTCGATTCCCATGCGCGACATCGTGCGCCGTCACCGTTCACATGTCGTGCTCGGTGCCGCGACCCTGGCGGCCGGTCTTCTGATTTCGCCGTCGCTCGTCGCTTGGATGTCGCCAACGGTCGCCGGACTGCTACTCGCGATCATACTGTCCTGGGCCAGCGGACAATTGTCGATCGGCCTCTTTCTCAAGCGTCTCGGCCTGCTGATGACGCCAGAGGAAACGTCTGTTCCGCCCATCGCGCAGCGTGCGAATGCTTTGGCTCTCGATCTCGCCCGCACCGGCTACGACGACGCGGATGGCCTGCTCGCCATCTACGACGACCCGTCGTTTCGTGACATTCACGAGGCCTTCTTGCCGGTTGTCCCGTCGCGCAAACGTGGCGATGTCGATATCGAGCGCGCCATGGCGGCCGCCAAGCTGACCGAGGCCGCGACGATCGACGAGGCTTGCTCCTGGCTTAAGCGGAAGGAACGTACAGCCGTCCTAACGGACCGCGCCTTGATCGACATGATGGTGCGGTTGGGCGGTCAGCGCGAGCAAGCCCTAACGAGCGACTGACCGAGACTCGGCTTGGCGGAGCTCGTCAGGTCGCCGAGGGTCCGATTGCCTTCGCGCGAGCCAGACGCAGACGAGCGAAGTCTTCGCCCGCATGATGCGACGACCGTGTCAGCGGCGACGCCGAGACGAGCAGAAACCCTTTGGCGGTGGCAATGCTGGCATAGGCTTTAAACTCATCCGGCGTCACAAACGACATCACGGGATGATGCTTTTTGGTTGGTTGAAGATATTGGCCAATCGTCAGGAAGTCGACATCGGCGGACCGAAGGTCGTCCATCAGTTGCAAGACCTCGTTCCGCTGCTCGCCCAGCCCCACCATGATGCCGGATTTCGTGAAGATGGAAGCGTCGAGCTCCTTGACCTTCTGCAACAGCCGGATCGAGTGGAAGTAACGCGCGCCGGGCCGGACGCTCAGGTAATGCGACGGCACGGTCTCGAGATTGTGATTGAACACGTCCGGTTTGGCCGCCACGACGGTCTCGATCGCGCCAGGCTTGCGGAGGAAGTCGGGCGTGAGGATCTCGATCGTCGTGGTCGGTGCCGCCACGCGAATGGCCGCGATCACGGCTGCGAAATGCGCGGCCCCGCCATCGGCGAGATCGTCACGGTCGACCGAGGTGATCACCACATGCCCGAGACCAAGCTTGGCGACCGCATCGCCGATCTTGGCGGGTTCATCCGCATCGAGAGCGCCGGGTAGGCCGGTCTTCACGTTGCAGAACGCGCAGGCCCGGGTGCAGGTGTCCCCCATGATCATGAAGGTCGCGTGCTTCTTTTCCCAGCACTCGCCGATGTTCGGGCAGCCCGCCTCCTCGCAGACCGTCACCAGACCATGTTGACGGACGATCCGGTTGGTTTCGGCATAAGCCGGCGATCCGGGCGCTTTGACACGGATCCAATCAGGCTTCCGCAGCACCGGTTGATCGGGCCGATGCGCTTTCTCGGGATGGCGCGCGCTCTCCGTCTTTGAGCGCGCATCCTTGCCGAGGAGATCGAGAACCAAAACCATGGGGCGTTCGATGCTTCTTGCTTGCGGGCCGCTGGGATCGACAGCTTAGCCCATCATTTGGGTTGCAACACTATCTCGTGCCGCATGGCCGATATAAGCCCCGGGCGACACGCCGCAAGCTTACCGCATCCATAGCGCTTCTGTCAGACTTGCGCAGGATGAAGCGCGCGCCACACGATGAGGAGGATAACCGAGCCGGCTAAGGCCGCGACGAAGTAGTCGATCGATCCGACCAGGCCGAAGTTCAACACACGGGCCAGATTGGAGCCGATGTAGGAGCCCGCGATGCCGATGAGGATATTGGTGAACAGCCAGTGACGTGAGCCGACGATCATCCCGGCGATCCAGCCGGCTAGGCCGCCAAGAATGATCAACGACAGAAACCCGATGCCCGGCGTTCCCATCACGGCAAGCGGTTGATCCATTGTTCCCCTCCAACAACACGCCGCTGCGGAACGTCCGCGCGGCCTAAGCTCGCCTAGCTGAAGAGCACGACGGGGGTTTGACCGTCAGGCCACGATCCGGGCGATCGCGACCACAACCACCGCGCCGATCGTCGAAATCACGATATCGGCAATCAGCGGATTATGGATCGGGAGGGGAACGCCGAAGCCATGTACGATCAAGCTTCCCACAAAAGCACCGATCAAGCCCGTGACGAGATCGCGGATCAAGCCTCCGCCACCCATGATGAGGCTGGCAAGCCAGCCAGCCACAAGGCCGACGAACAGGACGGTGATCAGGCTATGGGCTTCGAACATCTTCAGCTTCCGGAAATCGCGACACGATGACCGTGCGGCAAGGTTGAGCGGCTTCTATAGGCGAACTCGCTCGACATAAAAATACGAGTGGTGGTGGCGGGATCGAAAGGCCCGATGACCCGATCCCTGCCGACACGGCTCTTACGTGTGGATGACACGCCCGTAGGCGTCCAGAACGCTCTCGTGCATGGTTTCCGACAAGGTCGGATGCGGGAACACCGCATTGATGAGGTCCTCCTCCGTCGTCTCGAGGTTCATCGCGACCACAAAACCCTGGATCAGTTCGGTGACTTCAGCCCCGACCATATGGGCCCCCAGCAACTGCCCCGTCTTGGCGTCGAAGATCGTCTTGACCATCCCCTCGGGCTCGCCGAGAGCGATCGCCTTGCCGTTACCGACGAACGGGAAACGTCCCACCTTTAAGTCGAAACCGGCCTCCTTTGCCTTGGCTTCGGTCAACCCGACGGAGGCAATCTGCGGCAGGCAGTAGGTGCAACCCGGGATCATGGCGCGATCGAGCGCATGCGTGTGCATGCCCTTGATGGTCTCGACGCAGATCACACCCTCGTGCTCGGCCTTGTGGGCCAACATGGGCGCACCCACGACATCGCCGATCGCATAGATGCCATCGACACCCGTGCGGCCGAAGCCGTCGGTCGCGATGATGCCGCGGTCGATCGTTACGCCAAGCGCCTCGAGCCCGAGATTTTCGCTGTTGCCGACCACGCCGACCGCCGAGATCATCCGATCGGCCGTGATGGTCAGCGTGCCACCCTTCCCGTCGTCGATCGTTGCCGTGATGTCGTTTTCACCCTTCTTGACCCCGGTCACCTTGGCGCCGGTCATGATCTTGATCCCGGCTTTCTCGAACCGCTTCCGCGCGAAAGCGGCGATTTCCGCATCTTCGACAGGGAGGATCTGCGGCAACACTTCGACGACCGTAACCTCGGCCCCCATCGTGCGGTAAAAATAAGCGAATTCGATGCCGATCGCGCCAGACCCCATGACCAGAAGGGACTTCGGCATAGCCTGCGGCACCATCGCCTCGAAATAGGTCTGGATCAGCTTGCCGTCGGGCTCGATGCCGGGCAAGGCGCGCGGCCGCGCCCCCGTTGCCACAATAATGTGCTTGGCCTGATAGGTGCCGGGCCCTTTGGCACCCTTGGGCGCCGGCACGGGCGGTTTTCCCATGGCCGACTTCGTGGCCGGCACGACCGCGATCTCGCCAACCTTGGTGATTTTGGCTTCACCCCAGATCACGTCGATCTTGTTCTTCTTCATCAAGAAGCCGATGCCGTTGACGAGTTGCTGCGACACGCCCCGCGAGCGCCCGACCACCTTGCCCAGATCGAAGCCAATGCCGCTGGCGCTCAGGCCGTAGGCCTCCGCATGGGTCATGTTGTGGTAGATTTCAGCCGAGCGAAGAAGCGCCTTGGTTGGAATACAACCCCAGTTCAGGCAGATGCCGCCAAGATGCTCGCGGTCCACCACGGCCGTCTTGAAGCCGAGCTGTGCGGCCCGAATGGCGGCCACATAGCCGCCGGGTCCAGCGCCGATCACGATGATGTCGTAGGTGTCAGCCATGGGAGAGAACTCAATTCAATCGCGTTGAGACGGAACATGGGGTCCTGCACGGCGGCGTTGCAGACCGTGCAATGCAGGTCAGACCAGCATTCCCATCGGGTTCTCGATCAAGGTTCGGAAGGCCGAGATCAATTCAGCCCCAAGCGCGCCATCGACCGCCCTGTGGTCGGTCGACAGCGTTACGGTCATGACGGTCGCGACAGCGGGCGCGCCATTCTTGGCCACGACGCGCTTCTCCCCGGCGCCGACTGCCAGGATCGAGGCATGAGGCGGATTGACGATCGCGGCAAAATTCTTGATGCCGAACATGCCGAGATTAGACACCGCGGAGGTGCCGCCCTGATACTCCTCGGGCTTCAGCTTGCGGTTACGCGCCCGCGCGGCATAATCCTTCATCTCGTTCGAGATCGTCGACAGCGTCTTGGTCTCGGCGGCACGAATCACGGGCGTGATCAAGCCGCCAGGGATCGAAACCGCGACGCCGATATCCGCGGTCTTGTGCTTCAGCATCGCGGCTTCGGTCCAAGTCACGTTGGCTTCAGGCACGCGGATCAAGGCGAGCGCCAGCGCCTTGATCACAAAGTCGTTGACTGAAACCTTGTAGGCGGGCTTGCCATGCTTATCCTTCTGAGCGGCCGCATTGATCTGCTCGCGCAGCGCCATCAGCGCATCGAGATCGCAGTCGACCGACAGATAGAAATGCGGGATTGTCGTTTTGGCCTCGACCAGACGACGCGCGATGGTTTTCCGCATCGAATCGTGCGGCAGCTCCTCGAACGAGCCGGCCGGATACATTTTCTTGATGGTCTCGTCCGAGGCGGCGGCAGGCTTCGGCCCCGGCGCTTGAACGGGAGCCGGCGCCGCGGCTGTTGCCTGCGGGGCCACGACCGGGCGCGGCGACGCGAGCGCGGCTTTCACGTCCCGCTCGACAATCCGACCATGCGGGCCCGACCCGTTCACTTGGGACAAATCGAGATTGCCATCCTTGGCGATTCGTCGGGCGAGCGGCGAGGCGAAAATTTGCGCGCCTAAATCGACGGCGTCACGGGCCGCAGTTTCCTCACCTTTGGAGGCCATGGGAACATTCGCAGGCTCACGCTCGCCGCGCAGACCCTGCGGCGCGGAGATTGCGGCACCCTGCTCGACGGTCGCAGGCTCGGCCTTCGTTTCAGGCGCAGCTTCGGGTGCCGCCTTGGCAGCAGGAGCGGCGTCGATCGACTGGCTCGCGATGGTCTTCACATCCTCGCCTTCGGCCGCGATGACCCCAATGACGGCGTTGACATCGACGTCCGCCGTGCCTTCCGGCACCACGATCTTGGCGAGCGTGCCTTCGTCGACCGCCTCGACCTCCATGGTGGCCTTGTCGGTTTCGATTTCGGCGATCACGTCACCGGATTTAATCGTATCGCCTTCCTTCTTGAGCCACTTCGACAGATTTCCCTTCTCCATGGTCGGAGACAGGGCCGGCATCAGAATGTTGGTGGGCATATGCGCCTCGACGAAATCAAATCAGAGCAGGATCGACAAACCGAACCACGCGGCGTCAGCGGTAGGTCACGGCCTTTGCGGCTTGCACCACTTCGGCAATGCTGGGCAAAGCCAGTCTCTCGAGGTTAGCGGCATAAGGCATCGGAACATCCTTGCCGGATACGCGCATGACGGGTGCGTCCAAATAGTCGAACGCGCCTTCCATGACGCGCGCGCTGATCTCGGCGCCAACGCCCGATTGTGCCCAGCCTTCTTCGACCGTCACGCAGCGGCCCGTCTTTTTGACGGACGCCAGAATCGTCGCCGTATCCATCGGGCGGATCGTGCGGAGATCGATGACCTCCGCTTCGATACCGTCTTTGGCGAGTTCGTCAGCTGCCTTCAAGGCGTAGCTCATGCCGATCGACCACGACACGATGGTGACATGTTTACCCTTGCGGGCGACACGCGCCTTACCGATCGGCACGGTGAAGTCCTCGAGATCCGGCACGTCGAACGACTGCCCGTACAGGATCTCATTTTCCAAAAACACGATCGGGTTAGGGTCGCGGATCGCGCTCTTTAGCAACCCCTTCGCGTCTGCGGCCGAATAGGGTGCGACGACCTTGAGCCCCGGCACGCTCGAATACCAAGCGGTAAAATCCTGGCTATGCTGTGCCCCGACGCGCGCGGCAGCTCCATTGGGACCGCGGAACACGATGGGTGACCCCATTTGCCCACCCGACATATACAGCGTCTTGGCGGCCGAATTGATGATCTGGTCGATCGCCTGCATGGCGAAATTGAACGTCATGAACTCGATGATGGGGCGCAGCCCCGCCATTGCGGCGCCGACGCCGATCCCCGCAAAGCCATGTTCCGTGATCGGTGTATCGACGACGCGCTTGGCGCCAAATTCCTGCAACAGTCCCTGGGTCACCTTATAGGCGCCCTGATATTCGGCGACCTCTTCACCCATGATGAACACATTGCCGTCGCGCCGCATTTCTTCGGCCATCGCGTCACGCAGGGCTTCACGCACCGTGATCTGGACGAATTTGGTGCCCTCCGGCACCTCGGGCGCCTCATCGGCCGCGCCACCATCCATGGCGTGATCGGCGGTATGAGCAGCGCCGTTCAGCTTAGACGTCGCGAGAGCCCGTTCATCCGACTTCGCTGCAACATCCGGCTTCTCGGATGCAGGCACGTTGCCGTTGGCCGCACCACCGCCCTGATCCGTCGACTCGGTCGGCGCCTTGACGGTCGCCGTCGGCATCGCATCCGCCGCCTCGCCTTCAGCGACGATCACCCCGATCGGGGTGTTGACCGCCACATTCTCGGTCCCCTCATCGATCAAGATGGCGCTGAGCGTCCCCTCATCGACGGCCTCGACTTCCATCGTGGCTTTGTCGGTTTCGATCTCGGCCAGGATATCGCCGGACTTCACCTTGTCGCCGACCTTCTTGACCCATTTGGCCAGCTTGCCCTGCTCCATCGTGGGCGACAGCGCCGGCATCAACACATTCGTTGCCATCAGTGCTTCCTATAGGCCGTGCGTCAGAGAAGAATGTCGGTCCAAAGTTCGGACGCGTCGGGCTCGGGGTCGTGCTGGGCGAAATCCGAAGCCTCATTGACGATCGCGCGCACCTTGGCGTCGATCTCCTTGAGTTCATCTTCCTTGACGCCGTGCTGGTCGATCAAACGCTGGCGAACCTGCTCGATCGGGTCCTGCTCGTCGCGCATCTTCTGCACTTCCTCGCGCGACCGATACTTGGCCGGATCGGACATCGAATGGCCGCGATAGCGGTAGGTCTCCATTTCGAGGATCATCGGACCATTGCCAGAGCGGCACCACTCCAGCGCCCGCTCACCCGCTGCCTTGACGGCCCGAACGTCCATCCCATCCACTTTGTCGCCAGGGATATTGAACGACACGCCGCGACGGGAAAAATCAGTCTGCGCCGACGAGCGGGCGACAGAGGTGCCCATCGCATAACGGTTGTTTTCGATCACATAGACGATCGGCAGCTTCCACAGCTCAGCCATGTTGAAGCTCTCGTAAACCTGCCCTTGGTTGGCGGCGCCATCCCCGAAATAAGCCATGGTGACGGACCCATCGCCCCGATAGGCGTTGGCAAAGGCGAGGCCGGTCCCCAGCGACACCTGCGCCCCGACGATACCGTGGCCGCCGTAGAAATGCTTTTCCTTGGAGAACATATGCATCGAGCCGCCCTTGCCGCGGGAATATCCTCCGCGCCGACCGGTCAGCTCCGCCATCACACCCTTCGGATCCATGTCGCAGGCCAGCATATGACCATGGTCGCGATAGCCGGTGATGACTTTATCGTTTTCCTTGGATGCCATCTTCATGCCGACCACAATCGCTTCCTGGCCAATGTAGAGATGGCAGAAGCCGCCGATCATCCCCATGCCGTAGAGCTGGCCTGCCTTCTCTTCGAAGCGGCGGATCATCAGCATCTTGTCGTAGGCCGCCAGCTCCTCGTCCTTCGTAAAGACGGCGAGGTTCGACGACGGGGCGGGTTTGGACGCGTTGACCTCTGGACGAGGCGATTGTGCGGCGAGGGACATGAACGATCCTTGCGAACCATCGGCCTGGGCAGACCGGGCCTCTATAAACTCGCAGGGAAACTAGCGGAGCATTCGGCCAAAAGCGAGGGGCGCCACGCCGCATTCGGGCCGAATAAGCCTTTGATTTTGCGAAAACAAAGCGACTTTGCCCATGCCGCACTGCACCATAGCGCTGCGCGCAGATCAGGTCTGTTGTAGACGCGGGTCAGGGTTTTGCGGAGACTTTCGAAAACACAACAAGATCACGGGGATCGACGAAATCGAGCTTTAATCGCGCTTGCTCTTCCAAGAGGTCACGATCGACTGCCTCCGAACGCATAAGTGTTATGCGATGCTCCCAGAGCGTTCGCTCGGTCTTCAACTGTGTCAGATTATCTCGCAATGCAGCAATCTGGACTTTGTATTCCGCCTTTGTTTTCAAGCCACGCTCGCCATTCACGGCCGTATAGATGAAATACGATGCTGCGACGCCAGAGAGAGCGTAGAGCAGAACGGGATAGAGAATGGCGCGGAGACGCGTGCGAACGACCATGATTTGAGCCTGCGCCAGCATGGTTGAAAAAGCTTTAATCCGCCTGCGAGTCGCACCAGCTACGTCTCCCTGAAACGCAGAAGGGCGAGCCCTATGGCCCGCCCTCTCACGATGGTCTGTTGTGGTCCGTTCAGCCGAGCTTGGCGAGCGCCTTGAGGGCATTGCGACCAGCGTATTTCGCCTGGCTGCCGAGCATTTCCTCGATGCGGATCAACTGATTATACTTGGCCAATCTGTCCGACCGCGCGAGAGAGCCGGTCTTGATCTGTCCGCAATTGGTCGCGACCGCGAGATCCGCAATCGTCGAATCCTCCGTCTCGCCGGACCGATGGGACATGACCGCCGTGTAGCCGGCACGCTGCGCCATTTCGACCGCCGCGAGGGTTTCGGTCAGCGTCCCGATCTGGTTGACCTTCACCAGCAACGAATTGGCGACGCCATCCTTGATGCCACGCGCGATGCGCGATGTGTTGGTCACGAAGAGATCGTCACCCACGAGCTGACATTTCGAGCCGATGAGATCGGTCAGGATCTTCCAACCCTCCCAATCATCCTCCGACATGCCATCTTCGATCGAGGCGATCGGATAGTCGGTCGCAAGCTTGGCGAGATATTCGGCCTGCTCCTGAATCGAGCGGACCTTGCCCTCCCCTTCATAATGATACTGGCCGTCCTTGAACCAATCCGTCACGGCGCAGTCGAGCCCGAGCACCATGTCGTCGCCCGGCTTGAAGCCGGCTTGTCGGATCGCGTCCATGCAAAAGTCGAGCGCAGCTTCCGCCGATGGCAGGTTCGGCGCAAACCCGCCTTCGTCACCGACGTTGGTGTTCTGACCGGCCTTTTTCAGTGCGGACCTGAGCGTGTGAAACACTTCAGAACCCCAGCGCACGGCCTCTTTTAGGCTCGGCGCGCCAACCGGCAGGATCATGAATTCCTGAAAGTCGATCGGGTTGTCGGCGTGGGCGCCGCCATTGACGATATTCATCATCGGAACCGGCAGCACATGCGCCTGGGTGCCGCCGACGTAGCGGAACAGCGGTAGACCGAGTTCTTCGGCCGCCGCCTTGGCGACCGCAAGCGACACGCCGAGGATCGCATTGGCGCCGAGCTTCGCCTTGTTGGGCGTGCCGTCGAGGTCGATCATGGCTTGATCGATCCGCACCTGCTCCTCGACCGGGATGCCGGCGATCGCTTCAAAAATGGTCTGCACACCGGCCACGGCCTTCAGGACGCCTTTGCCACTGAACCGGCTCTTGTCGCCATCCCGTAACTCGACGGCTTCATGCGCGCCGGTCGAGGCTCCCGACGGAACAGCGGCCCGGGCCTGAACGCCCGATTCGAGGATCACATCGACTTCAATCGTCGGATTGCCTCGACTATCCATGATCTCACGGGCGAGAATATCGACGATCGCGGTCATGCGGGGCCTCTTGAGCTCGTGGAGTTTGCAACACCCGCCTTCTAGGCCAAGCCAAAAGCCTTGGGAAGCTGATAGAGAAAAGCACGTCCCGTCTTATCTGATGCGAGTTCGCCATGCCGACCCCCTCCGCTCCCTCATCGCCTTTCGTCACCACGGCCTGGCTGGCCGAGCACCTCGACGACCCGACCGTCATCGTCGTCGATGGATCCTGGTATCTGCCGACCCTGAACAGGAACCCGCGCGCTGAATATAATGCGGCGCATATTCCTGGCGCCGTCTTCTTCGACGTCGATGCGATCGCGGACCATTCGACCGGCCTGCCCCACATGCTGCCGACCCTCGAGATGTTCACGGCTGCGGTCAGCGCTCTCGGGATTTCCGATCAGCACCACATCGTCGTGTATGACGGATCGGGTCTCTTCTCGGCGCCGCGCGTGCGTTGGACGTTCAGGACCTTCGGGGCTAAGGCTGTCTCGCTTCTCGAGGGCGGCCTGCCGCAATGGAAAGCGGAGAACCGTCCCCTCGTTGCGGGAGAAAGCAGCCCGAAACCCGCCGCCACCTTCAATGCCGTGCTCGATCCGAAGGCTGTCGCGACCTTGGCGGATGTCCGCGCCGCACTCGACGATGGCTCGGCTCTCGTGGTCGACGCACGCCCGGGCGAGCGCTTCCGGGCCGAAGTGAGCGAGCCGCGCCCCGGCCTGCGATCCGGCCACATGCCAGGCAGCAGCAATCTCCCGTTCGACAAACTGGTCGTGAATGGCCGGCTTCAGACTCCCGAGGTGCTGCAGGATCTCTTCGACGAGACCGGCGTCGAACCGTCCGAACCGGTCATCGCTACGTGCGGATCGGGCCTGTCGGCCGCGATCGTCGCCTTGGCGCTCGAATCGGCAGGCCACGACGGGGCGCGTATCTACGACGCCTCCTGGGCCGAATGGGGAGCACGAGACGACTTACCGGTGCTGACCGGCCGCTAAGCGGAGCACTCAGAGAGCGTTGCGTCGGCTGGCTCGCCACATGATCCACTGCCGCTTCCAGCGCGGGAGCAGCAGAGGCTCGGTGAAGGGGTCCCGTCCCTTGCGCTCGCTGAGGCGTAGGGTCGGCTCGACCAGACTGGTCAGCAGGTAAGCCGGCAATGCGGCCGGCTCTATTGTCGATGCTTGATTCCGCAGGGCGTCAAGATGCAGTCGTGCGATGCCCCGCATGTCGGCAAGCATCTGCTCAATCTGCTTGGTCGCGTGACCGGCTTCGATGTCGGCGGGCTTGAGCTTATGACGCGCCAAAAGATCAGCCGGCAAATAAACCGGCGTGCGGTGCCGCGAAAGGTCGGCGAGTTGCCCGATGACGCTGAGCGCCACGCCGGCATGGGAGGCGGCCCCGATGCCACCCGGCTCCTGCTTCCCGGTCAAGATGATGGCCAACACCTGGATCGGCCCCGCCGCCGTCTGCTCGCAATAATTCTCCCAATCGTGCAGCGTCGACATGGGATCGTCGTAGAGATCGAAGCGATGCGCCTCGATCAGGTCAGTCAGCACCTCGCGCGGAAGGCGACAAGTCTGAATTGTATCGAGCAATGCGGCCGCGACCGGATGCGACGCGACATCGCCCCGGGCTTCGCCCTCGATCGCGTCGCGCCACCATTGCAGCCGCAATTCCCCAGCCAATGGTTCCGTGACGCGTTCGCGCACCTGCGCGATCTCGAGCAGGAATGCCCGGACGGCATAAAGATGCGGACGCTTCGCAGCCGGTGCGAACAGCATCGCAAGCCAGAAGTCGCGATCGCCCGCTCGGACATGGGCTTCGCAATGGACATAATGTTCAGCAAGCGAGGCCGCGGCTGATGGCGGAATGTGGCTCATGCGACGGCCAGAAGCGCGGCCGCGACCAAACGCCCTTCGCCGATGAGAATATTATACGTCCGCGCCGCAGCGCCGGTCGACATCGGGTCGGATCGGATGCCGGCTTGTTTCAGCCGTTGGCGCAAGGCGTCCGGCAGCGGAACAAGATCGGTCCCGGTTCCGACAAGCAAAAGTTCAATGCTGCCCTTCGGCGCGTCGAAGAGCGGTCCGAGCGTTCCGGGCAAGATATCGGCCGGGCTGTCGGCGGTCCACGCGTAGATTCCCGACGACATCACGATGATCGAGCCCTTGTGGGACATGCTGGCAAAGCGGAAACCGCCGTTGCCGTAAGCCTCGATCAGATGATTGCCGGGGACGAAGCCATCGTGAAGTTCGCCAGCCATTGTGCCTCGGTCCTCAGAGCACGATCGAGCCAGGATCGATCAGGCGGTGGCCTTCGTGGTCTGCACGGGTTTCTGTTTCGGCTCGTTAACCGGAGCATCCCGCGTTTCGTTGCGAACGCCAAGATAGATCAGAATCGGCGAGCAGATGAAGATCGACGAATAGGTCCCGACGAAAATGCCCCACATCATCGCGAGCGAGAAGGACTTGATGACTTCACCGCCGAAGAACACCAGCGCCAACAAGGCCAGGAACACGGTCGTGGCCGTCATGATGGTCCGCGGCAGCACAGCGTTGATCGACATGTCGATCATGTCGGCCGTCGAGATCCGCTTATATTTCTTCATGACTTCCCGGATGCGGTCGAGCACCACCACGGCTTCGTTCAACGAGTAGCCGACGATCGTCAGAATCGCGGCGATCGACGTCGTGTTGAACTCGAGATGCGTGACCGAGAAGAAGCCGACCGTCAGCAACAGATCGTGCATCGTCGCGATGACGGCGCCGACCGCAAATTGCCACTCGAACCGGAACGCCAGATAGACCAGGACGGCGAAGATCGAGACGACGACGCCGAGCGTCCCCGATTGGACCAATTCGCCCGAGACCCTCGGTCCGACGACCTCGACGCGTCGAAACTCGTAGCCATCGCCGATCGCGCTCTTGAGTTTGGCGACGGCGGCTTGTTGAGCCGGATCGCCGCCGGGTTGGAGGCCGACCCGCAGCGTGACGTCGGACGGCTGGCCAAAGCCCTGCACTTCGAGGTGACCAAGGCCAAGATTGTCGCCGACACGGCGCAACGTCGAGAGATCCGCCGTACCGGATTTCGCACGAAGTTCGAGCAACGTGCCACCCGCGAAATCGATGCCGAAGTTCACCCCGACCATGATGAACATCACGACCGACACGATCGACATGAAAGCCGAGAACGGATAGCTCCAGCGCCGGAAGCGCATGAACCCGAATTTGGTGTTCTCGGGGGCCAGACGAAGAAGTTTCATACGGTGGATTGTCCTAAGCGCCGATCGATCGAAGCCACCGGCCAGGATCGACAGAACGACAAGTGAAGCGCGTCAGATCGGCAGTTTGGTCGGTCGCTTGGCCCGATACCAGAGCGCAATCATCATGCGGGTCATGGTGACGGCTGTCACGATCGAGGTCAGAATCCCCAGCCCGAGCGAAACCGCGAAGCCCCGCACCGGACCTGACCCGAAGAGATACAGGATCAGGGCCGCCACGAACATCGTGACGTTCGAATCGACGATGGTTGCGAAAGCCCGCTTGAAGCCTGAGTCCAGCGACGAGATGATCGAGCGCCCGGCGTGATTTTCTTCCCTGATCCGCTCGTAGATCAGCACGTTGGCATCCACCGCGAGGCCGATCGTCAGCACGATCCCCGCGATACCCGGCAACGTGAGGGTGGCGCCGAGCAACACCATGGCGGCGAAAATCAGCAAGATATGAACCGCCAAGGCAATATCGGCGAAGATGCCAAAAATACCGTAGGTCGTGATCATGTAGGTGAGGACGAGAGCGGCCGCGACATAGAAAGCGGTCTTTCCGGCGTTGATCGAGTCCTGCCCGAGGCCAGGACCGACGGTGCGTTCCTCAACGACCGTCAGCTTCGCCGGCAGCGCGCCGGCGCGAAGCAGCACCGCAAGGTTGTTGGCCTCTTCGACCGTGAAGCCGCCGGAAATCTGGCCCGAGCCGCCGGGAATCGCGCCACGGATCACCGGAGCCGAGACGACCTTGCCGTCGAGCACGATGGCGAACCGCTTGCCGACATTTTCGGAGGTGACCTGACCGAATTGTTGCCCACCGCGCAGATTGAAGCGGAAATTGACGACAGGCTGCCCGGTCTGCTGCTCGAAGCCGGGGGACGCATCGGTGAGATCCTCGCCCTGAACCATGATCTGACGCTGCACCGGCGTCGTCCCGGGACTATCGGACTTGTAGTTCGGCAGGTCCTCGATATCGGCCGGGTTGGCGCCGGGGTCGGCGACGAGGCGAAACTCGAGCTTCGCGGTCGTCCCGAGGATATCCTTCAGGCGCTGCGTGTCCTGCAGGCCCGGAACTTCGACTAGAATTCTGTCGTCGCCGACCCGCTGGATGTTCGGCTCGGTCGTGCCGAGGGCATCGACGCGACGTCTCAGAACTTCGATCGACTGATCGACCGCACGCCGGACCCGGTCGTTGATCCCTGCGTCCGAGAGGGTCAGTTGGATCAGTCCATCACTGCCCTGGTTGATCGTGAAGCTGGAGACGGCGCCCGTCAGGCTCGCACCGATCGGAGCGGCCAACGCCTGAAGCTTGGGCAACAACTTGTCGCGCTCGGCTGCGTCCGGCACGCGCAACTGCACCCCACGGCTCTGCATACCGACGCCGCCGGTGAGACGAACATTCTGCTCGCGCAGCAGCCGCCGCACATCGTCGCGCAGGTTTTCGACCTGCGTCTTGGTCACGGCATTCGCGTCGACTTCGAGAAGCACATGCGCGCCGCCCTGAAGATCGAGCCCCAGCACGATCGCGCGCGCCGGCAACCAGGACGGGCTATGTTTGAGAACGTCTTCGCGCAGATCGGGCGGAAGCAAGCTCGGGATCACCAGAAGGATGGCGATCAATGTCCCTGCGAGGATCGACAAGATCTTCCAGGTGGCAAAACGCATCATGGGCTTGCTTCAACACTCTTGAGGCGCGTGCCTTTGGCTCAGGCCACGCGACGAAACGAAGGAGCGGTCAGGCCTTGACCGGGACGTCCTTGACGGGCTCGCCCTTGGCGCGCACCTCGGAAATCATCGTCCGCAACAGGCGAACCCGCACGTTGACGGCAATCTCGAGTTCGATCTCGGCCGGCTCGGTCGCCTTGGTGACCTTGCCGATGAGGCCGCCCGTCGTGACGACGGTGTCGCCGCGGCGCACGTTGCTGACGAGATCGCGGTGATCCTTAGCGCGCTTTTGCTGAGGGCGGAGGATCAGAAAATACATGATGACGAGGATGACCGCGAAGGGGGCCATCTGAAGAACGAGGTCCATTCCGCCACCGGACATGCCGGGCGTTTGTGCAAATGCGGGCGTAAACAAAGCGGGCAGACTCCAAAGCTCGGCCGGGATGTGCCCGGGTGGTGCGAGCGGCGCGGACTATACAAGCCGCCAATGCGATTGCAATGGCGGCTTGGAACCGACCGACCGCTTGGATCAGCCGCGCCGGTTTGACGGTTTCATTCGAATCCGGCGACCGCATGAGGCGTGTAAGCAGCCTCCAATTTGGCGACCTCCTCGGTCGATAAGTCGATCGCCAGCGCCGCCACGGCATCGTCGAGGTGATGTGGCTTCGAGGCGCCGATAATTGGAGCGGTTACGCCCGGCTGCGCCAACAGCCAGGCAAGGGCTACCTGCGCCTGCGGTACGCCGCGCGCAGCCGCGACCTCGGCTGTGGCGGCCACGACGGCTTTGTCGGAGGCGTCGCTCGCATAAAGCGTCTTGCCGAACTCGTCCGTCTCGGCCCGCTTGGTGGTTGGCTGGTCCTCCCACGGGCGGGTCAGCTTGCCGCGAGCCAGCGGGCTCCAGGGAATGACGCCGATGCCTTCCTCAATGCAGAGGCCCATCATCTCGCGCTCCTCCTCTCGATAGATGAGATTGTAGTGGTTCTGCATCGAGACGAAGCGTGTCCAACCATGCAGGTCGGCGAGGTAAAGCGCTTTGGCGAACTGCCACGCATGCATCGACGAGGCACCGATATAGAGTGCCTTTCCGGCCTTCACGACATCGTGCAGCGCCTCCAGCGTTTCTTCGATCGGCGTGTGCGGATCGAACCGGTGGATCTGGTAGAGGTCGACGAAGTCGGTGCCGAGCCGCTTAAGGCTTGCGTCGATTTCGGCCATGATGGCCTTGCGCGATAGCCCGCGCCCGTTGGCGTCCTTCCGCATCGGGCCGTTGACCTTGGTGGCCAGCACGATCTCGTGGCGCGGCACATAGTCGAGCAGCGCTTTCCCGACGATCTCCTCGCTCGACCCGGCCGAATAGACGTTCGCTGTATCGAAAAACGTGATCCCGGCGTCGAGCGCCCGCTTGAGAAAGGGCCGGCTCTCTGCTTCGGGCAACGTCCAGGGATGCGGGCCGCGATCCGGCTCGCCATAGGTCATGCAGCCGAGACAAAGCCGCGACACTTGGAGACCGGTGCCGCCGAGGTTCAAGTAATGCATTGCTGATCCACCTCTTGAAAAGGGATATGGCGCAAGACTTGGCCCAGGCCGGCAACCCCGACAAGTCCCCGTCGCCGCACCATCGCTTCGCGTTGCGCGGGCGGGACACGCTCCCTATAGTGCGCCGCGCCGGCCCGGAGCGGGCCACTTGGCCCAGGCGCCATTCCATCGATGATCCGTTGAACGAGACCACATATGCTTGAGAGCCTGCGCGCCATCCAGAACACGACGGCGGGCAAAGCCGTCGTCGCGGTCATCATGGGCCTGATCATGGTGAGCTTCGTGATCTGGGGAATCGGCCCTGTATTTACTGGCTTTAACGCCAACCAGATCGCCAGCGTGGGAACCGCCAGTGTCACGGTGGAGGCCTTCCGCCAAGCATATCAGAACGAGTTGCAGCAATTGCAGCAGCGCGCCCGGCGGCAGATCACCAACGCCCAGGCGCATCAATATGGCATCGATACGCAGGTGCTCTCGCGCCTCGTGTCGGAAGCCGTGCTGGATAATCAGACCTCGACCATGGGCCTGTCGATCTCGGACGATCAGATCGCCAAGGCGATTGTCTCCGACCCGACCTTCAAGGGCGCCAGCGGACAGTTCGACCGCAATCAGTTCAACGCCATTCTTCGCGACAATGACATGACCGAGCAGATGTTCGTGCGCGAGCAGCGCAACGTCTACCTGCGGCAGGAGCTCGTTCAAGGTCTCGTCGGAAGCATCAAGACCCCCGTCGCGGCGGTCGAAACGCTGCACCGTTTCGATGCCGAAACGCGCAGCATCGACTCGATCGTGCTGCCGAGTTCGGTGGCGGGAACGATCCCGCAGCCCGACGACGCCACGCTGAAAAAGTTCTTCGACGACCGCGCCCAAACATTCCGGGCCCCGGAATATCGCAAGCTCGTCCTGCTGCCGCTGACGCCGACGGCTCTGGCCAAGCCAGACGACGTGTCGGATGCCGATGTCGCCAAGCTCTATGACAGCGTCAAGGATGCTCGATACGGCACGCCCGAATATCGGACGTTGCGCCAAATCGTATTCCCGTCCGAGGCGGAGGCGGTCGCGGCCGCCCAGGCCATCAAGTCCGGCAAGAGCTTTGCCGATATCGCGACCGAGCGGAAGCTCAGCGACAAAGATCTCGATCTCGGCCGCGTCACCAAAGCCAGTCTGTTCGACAAGGCCGTGGCGGATGCGGCTTTTGCCTTGCCGCTCAACGGGGTCAGCGATCCGATCAAGAATGCCTTCGGGGCCGCGATCGTCGAGGTCACGGCTATCGATCCGGCCACGGTTCGTCCGCTCGCCGAGGTCGCGCCCGCGCTGCGCGGCGAGATCGCGGCCAGCCGCGCGGCCGAAAACATTCGCGCCCTGCACGACAAGGTCGAGGACGCGCGCGCGTCGGGCCAGAGCCTCGTCGATGCCGCCAAGGCCGCCGGGCTGTCGGCTCGCACGACGGAGCCCGTCGACGCTTCCGGACGCGACAAGGACGGTAAGCCGATCGCCGATATTCCCGATGTCGCCGCCGTCCTGAAAGCCGCCTTCGCGTCCGACGTCGGCGTCGACAATGATGTCGTCCGGACACCGGACGGCGGCCAGATCTTTTACGAGGTGGCGGCGATCGAGCCCGCCCGCGCGCAGAGCCTCGACGAGGTCAAGACGAAGGTCGAGGCTGCATGGCGTCGCGACGAGACCGCAAAAGCGCTCAGCGCCAAGGCCGAAGCGCTGGTTAAGGAGATCGACGGCGGCACCTCGATCGAGGCCGTGGCCAAGACCCTCGGCCTTCCGGTGCAACATGTCGCCGACGTGCGCCGCCAAGGTGGCACCGGCCTCGATGCCAGCACGGTCGCACAGGTGTTCAATGAGCCGGTCGGTCAGGCCGCCTCGGCGGCTGGCGGAGGCGACACACGCATCGTGTTCAAGATTCTTGGGAGCGTCGTGCCCCCGCTCGACGCGGAGTCGCCACAGACCAAGCAGATGGACGCGCAGTACCAATCCTGGCTCGCCGAGGACATGCTTGCCTCCTATCTCACCCAAGTGCAGGGCAAGATTGGCGTCCGAATCAATCCGACGGCCTATCGCGCCGCGATCGGCAGCGACTCATGACGACGACGCAAGCGTTCGACGCTTTCTCGACGGATTATGACGCGGGCCGGCCGACGCTAATCCGGTCCGTGCTGGTCGCCGATCTCGAGACGCCGGTCTCGGCTTTCCTGAAGCTGTCGCAGGGGCGCGAGGGGAACATTTTCCTGCTCGAATCGGTCGAAGGCGGCATGACACGCGGCCGTTATTCGATGATCGGGCTCGACCCCGACGTCATCTGGCGCTGCACGGGTGAAAGCTCCGAAATCGACCGTGACGCTCTGTCGGGCAACGGCCATTATCAGCCCTGCCCCGGCAAGCCGCTCGCGGCATTGCGGGCGTTGTTGGTCGAATCGGGCATCCCGCATGTCGAGGGCCTACCCCCGATGGCGGCGGGGGTGTTCGGCTATCTCGGCTACGACATGGTGCGCCACATGGAGCGGCTTGCCCCGGCCAAGCCCGACCCGATCGGCGTGCCCGACGCCATCATGATCCGGCCCACCGTCATGGTGGTGTTCGACGCGGTGAAGGACGAGATCTCCGTCGTGACCCCCGTGCGCCCGAGGCCGGGTGTGTCGGCCGCGACCGCCCATGCCTCAGCCATCGACCGGCTCGACGCGATCGTGGCGATCCTGGAAGGTCCGCTCGCGGTCGTGGCGCAGCCGGTCGATCCGCTTGTCGAGGCGAGCGAGCCGGTCTCGAACACGGGCACCGCGGCGTTTCTCGACATGGTCGCGACCGCGAAGGACTACATCGTTGCGGGCGACGTGTTCCAAGTCGTCCTCAGCCAGCGCTATTCCGCGCCTTTCGCGCTTCCGCCGTTCTCGCTCTATCGGGCGCTGCGCCGTGTCAATCCGGCGCCGTTCCTGTCCTACCTCGATTTTGGCGGCTTCCAGATCTGCTGCTCAAGCCCCGAAATTCTGGTCCGGGTTCGCGACGGCGACGTCACGATCCGACCGATCGCTGGGACCCGGCGGCGCGGTGAGACGGCCGAGCAGGATCGTGCTTTGGAGGCAGAACTCTTGGCCGACCCGAAAGAGCGTTCCGAACATCTGATGTTGCTCGATCTTGGGCGCAACGATGTGGGACGTGTCTCCGAGATCGGGAGCGTCACTGTCACCGAAAGCTTCGGCATCGAACGCTACAGCCATGTGATGCATATCGTCTCCAACGTCGTGGGCCGGCTTGGTGAGCGGTTCGACAATATCGACGCGCTCGCCGCAGGCTTCCCGGCCGGTACCGTCTCGGGTGCTCCCAAGGTGCGCGCGATGGAGATCATCGACGAACTCGAGCTGGAAAAGCGCGGCATCTATGGTGGCTGCATCGGCTATTTCGGCGCCGGCGGTGAGATGGATACGTGCATCGTCCTGCGCACCAGCGTCATCAAGGATGGCGTCATGCACGTGCAGGCCGGCGCCGGCATCGTCTACGACTCGGACCCCGCGTCCGAAGATGCCGAATGCGCCAACAAGGCCCGCGCCCTCGTGCGCGCCGCTGAGGAAGCCGTCCGGTTCGCGACCTCGGCCAAACGGGGGCAGTGAGTCGCAACCCTTCTCGAACCGAAAGCGACTGCTGCGGTTCATTCACCGTGCCGACCGAATGCGGAACCTCAACCGAACAGATGAGGGACCTTAAGCGTTACAGCAGGGTATGAACCGTCAAGACCACAGTGAACGCGGTGCGGCACAGAGTGGGTTCGGTTCTGTGAAAGAGGTTTCGGTGAACACTCAAGCAAAATGGGGCATCGCGCTCGCTGTCCTGGTCGGCGTCGCCGACGTCGGCCTGTCTGCCGCGCAAGCGCAGGACACGACCCACCATTCCGCCCGGCATCGCCGGACTGCAACAATTACCGACGTGTCGGATGGTGATCGGCCGCTGACCATCAACCCACGCCGCCGCCACAGCTTCGGCAATCTCGGCCAAGCCAATAATGGACCTGTGGTTCAGGTCGGGCCAAATGAGATCTACGCGCCAGGCGGCTTCAAGCTGCCGGGCCGTCCGCTCAACTTCCAGGAGCGGCAGGAAGTCCGGAAAGAGGCCCGCAACCAGTTCATCCGACGCGCGACGAGCGGGATCTATGGCTACGGAATCGATGGGCTCGGCGGCTTCGGCTTTGATAACGACTCGGAGGTCGGGTATGACAATCCGAACTACGGCGGCTCCTTCAACACCTACACGGGCTATAATGGCGTGCCGTCCAACCTTGCGTTCGGACCAAGCTATGCCTTCCGCTACGTGACCGATCACGACCCGGAAGACGACGATACCGAGCGCGGCCATCCGCCTGCAGCGCCGGGCTCGGAGCCCTCGAACCCGTTCGACATCGACAACTGACGTCAACTCCTGACGCGAGCCGAGTGGCTTGCGTCAGCTTTATGCCTGGGTGAACGTCTGCTCGTCACCTGGGAAGGCGCGTGAGCGCACATCCGCCGCATAGGCCGCCACTGCCGCATCGATGGTCTCGCCCGTTTCCGCATAGCGTTTGACGAATTTCGGCGTGAAATCGGCAAACATACCGACGAGATCATCCGTCACCAGGATCTGGCCATCGCAGGCGACTGACGCCCCAATGCCTATGGTCGGAATGCTCACCTTTTGTGTGATGGTCCGCGCCAGAGGCTCAACCGTCCCCTCGATCACGACCGCGAACGCGCCGGCCTGCTGTACCGCAAGAGCGTCGTCGAGAAGCTTACGGCCTTCCTGCTCGCCCCTGCCCTGCACCCGGAACCCGCCCAGCGTATTCACCGATTGGGGCATGAGGCCGATATGCGCCATGACCGGGATGCCGCGCTGGACCAGGAATGCGATCGTTGCGCCCATTTCCGCGCCGCCTTCGAGCTTCACGGCGGAGCAGCCGCTTTCGGCCATGATCCGGGCCGCGCTTCGAAACGCTTGCTCGGGCGACGCCCCATAGCTGCCGAACGGCAGATCGACCACGACACAGGCGCGCTCCGTTCCGCGCATCACCGCAAGCCCATGATTGATCATCATGTCGAGCGTGACGCCCAGCGTCGTCGGCATGCCGTAGAGCACCATTCCGAGCGAGTCACCGACGAGGATCAGGTCGCAATGGGTATCGAGAAGGCGAGCGATCGGCGTCGAATAAGCCGTCAGCGCCACGATCGGCGTCGCCCCTTTTCGCTCGCCGATCTGACGTGGGCTGATCCGCTTTGATCGGGTTGGAGCGCTCACGCCTGCTCTCCTTGCGACGCGGGTCGCAGCAACTGGTCGCGGATCGCGGCTGCCTCTTCTGCAAGCGGGCCGCGATCGATCGGCTTGTCGGCGCGGGCATACCAATAAGCCGCATTGCTGGCATCACCCTCTCGCCGGTGAAGGTAGGCATGAACCCATGCGGCCGCAGGGCTTTCGTCATCGGCGACGCAGCGATGCGCCGCGTCCCAATCGCCTTTCCGGTCCCACCACAAGGCCAGCAGCGGAGCCGTCAATCCGTGCGGCGGGCGATCGGACGCCAGCGTGGTTTCGAATTCCGGACCTGTCATGACGTCCTCCACTCCATGATCGTCTTGTGTCCCGGTGGCCCGGCGACCGCAAGATGACGGTCGGCATCCTGCGGTGTCGCTTGACCTCCGCGTGCCGGCGTTTCACTTAACGTGTTATTCTCTGGTTCGGACATGTCCGGTGCAAAACGTCACGCTTATCGACAATTACGACAGCTTCACCTGGAACCTGTTCCACTACCTCGGTGGGCTCGGTGCGACCGTGACGGTATGGCGCAACGACGAGGTCGGTGTCGCGGACGTGATGAATGGCAAGCCGGACGCCATCGTCCTGTCGCCCGGCCCCTGCTCGCCGCGCGAAGCGGGGGTCTGCATCGATCTGATCAAGGAAGCGGGCGCCACCACGCCCATTCTCGGCGTGTGTCTCGGCCATCAGGCGATCGGTGATGCCTATGGGGCCGCTGTCACGCGTGCCGCCTCGCCGATGCATGGGAAAGTCTCCGACATCCATCACACGGGTCGGACGATCTTCCGGGGCATCAACGGTCCGTTCCGTGCCACGCGATATCACTCGCTGATCGTCGATCGTGACACGCTGCCGGGCGACTTGAGCGTGACGGCCGAGACTGGCGACGGGGTCATCATGGGCCTGTCGCATCGGGACCATCCAGTGCACGGCGTACAGTTTCATCCCGAGAGTTTCCATTCCGAGCACGGGCACCTCATCTTGAAAAACTTCCTGGATCTCGCGGTCGGCTGGAACCGCCAAAGCCAGGCCGGGCGGTAGGGCATGGATCAGTTCAAGCCCCTACTTGGCAAGGTCGCGACGGGAGCGACCTTGACGCGCCCCGAAGCCGAAACGGCTTTCAACGATATGCTCTCGGGCGAGGTCACGCCGGCGCAGATCGGCGCCTTCCTGATGGCGCTCCGCGTCCGAGGCGAGACGGTCGATGAGATCACGGGCGCCGTCACGGCCATGCGATCCAAGATGCTGGCCGTGTCGGCGCCCGACAATGCCGTCGACGTCGTCGGCACCGGCGGCGACGGAGCGGGCACCTATAACGTCTCGACGCTGGCAGCCCTGATCGTGGCAGGTTGCGGCGTTCCGGTCGCCAAACACGGTAATCGCGCCGCGTCGTCGCGTTCTGGCTCCAGCGACGTGCTGACGGCGCTCGGCGTCAAAATCGGCATCTCGGCCGCGTTGGTGTCGCGTTGTATCAACGAGGCGGGCGTCGGTTTCATGATGGCGCAAACGCATCATGCCGCGATGCGCCATGTGGGCGCGGCGAGGTCCGAACTTGGCACTCGCACCATCTTCAACCTGCTCGGCCCGCTCTCGAACCCCGCCGGCGTGAAACGTCAGTTGCTCGGCGTGTTTTCCGCCGCGTGGTTGGAGCCGCTCGCCGACGTCTTGCAGCGCCTCGGCAGTGACCGACTTTGGGTCGTGCATGGGTGGGACGGGCTTGACGAATTGACGACGACGGGGCCGAGCACGGTCGTCGAACTCATCGATGGGGCGTTCCGTCGCTTTACCGTGATGCCTGAGGAAGCGGGTCTGAGCCGCGCCACGACGGCGGATCTTCGCGGCGGCGACCCGGCCCATAATGCAGCCGCTCTGCGGGGCGTTCTCGATGGTGCGCGCAACCCCTATCGCGACATCGCGGTGTTGAACGCGGCCGCGACCTTGGTGGTGGCCGGTAAAGCCGCAACTTTGATGTCCGGCGCGGCCTTGGCCACCCAGGCTCTCGAGAGCGGCGCGGCCCGCGCGCGCCTCGACAGTTTGGTGACCCTCTCCAACAGCCCGATCTAGGATCACGATCATCACCGATATTCTCCGTAAAATTGAAGCCTACAAGCGCGACGAGATTGCGGCCGCCAAAGCCGCCGTTACGTTGGGCGAGCTCGAGCGCCGGATCGCCGAAGGGGACGCGCCGCGCGGTTTCGTTGCGGCGATCCGCGCCAAGCTGAAGCAGGGCCGCACGGCCCTTATCGCCGAGATCAAGAAGGCGAGCCCGTCCAAGGGGCTGATCCGCGCCGACTTCGACCCGCCCGCGCTGGCTCACGCCTATGCGGCCGGCGGTGCGGCCTGCCTCTCGGTTCTGACGGACGCCCCGTCCTTCTCCGGACACCCTGATTTCGTCAGGGCTGCACGATCGGCAGTGGCGTTGCCGGTGCTCCGCAAGGATTTCATGTTCGAGCCCTATCAGGTCGCGGAAGCGCGGGCCTGGGGCGCGGATTGCATTCTGATCATCCTCGCGGCGGTGTCCGATCAGGTCGCGGCAGACCTGACCGCGGCCGCCCACCATTATGGAATGGATGTGCTGGCGGAGGTTCATGATGAGGCGGAACTCGACCGCGCTCTGCGGCTGGACGCGACGCTGATTGGCGTCAACAACCGCAATCTCCGCACCTTTGAGGTGTCGCTCGCGGTTGCCGAGCGGCTCGCGCCGCATATCCCGGATGATCGGATCGCGGTGGGCGAGAGCGGCATCTTCTCGGTCGCGGACCGCCAACGCTTAGCGGTGGTGGGGATCAACACGCTGCTGGTCGGCGAAGCCCTGATGCGGCAAGACGATGTCGAGGCTGCCACCAAGGTTTTGCTGGCCGATCTTGCGGAGGCCACATGAGCACCCTGACCCATATCGAGGCGAGCGGCGATGCTCGCATGGTCGATGTCTCCGACAAGGCGCAGACATCGAGGGTCGGCGTTGCGGAAGGCCTCGTCCTCATGCTGCCTGAGACGCTCGATCTCGTGCTCAGCGGTGACGCCAAAAAGGGTGACGTTCTGGGGACCGCTCGGATCGCCGGCATCATGGCGGCCAAGAAGACGCACGACCTTATTCCGCTCTGTCATCCTCTGCCGATCACATCCGTAAAGGTCGTGCTCACGCCTGATCGGGCCCTGCCGGGCATCCGCGTCGTCGCGACCGTCAAGGTCACGGGCCAGACCGGCGTCGAAATGGAAGCCCTGACGGCTGTCAGCGTCGCCTGCCTCACGGTCTACGACATGGTGAAGGCGGCCGATCGCGCCATGCGGATCGAGGGGATCCGCCTGCTCGAAAAGTCGGGCGGGAAATCCGGCCATTATCGCGCCGGGACCGACGCCCCATGACGGCCGATGCGATGCTCAGCGTCGCCGACGCCCTCGCGGCGATTTTGTCGACCGCCCCCCAAGCCCTTCCCGAAGAAGATGTCGCATTGGCCTCGGCGCGTGGGCGCACGCTGCGACGCGATCTCCTGGCGCTCAGAACGCAGCCGCCGCTCCCGGTTTCGGCCATGGATGGCTATGCGGTTCGGGCCGCCGATCTCGCGCGTGCGCCTGTGGATCTCCGCGTGATCGGAACCAGCCAAGCCGGCCGAGCCTTCGACGGCGCGGTCCAGGCCGGGGAAGCGGTGCGGATCTTCACCGGCGCTCCCGTGCCGGACGGTGCCGATACGGTGCTGATGCAGGAAAACGCGAGCCTCCAAGGCGCAACCATGCGTGCCCTCCAGGCGGAACAGATCGGCCGCCACGTTCGGGCCGCGGGCCTCGATTTCAGCGAAGGGGATGTCGGTCTTCGGGCCGGTCGGCGCCTTGGCGCTGCGGAACTCGCCTTGGCGGCCGCCATGAATCACGCAAGCCTGCCTGTGGCTCGCCGTCCACGCGTCGCGATCTTGGCGACCGGTGACGAACTGGTGTCGCCCGGGATGGTGCCCGGCCCCTCGCAGATCGTCGCGTCCAATTCCTTTGCGCTCGCTGCCATCGTCGAGCAAGCCGGTGGATTGCCGATCGATCTCGGTATCGCGGGTGATAATTTCGAAGCCTTGAGTCGCGGCATTCGCGCCGCGAGCGACCAGCAGGCCGACCTTCTGATCACACTCGGAGGCGCCTCCGTCGGTGACCTCGATCTCGTGCAGAGCGCGCTGGTCCGGGAGGGGCTAGAGCTCGGCTTCTGGCGGGTCGCGATGCGGCCCGGCAAACCGCTGATGCACGGTAAACTCGGCGCCATGCGGGTCCTCGGCCTTCCCGGCAACCCCGTCTCGTCGATCGTTTGCGGCATCCTCTTTGTGCGACCGCTCATCCGCGCGCTCTGCGGGGACCCCGATGCGGCCGCCTCCATCGCCGAGCCGGCCCGTCTCGCGGTCGATCTGCCGGCCAACGACCGGCGCCAAGACTATGTTCGCGCAACCCTCGCGCTCCGCGCCGATGATCTGCCGCTTGCTCATCCTGCAACACTGCAGGATTCATCGATGCTCAAAGTACTGGCGGGCGCACAATGCCTGATCGTTCGTGAGCCGCATGCGCCCGCCGCTCGGGCCGGCGATCGTTGCATGATCATCCGGCACGATCGCTACCTCTAGCAACCCACGTGCAGGGCGTTGCGGCAGGTGGTTTGCGAGCGGGCCAAGCATGAACGCAGCAAGAACATTCGTGCAATTGTTCTCTTTTTGTTTTACCGTCTGGCGACGAATCGTAAGGCTCTGACGGGCCATCGCGGCCGAGGGTGACGAATGCTGACGAGCAAACAGAACGAACTTCTCCGCTTCATCCACGAACGGCTGAAGGAGCAGGGCGTGCCGCCCTCCTTTGACGAGATGAAGGAAGCCCTGGATTTGCGATCCAAGTCCGGCATCCATCGCTTGATCATGGCGCTCGAGGAACGCGGGTTCATCCGTCGTCTGCCAAACAGGGCTCGCGCCATCGAAGTGTTGAAGCTTTCGGACTCGTCGACCCCCACCGAGACAAAGCCATCGAAGTTCTCGCCGAGTGTGATCGAGGGAACGCTGGGGCGCCTGCGCCCGCGTGGATCGCACGGATCCAACCACGAAGACGTCATGGCCGTGTCGGTGCCGATGATGGGGCGTATCGCGGCCGGCACCCCGATCGCGGCTATCCAGACTCGCAGCCAGACCATCACGGTGTCGCCGGACATGTTGGCGGCCGGCGAGCATTTTGCCCTTGAGGTTCGTGGCGACTCGATGATCGAGGCTGGTATTCTCGATGCCGACACGGTCATTATCCGCCGTCAAGATTCAGCCGACACGGGCGACATCATCGTGGCGCTGGTCGACGACGAAGAGGCGACCCTGAAGCGCTTCCGTCGACGGGGCGCGTCTATCGCTCTCGAGGCCGCCAATCCGGCCTATGAGACACGAATCTTCGGCCCAGACCGCGTGAAGATCCAAGGCAAGCTGGTCAGCCTTCTCCGCCGCTACTGAGCCGTGTCTCGCAATCGCGAGGTCCGGCGGGGCGCAAAAGAGAGCCGCGCGCCGGTTATCCACGTCTTGTGTGTGTGATATCGAGCCGATAACGCTGCCCGCGACACCGGCCATCGTATTTCGGCGGCGCGTGTCACCGGGGATTGTTCATGTCTGCTCGCCTGCTGTCGATTTTTGGCCCGATTGTCGTTGTGTTGAGTTTTTCTCAGGCAGCCGCTCAGCAGAAACCAGTGACCCCGGCCGCGAAACCACTCGCACCCGTGAGTTCCGAGCCGGCGACCACATCGGCAAGCTACGGCGACTGGGTTCTCCGATGCGGGCGCATTGGCGATGGCGACCAGGCGAAGCGCGTTTGTGAAGTCGCTCAGACTATCCAATTACCCAACCAGACGGCGCCTATCGCGGAGGTTGCGGTCGGTCATCTCCCGGATGGATCCTTACACCTGACCGCCGTGCTGCCTCCGAGCGTGTCGTTTCCGAGCACGGTGGCGTTTGCCAATGCCGGCGACAAAGCTCGTGTCGATCTTCAATGGCGGCGGTGTCTCGCTGGCGGGTGTTTCGCCGACACCCCCGTCAGCGACGATCTCCTCAAGGCTTGGCGTGTCTCGACCGATGCTGGGAAGATGACGTTCAAGGATGCTGGAGGGCGTGATATCGCGTTGGCGATCTCGTTTCGCGGGCTGGCCCAAGCGCTCGACGCCTTGCCGAAATCTTAAATCCGGCCTCTCGGTTCAGGCGCAAACCTCGGCGGAACAGCCCCGTTCCTTACGGCAACTTGAAACGTGGCAATTGAGCGGCATATTTGAGGGAGGTCGAAGCCGACTATCCAGCTAGGATGCGAGCACCACGCGACGATGAACGAATCCACGAACGATCGGCGTTCACCTCTTCACAAATCTGAAGACGCCGAGTCGACTGCTCTCGCTGAAGCCGAGGCTCAATCGCAGATATCCACAGCACACGATATCGCGACTCGCGCTCGCCATTATCCGCGCTCGGCCAGAAACGCACTGGATCTCGCGCGATTGCTCGAGGTTGGGATTCTCGATGTGGTCATGCCGGATGGCCAATCGTTCCGCTTCGGCGGTCGCGTTCCTGGCCCCGCTGCCGTCATGACAATCAAGGACGCCAATTTCGCGAAGCGGTTGATCGGCGGTGGCGACATCGGCATGGCCGAATCATTTCTCCATGGCGAATGGGAGAGCCCCAACCTCACCCGGTTTCTCGAACTCTTCTGCCTCAATCGTCCGATGATCGAAAAGCTCGGCGCGCATCCGATCGTCAGGATTATCCAGGCTTACGGTCACTGGCGAAACCGGAACACCAAGGCAGGATCGAAGCGCAACATCTTCGCGCATTACGATCTCGGCAATGCTTTTTATTCCTCATGGCTCGATAAGAGCATGACCTATTCGTCGGCCTTGTTCGAGGACGCGTCGGGGCATTCCACGATGGATCTGTCGGCCGCGCAGGAAGTCAAATATCGGAATCTCGCCGATCAGGTCGGGATCGATCCAGGCCACCATATCCTTGAGATTGGATGCGGCTGGGGTGGCTTTGCCGAGTTTGCCGCCAAGTCGATCGGATGCCGCGTCACGGGCCTGACCATCAGCCAAGCCCAGCACGATTTCGCCAAGCGGCGAATCTTCGAAGCGGGTTTGAACGAAAAGGTCGAGATCAAGCTGCTCGACTATCGCGATGAGCGCGGCACCTATGACCGGATCGCGTCGATCGAGATGTTCGAAGCGGTCGGTGAGGCCTATTGGCCGAGCTACTTCACGCAATTGGCGGACCGCCTGAAGCCCAATGGGCTCGCGGGTCTTCAGGTCATCACGATCCGCGATTCACTTTTCGCGAGCTACAGACGAGAGATGGATTTCATTCGCAAATACGTGTTTCCCGGCGGCATGCTGCCCAGCCCGTCGATCATGCGCGAACTCGGCACCGCACATGGCTTTCGCCTATCGACCGAGCGCGTGTTCGGCCACGATTATGCCAAGACGCTCTCGCTTTGGCGCATAAGCTTCCGCGCGGCCTGGCCGGGGCTGTTGTCGCAGGGCTTCGACGAGCACTTTCGGCGCCTCTGGGAATATTATCTGGCCTATTGCGAGGCGGGCTTTCTGAGCGAGTTGATCGACGTCCGCCAGATGGTCTTCGCCAAAACCGCTTAAGGTCGCATCGCCTTACTCGATAACGGCGCGACGACCGTGCGGGGAGCGCTTGCGATCGCGTGACGCGGACCTTAGGTTCGCGGTTCATCGTCGGGATCTGCGCTGCTGTGTCTGAGCCGGACCTTTTTATGAAAAGGCCGACTTGGACCGATCATACCGGATTAGGGACAGACCTGCGTTTTCGACGACCAAGCCTTTCAGACGCGCGGGACACTTGCGGTCTCTGACGACGCGTCTCCAGGAGCGTGCATCACCCATGAGCATCACCAGCACCGTCATCGACGCCATCGGCAACACGCCTTTGATCAAGCTGCAGCGTGCGTCCGAGATGACGGGTTGTACGATTCTCGGCAAAGCCGAATTCATGAATCCGGGCGGTTCGGTGAAGGATCGCGCCGCCCTCGCCATGGTCCAGGATGCGGTCGCGACCGGCAGCTTGAAGCCCGGCGGCACCATCGTGGAGGGAACGGCGGGTAATACCGGCATTGGACTGGCGCTCGTCGCCAGCGCGCTTGGCTACAAAACCGTGATCGTGATCCCCAACACGCAAAGCCAGGAAAAGAAGGACGTGCTTCGCTTATCGGGCGCGGAACTCATCGAAGTTCCGGCCGTGCCCTATGCCAATCCGGACAATTACGTCAAAGTCTCTGGCCGTCTTGCCCATCGGCTCGACCAAACCCGTGAACACGGGGCAGTCTGGGCCAATCAATTCGACAATCTCGCCAATCGCCGGGGACATTTCGAGACCACCGGACCTGAAATATGGGCCGCGACGCTCGGGCAGGTCGATGGTTTCATCTGTGCGGTCGGTACCGGCGGAACGCTGGCCGGTGTCAGCATGGCGCTCAAAGCCAAAAACCCGGCTATCCAAATCGGCCTCGCGGACCCGATGGGCGCCGCCCTCTACGATTACTACACGACCGGGCAATTGCGCGCCGAAGGCTCATCGATCACGGAGGGCATCGGCCAGAACCGCATCACTCCCAACCTTGAAGGCGCGATCGTCGACCAAGCCTATCAAATCACCGATGCCGAGGCACTCGAGATCGTGTTCGATCTCGCCGAACATGAGGGCCTTCTGCTCGGAGGGTCGTCCGGCATCAACGTCGCGGGGGCGATACGGCTCGGCAAGACACTTGGACCCGGACACACGATCGTGACGATCCTGTGCGATTCGGGCTTTCGCTACGCCTCGAAACTTTACAATCCCGACTTCCTGCGGAGCAAAGGCTTGCAGGTTCCTGGCTGGCTCGAACGCGCGCCGAGCGTCACAAGCGAGGATCTCCGGTGACCCGGTTACTATTCCGCGACGATGCCGATCAACGCCACTGCGAGGCGACCATCTTGGCGATCGGCCCGGATGGCGCCATCGTGCTCGATCAAACGGTCTTCTACGCACAGGGCGGCGGGCAGCCGGGTGATCGCGGCACGTTGACGACGCGACAAGGCGAAGTGATCGCCATTCTCGATACGGTTTATGGCGAGGACAAAAGTACTGTCCTGCATCGTATCGATCCAACCCATGCCACAATGTTGACGATCGGCGAAACGGTGCGGCTTGATCTCGATTGGCCGACCCGGCATGCGCGCATGCGGATCCATACGGCTCTTCATCTGCTGACGGCCGTGCTGCCCTACCCGGTCACAGGCGGCTCGATCGGCGATGGCGAGGGACGGCTCGACTTCGACATGCCGCCGGGCGGCCCGGACCGTGACGCCATCACCGACGATCTGAATGCGCTGATCGCCAGGAACGCGGATGTGACCACGACCTGGATCACCGACCAGGAGCTTGATGCCAATCCCGGCCTCGTCAAGACCATGTCGGTCAAACCGCCGACAGGCTCGGGGCGCGTTCGGCTCGTCAAGATCGGCGACATCGACCTCCAACCTTGTGGCGGCACCCATGTGGGAAACACGCGCGAGATCGGGCCTGTCGCCGTGACCGCCATCGAGAAAAAGGGCAAACAGAACCGCCGTGTGCGGATCGCTCTTCAAAGCCCCTCCGCTTAGACCGCGACGTTCTGGATGATCGAATGACGACTCCCATCGAAACGACCCAACTCGGTCACACCGTATCGGCCCCCGCTTCACCCGCGGACGCAACCCTGGATCGGGTGCCGAACCCGCATGTCGGTACGCTTTATCTCGCGCGCTTCACAGTGCCGGAATTCACATCGCTTTGTCCGGTCACGGGCCAGCCCGATTTTGCCCATCTCGTGATCGATTACGTCGCGCGGGATTGGCTGGTCGAGTCGAAATCGCTGAAGCTGTATTTGACCTCATTCCGCAACCACGGCGCCTTTCACGAGGATTGCACCGTGGGAATCGGCAAAACCTTGGTCGAACGGCTCGACCCCGTCTGGCTGCGGATCGGCGGCTATTGGTACCCGCGCGGCGGCATCCCCATCGATGTCTTCTGGCAAACAGGCGTCCCGCCCGAAGGCCTATGGTTGCCCGACCAGGGCGTGCCGACCTATCGCGGGCGGGGCTGAGACACGCGCCCGAGTTTGCGCGCCCAGGCCGGCCGGCGAAGCTTATGGCGCTGCGTCGGCAAGCCGCGGAGTCGGTCCGCAAAGCCGCGGAGTGTCTTCGGCCGCCGGGGCGCAATATGGGCCATCGCGCTGGCATCGGCCTGCAGCGCATAGGTTTTGGCACGAAGCGCGTCCGCCAGCGTCTGGCGATCCTTGATGCCGACCAGGTCCGCGTAAGGAATGGGTGCACCAATCGCAACCGCCATCGAGGTTCCGATCCGGTTTTTGACCTCGCGAAAGATCAACGACAGGCGCAGCGTCGCGCTGAGATGGCTCGCGATCTGGAAGATGCGGCTGTTTTGTCCCATGAAGCAGATCGGCACGACCGTGGCCTTGCCGCGGTGAACGAGCTGCGACGTAAACGGCTGCCAGGGCGCGTCGATGGCAGGATGTCGCCCAAGCCGATCCGGCGCGGTCGATACCCCCCCGGCTGGGAAGATGACGACGCAGCCTCCCTTTTCGAGATGATCGCGAGCCGCAGCCCGGGATTTCAGGTTGGTCTGCATCGCCTCTTCGGTCGGCGAGAAGTCGACCGGGAGCACGAAGGACTGAACCTCAGGCGCGCGGAGCAGGACCGCATTGGTCAAAACCAGAAAGTCGCTGCGGACCTTCTCGATGAGCCACGAAATCACGATTCCGTCGAGCACGCCGTAAGGGTGGTTCGCCACGACGACGAGCGGTCCGGTTTTCGGAATAGAGGCCAGTGCCGCAGGCGAAAATTGAACATCGAGCGCCAGTCGGCGGACGGCCGAATTGAAAAAGCTTTCGCTGGCGACAGGATAGCGCCGATGTTCGAGGTAAAGCTGCTTGAGCTTGCGTTGGCCGGTCGCAGCCTCGACCATACGGATGATCTTGCGCTTCATCGCCGAAGCATCCGGATCAGCATAGCTGAAAATCAGATCGTCCATAGTCTCAACCATGACGTCGTGAGATGACGACATTGTGACCTGCCCGTGCCTGTTGGCTGCGACGACCGCGCAGACGCGCAGCCTACGGCGATGTCATTGCACCCGTTTGGCGAGAACGTCAAAGGCCTTGAGGGTTTCGAGCAGCGCCCGCATCTCGCTGAGCGGCACCATGTTGGGCCCATCTGACAGAGCTTGGTCCGGTCGGTCATGCGTTTCGATGAAGACCCCGGCCACACCGACCGCGACGGCGGCGCGCGCCAGCACCGGGACAAACTCGCGCTCGCCTCCGGAGGTCGTCCCCTGCCCACCGGGCTGTTGCACCGAATGGGTTGCGTCGAAGATGACCGGCGCCGCTGTGCTGCGCGCCATGATCGGCAGCGAGCGCATGTCGGACACCAGGGTGTTGTAGCCGAAACTCGCACCGCGTTCGGTCACCATCACGGCGTCATTGCCGGAATCCCTGATCTTGGCCACGACGTTTTTCATATCCCACGGCGCGAGAAACTGGCCTTTTTTGACATTGACGATTCGACCCGTCTTGGCTGCCGCGACGAGCAGGTCCGTCTGTCTGCACAGAAATGCTGGGATCTGCAGGATATCGACGACTTCGGCGACGGGCGCGCATTGATCGGCCGCGTGGATATCGGTCAGGACCGGCACACCGAAACGCTCCTTGATCTCGGCAAACACGGGTAAAGCTTCGTGGAGACCGACGCCCCGCGCACTGCTCGACGCGGTCCGGTTGGCTTTGTCGAACGACGCCTTGAACACAAGGCCGATCCCGAGATCGTCCGTGATGGCGACCAGCGCCTCGGCCATGTCGAGCGCGTGAGCGCGGCTTTCCATCGCGCACGGCCCAGCGATCAGGGCCAGCGGCAGATGATTGCCGAAAGCCACCGCCCGGGGACCCTGACCGGCAACGATCCTATTCATCGAAGATTCCTCTTTTTACGCAAGCACTTCATGGCGATTTTTCAGGCGACGGTCGAGATGTCCGCGCTTTTCATCCAGCAATCCGCCGTCGATGGTTTCAAGGATTTCGCAAAGCTCGGTCGACTCAGTCATGCGCGACACGAGGACATAATCAGCGCCGGCCGCGTAGAGGTCTTCGACATCGCTCAAAAGGTCGGCTGGTGCGACGATCACGGCTTTGGGATTGATGGCGCGTAATTGCCGCACAAGCCGCTCGTTTGTCGTGCCCTTTAGGAGGAAATCCGGCACGCTGCAGATCAGGACTTCGGCCTCGCCCACGCCGGCATGCACAAGCGTTTCGCGCTGGCCGATATCGCCATAGATCACCTTAATGCCGCTCGCGCTGAGCTTTTGAAAGACGACCGGGTTGAAGTCGATCACGGCGATGTCTTTCAGTGTCGCGGAGTTACGCGCCTCAAGATCGGCGATCAACGAGCTCGCGGTTCTGAAAAAGCCCAGCAGCATGATGCGCGCGCCACCATGCTGCGTCGTCTCGGCATCGCGCGGCCCAACCTGATCGAGATCCCTCAATCCGACGCGCTTGAGAAGCGGCACGAGCGTCCGAACGATCGCATTGCTGCGCCCCATCGCGAATGTGCTGATTGCTGCCAGAACCACGAAGGTGAACGACGTGGCGGCCTTGGCGTCATTGCCGATGTGACCCGAAACCACGCCGATCTGCAGAAGAACCAATGAAAACTCACTGAGTTGACTGAGATTGATTGCCGGGAGCAGGCTGGCACGCAGGCCCTGGCGGAGGGCATAGAGCGGCGGGAACGTCGTCAGGAAACGGCTCAGGATCGTGAAGGCGCCGAGAGCAAAGGCGAGGCCGAGCATGCTCATCGTCGGGATCGGAATGGTCATGCCAACCCCGACGAAAAACAGCGTCACGAAAAAGTCCCGCAGGCTCGTGACCTTCGCGGCCACGTCGAGCGCATAGGGGAAGGTCGACAGCGACACCCCGGCCACAAGAGCCCCCATCTCGCGCGAGAGGTGCAGATATTCGGCTAATTCGCTGGTGAACAGGCACCAAGCGAGGGCGCCGACCAGAACGAGTTCGGGCAACCGGGCAATGCGGTAGAATAAAAACGGCAGCACGTAGCGGCTGACCAGCAAGGCCGTGGCCACCAGCGCCCCGACACGCGCCAGCGAGATCAGGAGGACGCTGATCCGCAGATCGTTGAGGCTCGGCTGAATGGCGAGGAACAGGATGACGAACAGATCCTGAAGCACCAGGATGCCGAGCGTGACGCGGCCCGGCAACGTATCGAGTTCTCGCTTATCGTAGAGCACCTTGACGATGATGACCGTGCTGCTGAGCGATGCCGCGACGCCAAGATAGAGTGCATCCCAATGGCCGCCGCCAAGCGGCAAACCCAACATGACGAAAAACGCTACGCCGAGCGCGCAACACCCAACGATTTGCGCTGCCGCGCTGACGATGATGACCCGCCCGGAGCGGATGATCTTCTTCAGGTCGATTTCCAGCCCGATCATGAAGAGCAGAAAAATCAGCCCCAGTTCGGAGATAACCCCGATCGTTTCCTGTGAGCGAACGAAGTGGAGACCAGAAGGCCCGAGCAGAAATCCCCCGACCAGATAGGCCAGGATCACGGGTTGACCGATCAGCTGCGCCGCAACGCCGAGCGTCCAAGCCGTGACGGTGCAGAGCGCCATGTCGAACAAAAGATCATTCATCGCACCCCCACATCAGCAGCAACCGACTGGATGCCCTGTCTTCACGAGGTCGAAGCCGATCGTCCCTCATGGGACGAGGGCTCGAGCACCAGTGTAATCCCCCCGGACTCAACGGCCTCGATCGCCCAACCGTCCCGACACGCAACCGCTCGGGCTGGCGCGATCTGATCGGAGCTTGCTTCGAGTTGGGATGTTGCACAGCAGACCGCTGCGAGAAAAGGCCGAAATCCGGCCTGACGCGATCGACGTGAGAGCGTAGCGCCGAAGCGATCCTGAAACGCGTCGGGTGTCACCACCTCGAGACGACTGCCGCCGATCGGAATCAGCAGACCCCCATCCCGCCCGGCCGCGACCGAGTGATCGGAGAAGGCGCCGAGAAACGTCGCATGGTCGGCGGGGCGATCCGCCACAAAGATGACCCCGCTGATGCCAATTACGCCGTTGGCATGGCGTTGGGCGGCTGGGTTCCAAAAATTCTCTGGATAGTGCTGCTGGCAGACAAAGAAGCCGATATCCGGCATCGATGGCGCTTCGGCGAAAGCGAGGCTGAACGCGACGCGCTTGGTCGAACCATCCGCCGCTGCCGCATCGCGAGCAAAGTCGAGCCGGTGCCTGGTGCCGATTCCCAATCCGGCGAAGCGTTCCGCGTCAGCGACAGCATCGGCTGAGCCTAACACCAGCATGCCGGATGGATCTGTCGAGGTCGTCACACCGTTGAGGAAGCCCGCAAAGCGAAATGCGTCCGCTTCAGGCGACACAGGCTCCGCTTCTGGCGCGAGCCCGATCAACTCGATGAAAGCGCCCGGCACTTGGATGAGGTGGTTCTCTGTACCCCAAGGGTGGCGGTTTCGACGACCGACCGTAAAGCCCAACGCCTCGAACCGCCTTGCCTCGGCGCCGAGATCGCTGCAGGGCCAGACCACATGATCGAGCGCGCGGACCATCGCGCCGCCTCAGACGAGACGGGATTGTTCGAGCGCGGCTGCGATGAAGCTAGCGAACAGCGGATGCGGCGCGAACGGTCTCGATTTCAATTCAGGGTGATATTGAACCCCGATGAACCAGGGGTGGTCGACAAGCTCGATCGTCTCGGGCAGCAAACCGTCGGGCGACATGCCTGCGAACGACATGCCATGCTGCTCCAGCCGCTCGCGATACGCCGTATTGACCTCGTAGCGATGACGGTGACGTTCCGAAATCTCCTGCGAGCCATAGATCGCGGCGATCTTGGACCCCTCACGCAATTCAGCCTTGAAGGCTCCGAGCCGCATTGTCCCGCCGAGGTCTCCCTCGTGGACGCGCCGCTCGAGTTCGTTGCCCCGCATCCACTCGGTCATCAACCCGACGACCGGTTCGGCACAGGGACCGAATTCCGTCGAATTCGCATCCGGAACGCCGCCGAGGCTTCGGGCCGCCTCGATCACGGCCATCTGCATGCCGAAGCAAATGCCAAAATAAGGCACTTTCCGCTCCCGCGCGAACTGCGCCGCACGGATCTTCCCCTCCGCGCCGCGCTGGCCGAAACCACCTGGGACCAGAATGCCGTGGACATGATCGAGCCGCGTCGCGGGATCGTTCCCCTCGAATACCTCGGCTTCGATCCACTCGAACTTGACCTCGACGCGGTTCGCCAGACCGCCGTGCACGAGGGCCTCGTGCAACGATTTATAAGCGTCCTTCATGCCGGTATATTTGCCGACGATCGCGATCGTGACTTCGCCTTCGGGGTTCTTGACCCGCTCCATCACGGCATTCCAGCGCGTCATATTCGGCTTCGGCGCCGGCTCGATGCCGAAGGCCGTCAGCACCGCACGGTCGAGCCCAGCCGAATGATAGCCACGCGGCACGTCATAGATCGACTCGGCGTCGCGCGCCTCGATGACCGCATCTTCACGCACATTGCAGAACAGGCCGAGCTTGCGGCGCTCCTCGCTCGGGATGGTGCGATCGGTCCGGCAGAGCAAAATATCGGGCTGGATGCCGATCGACCGCAACTCTTTCACGGAATGCTGAGTCGGCTTGGTCTTCAATTCGCCGGCACTCGGGATGTACGGCAGTAGCGTCAGATGAACATAAACCGCATGACCACGCGGCAGATCGTTGCCGAGTTGCCGGATCGCCTCGAAGAACGGCAGCCCTTCAATGTCGCCGACCGTGCCGCCGATCTCGACCAGGATGAAATCGACGCCCTCGTTGCCATCGAGCACGAAATCTTTGATGGCGCCGGTCACATGCGGAATGACCTGAACGGTGCCGCCGAGGAAGTCACCGCGCCGCTCCTTGGCGATAATCTCCTGGTAGATGCGACCCGCGGTCGTGTTGTCGTCTCGCGTCGCAGGGCGGCCGGTAAACCGCTCGTAATGCCCGAGATCGAGGTCGGTTTCGGCCCCGTCATCCGTCACGAAGACCTCACCATGCTGGTAAGGGCTCATCGTGCCTGGATCGACGTTCAGATAGGGGTCAAGTTTCCGAAGCCGGACCGTGTAACCACGAGCCTGCAGCAAAGCACCGAGTGCCGCGGCCGCAAGGCCTTTTCCGAGGGAAGAGACCACGCCGCCGGTGATGAAAATATACCGCGCCATGGGAGTTCACGCTTATCCAGTTTTCAGCGGTTTGACGAGAATAAACCGCACGGGGCCGCGCAGGGCAGCCATGACCCCAGCCGTTTGGCCGAAGAACGAAACGAGGGTCGCTTACTGCGACTTCGGCGCCTCAGGCGTGGCCGGAACGGCCGGCGCGGTGGGAGCCGCGGGCGCGGTCGAATTACGTTGCTGCTCGAGCCGCTTCAACTGGTCGAGCGGGGTACCGCCCTGAACCGGAGCGGTCGTCGTGACACCCGCCGGAACGGCTGTGTCAAGGATTGATTTCGGGGCGCGATTATAGCTCGCGATGATCGAGAGCGATAAGCTGGTGACAAAAAACAAACCGGCCAGGATCGCGGTCGCGCGCGTCAAGGCATTCGCCTGTCCGCGGCCGGTCATGAAACCCCCGCCTCCACCGACCCCGAGCGCGCCACCTTCGGACCGTTGCAGAAGGACGCTGGCGACCAACGCCACAACGATCATCAGATGAAACACGATCAAAACGGTTTGCATGAAGGAGCTCGAAACGCAGGCCTGCCCGCAACGGACGCACGAAGCGCCCCGTTACGATGACGGAGGTGTCGGCGCGGGTTTTACACGATGGCACCCGCTAAGCAAACAATTCCGAGCCGAAGCCGGCTGCGCTAGCCGTCAGGCATAGACCGAGGCGATGGCCAGAAAATCTTTTGCCTTGAGGCTCGCGCCGCCAATGAGCGCGCCATCCACGTTATCGATCCCCATCAGGCTCTCGGCATTGTCGGGCTTTACCGATCCGCCATAGAGAATGCGAAGCGCGTCACCTCCATGCGGCAGCAACGCTTTAAGTTGGGCGCGGAAGAAGGCATGCATCGCCGCAACGTCATCGACGGTCGGGACAAGCCCTGTGCCGATCGCCCACACCGGTTCGTAGGCCAGGACGGTGTTGTCGGGTGTGGCGCCGGGCGGCAACGAGCCTTCGAGCTGTGCGCCGCAGATCTCGAGAGCGTCGCCAGCGTCGCGCTGCGGACGGGTCTCGCCGACGCAGATGATTGCGGTCAGGCCGGCGCGATACGCCGCTTCCGCCTTGGCACGAACCACGGCGTTGGTCTCACCATGGTCGGCACGACGCTCGGAATGCCCGACGATCACGAGGCTCGCGCCCGAGTCGCGGAGCATCTCAGCCGCGAGATCGCCCGTGTGGGCGCCGAACGTCTCGGCAGAGCAGTCCTGGCCGCCGACGAGAAGATGCTGACCCGCGATTTCGGCGCCACGCGCTAGCAGCGTCGCGGGCAGGCAGATGGCACAGGCAGCGGTCCCGGCGGCACCTCCGGCAACCCCCTCGGCGATCGCCTTCAGCTCCGCCAAGGACGCCGAAACGCCGTTCATCTTCCAATTTCCGGCCACAAGTGCGTTGCGCGAGATCGCCATGGTTCCGTCCTGATCCTCCGTCATATTTTTTGGCCGCGATCGCAGCGGCTTAGTCCGACGCAACGCAACTTTATGCAAACAGCAGCTATCCGGCTCGCAAGCCGCCCGCAAGAGTGCAACATGACGGACTGACCGATTCGGTTCGTCGACGGATGATGCGGCTGGGTTGTCGACGGCTATCGTACAAGCATCATGCTTCCGAGGCGCGACCGCCCGGATTTTGACGATCGAGACGATATGCTTCTGCAGACACCAGCGCCCAAGAGCGACTCACTCGAAACCGATCAAATGGCGCGCGCGCTGGCCTCGTTCGTCAGGGCGGAATTCGAGGCACCTGTCCACGTCGTTGCGGGCTTCGTCGATCTCCTGATCGAGGATGCGCACCGAGACGGGATGGATCACTATCTCTCGGACCTCGCCAAGATTAAAGTCGCAAGCGACCGGCTCGACCAAATGGTGGTTGGTCTTCTCGATGGCGTGCATGAAGGCTTGCCTCTCGCGGGACGCGAGATCGAAGCCATGTCGAGCAAGCTGCGCCACGATCTCCGGACGCCGATCACGGCGATCCTCGGCTACGGCGAGTTGCTGAGCGAGGAAGCGCGTGACAACGGAGACGACGCCTTTTGCGGCACGATCGACGGCATGGTCGACGCGTCCCGCCGCTTGCTGGGGCAAATCGATGGCATGATGCACCTGCTGCGGGGGCAAGGGTTGACGCCGACGACCGTCGAGGAAACGCCAGCTGAGCCGCCGAAGCTGCAACAGGCTGTCGAGGCGATCCGTGCCGTGCTGTTCGACCAGCACGTCTTACAGCCGAAGACGGTCGGTCGCATTTTGGTCGTCGACGATAATGTTTCCAACCTCGATCTTCTCTCGCGCCGTCTTACCCGCGACGGGCACTCCGTCCAGTTATGCGATTCCGGCGAGGGCGCACTCGCCTTGCTGAAGAGCGAGCCGTTCGACCTCGTTCTCCTCGATCTCATCATGCCCGGGATGAATGGCATCGATGTCTTGCGGCAGCTTCGTTCCGACAGCGCGACGCGGCAACTCCCGGTCGTGATGATTTCGGCCATGGACGAGGTCGATGGTGCCGTTCGCTGCATCGAGGCTGGAGCGGACGATTTTCTCTCGAAGCCGCTCAACCCCGTGCTGCTGCAAGCCCGCATCAACGCGGCGCTTGAACGAAAGCTGCTGCGGGAGCGCGAGGCCGCCATCACCGAGCGGCTCCAAGCCGAACGTGAGCGCTCGGAAAACCTCCTTCGCAACGTGTTGCCGGCGTCGGTGGTGGATCGACTGCGGGCCGGCGAAACCGTGATCGCGGACCATTATGCCGATGTCTCGATCCTGTTTTGCGACCTCGTCGGCTTCACGGCGCTTGCCTCGCGGCTCAGCCCGGGCGAGACGCTGGATCTCCTGAACGGCATCTTCTCCGAATTTGACCGCTTGGCCGCGCAGAACGGGTTGGAAAAGATCAAGACGATCGGCGACGCCTATATGGTGGCTGGCGGTCTCCCGCAGGAGCTGCCGGACCATGCAGCGCTGGTGGCCGCGATGGCCTTGGAAATGCCCGCCGTCGTGGCGGCGGCGAGCCGCTCCGCTGGCGAGCCGTTGAACGTGCGGCTCGGCATGCACACTGGTCCCGTCGTGGCCGGCATCATCGGCACCCACAAATTCGTCTACGATGTGTGGGGCGACACGGTGAATACGGCAAGCCGGATGGAGCGCTACGGCACGCCGGGGCGCGTTCACATCACGCAGGCAACGCGGGACGTCCTCGGCGCGCGCTACACCTATGAGGCCTTGCCCCCCATGAGCATCAAGGGCAAAGGCATCATGGAAACCTATCTGATCCGCTGACGCTCTAAAGCGGTCACATCATCAAGCCGCAACACGCCGGACGGAGGCCATGCCAACACTCGACCCCTCTTATCTCGCGCTGCTCGAGCGCATCGCGAGCGCGCTCGACCGCATGACCCCACCGGCCGCGACCGATCCCGATTTCGATGCGGCGGACGCGTTCGTCTGGTCGGCGTCGATGTCGGAATTGCAGCCTGTGCGCCGCGTCAACAAGGTCGACGTCGAGCTGCTGCGCGGCATCGACCGGGTTCGCGATCAGTTGCTCGACAACACGCTGCGGTTCGCCAAGGGTTTGCCGGCCAACAACGCGCTGCTCTGGGGCGCACGGGGCATGGGCAAATCATCGCTGGTCAAGGCCGCTCATGCGGAAGTCAACGCAAGTGGCGCGAAACGTCGACTGAAATTGATCGAGATTCATCGCGAGGACATCGACTCGCTACCGGTGTTGATGGGCCTGCTTCGTGAAGCGCCACATGCCTTCATCTTGTTTTGCGACGACTTGTCGTTCGATGGCGACGACACGTCCTACAAGTCGTTGAAGGCGGTGCTCGAAGGCGGCATCGAAGGGCGACCCGACAATGTCCTCTTTTATGCAACCTCGAATCGGCGGCACCTGATGCCCCGCGACATGATGGACAACGAACGCTCGACCGCGATCAACCCCGGCGAGGCGGTGGAGGAAAAGGTGTCGCTGAGCGACCGCTTCGGCCTCTGGCTCGGTTTCCACAAATGCTCGCAGGACGAATATCTCGAGATGGTCCGCGCCTATGCCGATAAATTCGGCTTGGATGTTCCGGACGACCGTCTCGTGGCCGACGCGCTGGAATGGTCGACGACACGCGGCGCTCGCTCGGGCCGCACCGCGTGGCAGTTCATCCAAGATCTCGCAGGGCGTCTCGGAATGACGATCACGACGTCATAGCTTGCCCAAGATGCTGTGAAGGCGCGGCAGACCGCCAGAAGCAGCAAGGCGGCAGGCCTTTCCTTGGACCTGCCGCCTCATGTCGCTTCCCAGGTTTCGTGTCTCGCGGAACCTCGGAAGCTTGCCGGACGACGGAGCTCTCTGGGCTCAGTCGAATGGGTTGGCGGGGCGCTAGAGCCCGGCCAAATAGCTGGTGGGGTCGACCGGGGTCGAACCCTTCCGCAGCTCAAAATGCAGCTGCGGCGAGGCGACATTGCCGGATTGACCGGATTTCGCGATCGTTTGACCGCGCTTGACCTGATCGCCGCGCTTGACGTCGAGCTCGCCATTATTGGCATAGGCGGTCACGAAGCCGTTTGGATGCCGGATCAGAACGAGATTGCCGTATCCCTTCAATTCGCTCCCCGCATAGGCAACCGTGCCGTTTTCGGCCGCCTTAACCGAGGTGCCTTCCGGCACCGCGATATTGATGCCGTCATTGCCGCCGCTACCGCCCTTGAAACCCTGGATGATGCGGCCGCGAGCAGGCCAGCGGAACTCAGGATTACCGGACGCATCGGTTGCCGGTGCGGAAGCCGCGACGCTGGCTGTGGGCGCCGGATCAACCTGCTTCGCCGCTGCGGGAGCGCTCGGAGCGGCTTCGAGCGAGGCCGTGCGAACGGCGGCAGGAGCCTTGGTGGCAGGAGCCTTGGTGGCAGGAAGCGCCTTGATGGCTGCAGTCTTGACCGGAACCATCTTCGCGGTTGCAGGCTCCGCCTTCTCGGTCCGAGCGGTCTTTTCTGCCTTCTTCTCGGCGTCGGCAGTCCTCGCTTCGGCTTTCGCAGCCTTGACGCGCTCGGCGATTGTCACTCTTTCGGACACGATGCGCGGCGCGGCGGCCACGACACGGCCTTGAGCCGGGGCGGCTGCATGCGCCGGTGCTCGCTCGGCCGCAGCCGCCATGCGCTCGGCTTTCGGCTTCAGCAGCTCGGCCTTGGCAAGTTTGCGATCGGCCATTTTGCGCAGCGCGGGCGGCTCGGTTACGCGTTGGGGCTCCTGACGTGCTTCGCGGGCAGGCTCGTTCCGGGCAGGCTCGTTCCGGATCGGTTCGGCCCGCGCGACCTGAGGCTCGGGCCGTTGAGCGGCCGCGACCGCGTTATAAACCGGGATCGTTATGCGGCTGCCGGGCCGAACGTCAGCCGAGGTCCGCAGGCCATTGGTCTGCAGCAGAGCCGTCGGCGGTACGCCATAACGCTTCGATAGCAGGTCGGCGCTCTCGCCGGGCCCAACCGTCACGGCAACGCCGCCCGACGAGGTCCAGCCGCCGTAGGACGAGCCGGAAGCCGTGCGAACAGGAGTTGGCTCGATCGAGCCCGTCGTCTCGTGGCTGACTGGTGCGTTGTAAGACGTCATCAGGCGCGGACGAAGTGGCTCGGCCGCGGCGACCGACGAGGTCGGCGCAGAGAGTGCGCGGCTTATGACAGGGGGGGAGCGACCCGCCGGGATGGTTCGGCCGTGCATTGGCGCGGGAGCCGGCTCGTTCGACGCGGTCGCAAAAGGATTGGAGAACGGATCCGTCAACCGCGTCGAGTCGGTCGAGCAACCTGCCATCAAGGCCGCGACGGCGCCGACGGCACAGAATTGGAGGGCAAGGCGGCCATGCCCGAAGGGCGCAATCTTACTCATCAGCGAAACCCATCCACGAACCCGTCGTCACTGAGGATGATTAAAGACCGGGGGGGTTAAGGGACGGTTTAAGATGAATCGAAACCTTCGATTTTGACGAAATCTCGTGTGCCTTAAGATTTGGGCCACACGAATGCCATGATGAGTTGCGGATCGGCGAGCGCAGTCGACGTCACAAAACCGCGGATCGTCCCTTGCAGGCGCCCTGCAATCGCGAGGGGCGAATGGCGGTTTCGAGCGGACCGCCATCGCGGTCGAGCGTGATCCGCATGAGAGTTTGCGATCGCCGCCGTTCTCGGGTCGAGGCCAGATTTTCGGCGTAGATGAGGGTACCGCCCGGCGCCAATCGTCCGAGCAGCGACAAGGGCGCTTCGTCGAGCCCGGCATGAACGACGATTCGATCGAACGATCCCAGCCTTTGATGCGGGTCGAGACCGTCCTCCCAGTCGATCGTCGCATTGGTGATGCCAAGCCGATCGAGCCGCGCGCAGGCTTCGATCGCGAGATCCTGAAACCGTTCGATTGCCACCACGTCCCGCGCGAGGCGCGACAAAATCGCGGTCGCGTAACCCGTTCCAGCACCGACCTCGAGCACGCGGCATTGCGGTGTACAGGAGAGTGCCTCGAGCACGGAGGCAACGAAACTTGGCTCGGGCATGGTCTGCCCGCATCCGATTGGCAAAGCGATATCGCGGCCCGCGAGATCGGCATAGCGGTGGGGAACGAAGATGGCGCGCGGCACGGCTTCCATGGCGCGTAAAAGCGCGAGGTCCCGGATGCCCGAGGCTCGCAGGCGGAGCAAAAACGACGCGGTTGCCTCAGCCGATCTCCGCTCGGGGTCGTCTCGATCGACGATGCCGGGAGGGAGCGACCACGTCATGGCTCAGGCCAACCGGGCTTTCACGCGAAAACTTCCGCATACCGTTGCAAAGACGCGTGATGGGTTAGATCAAGTCGCAATGGCGTGATCGAGATGGCATGGCGCGCCAGAGCTTCGAGATCGGTCCCCTCCCCCGGCGTGATCCCATCTCGCGCGAAGCCGATCCAGTAATAGGCGTTGCCGCGCCCATCCTGACGCTCGTCGATATGGACGAGATCGCTGCCGCGCTGTCCCTGCTTCGTCACCGCCACCCCACGTACGGCATCAGGAGCGCAATCGGGGAAGTTGATGTTCACCAACGTGCCGCCCGCGATGGTCTCGTCTAGCAATTTGCGGATCAAAGCCGGGGCATGCGCTTCGGCACAGTCCCAAAACGGGTTCTTACGGCCGGTCGTTGGACCATAGGCTTGGCTCATGGCAATCGAGGGAATACCGAGGAGCGTGCCTTCCATGGCGCCCGCGATGGTGCCCGAATAGGTCACATCTTCCGCGACATTCTGGCCGCGATTCACACCCGACAGGATGAGATCGGGCCTCCGATCTTTCAGAATCGCCTTCACGGCCATGATGACGCAATCGGTCGGCGTGCCCTTTAGGGCGAAATGCTGCGGACTGATTTCGCGCAATCGCAACGGATCGGAGAGCGACAGCGAATGCGCCACGCCCGACTGATCGGTTTCGGGCGCCACCACGACGACATCGTCCGTCAGGCTGCGGGCAATCCGCTCCATCACGGCCAAACCAGGCGCATGAATCCCATCGTCGTTGGTGATCAGAATGCGCATGTCAGTCCTTTCGCACGGGATGGAGCACCTCGATGCCTCCCATATAGGGCCGCAACACCTCAGGCACCGTGACGCTTCCGTCCTGATTCTGGTAATTTTCGAGAACTGCGACGAGAGCACGGCCCACCGCGACCCCCGATCCGTTCAGCGTATGGACGAAGCGCGTCGCTTTCGCGCCGGCGGGACGGTAGCGCGCGTCCATGCGCCGGGCCTGGAAGTCGCCGCAGCCCGAGCAGGAGGAGATCTCGCGATATTTCCCCTGCCCCGGCAGCCAGACCTCGAGATCGTATGTTTTCACCGACGCAAATCCCATATCGCCGGTGCAAAGCAACATGACCCTGTAGGGCAAGCCAAGTTTTTGCAGCACGGCCTCGGCACAGCCGGTCATCCGCTCGTGCTCCTCACGCGAGGTTTCGGGTGTCGTGATCGACACCATTTCGACCTTGGTAAATTGATGCTGTCGAATTATGCCGCGTGTGTCGCGTCCAGCCGATCCTGCTTCGGCCCGAAAGCAATTGGTCAATGCCGTGAGCCGCATCGGCAACTGCTTGTCGTCGACGATGCTGTCGCGCACCAGATTGGTAAGCGGGACCTCGCCTGTTGGAATCAACCACAACTCGTCGCCGGCCCGGAACTGGTCGTCTCGAAATTTCGGCAATTGCGCGGTGCCAACCATCGCGTCGGCACGCACCAGCAGCGGCGGATCGATCTCCTGATAGCCATGCTGATCGGTGTGTAGATCGAGCATAAACTGCCCGAGGGCGCGATGGAGCCGCGCTAAGCCGCCACGCAGCACCACGAATCGCGCGCCGGACATCTTGGCGGCCGCCTCGAAATCCATGAGGCCGAGCGTTTCACCGACCTCGAAATGTTCACGCGCAGGGCTATCGGCCGGAAAGGAGCGAGGCTCGCCGTGCCGACGGATCTCGACATTATCGTGTTCGTCCCGACCACGCGGCACGTCGGCATCCGGAATATTTGGAATTTCGAGCAGGGCGGTCTGCAAGGCCATCACGGCCTCGCGCTCCTCCGCTTCGTAGGTCGCCGAGGAGGCTTTCAGGCTCGCGACCTCGGCTTTCAACTCATCGGCGCGCGCCATGTCCTTGCGGCCCATAGCCTGGCCGATTTCCTTGGCGGCCGCGTTACGCCGCTCTTGAGCCGATTGGGATTTCGCGATTGCCGCTTTGCGGATGTCATCGAGCCCCAACAGCGTCGCGCTGAGCGCATCGAGGCCACGAAGCTCCCTGCCGTGATCGAAAGCCTCGGGATTCTCGCGGATCCACTTGATGTCGTACATTGCGATCTATGCGCCCTATGAGATCACGGGCGGACGAAGCGCCCGCGATCGATCAAACCGACGGAGACGTCAGCGAGGCGCGCCCCGCTCTCGTCTCGCGCGTCGGTCTTATCAGGTCGAACGATCTGCCGCAGCCTTCCTGGCGCGTGATTTCTCGATCATGCTGACAGCGATGACGGCACCCTCGTAGAGAACCAGCATCGGCACCGCCAGCGACATCATCGAGATCACGTCGGGCGGTGTCAGGATCGCGGCCGCGATCGCGACGATGACGATCGCGAAACGGCGTTTCGATCGTAGGAATGCGGCATCGATGACGCCGATCTGACCCAGCAGCGTTAAAATGACCGGAAGCTGAAACGCGATCCCGAAAGCAAAGATCAGCGTCATGATGAGAGAGAGATATTCGCTGACCTTCGGCAGCAACTCGATCGTCGCTTCGCCAGGCACGTTGACCTGCGTATAGCTGACCGAAAAGCGGATCAGCAGCGGTAGAACGACGAAATAGACCAGCAACGCCCCAAGAACGAAGAATAGCGGGGTCGCGACAAGATACGGCACGAAGGCATTCTTCTCGTGCTTATACAGCCCAGGCGCGACGAACATGTAGATTTGCGTCGCGATGATCGGGAAAGCGATGACGGCAGCGCCGAACATCGACAGCTTCATGTTGGTGAAGAATTGCTCGAGAAAATGCGTCGCGATCAGCTTCGCATTCTCCACCCCGACCACCGCGACGAAGGGATAGACCAAGATATTGTAGATGTGCTTCGAGAAATAGAAGCAGATCACGAAGGCGACCAGGAACGCGATCACCGACTTGATCAGCCGCGAGCGCAGCTCGATCAGATGCTCCATCAAAGGAGCTTTGGAGGCCTCGATGTCGTCGATCGGCACGGTCGTCATTGTTCGGTCGCCTCGTGCCGACGAACCCGCACAGTCCTGGCGCGCAGGCCGAGATCGGCCTGCGCCTCTTGCCGGAGCGCCGCGGCCCCGACGCGTCGCTTCGGGAGAACGATCTTCCGCTTGCGCGAGGGGCCATCCCCGACCGACGTCATGTCGTCCGCCAGAGCGCCGTTGACAGTTGATGGAGCAGCGACGATCGCACTATCAAGAACGGCCAAAGGCGGTTCGATCATAGGCTGCTCGATCGCCGGGTGATGGCTAATCGCCTCGGTCACGGCGTTTTGCTCGACCACGGGCGCAAATCCGGCGGCAGCTGCCGTTGCGCTCACATCGTCAGCGATCAGGTCGGATTGATGCGGGAGCGAAAAACCGTCGGTCGCGGCCGATGTTGGCGGCGCAAGAAGCGGACCGGACGGGGTCACCGCATTAGTCAATTCACTTTGAATGTCGCGGACAGGGTCGAAATGCACCTTGAGATCAGCTTGGCTGGTCATCTTGGCCATTTCGTCGCGGATGTCCTGAATGTCGGCCTCTTTCATGGCATCCATGAACTGGCCCTGGAACTCGCTCGCCATCCGACGCAACCGGCCGACCGCCTGCCCCACTTGCCTCAGCACGCGCGGCAGATCCTTCGGGCCGATCACGACCAACGCGACCACGCCGATGATCAGAAGCTTTCCGGCGTCGAAATCGAACATGGATACTCAAGTCGTCGTAAGAAGATGAGCCTCACGGCGAGGTCGCCCGAGGCTGCCGGCGGCGAAGCGGTCGGATCAAACGACCCGATGCGTTTCCGTGGTCTTCTCGATCGGCTTGCCCTGATGATCGATCGAACGAACCTGATCGACATTGACGGGCGTCACGGGCGTGATCGGTGCCTTGGCATCAGCCACGTCGTCGTCAGCCATGCCCTTCTTAAAGGACTTGATGCCCTTGGCGAAGTCACCCATCAGATCGGAGACCTTGCCCTTACCGCCGAACAGCAGCAGAAGCACGCCGCCGACGATGATCCAGTGCCAAATGCTCATACCACCCATCGACGCAACCCTCAGGCAATGTCGTCACCGCTCGCCGAGACGGCAGCAGGACCCTTGACCGCAACCTAAGCGTCAAACGGGGCAAAAACAAGCGCGCGCGGCATCCTGCACCGCTTAGAGGCGGTAGCGGATCTGATCCGTCCAGAAGCGCTCGAGACGCGTCAAAGCTTGGTTGAGCTTAGCGAATTCGTCACCCGAAATTCCGCCGATCTGCTCCACAGTCGTGACATGCTTTTCATAGAGCGACGTGACGATATTGTGAATGTCCTGCCCTTTTTCGGTCAGGCTGATCCGCACCGACCGACGATCGATGCGCGACCGGGCGTGGTGAAGATAGCCCATTTCGACCAGCTTCTTGACGTTGTAGGACACGTTCGAGCCGAGATAGTAGCCGCGGGTGCGGAGTTCGCCGGCCGTCAGTTCCTTGTCGCCGATGTTGTAGAGCAGCAGCGCCTGGACCGAATTGACGTCGTTGCGACCGCGCCGGTCGAACTCGTCCTTGATGACGTCCAGAAGCCGGCGATGCAGCCGCTCCACCATGGTGAGCGCTTCGAGATAGACCGGACGAACGTCGTTGATCCGCTCGCTTCGGGTCTGTGCCACATCAACTTTAGCAACCGTTGCCATTCGACGCCCCATGTCTGATCTGCGAGGCGGCTCTACCGACCCCCTTCGCTCTGATCCAAGAAATAGGCTAAGCGCATGAAGACGAGTTTAAACAACAGAATGAACGCAGCGTTTACTCGTTTGGGTAAATCGAAAGTGAAGTAGCCGATTTTTAAAAGCGTGTATTTGAATTAAATACATCGATTAATTGTTTAGTTTCCTTACCGCCGTTGCTCGTGAAGACTTGTTAAACATAAGCCGCGTTCTCGCGAGCCGCCTGATACGTAAGCAGGAAGTAAACGATCACCAGAACGACATCGACGACACCGACCACAAGGTCGAAATCGAAGAAGCCGGGCAGGATCAGGATCGTGAGCCATTGCGCCGCAACCGTGACCAGCCAGACGACCCCGCCCCAGGCCGCCGCCAGCCATAGTCCAACGGCCGCGACGAGATCGATCACCGCGAAAAACATGACCGCCGCGACCCCGATCGAGGTCATCGTACTCAAGGTCGCGGTCGAGTCCGCGTCGCTGGATAGAACAGACCACCAATGCAGCAGGCCTTGCAGGACCCAAAGGAGCGAGAGCAGCCGCATGAACCACACCAACAACGTGCCGAAACGCGTCTCCGCGCCGGACCGCTCGGCCGACCCGATCTTGATGGCCGGGAGCGGGGGCTTGTAGCGCGGCGTGTTGGACACTGACTTCACGCTTCGGGCGTCCTCTCGTTGGATCGTCGCCGCTGCACATGCAGACGCGATGCTCGGAAGAGATGGTCGGACCCACATTTGTCAAGTGCGCGACCCGATCGGTCGGCGCGACGATCCGCTCCGCCTCAATCCAGCGTCTTTTCGTCAAACCACAGGCTATGCTAGGTTTGAAACATTATAAGAAGGCCGAGAGGCGGAGATCACCATGTTGCATCGCGTCGAGGACGACCGGAATGGCCGGCCCGAGCAGCGCCCGAGAGCGCATTTAGAGCTCTCCCACCGTCCCCGCCGCAACCGCAAATCGGAGTGGGCGCGTCGGCTGGTGCGGGAGAATGTGCTGACGACCGATGACCTGATCTGGCCGATGTTCCTTGTCGAAGGCAGCGGGCGCCGGGACGCCATCGCTTCGATGCCGGGTGTTGATCGCTTTTCGGTCGACGAGGCAGTGCGGGCCGCCGTTCGGGCGCGGGAACTCGATATTCCGGCGATCGCCTTGTTCCCCAATACGGCGCCGACGCTGCGCGACGCCATCGGCTCCGAAGCGCTGAACGATCAGAACCTCGTTTGTCAGGCATGCCGCGCCATCAAGGCGGAGGTGCCGGACCTCGGCATCGTGGCCGATGCAGCGCTCGATCCCTACACGAGCCACGGGCACGATGGGATCATGCATGGCGAAGAAATCCTCAATGATGCGACCGTCGACCTCTTGGTCGCGCAGGCCATCAACCAGGCTCGATCGGGTGCCGATATCATCGCGCCCTCGGACATGATGGATGGCCGCGTCGCCGCGATCCGGGCCGGGCTCGATGCCGAGGGCTTCGACGACGTGCAGATCATGAGCTACGCGGCAAAATATGCGTCGGCATTCTACGGGCCGTTCCGCGACGCGATTGGCACCAGCACGACGTTAATCGGCGACAAGCGGACCTATCAGATGGATTCGGCCAATAGCGACGAAGCCATGCGAGAGGTCGCGCATGACCTCGCCGAAGGCGCCGACATGATCATGGTCAAGCCGGGCATGCCCTATCTCGATATCGTGCAGCGCGTGAAGGCGGAGTTTAGCGTCCCGACCTTCGCGTATCAGGTGTCAGGCGAATATGCGATGATCGCGGGCGCGGCGCGGAACGGCTGGATCGATGGTCCGCGCGCCATGATGGAGAGCCTCATCGCCTTTAAACGCGCGGGGGCTGACGGCATTCTTACCTATTTCGCCCTCGAGGCGGCCGAGCGGCTGCGCGCGGGTTAAACATCGTCGCCGCAATCAGCGTGTCGCACCATCGCCCTAAAAGTTGGCCGTCGACGGAAGCATTGCTCTCGTCACCAGGGACATCCAGCAATTTGAGGGGAACGACATGGGATCGAAAACAAGGACGTTGAGCGACCTCTTCATGCATACGCTGAAGGACGTCTATTACGCCGAACGGCATATCGGCAAAACCTTGCCGAAATTGGCCAAAGCCGCTGATTCGGATGAGCTGAAGCAGGCGTTCGAGCAGCATCGTGACGAAACCCATGCGCAGATCGAACGACTCGAACAGGTCTTCGAGCTGCTCGGCAAGAAGGTCCAGAGCGTGCCGTGCGAGGCGATCCAAGGCATCATCGAGGAAGCCAAGGACATCATGGACGAGTTCGAGGGCAGCCCGGCGCTGGATGCCGGGCTGATCGCGGCCGCGCAAGCCATCGAGCATTACGAAATCGCACGCTATGGCGCGCTGCGCTCCTGGGCATCGCAGTTGGGGCTGAATCAGGTTGCGACCTTGCTTGAGGAAACGCTGGCCGAAGAAAAACACGCGGACGCGCGCTTGAGCGAGTTGGGCGAGCGGCTCAACGCCGCGCAAGGCGGCCATGACGCGATGTCGGATGCGCTGAGCGAAAGCCACACCGACACGAAGACCACCGAACACTAGCGGCCTCGCAGCCCGATCGTCGATGCCGCTTTCTATTCGAGGCGGCTCGACTACGATCGAGGCATGAAACTCCCGGTCCGTGTCTGCGTCCTGGTCCCCCTGGTCGTGATGGCCCTCTCGCTTGGCGCCTGCACGCCCGCGTTGGATCGAGATCAGGCGCGGATGTGCCGGATGGTCATCGAAGCGCTGACGGACGATGCCGCCGTCACCATCGTGCATCAATCCCTCGTGGTCGCCGGGCCTGATCCCACGATCCGCGTCGACTACCGGCTCAGCGACGTGGCCGCCAACGCAACCGCCCGTTGGGTGCAATGCAGCTTCGACAATGGTGCCCGACGACTCTCGCTGACCGCGCTGCGGACCGAAACGGGACCCTTGTCAGAGCCGCGCGTCTTCATGCTCAACCGGTTCTGGCTCGAATCGAGCGATCGCGTGCCGAACGACCCCTTGCCCATCGCCGGCGCCGAGAATGCCGTCGTGCTTCCGGTCGAAATTGGCTATTGGCTGCAGCAACTCGTCAACGCCTGTCCATCATGTGCGGTCTATGGCCTGTTGGCGGCCGCCTACTCGCTCGTCTACGGGCTGATCGGCCGGATCAATCTCGCCTTTGGAGCCTTTGCGGCGATCGGGGGGCTTGCGGCGCTTATCGTCGTCCTCGGCTTGAGCGGATTGCCGGTCTGGCTGATCCTGCCTGGTTCCATCGCCATCGCGATCCTGTGTACGCTCTGCCACGGGCTAGCGATCAGTCGGCTCGTTTTTCAACCGCTTCAAGGCGCGACCGGGCAACAGGGACTGGTTGCGACGGTCGGCTTGTCTCTGTTTCTGGGAGAGTATTTGCGGCTGGTCCAAGGCAGCCAAGCGCGCTGGATCGTGCCGATGCTCGATACCCCACAAGCGCTCGCCAGGGACGACGCCTTCACGGTCACGGTCACGCCGATCGCGGTGCTGGTGAGCCTCGTGGCGGGCGTTGCGGCGGCGGCGCTTCTTCGCGCCATGACGTCTTCGCGGTTTGGCCGGGAATGGCGGGCCTTCAGCGACGACCCGCAAGCCGCCGCCCTGTTTGGCATCGGCCGCAATCGGATCGTGGCTCAAACCTTCGCGCTCGCCTCGGCCCTGGCCGGACTCGCCGGTGCAATCACGATTCTGATGTTCGGCGACTTCAGCGTCGCGTTTGCGACTACCCTCGGTTTGAAGGCGTTGACGGCCGCCGTGCTAGGCGGGATTGGCTCGGTGCCGGGCGCATTTCTCGGCGGCGTGTTCGTCGGGATGATCGAATCGGGATGGTCTGCCGCGTTCCCGATCGTTTATCGCGACCTTGCGGTCTATGGTGTGCTGGTCGCCACCCTGATCTGGCGCCCTGGTGGATTTCTCGGTTTCCCGACCCTCGTGCCGCGTCGCGTGTAGCGCCCATGTTGCGCGCTCGATGCCCGCTTCCGCCGATCCTCATCAAAGGCGGCCCTTGTTGCGAGACGGACGACCCTCCACATCTGCATCGCCACGAGACATGAGCGACCCGCGACCTTGTGGCACGCGTGATGTGCCGTACCAGGAGCCGATCGATGAACTCGACCCAATGGACACCGTTTCAGCCCGTCAGCGCCTCGATCACGCGCGGTGGCTTGCCGGTCGGCGCCCTGAATGGCGTTCGCTCGCGTCGCATCGTTGCGGTTTGCCTCGACCTGATCCTGGTCTCGATTCTGTCGCTTGTTCTTTGGACGGGGCTACTCGTGCTGACGTTCGGCTTGTCGCTCCTGCTGCTGCCGCCCCTCTTTCCGTTCGTGGCCTTCTTCTACAATGGCTTGTCAGTGTCGGGGCCGCGCATGGCGACGTTCGGCATGCGTGCGGCCGACCTTGAGATGCGGTTGGAGGGCAGCGGCGGACGAGTCCCGTTCATCAACGCCGCCGTTCATGCGGTCTTGTTCTACGTGAGTTGGATGTTTCCGCCTGTCTTCCTCCTGTCGCTCGTCACTGCCGACAAAAGATGCTTGCACGACATCCTTTCAGGCGTGATCTTCGTCCGACGGATCTAGCCGCACCGCGCGGCCAGTCGAACGGGCGTGAGGGTGAACGATCTTGACGCGTGAGCCGCGCGACGCGCCGCAGTTCTACCTGACCGCACCCTCGCCATGCCCTTATTTACCGGGGCGCGAGGAACGGAAGGTTTTTACCCATCTGATCGGGCGTCGAGCCGGCGCGCTCAACGACACCTTGAGCCAATCCGGCTTCCGCCGCTCTCAAACCATCGCCTATCGACCCGCTTGCGAGATGTGCCGAGCTTGCGTCTCGGTTCGCGTCAAGGTCGACGAATTTGCACCGAGTCAGAGCTTCAGGCGCGTTCTCGCGGCCAATACGGATCTGATCGGCACACTCATCCCAAACCGGCCCACCTCCGAGCAATATTCTCTGTTTCGCGCTTATCTCGACGCGCGACACGGTGAAGGCGGAATGGCCGACATGAGCATTCTCGACTACGCCACCATGATCGAGGACAGCCATGTTGACACGAGGCTGATCGAATATCGCAGACGCGGGCCCGATACGGCCATCACGGGTCAAGGCACCGGCGATCTCATCGCGGTCTGCCTCACCGACATCCTCGCCGACGGATTGTCGATGGTCTATTCCTTCTACGATCCGGAGATCATGAACCGGTCTCTCGGCACGTTCATGATCCTCGATCATATCGCCCAAGCGCGATCCCTCGCGCTCTCGCATCTCTATCTTGGCTACTGGGTCGCCGGGTCCCGCAAGATGGATTACAAGGCGCGCTATCTGCCCCAGGAGAGGCTTGGCCTCAACGGATGGGAGCGAGTGGAGCGATCCCGACCCGGATCAGCTTGAAGGCTCGACCATCACGGCCGTTTGGCGAGGCCGCCATTGAGCGCCCGCGCCATCATGTCCTGAAATTGCTCAGGTGTTTGCGGATAGAGCGATAGCCAGGTCTTAAGGATCGCGTCGGGCGAAAACCGCTCCATCTCGGCCAGCATCTTTTTTTCGATTTCGCTCATCATGCGCTCTTGCAGCGGCGTCACATCTGGCAGGCCAAAGAACTGCCGCGCCTCGAGCGGGGTGCATTCGATTTCGACCGTGCATTTCATTCGGACACCCGCTTTCGAACACGCTTCCGGCGCGCGATCGTTCAGCGTGCTGGAGCGGGCGCCGGGACGCAAGAGCCGCGGGGAGTGTTGTTCTAACTTCCGAACATGTTGTTCTTCGGGAAACCTTTCGGCGGCAATCGTCCGGCCTCGGCCCGATTAGCCGACCAATCCCGCAGCTCGGCGGCCGCCACGGTCCAGGTGCGGCCGGACGTATCGCGCCACGTTAATCCTTGCGCGAGATGAAACACCTTGGCGTCGGACAGGCCGCCATCTTTATAGCGCTGCAGCCGCATGCCCTTGCCGCGCGCCATATGGGCCATCTGGTCGATCGGGAAGACGAGCAGCTTGCGGTTTTGACCGATCACCGCGACATGGTCGCCATTCGCCGGAAGCACCAGCGCAAGACGCGCCTCGCCATCCAGCGTCATCAGCGCCTTGCCCTTGCGGGTGCCCCCGACGAGATCGTCCTGCGAGGCCGAGAAACCGCGCCCATCAGAGGCGATCACCAGCAGCCGCTCGCCAACCCGATACGGCAGCATGGCCGCAACGTCGCCGCCCTCGTCCATGTCGACCATGATGCGGAGCGGCTCGCCGACGCCACGTCCACCGGGAAGTTTGGAGGCTTCGATCGTGAAGACCTTGCCGGTCGTGGCAAAAATCAAAAGCTTGGCCGTGCTTTCGGTCAGGATCGACAGTCGCAGCTTATCGTCACCCTTGAACACGAGCGTTTCAAGCGCCGTGACATGGCCTTTTAGGGCGCGGATCCAGCCCTTATCGGACAGCACGACCGTCACCGGCTCGCGCTCCACCATCGCCTCGGTCAGCGCCGATTCGTGAATCTCCGGCATGCTTTCGAAACTGGTGCGGCGACGGCCGATGACCGTATCGGCCCCATATTTGCGTTTGACGTCGCGGATCTGCGCCGTAATGGCTTTCCACTGCGCGCCTTCGTCATCGAGCAGCTTCTGCAGCGCATCGCGCTCTTTCGACAGCGCGTCGTAATCGCTGCGGAGCTGCATTTCCTCCAAACGCCGCAAGCTGCGGAGGCGGGTGTCGAGGATGTAATTAGCCTGAACGTCGGTGAGCTCGAACTTGGCTTTCAGTTCATCCTTCGGCTCGTCTTCCTCGCGGATGATGCGGATCACCTCGTCGAGATTGAGGAAGGCGATCAACATGCCGCTCAGCACCTCGAGCCGATGCTCGATCTCGGCCCGGCGATGCAGCGAGCGGCGCTGCAGCACCACGCGGCGGTGGTCGAGCCACTGGCGCAAAGCCTCCGGCAGCCCGATCACGCGCGGCACGACGCCATCGACCAGCACGTTCATGTTGAGCGGAACGCGCGCCTCGAATTCGGTCAGCCGAAACAAGCTTTCCATCATCAAAGCGGGCTGGACGGCTTTCGAGCGCGGCTCGATCACGACCCGAACATCCTCGGTCGATTCGTCGCGCACGTCGCCGACGAGCGGAAGCTTCTTCTCGTTGATGAGTTCGGCGAGCTTTTCGATGAGACGCGACTTCTGCACGCCATACGGGATCTCGGTGATGACGACGGCCCAGCTGCGACCGATATCCTCTTGCGACCAACGCGCCCGCACCCGGAAGCTGCCCCGCCCGGTGCGGTAGGCTTCGACGATCGAGGATTGCGAGTCGACGATGATGCCGCCGGTCGGAAAATCCGGCCCCGGCACGAAGGTGATGAGTTGCGCGGCCCCTGCCTCGGGATGGGCGATCAGATACAGCGCGGCGTCGCAGAGTTCGGCGAGATTATGCGGCGGGATCGAGGTCGCCATGCCGACCGCGATTCCCTGCGAGCCGTTGGCTAAGAGGTTCGGATAGGCGGCCGGCAGAACGATGGGCTCTTGCTTGTCGCCCGAGTAATTGTCGCGGAAGTCGACACAATCCTCGTCGATCCCTTCCAGCAGCAGCTTGGCGATCGGCGTCAGCCGCGCCTCCGTATAGCGGTAGGCTGCGGCGGGATCGCCATCGATATTGCCGAAATTGCCTTGCCCGTCGACCAGCGGATAGCGCGACGAGAAATCCTGCGCCAAGCGGACCAGAGCGTCATAGATCGCTTGATCGCCATGCGGATGGAAATCACCCATGACGTCGCCGACAATTTTCGCGCATTTCTTGAACGCGGTCGCCGGGTCCAGCCGCAGCACCTGCATGCCATAGAGAATACGCCGATGCACCGGCTTCAACCCGTCGCGGGCATCCGGCAAGGCGCGACCCATGATGGTCGATAGCGCGTAAGCGAGATAGCGCTCCTCCAACGCATCGCGCAGATTGACCACGATGGGCTCTGACGGTGCGGAGGGTGGAGCGAGAGCTTTTGCCATGGGCGAGACTTACCGGACGTCGCGAAGCTGCACTAGGCTTAAACGCAATCAGGCGCCCTCGCCAAAGCTGCCGCAGACAGTCGCTCGGCCTGAACGAGGTCGACGAAGGCGCGCAGCGGGGACGGCATGAAGCGGTCGGAAAAATAAAGGTGCGGCCCCTCGAATCGGGTCCACCAATCGACCAGGACAGGTCGCAGTGCCCCGGAGTCCAGCGAGGGTCTAAGCCAGTTCTCGAAGGTCGCGATGACGCCAAGTCCGCGACAGGCCAGCCCGATCGCGGCGTCCGCCGCATCGACGCCGATGATGAGCCGGCCCGGTGGGTCGACCGTGACGGTCTCCTCACCCCGCTCGAATGTCCAAGGCACCAGCGCCCCACTCGAAAACCGCAAGCGGATGCTCTCATGGTCCAACAAATCGCGCGGGTGGCCCGGCACGCCGCGTGTGTCGAGATAGGACGGGGCGGCCGCAACCGCGAGATATTGGAACGGCGGTCCGATCGGCACGGCGATCATATCTTGCGCGAGATGCTCGCCATATCGGATGCCGGCATCGCAGCCGGCCGCCGCGATATCAACGAGCCGATCCTCGACCACGAGTTCGACCCGAATGCCGGGATGGTCATGAAGAAATCGGTCGAGCAGCGGTGGCAGAATATCGACCATCACGGCGCCGGTCACGTTCAGGCGTAGCAGCCCCCTCACGTCCCGGTGTGAACTCGCGGCGTCCTGCAGGGCCGCTCGAGTTTCGGCAAAGACTGGCAGCAGACGATTCGCCAGAACGTGACCCGCTTCTGTCGGCACCACGCTGCGCGTCGTTCGGATGAGAAGCGGCACGCCGAGCCGCTTTTCCAACTGCACGATCCTGTCGCTCGCCGTCGACGGCGAGAGGCCGAGCCGCTTTGCCGCCGCCCGAAACCCCCGCATCTCACAGACGCTGAGGAACACGGCCAGATCGTCGAGAGATCCCACGTCATCATTGTTTGCCATAGCGATCAGACTGTCTGCTTTTCAATGGATTATAAGATTAGGCCGAACGGCCATACCTCTTCAACTCGCCGACTGCATCGAAGCAGGTCTGCGTATGGAGATGCAAATGACCATCAAGACCGCTCTGATAACGGGTGCCAACAAGAGCATCGGCTTCGAGACCGCCCGCCAGCTTGGCCGGCTGGACTATCGAATCTGGCTCGGATGCCGCGACGAAGCGCGGGGCGCAGCGGCCGCGCAGCTGCTGAGCCAAGATGGCATCGAGGTCACGCCTCTTTCGATCGACGTGACGAGCGAGGTCAGCATTCGTGCGGCGGCGGCTGTCGTACAAGAGCAGGATGGAAAGCTCGACGTCCTCATCAACAACGCCGGAATCTCGAACGTCTCGTTCGTGCCGCCGTCACAGCAGACGATTGATGACGTCCGGACCGTCTATGACACGAACGTCTTCGGTCCGATTCGCGTGACACAGGCTTTCCTGCCGTTGCTGAAAGCAGCCGGCAGCGCCACCGTCGTGATGGTCAGCAGCGGGTTGGGATCGCTCGCCTGGCTGTCAGACCCGACGCATCCGTTCTATGGCGTCAATCTACTCGGCTACAACAGTTCCAAGACAGCGCTGAATGCCGTTACCCTGGCGTTCGCCAAAGAGCTGTCGTCTTTCAACATCAGGGTCGATGCGGCGGACCCAGGCTATACGGCCACCGATTTCAACAATCATTCCGGCTACCGAACGGTGGAGCAAGCGGCCGCCGGCATCGTCTGGTTGGTCGAACGCGACGGCGGGGGACCGACTGGGCGGTTCTACTTCGAGACGGAACAAGCCCCGTGGTGAGCCTGTCGAGACCACCGATTTCCTGAAGGCCACGCGTTCGGTAAGGGGACGCTTAACCAAGGGTGTGTCTACTCAGCACTAGTGACGACGGATCGAGGCGCTTACTGATCCCGACAGAACTCGGGTTTGGCGGTTGGCCAGCTCGGCCCATCGGCTTGTGTGACGCTCTCTTGCGATGTTCCCGGCCATCAATCATCTAGGATCACGATGCAAAATAAAGCGCTTTTCGGCTTGTTCTCCGGCGTTCTCCTTGTCGTCGTGACCTTGATCGGGGTCGCGGCTCTCAACATGCCATCCGCCGAAAGCGCTGTCGCGTCTTGCGCTTCAGCCCATGTCCCGGCCGAAGGCGGCTACGGCCTCACCACGCACAAAGACTGCGCCGCCAAGTAAGTCTCGGCAGGTTTAGGCCGCCCCGCCCTCGTCTGTGGCGTCGAGGCTTCGGAGATAGGCGTGCCGCGCCGTTTGCATGGCGAGGCCACGCGGCACGAAGACGTCTCGCATGAGAAAATATTCCGCGAGACGAAACGCGGCGACAAGATCGCCCGGCGAGATTTCGGCCGTCTCGTCGATGAGAAAAGCCGGCAGCACCAACATCCGATCGGCATAGGGCTCTCCCGCACTGCGAGACACGGCTGTGCCCGATTTTGGCGACACGAAGGCCAGATCGTCGTTGCGGCCCGTCGCGACACAAGCGCTGAGATCGAGTCCAAAGCCGAGTTCGGTCAATAAATCGAGTTCGAAAAATACGATCGCGAGCGGCGTCACGGCCCTATCGTCAACGGCTTCGAGGATCATTTCGAGCCGGTCGTGCAGCCGTGGATGCGGTTCCCGCTCCGGCAGAAGGCGCGCCAAGCCGCATAGATGGTTGAGTGCGTGAAGTCCGTGCGCGGTTTCCATCGCGCGTGAGGCGCGCATGCGGCGCGGCTCGATCGTGTAGGTGCCGAGGTCATGCTCGACGCGCGATCGCCAGACCGCCTCGACGCCGTTGCCGGGCTGGAGGCTGGGACGCAGACGGCGGGAGCGCCCGCCATGCACAAAGCCGAGGTGCCGCCCATGCTGGCGCGTCACGAGATCGAGGATGACACTTGTCTCGCCGTGGCGGCGGATACCCACGACGATCCCGTCGTCACGCCACTCCATCGCGGCGACCTTCGCGCTTTGTCGACCCCGCCAGAATGGGCCGAACAATCGGACGCCCTATCGCTTGGTCTGCCATCAGGACCTGCCGGCCAGGATCGAGAAACTCAGTTGCGAGGGTAGTCGAGACCCATCTCGCGGTATCGTTCGGGATCGTCTCCCCAATTTTCCCGCACCTTCACGAAAAGGAACAGATGAACCTTCTTTTCGGCCGCCTCGGTGATTTCGAGACGGGCCGCCGTTCCAATGGACTTGATGGTTTTGCCACCATCGCCGATCACGATCTTCTTGTGACCATCGCGCGTGACATAAATGGTCTGCTCGATGCGGGCCGATCCGTCCGGCATGTCTTTCCACAGATCGGTTTCGACCGTGGTCTGGTACGGCAACTCGTCGTGCAGCCGTTCGAACATCTTCTCCCGCGTGATCTCGGCAGCGAAAGAGCGCATGGGCGCATCCGAAATCTGGTCCTCCGGATAAAGCCACGGGCCGGCGGGCATGAAGCCAGCGAGCTTTTCGCGCAGCTTCGGCAGGCCGTGTTTCCGCAGCGCCGAAATCATGAACGTCTCGTCGAAGGCGAGCTTGGCATTCACGTCCGCCGTCAAAGCCAATAATTCCGTCGTCTCGATCGTATCGATCTTGTTGAGCACCAGGATCTTGCGGCGCCCGACGTCGGCGAGCCTTTCGAGGATCGACAGATTCTCGTCGTCGAGGCCTTTCTTGGCGTCGATCAGCAGCGCAATCGCATCCGCATCCCCTGCACCGCCCCAGGCGGCCGTCACCATCGCGCGATCAAGACGACGCTTCGGCGCGAAGATCCCCGGCGTATCGACGAAGATGATCTGCGCCGCTCCCTCGAGCACGATGCCGCGCACGAGGTTGCGAGTCGTCTGCACCTTGCGGGACACGATCGACACCTTGGTGCCAACCAACGCATTGATGAGCGTCGATTTGCCGGCATTGGGTGCCCCGATCAGCGCCACAAAGCCGCATCGGGTCTGTTGTTCGTCGGTCAAATCCGTCTCAATCCTGGTTGCCAGCCGTCAATATACCCTCTCGCGTCAAAAAGTCTTGGGCCGCGGTTTGTTCGGCCGCACGCTTCGACGTGCCGACGCCGGTCGCGGCAACAAATCCCTCGAGTTCGACCGAAACCGTGAAGTTGGGCGCATGGGCCGGCCCTTGTCGCTTGACCTCCCGATAGACCGGAGCGGGTCGACCCAAGCCTTGCGCCCATTCCTGAAGCGCCGTTTTTGGATCGCGGAGCGGCCGGGTCGGCGTCAACATGCGGGGACGCCAGACCGCCGTGATAGCGGCTTCGGCGACCGCATAGCCACCATCGAGATAAAGCGCCCCGATGATGGCTTCGCACACGTCGCCCATGATGGCCGGCTTGGCATGGCCGCCGCTCTGCGCCTCGTTATCGCCGAGCCGGATATGCGGCGACACATCCCATTCGGCCGCGACGTCGGCGCAGGTTTCCTTCCGCACCAGACCGGCGAGCCGCCGCGACAGTTCGCCTTCCTCAGCCTCCGGAAAGGCCTCGAACAGCATCGCCGAAACCGCCATCCCGAGCACTCGATCGCCGAGAAATTCGAGACGTTGATAAGAGGACCCCTTCCGGTCGGTCGGAGCGTGGCTGATGTGGGTCAGAGCGCGATGCAGAAACTCGGGCGATGCAAAGGTGTGGCCGATCCGGGTTTCGAGCGCGGTCGTGGACAGGCTTGGCTTCGGCGCCTTCATCGGACCGGCTTGAGCAGGCGATCCCAGCGAATGCTGGTCGGCCAACGCCAGAACTCCCAGACCGGCGCGGTATCGTCGATCGAGAAGAAGATCAGTTCCGCACGGCCGACGAAATTCTCGAACGGCACGTAGCCCACACCATCCTGATCCGGCGACACGCGCGAATCGGTGGAATTATCGCGGTTATCCCCCATCATGAAGTAATTGCCGGGCGGCACCGTGTAGACGGGCGTGTTCGAGTAAAAACCGTTGTCGCCGTTGATCTGGATGATCTGATGCGTCACGCCGCCAGGGAGCGTCTCGAGATAGGTCGGCACTTCGACATCATGCCCAAACTGATCGCGCGTCATCACTTTCGTGGTCGGTTCGCGAGCCACCATCTGACCATTGATGATCAAGCGGCTCTCGACGAGTTGGATCTTGTCGCCAGGCAGGCCGATCACGCGCTTGATGTAATCCTTCGACGTATCCTTCGGGAACTTGAACACGGCGACATCGCCACGCTTCGGCGTCGAGGCCAGAATACGACCGGAAAACACGTCTGGGCTGAACGGAAAGGAATACCGCGAATAGCCGTAGGAATATTTGGAGACGAAAAGGTAATCGCCGATATCCAAGGTCGGGATCAGAGATCCTGAGGGGATGTTGAAGGGTTGGAACAGGAAGGTTCGCACCACCAGCGCGATCAACAACGCCTGAACCACAACCTTCAGAACCTCGCCGAAACCGCCCTCTTGCGATTTCTTGGAGGTCGTAACCACCTTTCCGTCTTTCAGGCTCATCGGCTCCGTCATCGCTTCTCTCAAATGTCTTCGGCCGTCGGCTGACGGTGGCGTTGTCGATCGGTCGACGTCGGGCGCCTTGATGGGTCGATATAACTGTCGGTGTTCATAACGCCAAGAGCATGGCAAGCGGGAGGCAGCAGCCGCAGGCTCACGGCTTTGGCGCGGGGCGACCCTCGATCAGCACATGGGCTTGAGCCAGCGGATATTCATCGGTCAATGTCAGGTGAATGACCGCCTCATACCCACTCGGTGTCAGATCGGCGAGGCGCTCAGCGGCTCCACCGGTCAAACGCAACGTGGGTTGGCCTGAACTCAGGTTCACCACGCCCATGTCACGCCAGAACACGCCCTGGCTCAAGCCGGTTCCGAGCGCTTTGGCGCAGGCCTCTTTGGCGGCAAAACGCTTGGCATAGGACGAGGCGCGATTGGCCCGGCGCTCGCTCTTGGCGCGCTCCACGGGCGTGAAGCATCGTTCGACGAACCGCTCGCCAAAATTCTCCAAGGTCTTTTCAACACGACGAATGTCGCAAAGATCGGTCCCCATGCCGATGATCATGCGCTCGCCTCACGGCTTGAACCACGACCCTGGCGCATCGCCGCCAACATGGTCTGCACGGCCGCCGTCAACCCGACCGAGATCGCATCCCCAATGATAAAGTGGCCGATGTTCAATTCGACGATCTGCGGGATGGCCGCGATGATCCGCGCGGTCTCGTAATTTAAACCATGTCCAGCGTGGCATTCGATCCCGAGCGCCTGGGCCCGTTCGGCAGCGCGCCACAGCCGTTCGTATTCTTCATCCGCGATCGCCGACGCGCCGTGATCGATCGCCTCACACCAGCGGCCCGTATGGAGTTCGACGACCGGCGCGCGCAAGGCCGATGCCGCCTCGATCGCCGCGATCGACGGTTCGATGAACAAGGACACGCGGATGCCGGCCTCACTCAGTTCCGCAACGATCGGGCGTAAATCCGAGATAGCGTCGACGACGTTCAAGCCGCCCTCGGTCGTCCGTTCCTCCCGCTTTTCCGGAACGAGGCAGGCCGCATGCGGCAGTGTCGCGAGGGCGATCTGCATCATGGCCGGCGTTGCGGCCATTTCGAAATTGAGCGGTTTTGTCAGGCCGCGCTTGAGACGTGCAATATCCTCGTCGCGGATATGGCGTCGATCCTCCCGCAGATGCGCCGTGATGCCGTCGCAACCGGCCGCCACACCGAGGAGCGCCGCCGCGACGGGATCGGGGTCACGGCCACCACGCGCATTTCGGACAGTCGCGACATGGTCGATGTTGAGGCCGAGGCGAAGAGGCGGAGGCGACATCGGTTATCCAAGGTTCAAAGAGTGAGATTACGGCTGCCGGGCTTGACGGGCGGGATCGCGGCGAGCTCCGGCGGAAGCGCATCGGCCGCATAGGATGGAACGTCGAGGGTCGCGAGCGCGACCCGATCGATGCCGATTTCGGCGCGTCCGCCCGAGCGATCGATGAGGCAGGCGGCACCGACGAGCGTGCCTGGATGATCGGCGATGGCGGCGAGACATTCGCGCGACGACAGGCCGGTCGTGATGATGTCCTCGACCATCAGAACGCGGGCGCCCTTTGGAATCGAGAAACCCCGGCGCAGTTTGAACATGCCGTCCTCGCGCTCGACATAGATGGCCAGAGCGCCGAGATGGCGTGCCACTTCGTAGCCTGGGATGATGCCGCCGACGGCGGGCGACACCACGATATCGACTTCGCCAAAGTGCGCCCTGACCTTCTCGGCCAGCGCCGCACAGAGCCGCGCCGTGCGTGCCGGGTCTTGAAAGATGAACACCTTCTGCAGGAAAACCGGGCTCCGCAGACCGGACGACAGAATGAAATGCCCTTCCAGCAAGGCCCCTGCGGCACGAAATTCGTCGAGCACATCGTCTTCGGTCATTTGTATCAAACTCGGTCGAGGCGCGAAGGCCCTTGTGGTGCCACACGACAGGGCCGCGCGTCTGCACTCACCCGTTCACCCGTTGTACGTTTGACACTACGGGCTGGGCGCGCAGATGCGACATGATCGCGTTCAACTGCTTCAGATCCCAAACTTCGACATCGATCAACATTTTCCGGAAGTCAGGCGAACGAACCACGAAGCGTAGGTCTTCGATATTGGCCCCATTGTCGCCGATCGTGGCCGTGATCGTGGCCAGACAACCGGGTTCGTTGATGGCCGTGACCTCGATCTGCGCCGGAAACAACTCCTTGCGCGCCATGTCGATATCCCACCGCACGTCGAGCCAATAGTCTGGGTTGTCGTCGAACGCCATGAGGGCGGGCGACTGGATCGGGTAGATCGTAATGCCCTCACCCGGCGTCAGGATGCCGACGATGCGATCGCCCGGCACGGCGCCGCCATTCGGCGCGAAACGCACCGGAAGATCACCCCCGAGGCCACGAATCGGAATGGAACCCGAGGGCTCTGGAAATTTGAAGCGTAGATTCTCGGCCTTGCTCAACCCGAACCAGCCGGCATCTCCCTTATCGGGCCCTGCCCCGGCCTTCCGCTCCTCCTTGAAGTCGGGATGGACCGCCTTCACGATATCGCCCGAATACATCTCGCCTCGTCCGACGGCGGCGAACACATCGTCGACCGACAAGCGAGCGAGGCGCGGCAGCGCGCTTTTCAGTTTCTCATCGACCAAGGTGTGGCCTGCCCGCTCAAAGGCACGCAGCACGATCTGCCGACCGAGCCCCGCATATTGCGTTCGCACGGCACTGCGGGTCGCGCGGCGGATGGCAGCCCGCGCCTTGCCGGTCACGACGACACTTTCCCACGCGGCGGGTGGGACCTGCCCATCGGCGCAGGCAATCTCGACCTCGTCGCCATTCTTCAGCTCGGACAAAAGCGGCGCCACGCGGCCGTCGATTTTGGCGCCAACCGCCGAATTGCCCACGTCCGTATGAACCGCATAAGCGAAATCGATCGCGGTCGCGCCACGCGGGAGCGCAATCAAACGGCCCTTCGGGGTGAAGCAGAAGACCTGATCGTGGAAGAGTTCGAGTTTGGTATGTTCGAGAAATTCTTCCGAACTATCGCCCTCTGCCAGCAATTCGATGGTGCGACGCAGCCAATCATAGGCCCGGCTTTCGTTGGCCAGCACCTGCAAATCGAGCGCCACGCCGTCCTTATAGAGCGCGTGTCCCGCGATGCCGTTTTCGGCGACGTTGTTCATCTCGCGTGTGCGCACCTGCAATTCGACGCGCTGCCGACCCGGACCCACAACCGTCGTATGAAGCGATCGATAATCGTTCTGCTTCGGGGTCGAGATATAATCCTTGAAGCGGCCTGGAACGCTCGGCCATGTCGTGTGAATGACGCCGATGGCGCGATAGCAATCCTCGACATTGTCGACGATGACCCGAAAGCCGAAGATGTCGGAGAGTTGCTCGAAGGCGAGCGACTTCTGCTCCATCTTCCGCCAAATTGAGTAAGGCTCCTTCTGGCGTCCCTTCACGTCGACCCGAATGCCCCGGGCGCTCAGGCGCTCGGACAATTCATGTTCGATCGTGCCGATCAACTTGCCGCTGCTGGCGCGCATCTCATCCAGCCGCGCCGTGATGGTCGCATAGGCATCGGGCATCAGTTGCGCGAAAGCCAAGTCCTCGAACTCGCTCCGCATGCTCTGCATGCCCATGCGACCCGCGAGCGGCGCGTAGATATCGAGCGTTTCCTCCGCCACGCGGGTGCGCTTCTCGGGCGGGACGAAATGCAGCGTCCGCATGTTGTGAAGGCGGTCCGCGAGCTTGACCAAGAGGACCCGAACATCATCCGCAACCGCGAGCAGCAGCTTGCGGAAATTCTCCGCCTGTTGAGCACGCTTCGACACCAGATCCAGCTTTTTGATCTTGGTGAGACCCTCGACCAGCGCCCCGATTTCCGGGCCGAACAGCGTGTCGATCTCTTCTCGCGTGGAGGCTGTATCCTCGATCGTATCGTGCAGCACGGCCGCCACGATGGTGGCGTCGTCGAGCTTGAGATCCGTCAAGATGGCGGCGACTTCAAGCGGATGCGTGAAATAGGGGTCGCCGGAAGCGCGCTTCTGCGCGCCATGAGCCTTCATGGCATAGACATAAGCCCGGTTGAGAAGCTCCTCATCCGCGTCCGGATTGTAGCTCCGCACACGGTCGACGAGCTCGTACTGCCGCATCATCTTGGCGGCGCCCGGACGCTTCGGCGCGGTCACAGCAATGGTCATGCTGTATTATTGGCGTCGCGACCCCGGGAAGCAAGGCGCGAGGCGCAAGCGTCGCCGATTGTCCGACGCTGCTCTCGTCCGCTCGGCGCGTAAATTACTCGCCTTCTTCCTCGGTTTCAGCCGGGGGCACCAGGCCTTCGAGACCACGGAGCAGGTCTTCCTCGGTCATGCGGTCGAACTGAACCTCGCTGGCCGTATCGCTCATCACACGCGAAGGTGCGGACAAGCTCGGCACAACTTCCGCTTCCGGCTCGTCGACCTCGACGTGCTTTTGAAGCGAGTGAATGAGGTCTTCCTTCATATCCTCGGGAGTGAGACGCGAGTCGGCGATCTCTCGCAGCGCGACGACAGGATTTTTATCATTGTCACGGTCGATCGTGATTGCTGCACCGGCCGAAATCATGCGCGCACGATGGCTGGCTAGAAGAACGAGGTCGAAGCGGTTTTCGACCTTGTCGACGCAGTCTTCAACGGTTACACGCGCCATGAAGACGGTTCCTTATATTCGGCGGATCAAGATTAGCCGCATCGTCTAGCACCGATCGCTACGAATCCGCAAGGCGGGGCTGTACCGCAAGGGTCCGCCATACTGGCGCCATTGTAAGCGATAGACTCAGGCGTTCGTTAAACTCATTCTAATGTTATGTTATCACGCTTGTGGTGTAACCCCGAAGATGCGAAATGAAAACACTGGCATTCACGTCGCCTCGCTGGGACATCGCTTACGACCTGTGACCATGAGCTATAAATAAAATGAATGAGTCGGAACGAATTGCGCTATTTATCGACGGTGCCAACTTGTACGCAACCGCCAAATCGGTGGGTTTTGACATCGACTACCGTCGGTTGTTGCGGGAGTACCAGACGCACGGACGCCTTGTCCGAGCTTTTTACTATACCGCCATGGTGGATGATCAGGAATATTCGTCGATCCGTCCTCTGATCGACTGGCTGGATTACAATGGCTATGCCGTGGTGACCAAGCCGGCCAAGGAGTTTGTGGACTCGACGGGTCGTCGCAAGATCAAGGGCAACATGGACATCGAGCTCGCGGTCGACGCGATGGAGATGGCCGAACATGTCGACCACATTGTCTTATTCTCTGGCGACGGTGATTTTCGCTCTCTCGTCGAAGCGGTGCAACGCAAGGGTGTCCGCGTTTCGGTTGTTTCGACCGTCATGACGCAGCCGCCGATGATCGCGGACGAATTACGCCGGCAGGCCGATGACTTTATTGATCTGGCCCATATGGCCGGCAAGATCGGGCGCGATGTCGGAGAGCGATCGGATCGTCCGATCCGCCATGTCGACCGGCGGACCAGCACTCATACGAATGCGCCCTCGCACGAGCCCGAAGAGATCGACGACTGACGGCGTTGCGCGATCCCGCTCCGGATTGTCCGCTCTGTCCTCGTCTCGTCGCCTTTCGGCGCGACGCTGCGAACAAGCATCCGGACTGGCACAATGCGCCAGTCCCATCGTTTGGGCCGGATGACGCGCGTCTGTTGATCGTTGGGCTGGCGCCGGGCCTCCAGGGCGCCAATCGGACGGGACGGCCGTTCACGGGCGATTGGGCCGGCGATCTCCTCTACGAAACGCTCGATCGTTTCGGCTTTTCGGTCGGCGCCTACGACGAGCGCCCCAACGACGGTCTGCGGCTCATCGATTGTGTGATCGTCAATGCGGTGCGGTGTGTCCCTCCGGCCAATAAGCCGCTGCCGATCGAGATTAAAACCTGCAACGGCTTTCTGGCCGCAACCCAGGCGGCCCTCCCTCGCTTGGCCGCCATCGTGGCTTTGGGTCGCATCGGACATGAGAGCCTGCTGCGCTCACGCAATCTCCGGCTCTCGGCTCATCCGTTCGGCCACGGGCGCCACCACGATCTCGGAGACGCGACGCTCTTCGACAGCTATCACTGCTCTCGCTACAACACGAACACGGGCGTGCTGACGACCGAGATGTTCCATGCGGTCTTCGCGCAAGTGCGCCGGTGGCTCGACGCCGCGCCGCCTCCAGACCGCGCCGTTTAGTTTCTGTCGCGCAACAGCCGCGACTTCTCCCGGTTCCAATCCCGCAGCTTCTCGGTCTCGCGCTTGTCGTGCAGCTTTTTGCCCTTGGCGATCGCGATCTCGATCTTGGCCATGCCGCGCTCGTTGAAATAGACTTTCAGCGGAACGATCGACATGCCCTCGCGCTCGACCCCGATCGCGAGTTTAGCGATCTGCCGTGCCTTCATCAGCAGTTTGCGCGGGCGACGTGGCTCGTGATTGAAGCGATTGGCCTGCAGGTATTCTGGAATATTCGCATTGATGAGGAACAGTTCGCCCTTTTCGGCGGATGCATAACTCTCCGCAATCGTGGCCTTCCCAAGCCTTAGCGATTTGACTTCCGTTCCGGTCAGCACCAATCCGGCCTCGAACACTTCGCCGATCTCATAATTGTAGCGAGCGCGTCGATTATCGGCCACCACCTTGAAGTTCTTTGCCTTGATGTTCTCCGCCACGTCAGGTCACCACCACCAAACTCGTGTCAATCATGCAAAATACCAGCATGACGCATCGCGGCACGGATCTGCCCGCGCGCCGCTTCGGACACCGTCACCATCGGGAGACGCACGTCTTCGGTCCCGAGGCCGAGCAGCGACAGCGCATATTTGGGGCCGGCCGGGTTTGGCTCGATGAACAAGGCCGTATGCAGCGGCACCAAACGATCCTGAATCGCCAAGGCTGTCGCGAAGTCGCCGCGCAAACAGGCGCTCATCATGTCGGCACAGAGCTTCGGCGCAACATTGGACGTTACCGAAATCACGCCGGATGAGCCCGCCGCCATACAGGCCAGCGCTGTCATGTCCTCGCCCGAGAGCTGGACGAAATCCGGCCCCAGCGCCTGACGCTGCAGCGACACGCGCGCCACATTGCCGGTCGCGTCCTTCACGCCGACGATGTTCGGAAGCTCGAACAACCGCTTCATCGTGTCGACCGACATATCGACCACGGAGCGCGGCGGGATGTTGTAGATCACGATCGGGATGCCGATCGCGTCGTTGACAGCCTTGAAGTGGCGATAGAGCCCCTCTTGGCTCGGCTTATTGTAATAGGGCGTGACGACCAAGACGCCGTTGGCGCCGGCCTGCTCGGCGTGGCGCGCGAGATCGATGGCCTCGACCGTGTTGTTCGATCCGGCACCCGCGATGACCGGGACACGGCCCCTCGTCTCGTTGACGCAGATGTCGACGACCCGCTTATGTTCCTCGTGGCTCAGCGTCGGTCCTTCGCCGGTCGTGCCGACCGGCACGAGACCATGCGTACCACTCTCGATTTGAACATCAATCTGAGCCCGCAGCGCGGCTTCGTCGACCGCCCCATTCCTGAACGGGGTCACCAAAGCGGTCAGCGAGCCCTTCAAACGTGTTGTGGACATGTCCCATCCCGTTATTTGACCGCAAGGACCCAGAGTCGTCACACGCCCTACAGGCGCCGCAATTTCCAGGCTCCGTCAAAGGGTCGTGATGTAGACCTTGCAAGACCGTAAGGGAAGGGGCGTGACGCCGGCCCGCGGTCGATCGCGGGAATATCGCACGGCGGCGACCGATCGAGCCGGGTAGTTAACGATCCGTTATAGGAAACGAGCACAGCATGGCATCGGCGGCTTCGGGCGCGAGCGCGCCTCTGTCGACCTTTGTTACGTCGCGAGATCCAGAGGACACGCATGTCGAAGTCGCGCACCATTGCTTATGGGTCTGTCGGGGCCATCGTGGTCGCCGGCGCGATCCTGGCGGTGCCGGCCAGCCGTCATGCGATCCGCCATGAGATTGCCAAGCACCGCCACTTCAACTTCAGCAACACAACCGCGACCTCCGTCGTGCCGGTCGCACAGGCACCCGCCACGATCCTGGCGAGCGAGGCAGACCCTCGGTTTCTCGCCCGTTCCTCGGCCGAGGTCCCTGCCCCGCATCTCGGAACGGTGACGCTCGACGCCAGCGCCTTCGCGCCGCCGACCGTCACGTCGCTGGCCAAGAGCGCAACCGGAACGGACGTTCAGCCGCTTGACAAGGGTGCCGCCTCACCCGTGATCCGATCATCGAGCGATCAGGACGGCGGCGTGGGGATTGATCTCGCAGGAGCCCGCCAGGCGCTGCGGCTCTATCGGCAAGGCGATCTGGCGGCAGCCGACGATTTCGCTCGTCTCACCAGCGGCCCGCTGCGGACACTGCTCGATTGGACCGCGATTCGTCTCGCCTCCCGACAGGCGGGCCTGCCCCGTCTCGAAGCCTTCAAAGCCGCGCATCCCGACTGGCCGACGATGACGTGGATCAACCGGCGCATCGAAGAAGCCAAAGTCGCGACACGCGATCCTGCCGCGACACTGGCGCTGTTTGCCAGTTCGGCGCCGGAGACCCTGTTTGGGCGACTGGCACTCGCGCGTGCCAGAATTGCGACCGGCGACCTCGACGGAGGCGCGGGAATCATTCGATCGGCTTGGCGGAACGATGATCTGACGGCTGGGGAAGAAGCCCTGATCCTGAAGGATTTCGGCACGCTACTCAGGCGCGAGGATCATAAATTTCGGGCCGACCGCTTACTCTACAAGGAAAACCTGCCGGCCGCGATGCGAGCGACCGCTCTCGCGGGCCCGGATGTCGCGCTGCTCGAGAAGGCGCGCATCGCGGTGATCGGGTCCATGCCGTCGGATGCCGCGATCGCGGCGGTTCCGAAAGCCTTGCAAAGCGACCCCGGCCTGCTCTTCGCCAAAATCCAGAAGGCGCGCCGCGCCAATAAGATCGCCGACGCCGCCACGATGATGTTGTCGGCCCCCTCCGACCCCACCCTGCTGGTGGATGGCGACGAATGGTGGACCGAGCGTCGCCTTGTCGCCCGCAAACTGCTCGACGCGGGCGACGCCAAGACAGCGTTCCGCATCTGCGCCACACATGGCGCATCGTCCAACGCGTCGCGCATCGAAGCCGAGTTTCATGCCGGCTGGATCGCATTGCGTTTTTTGAACGATCCTGTTCTGGCAGCGCCGCATTTCGCCAATGCCGCGACTCTGGCCGAAAGCCCCATCTCGACGTCTCGGGCGGCTTATTGGCAGGGCCGGGCCGCTGCAGCGGCTGGTGATGCGCCGGCCGCAGCCCGGTTTTACGACACGGCCGCGCAGCAACCCACGACATTCTATGGCCAAATCGCCAACGCTGCTCTCGGGCGCCCGCCCGCCGTGCTGCGGCAACCGATCGCTGTCGCGTCCGGTCCCGATCGCCGGGAGGCGATCCAGGGCGTTGGCCTTTTGTTCGATCTCGGTGAACGGGATCTGGCGCTCGGGCTGGCCCTGACGATTGCCAAGACCGAGCCGGATCCGAGCCAGGTCGCAGCGCTCGCCAGCGTCGTCGCCGCCACCAAGGATGCGCGAGCCACCCTGTCGGTCGGCAAGGCCGCCGGCCAACGCGGCATCGCGCTCGACGATGCCGCCTTCCCGACATTCGGGATCCCGGCCTACCAACCGCTCACCAATTCGGCCGACCGCTCGACCGTCTATGCGATCGCGCGACAAGAGAGCGAGTTCGACCCCCGGTCGGTATCCTCCGCTGGCGCAAAAGGCTTGATGCAGTTGATCGGCTCGACGGCACGTCAAACCGCCGTAAAGGCCGGGATCGATTTCGATGAAACGCGGCTCTTGCTCGACGCCGGTTTTAACGCGCAGATCGGTGCCGCGCATCTCGGCAAGCTTCTGGCTGACGAGAACGGTTCTTACATCCTGACTTTCGCGGCCTATAACGCCGGCGCCCGCAAGGTGCAGGACTGGATCGGGATCTATGGCGACCCGCGCAAGCCGGGCGTCGATCCGATCGACTGGATCGAGCGAATTCCCTATTCGGAGACGCGAAACTACGTCCAGCGGGTGTTCGAGAACATGCAGATGTATCGCGCTCGTTTCGGCGTGCCGACCGCGTCCCTGTCAGACCCTCAGCCGACCGTGACCGGCAAGGGAACCTGATCCCAGGGCCGTGAGCCACGCCCCCGCTCCTCCGCCAGATCATCACGAAAGGTCGCCCGTGCCTGGTTTCATCAGTCGGTTCGTCTCGGCCCCAGACGCTCTTCGCCTCCACGCCCGAGACTATCAGCAGGCGGATGGCGGCACGACAGGTGGGCTCACCGTCGTCTGCCTGCCAGGACTGGCTCGGACCTCGGCCGATTTCCATGTCTTGGCCACGGCTCTGCTGGAGAGCGGCGTCGCGGCGCGCGTGCTCGTGATCGACTATCGCGGGCGGGGCCTGTCGGCGCGCGACCCGAACCCCGATCGCTACGATCTGCCAATCGAGTCAGCGGATCTGCTGGCCGTTCTTGCGGCGCTCGAGATCGGTGCCGCCGTTTTCGTCGGAACCTCGCGCGGCGGTCTTCATACCTTGATGCTGGGCGCCGTGCGCCCGACGATCCTCCAAGGCGTCGTTTTGAACGATATTGGTCCGGTCATCGAACCGCGCGGCCTTGCGCGCATTCGCGGCTATATCGGTAAATTGCCCGAACCGAAATCGTGGCCGGACGCGATCGACCTGCTTAAGCACCTCGCCAGCGCGCATTTCACCGCACTCGAGGAGCAAGACTGGGAGACCTTTGCCCGCACCACGTTCGAGGAACGCGACGGCCGGTTTGTCCCGCTCTACGATCCTGCCCTGATGCACAATCTCGCGAAGCTCGACCTCGATGCGGTACCGGTGCTCTGGCCGCAATTTGAGGGCCTGCGACATGTCCCGGTTCTGGTCGTGCGCGGCGAAAACTCCGATCTGCTCTCCGCCGCGACTGTCACCGAGATGACCAAACGACATCCCGACTGCGCGGCCGTCACGGTGCCGGGCCAAGGTCATGCACCGTTGCTGATCGACACCCCGACGACGCGTCGCATCTGCCAATTTGTCGAACGATGCGGATTCAATCTACACTCAACAGCGGCGGCCCAACGCGGCTTATCCTTGCTGTTGTAAGACAATGAGGCGGACGACGGCTGCTTCGTCGCAGCATTACACACTATAAAATAGATGACGTTACGTCATTTTTATAATCTCGACTGTTGCCGGTTGGCCGCCGAGAAAAACTTGTGCCCTCGAGTCAATTGCGACTTGATCAATAGCCGTCACCTGTCATGTTGAACGAGCTTGATAACAAACTGAATTTTCGCTGCCGACTTATATTATCGTCTCGGTCGATTGCCCTCTATGGCCATGCGTTCAGCTATGGCGAGACCCGAATGCGAATGGATCAAACGATACAGGACAACAGGCGTGCCCGACAGAAGTCGAGCCCAATCGCGTGGTGGCATGCAGGGCGTTCACGCGCCCGATCGGACGCCGCCGATATGCTGTTGGACTATGGAAGTCATGCCTATGAGGTGGCGACCCGCTTGGCGCGAGCAGAACGTCGTTACCGCATCATCGACATTTCTCTGCCACCCGGCCACTGGGAACGGGTGAGGCGCAACATCAAGCGGCGGCTCGTCTTGAAAGACTAGGCCGACTCGCTGCAACAGTCAGCGACGACACAGCCTTCGGCTGAAGCCAGCAGCGATGGAGAACGGCTGCCCCGAGCACGACCATCGCAAAAGCCTGATGTGCGAGGGCCGCATCGAGCGGGACCGCCCACACGAGTGTGGTGATGCCGATCACCGCCTGACACGCGATCAGGAGCGCCAGTGCAAGTGCGGTGCGCGATGCGGGTTGACCCGGCAATGTGCGCGCGCAATCGACGGCGTGACCCACGGCCGCGATCAAGAGAAGGTAGGCCATGAGGCGATGATCGAATTGTGCCGTGGTCGCGTTCTCGAAGATGTTCCGCCAGAGCGGCGACTGAAACCATAATTCGCTCGAGGGCGGAACGAGGTGGTCGCCCATTAATGGCCAGCTATTATAGATTTTCCCAGCCCGCAGGCCCGCAACGAGGGCGCCGAGACCAATCTGCACGAAAACGAGCCCGATCAGGACAGTCGCGCTGCGACGAATCCGATCCGGCACGAGGCTCGACGAGGACGACGTCCGCAAGCTTTCCGCGAACCAGACCGAGAGCGCCAAAGTGACGGACGCGACGAGAAGGTGCAGCGCCAAGAGATATTGAGAGACCTCGGTTCGATCGACGAGGCCGGATTTGACCATCAACCAGCCAATGACGCCTTGCATGCCACCAAGCGCCAACAAGCCGACGAGCTTGATCTTGAGGTTGCGGGTCAGAGCGCCCGTGAGCCAGAAATAAGCCAGCGGCAAAGCCACGGCAAAGCCAATGATCCGGCCGAGCAACCGATGCGACCATTCCCAATAGAAGATCGACTTGAAGCCCTCGACATCCATGTCGGGAAACACGCGGGCATATTGCGGGATCGTCTTGTAGCGCTCGAACTCCGCTTGCCACGCGTCGGCCGTGAGCGGCGGAATGATGCCGCTGATCGGCTTCCACTCGGTGATCGAAAGCCCAGATTCGGTCAGCCGGGTGGCTCCTCCGACCACGACCATCAGCAAGATCAAAAGCGCGACGAACCACAGCCAGGCGCGCACCTGACCGAGGCGGCCGGATTGCGAGACGGACCTGATGGCCTGATGTCCGTCTGCCGGACGACCAAGCGAGGCACCATCAAGAGTCGTACGTGTAGACATTCGGCCAAACACCTGTTTTGTCACGCTGCGCGAGAACAAGAAACGTCTAGGCTGACGTGCATCGCCGGTCCAGACGCGACCCTGTCGCATCGAGCAAAGCACAAACAACCGCCGAGGACTGGATATGAGGAGACGCACTCGAAAATTCATCGGCGCCGGCGTCATGCTCGCATTTGTCGCGATCTATGCGGTCGTCGCGATGCTGGTTGCGCAGTCCGAGCCAGTCCATCGAGCCCCTGGGTGGGCGCAGGGGATCTTCTATGCCATTGTCGGGCTTGCATGGATCCTGCCGTTGATGCCGTTGATCCGCTGGATGGAACGCCCGGATCCCGACGAGGTCGTTTCCGCCTTGTGACGCTAAGTCACGTGACGTCGATTCGTCGGCCACGGTTCCAAACCGCAAATGCGACACCCGACAGCAGAATGTCGAGGCACGCACCGCTCTGGTATCGACCATCGATCGAGACCCGAGGGAGCGCCATCGGATGCTTGGCATGGCCGGAATAGAGCAGCCCGGGCCGCGTCGTGACGCCACTGACATAGCCTGCTTGCGCCGCGAGTGCGAAGTCGCGCGGCCCGGCTGAGGTGGGATCGCCGACCGGATAGGCGACATGCCGAACCGGCCGTCCCGTGTGCTCCTCGAGCATCTGCTTGGCTTGTCGCAATTCCTCGAGAACCTTGGCTTCGGCATGTTTAGCCAACATCGGATGCGTGACCGTATGGGACCCGATGGTGATCAGCGGATGCCGGGACAGTGCTTCGATTGCGGGCCAATCGAGGCATTCCCGCTCCACAAGCGTTCGCCCGTCCACGCCCGCGCGTCCGCATAGCTCGGCGATCGTCGATAATAATTGGTCCTCCGGCCCGCGCCGAAGCCGCCGAGAGATTGCCGCGAAGGCCTCCCGCTTCTCTGCCGTTCCGACGGCTGGTAGCTCGACGCGATCCCCCCCGATGTCGACCTCGACACGATCGAGATGGCGGATCGCTTCTTCAAGTTCGAGCCACCAGAGCCGCGCGGTTCGGTCGGCAAAGCCGGTCGTCACATAAACGGTGGCGGGCGCCTGATGACGGTCCAGGACCGGCAGAGCCCACTCGACATTGTCACGATAACCGTCGTCGAAAGTCAGAACCGCGACGGGTGGGCCGTCGCTCCGCTCGCGCAGAACCGCGATGGCCTCATCCATGGTGACGATGCGATAACCGGACTGCCGAAGCCGCAGGATCGTCGCCTCGAGAAAGGCGGGCGTGATCTCGAGCGCCTCGTTGGGCGCGAAGGTCTCCGGCCCGGTCGGTCGCACATGATGGAACATCACAATCGCGCCGACGCCGCGCGCCAGCGGCGCGGCGATGCGATGCAGGCCCAGCGCCGCGATCACATCGAAACCGCTACTGATCAAACGATGGCGCAGGCTCATCCGACTTTCCGGCGCGAGAGGATGCCGCGACACACGGGACCATAGGCGTGAGCTCACGCCATCCGCACTCTACGCAAGAGGATATTGAGGTTTGATTGCTAAGGATGCGAGAGGGCTTCCGGAGCACCGATGCAAAGCGAGCGCGACGACGACGCAGAACGGCTCGCCGCGCATGTGGCACGGGTCACCGTCTTCGATGACCCCACGGCGGCCGCGGCCGAATGGGACGCGCTACAGGCCATCTCGACCATCTCGCCCTATCAGACCAGAGCCTTTCTCACGGCTTGGTGCGAGACAGAGGGACGCGCCAATGCCACGACGCCCATGATCGTGGTCGCCTATGACGACCGGGACCGCGCTATAGCGCTACTGCCACTCGGGCGAAGTCGCGTGAAGCTGCTCTGGGTCGCACGCTTTCTCGGCGGCAAACACGCGAACTACAATCTTGGCCTGTTCGACCCCTCCCTTGTGTGGAGACGCGAGCAGATCGGCGCCCTGCTCCGGCAGGCCGCAGCCTCGATCGAACCATCGCTCGACGTCTACGGCTTTATCAATCAGCCGCTGACGTGGGACGGCACCCCCAATCCGCTGACGCTTCTGCCGTCGCAACCGAGCCCGAGTTTCAGCCATAGAGCCACTTTGAACGCCGACCCGGATCGGTTTTTCAACGACCAGCTTTCGGCGCGCTCTCGCAAAACGCTGCGGAGCAAGCGCACGGCCCTCGAACGTCAAGGACCCGTCTCGACCTTAAGGGCACGCACGCCCGCCGAAATCGATGCGGTCCTGGCCGCCTATCTCGATCAGAAAAGCCGCAAATTCGCTGCGCTCGGGATTCGGGACGATGCGGGAAAGGCCGAGGCCCAAGCCTTTCTGCACCATGCCGCAGGACGCTCGAACAACCATCCCGCCAGTCTCGAATTGCACGCTCTGCTCTGCGGTGACCGGATTGTGGCCACCTTTGGCGGCCTCGGCCATGCCGGCCGTTTTTCGGGGCTGATCATGTCCTATGACGACGATCCGGCGACCGCGAAGACAAGCCCGGGCGACTTGCTACTCGTGCACGTTTTGGCCGAAAAATGCCGTGAGGGTTTCGCCAGCGTCGATCTCGGAATCGGAGAAGCCCGCTATAAGGCAACCTATTGCCCGATCACCGACCCGTTGGTCGACGGCTTTGTGCCAGTCTCGATCCGTGGGCGGGTGTTCGTCTGGATCGACGCGTTCAGGCTCCATATCAAGCGCCGCATCAAACAATCCCCGCGCGTCTGGGCGCTGGCCCTCCGGCTTCGCAAGATCGCGCGTCGCGGCTCTTAAGGACTGTTCAGGCGGCGCTGCGAGCCGCCTGCCCGTCCAGCCCTGGCGCGGCGTCGAAGCCGATCACCTCGGCGACCCCGGCGGCGTAAAGGGCGGCACGGCTTGCATCGACATCCGACCGCGGCGCTTCGGGGGAAAAGAGCAGCACCGCGAGATCTGTTGGATCGGCGCGTCGGAGCATCTCGGTCGACACGCGCGGCACGGGAACCGCGAGCACCACATGATCGTAGGTCTCCGCGAGAGCATCGACGACCATGTCGAAGCCCTCGGCATTGCCTTCCAGTTGCCCCCGCCCAAGCGGAACGATGTGCAATCGCGACAGGGGATCACGATGGATCACTTCAGCGAAAGTCGTGGCGCCAACGAGCAGATCCTTGAGCCCAAGAACCGGGCCCCGCGCGGCGAGATCGTCCGCGCTTCGCATCAAGGCACGGTCCAGCCCACCGGGGACGGCACCACAATCGACCAGGATCACGCGATCCTGCCGAGCAAGCGCGCGCGCGAACGACAGGGCGACAGGCAGAACTGCGATCTCCGGATCGGCGCCGGCGATCACGACCCGCACCGCGCCATGCAGTTTGCGGCGCTGATGAATATCCTCGACCACGGCCTCGAATTGCCCGTCACCCCTGCGATCCCCCGTGGGGGTGCGCGCGAACGGGGCACCGGGCTCGACCGCCTGTGCCGACAAACCGCGGGGACGCCTCGATCGAGGATCGACGAAGGCATCGTCGCTAAACTCCGGATTGCCGCTGACCGGCACCGGCATTGATCCTGGCGACGTGTCACGCAGGAACGCACGACCCGAGAGCAATTCCCGAGCAATGATCAGACCGATCGACAGCAGCAAGCCCGCAAGCGTGAAAATCGCGATCATAGGACCTTTCTTCGGGAACGACGGGACTTCGGGCGCCACCGCGCGCGAGATGATCCGCGCATCCGCCGGCGTCGAGGCGGCACTCTCGCGGGCCAGAGCCTCCTGATATTTCTGCGTGTTAAACTCGAGCTGATCTTTCAGGAGACGCGCTTGCGATTCGAGATCGCGCAAAGCCACTTCGTCGCTCCCGGCCACGCTGGCGGTCTTTTTCTGCGTGTCGAGAGCGGTTTGAAGATTGACGACCCGGCTCGCCGCGATGCGAGCCTCGTTCTCCAGCGTCCGAACGGTTCTCTCGCCTTCAAGGCGCAGTTGCTGGTCGAGATCCGCCAGTTGGGCGCTCATTTCCTGCATCCGCGGATGGCCGGGCAACAAAGTGCGGCCTTGCTGGGCGATCTGCGCCTTGAGGGTAATGCGTTGATCGGAGATCCGGCGGATCAGGTCATTATTGGCGACATCCGGTACATCGCCGACGCGGTTGGCACGGATCATGTCCCGCAACAGCTTTGCCTTGGCTTGCGCGTCCGCCTCGGCGCTCCGCGCCTGCGCCAGTTGCGTGTTGATGTCAGTCAACTGCTGGGCCGTGATCGTCGTATTATTCGATCCGATCAGCAGGCCGTTGCCGGCGCGATAGGTCTGGGCCTTCGTTTCTGCCGCAGCCGCCCGCACCCGCAAATCGGCGATCAACGACGCCAGAGACGCGGCCGCCGTCCGGGCCGCGTCACGCTTCGTGCTCGACTGGAGGTTGATGTAGAGATCGGAAATCGTGTTCGCGGCCTTGGCGGCCAGATCGGGATTTTGCGACGTAAACTGGACGCTCAGCACCCGAGACTTGATCACCGGATAGACATTCAGCTTGTCGTAATACGAGGTCAGGATGCGCTCATCGGAGCTGACCCGCATCGGGTCCCGCTCGAGCCCGAGAAAAACCGCCGCGCGGGACAGCACGCCGAGACCGTTGGCCAGCGGATCGAATTCAGGATTGCCCTTGAGGTCGAGAGCCGTGATGGCGTCCCGCGCGATATCTCGCGACGAGATGAGTTGCACCTGGCTCTGCACCGCCTCGTCGTCCGGCAATTGTGCCGTTTCCCGCTCGCCGCGGTCAGGCCGCGTGAAGAAGTTCTCGCCATTCTCGATGAGAATTTTCGACTCGGCGGTGTAGCGCGGCTTCACCAGATTGACGCCGATGATCGAGGCGATGAAACAGAACGCGACGGGGCCGATGACCCATAATTTGCGGCGCGCGATCGTGCGACCGATCGACGACAGGTCGAGTTCGCGTCGGAACTCGGCGTCTCGCTGAAGGTCGTCCTCGCTCTCAATCCGCATGACCACTCCGACGCGACCGACCTCTCGAGGCCTTGCGGTCGGCGGCATCGACATTCTGTCGAATCCAGACGGACCACTCAGCTTATGGATCGATTAGACGGGATGGAGATTGAGGCTCCATTAACCGTAAGCGGATTTTTTCGCGATTTTGAGAGTCTTTTTCGAAGCTTGCGGCGTGAAAGCGTCAGAGCGCGCCAATGTGGCGCAGAATGACCGAGGCGGCGCACTCGCTCGGGACTTCGCCGGACTCAAGGCTCATCAGCGCGTCCAGGCGCCGCATCGCATCCGTTTGAGCTTGCCGCGTAGGCGTCTCGCGGAGCAAAGGCAGCAGCGCCGCCGCGAGACGCTCCGGCGTGCAGGCATCCCCAATGAATTCTGGGATATCGAGGCTGCCGGTCACGAGATTGGGCAGCACGATCGACGGCACCTTGATGAGAAACCGCAGCCGCATCTCGACCGGCGTGACCCGATAGGCAACGACAGTTGGTACGCCCGCCAAGGCGAGTTCGAGCGTCACCGTGCCGGACGCAGCAAGCGCCACTCTTGCGCGCCGGAATGCCGCGAGCTTCTCGGCCTCACCCCGAAGGATGCGGACCTGAACCGGCCAAGCAGCCGCGCGGGCCTCGATCTCGGCAGCCAGATGGTCGACGGCCGGCAGCACCACCTCGAGCGGTCCGTAAGACGCTTGCAAACGTTCCAGCGCCCCGCCGAAATCATCCATCAGGCGGCGGATTTCGGAATGACGCGACCCCGGCAGAACCACGACGACGGGAGGCTCCTCGCGGCGGCGATCCACATCCTGCGGCAAGGGACGAAACTCGTCGATCCGCTCGATCAGCGGGTGGCCCACATAGGTGCAGGTCGGCCCGCCGAGACGGGCATGAGCGGCCGGTTCGAACGGTAGAAGTGCGAGCACGTGATCGACATAGGCCCGCATGGCCTTTGCACGCCCCGTTCGCCAGGCCCAAACCGTGGGGCTGACATAGTCGATCACGGGAATGCCCGGCAGGCGCCGGCGCACGCGGCGGGCGACACGATGCGTGAAATCCGGGCTGTCGATGATGATCAACGCGTCGGGTTTGAACGCCACCGCGGCGGCGGCGGTCTCGGATATGCGGCGTAGCACGGTCGGCAGACGTTTAATGACCGGCAGAATGCCCATAACCGCGATATCGGTTAGGGGAAACAGCGACCGAAGCCCTTCGGCCTCCATGCGATCGCCGCCGACCCCCGCAAATGCGAGAGGCCGGGGCGAGAGACGACGCAAAGCCCGCATCAGCTTAAAGCCGAGTTGATCTCCGGAATGCTCCCCCGCCACGATAAAGAGCCGCAGCGGTGTTTCACGCCGGTCTGACGCACCGCCGACGGCGCGCGGGGGCTTCAACCCGCCACGTCCTTGACCTCGCGCGGGACGCAGATCGCGCGATCGGCTCCATTGCGGATGAAATCGAGAATTTCATGCACTTCGACGTGGGTCGAAAACTCGCCCGCCACATCTTCGACCCGCTCTTTTAGGGTTCCTTCCGCCGCAAAAAGAAGACGGTAGGCCCGCCGAAGATCGTGGATCTGCTCGCGCGTGAAGCCGCGACGCTTCAGCCCGATGAGATTGAGACCGGCCAGATGCGCGCGATTACCGAGCGCCATGCCATAGGGAATCACATCATTTTCGACCCCTGCGAGACCGCCGACGAAAGCATGCGGGCCTATGCGGACGAATTGGTGGACGGCTGCGCCGCCGCCTAGGATGACGAAATCACCAACGCGGCAATGGCCGGCCAACATCACATTGTTGGAGAAGATGACATCGCTGCCGACCCGGCAATCATGGGCCACATGGGCATTGGCCAGGAATGTGCTGCGATCACCGACTGAGGTTAGCATACCGCCCGACCCCGTGCCGGGGTTCATGGTGACGCCTTCGCGGATCAGACAATCCGACCCAATGTCGAGTCGCGACAATTCTCCCCGATATTTGAGATCCTGCGGCTCGTGACCGATCGAACTGAAGGGGAAGATGCGCGTCCGCGCTCCGATCGACGTGCGACCGGCAACGGCCACATGGGACACGAGTTGGACCTCGTCCCCGAGTTCGACATCGGCGCCGATGGTGCAGAATGGCCCGATCGACACATTTCGGCCGATGACGGCACCTGGCTCGACGACCGCAAGGGGATGAACCCCGACCTCACGAGCCGCCACTGACCTCTCGAGGGCCGTCAATCCATCACCAGCATGGCGCTGACGAGAGCTTCGGCCACAAGCACGCCGTCGACCTTCGCCTCGCCCCTATACCACCACATATTGCGCCGATGCGCCGTTTTGGTGAGGTGATATTCGACGACGTCGCCCGGCACCACAGGCTTGCGAAACTTGGCTTTATCGATCGTCATGAAATAGACCAGCTTCGGTCGAGCAAGGCCCTTCGAATGAACGCAAAGCGCGCCGGCCGTCTGTGCCATACCCTCGATCAGCAAGATGCCAGGCATCACCGGCCGACCCGGAAAATGCCCCTGGAAATGCGGCTCGTTGATCGTGACGTTCTTGATCCCGACACAACTCTCGTCGCCCTTCATCTTGATGATCTTATCGACCAGCAAGAATGGATAACGATGGGGCAACGCTTCGAGCAATTGCTGAATATCAAGGGAATCAAGCGTTATCGGCAGCACCGTATCGTCCATTCGGAATCCATCGATTGTGGCCTCGTGGTCGGCATGGGATAGCCGGGGCCGGCAAGAAAAAGAGCGCCATCAGCGCACGAAGTGCCCGCGAGGGCAATGACATAGACCAGCGATCACCTGTCAGGACACCCCAGCGGGAGGTGGAGCATCAAGGCCGATCAGTTCTTCTCCTCGACCGGAGCGTTCGCGCCGGGCTTGTTCCATTCGCCGCGCGCCAAACGCTTGAGGATAGCGGTCTGTTTGAACAAATCCCGCACCGGCTGGGCCGGAGATCCAACCACGCGAGCGCCCGCTGGGACATCCGCCATGACCCCTGCCTGGGCACCGATTTGAGCACCCGTGCCGATCGTCAAATGGCCCGTCAGGCCCGCCTGCCCCCCGGTGACTGCAAAATCTCCGAGTGTCGTCGACCCGGAGATGCCACCTTGCGAGACGATCACGCAATGACGACCGATGACGACGTTGTGGGCGATCTGGACGAGATTATCGATCTTAGTGCCCTCTCCGATGATCGTATCGCGGTTCGATCCTCGATCGATCGCGGAATTTGCGCCGATCTCGACGTCATCCTGGATCACGACGCGGCCAATCTGCGGCACCTTCAGGTGTCCACGTGCGGACATCGCGAACCCAAACCCATCCTGCCCAATGCGAACGCCGGGATGAATAATGACCTGGTTGCCGATCAACGCATTCAAGATCGTCGATTGCGGGCCGATCGAGCAGGATCGCCCGATGCGCACATCCGGCCCGACGACGCTATTGGCGCCGATCGTCGTTCCCGATCCGATTTCCGCGCGCGGCCCGATGACCGCACCAGGGTCGATCGTGACACCCGCTTCGATCCGTGCTTCGGGATGGATGAAAGCACCTGGGGAGATACCCTCCGTTCCGAAAATGGAGCTCGGCCGAAGGGCATCCGGGTAGAGTTTGGCCAAAATCACGGCAATGCTGCGGTACGGCTCGGTCGCGATCAGAGCGACGGTCCCGGCCGGCACGATGGCGGCGAATTTCGCTGGAACGAGACAAGCAGAAGCGCGGGTCGCGGCCACCATCGGGGCATAACGCGGATTATCGAGAAACGTCAGGGCTCCTGCGCCGGCCAGATCGAGAGGCGCCACGCTGGTAATGACGGTCGAAAGCTCCGCCCCCGCGGGAGCGGTTGCGCCCGTCCATTCGACGATCTCCGCGAGCGTTGGTGTGCAAGCACGGCGGAAGAAGACCGGTGCGCTCATGTCGATGCCGTACCCATTCGTTGTGAGTTGCCCCGAGGGCATTCGTTTGAAGCCAAAAGGGGCTTCAGCCACCGCACCAAAGCAGCGGCTTGGTTGAACCACTTCGCTGCGTCAAGTCAAACATGCCCAGCCCTGAAGAGTGAAGTGGTCGACCCGAAGCCAAGGTTTTTCACGCGTCGTCTCGGTCCCAAGCACGCCGCTGAAGCAAGTCCTTTAAACGAGTGTGGGACCCCGGCCTTTCGGCCGAGGTCCCACGGGATAACAAGATCTCGTCTCGATCAGAAGCTGGTGCCACCCGAGAAGCGGAAGGCTTGCGTCTGGTCGTATTTGTCCTTGCTCAAAGCGTAGGCGTAATCGAACCGGATCGGGCCAAGCGGCGAGGCCCAAATCAAGCTGGCGCCGACGGAGGAGCGGATCGCGTCCGAATCGCGCAAGACCACGCAGGTGCCCTGCTGATAGTTGGTCGCAAACACGCCAGTCGCCTGGCCGCCCGCCACGCAGGCTCCACCACCCGGGGTGAAGTTCGTGCGGCCGGTGTAGCCGAAGAGCGTTCCCGCATCGGCGAAGAAGGCACCCTTCAGGCCAAGGTCACGCGGCAGACCATAAAGCGGGAACTGCGTCTCCAACGATCCACCGAAGTAGGTCGAGCCACCCAGCGGATTGTATTTGGCGTTGGTCGGGTCGCTGATGTCGCGTGCGCCGATACCCGACGGAGCGAAACCACGAACCAATGTCGGTCCAAGCTGGAACTGGTCGGTGATGCGAAGCTGACCACTCAGCGCTTCGACATGACCTCCCTGCAGGCGCACGAACCCGATGATGTCGTCGTAGATCGGGTGGTAGTAGCGCAGGTCGCCCGTGCTCCGAACGAAGGTGTTGTCGCGCTGACCGCCCGCATTGCCGAGGCCGGTGTCGAAGCCGACATCGGTCCGGATTTCGGCGAACAAGCCGCTGGTCGGGTTCTTCGGGTTATCCAGTGTGTTGTAGTTGAGGTTGAAGCCGACCAAATTGGTCAACGTCGACCCAAGCGCTTCCTTGATGGCGATCGACGCCTCACCGTTGGTCAAGCAGTTGTTCGTCGCTGTGGCCGGCACATTCACCAAGGTGCCGTAACCAGGCGTTGTCCCATCGATCGGAACACCACCGGTCGACACGCAATCGTTTGACGGCTGGCTCGACTTGTTCGGGATGCTGATCTTGGTGTTGTAGATCGAGTAATGCGGCGAGATGGAGAATTCGTCGGTGATCGGAATACCAAGCCGCAAGGTACCGCCCGTCACGAAGGTCTCGTAGAGCGCATATTGCGTGTTATCGTTCTGCTTGGCGAAGATGTCGAAACCAGCGGCGATGCGGGTGTCGAAGATATACGGCTCGGTGAAGGAGAAATCGACGCCGCGGGCATACTGGCCCTCTTGCACGCCGAGCTTCACATATTGACCACGGCCTAGGAAGTTGGTCTCGGTCACGGCTGCTTCCGCGATGAAGCCATCCGAGGTCGAGTAACCACCCGAGATCGAGAACGATCCCGTCGGCTGATCTTCGACGTCGACGTTGATGATGACACGGTCGGCGGATGAGCCCGGCAGATTGGTGATCCGGACCTTCTTGAAGAAGCCGAGGCTGTTCAAGCGGCGCTCGGCCCGATCGATCATGACCTTGTTGTAGGGGTCGCCTTCGCCGATATCGAACTCGCGACGAATGACGTAGTCGCGGGTGCGGGTATTTCCGTGGACGTCGATGCGCTCGATGTAGACGCGCGGGCCTTCATCGATCACGAAGCCAAGGTTGACCGTGTGCGTGGACGGATTGCGGTCACCGCGCGGCCGAACTTCCGAGAAGGCATAACCGCGACGCTGAACTTCGCGGGTCAACCCTTCGGTCGACTTCTCGACGAGGTCGCCATCATAGACGTCGCCTGCGGAAAGCCGAACGATCGGCGTCAGTTGCTCGCCAGAGACGTCCGACAGATGGGATTCAACCCGAACGGCGCCAACCGTATATTGCGCGCCTTCTTCGACCGTGATCGTGATGTGATAACCGCCGGCTTCCGGGTCGAATTTCACGTCCGAGCCGACGATGCGGAAGTCGGCATAACCGTTGCGAAGGTAGAAGCGGCGAATGGCTTCCTGATCGGCCGCGACCTTGTCGGCATCATAGACGTCGGATGTCTTGAAAAAAGACAGGTAATTTGATTCCGTGGTCTGCATCAGACCGCGAAGCTTGCCGGAGCCAAACGCCTTGTTGCCGACGAAGTCGATCGACTTCACGCCGGTCTTGTCGCCCTCGTCGATCGTGAACACGACGTCGAGGCGACCGTTCGGAAGATCGACCGTCCGGGCCGTGACCTTGGCGAGACCACGGCCGTTATGCTGATAGATTTCCTTGATGCGCTCGATGTCGGCCTGAACCGTGGCGGGCGAATAAGGCCCTCGCGATTTCGACTGAATGGCACTGGCCATCTGGTCGCCCTTGATCTTGCTGTTGCCCTCGAAAGCAACCCGGTTGATGACGCCATTCTCGACGACGGTCACGACCAGACCCGCACCGCGGTGGCTGACGCGAACATCGGAAAACAGCCCGGTCGCATAAAGGTCTTTAATGGATTGGTTGACATTGCCCTGATCGGCACCGGTGAAATAGGACCGGACCGTTTCAGCGTCGACGCGACGATTGCCCTCGACAACAATGGATGCCGCCGATGCGGGCAAGGTGATCCCGGCAATCATGACGGATAAGACCGTTATGAACGCGAGTCGGTTCAAGAAGCCGCGTAGAAACTGCATGTACTCTCGGTCCCCGTCTACCGCGAGCGTGGGTCACGCTCTCGATCCCTCAACCTGAACACTAAAGTTTGATGATTTCCGAAACCGAAGTGACGGGAACCAGATTTTCTTGTCTCAGGTTTTCGCTTCTACAAGGTTTACGGGGGGGAGCAAACCAACATTCGGCGCGGTGCGCACCAAAGCCCACAGGCGTGTCTCTACCGACACGCAAGCCGCTGAAACGCCACAATTAACTGACGAAAAACCGCGAAATATCGTTGTATGTGGCGCAAAGCATCAGAGTCGCGACAAGCGCGATGCCGAGACGAAAGCCGTATTCCTGCACGCGTTCGCTCACCGGACGCCCTTGAACGGCCTCGATGCAGCAAAACAACAATCGTCCGCCATCAAGCGGGGGAATCGGAAGAAGGTTAAAAAATCCGATAGAAACTGAGAAGAACGCGGCCAGGTTAAGCAGGGCGCCGAAGCCGAGCTGAACGACCTTATCGGTCACCTCGACCATACGGACCGGGCCGGACAATTGCGCCACCGTTTCGCGGCCGGTCAGCAGGCCGCCGAGGTAGCTCACGGTGCGGCTTACCACATACCAACATTCGGATGTCGCAGCGGTCACGGATTCGATCGGCCCGAGGCGCTTCACTGAATAATCGGCGCGATCGGTCGAGGCGCCGAGACCCAACACCCCGATTCTCGCCGTTCCGAACGGCCCCGTCACATCCTTGCGCTGGGGAGTCGCTGTCAGATGAACCAGAGTTCCGCTCCGATCGACGTCGATCGCCAAGGGCGTATCGCTCGACTCGCTGACGATGCGCTGCATGTCCATGAAGCTGTCGATCGGACGTCCGTCGATCGACGTGATCCGGTCACCCGGCTGAAAGCCGGCCTGGGAGGCGGCGCTATCGGCCACCACGGATGCGACACGCGGCGCCAGCACGCCGATCCCTTCGACGTAAAACAAGCCGGCGAAAAGCACGATGGCGAGAAGGAAACTCGCGATTGGCCCCGCCGCGACGACGAAGCCACGCTGCAGGGCGGATTTGCCGGCGAATGTGTCGCCACGAGCCACCGTATCGGCGATTGCGGTCGGCTTCGCACTCACGTCGCTATCGCCGTGAAATTTGACGTAGCCACCGAGCGGGATGGCGGCGAGCCGCCAACGTGTTCCCTTACGATCCGTATAGGCTGCGATTTCGGGACCGAACCCCACCGAAAACGCGTCGATCCGCGCGCCGCAGAGCCGGCCCGCTAGAAAATGCCCGAGTTCATGGAAGAACACGACGAGCACCAGAATGAAAATATAACCGAGGACGGTTTGGAAATGACTGAACAGGGCCATCAGAAACTCCGGAGGGCCCCGTCGGGCCGACATGCGGAACGCAACATCGATACGGGTGTGCCTGGCGTCGAGCGCGAGCCAACGCCAGGATTGTTGGCTTACGCCTTCATAATGTCCCTCGGGACGCCTTAATCCAAGAGCGCCGCGGCGGTTTCTCGCGCTTGCCGATCGATCGCGAGCGCATCGGCAACACTCGCCGGGAGGTAAGACCACCCTTCGGCAATGGATCGATCGCAGACCCGTTCGACCAAACCCGCCATCGCGCCGAAATTGAGCTGCCCCTCGAGAAAAGCCGCCACGACGATTTCGTTCGCGGCATTGAGCACGGTCGGCAATCCGCCCCCTGCCTTCAGAGCATCCATGGCGAGGCGAAGCGCCGGGAACCGATCGAGATCCGGCTTTTCGAACGTCATCGAGCCCAATGCCGCAAGATCGAGCTTGCGAGCGCCACTTTCGGAGCGGTGCGGAAAACCGAGACAATGCGCGATCGGCACACGCATGTCGGGCAATGCCATCCCGGCATTGACCGAGCCATCCGCGAACGACACCAAGCCGTGAACGACCGATTGCGGATGTACGACGACATCGAGCCGCTCGGCCTCGATCCCGAACAGGTGAAAGGCCTCGATCAATTCGAGCCCCTTGTTCATCAGGCTCGCCGAGTCGATCGTGACCTTGGGTCCCATCGCCCAATTCGGGTGAGCCAACGCCTCCTTGACGGTCGCGGCCGCGATCCGCGCGGCATCCCAGGTCCGGAAGGGTCCGCCCGAAGCCGTCAGGGTCATGGTCTCGACGCTGGAGATCGGCGCGCCGCCAAGAGCCTGGAAAATCGCATTATGCTCGCTGTCGAGCGGCAGCACCGTCGCGCCGGAGGCCGCAACGGTTTGCATGACGGGATAGCCCGCGCAAACCAGCGTCTCCTTGTTGGCTAGCGCGACAGTCCGGCCGGCCGCGAGGGCCGCATAGGTCGGCATCACGCCGACCGTGCCTGCAATGGCCGCGATCACAAGGTCGCTTGGCCGCAACGCCGCTTCGACGACCGCATCCGGGCCAGCCGCCGCTTCGATTCCACTCGAGCCGAGCGCATCTTTCAGGGCGCCATAGGCGGATGGATCGGCGATCGCAACAAACGAAGTTTTGAGTTCGATCGCCATCCGGGCGAGCGCATCGGCGTCCCGTCCGCCAGCGATTGCCGCGACGTGGAAACGGGACGGGTCGAGTGCCAGCACCTGGGCCGTGGAGCGGCCGATTGATCCTGTCGCGCCAAGAATGACGAGCGAACGCGGCGACGAATGAGACCGCGTTTGATGACGAGCTTGGCTCAAGGCCGTCTCCTCCGAAAATTTTCTACCACGTGAACAATCCTGCACCCGCCGCATCGATCCCGAGCCGCGCGATTCCGAGACAGGCAGCAAACACCGCAGCAGCCACAAACCCGTCGAGTCGATCCATGACGCCGCCATGACCGGGGATGAGGTGGCTGGCATCCTTGACGCCGTAGCGCCGCTTCATCGCGGATTCGAAAAGGTCACCGGCCTGCGCGACGCCCGCAGCCGCGAGGCCGATGAGCAGAAGAGGCACAATCTGCCTCGGCGAGGGCGCGACCGCGAGGCCCGCCACCGTCCCACATAGGATGCCGATGAAAAACCCCGACCAGGTTTTCGATGGAGACAAACGCGGCCAGAGCTTTGGGCCGCCAAACCGCCGGCCGCCGAAATAGGCCATGATGTCGGTTCCCCAGACGACGGCGAACAACCAGATGATGGCAACAAACCCATCGGGTTCCGACGTTCGCAGAACGATCACCGAAGCCAGCAACGCAGACGCATAGACAAGGCCCGTCGCCGCTGCGAGCCGCAGCCCCGCGGGCGCAACCGCAGAAACGCCGAGAAGGCCTGCCACGACAAGGCAGACCGCAACCCCGTCATGACCAGCCGAGGCGGCAGCGAGGGCGGCCGTCAAAGCGATGACACCGACGATGAGCCGGCGGATCGCCGAGGTCTCGTCGATCATGTGCTGCCATTCCCATAGAATCGCACAGGAAGCGGCGAGCCAGAAAAGCGAAAACCAGGCTCCGCCGGCAATCGCGGTTCCAAGCGCCAGGATCGCCATCACCAGCGCCGACAAAACCCGCGGCATCAGGTCGGTCCAACGCCGGGACAGGCCCGACCCCGTTGACGTCTCGACCAGTCCCCGTTTCGACGGCCCAATGGGCTCGATCATAGGGCCGACTTCAACTTTTCGGCCGCATGCTCGGCCACCGTGACGCCGCCGAAACGGCGTTCGCGCATCTGATAAGTTGTCAAAGCCTGATCGAAAGCACCCCGGTCAAAATCAGGCCAATGGATCGGCAAAAAGACGAATTCGGCGTAAGCCGCCTGCCACAAGAGGAAATTGGAGAGGCGCTGTTCACCCGACGTGCGGATGATGAGATCGGGGTCAGGAATGCCGGCCGTATCGAGGTGAGCCTCGATCAACTCATCCGTTACGGCATCGGCCGCGACCTCACCCGAGGCAACCTGAACGGCGATGCGGCGCACCGCGGCGGCAATCTCCTGGCGGCTCCCGTAATTGAACGCCACGACGAGGGTCATCCGGTTATTATCACGGGTGAGGTCTTCGGCTTCATTCAGAAGAGCGTGGATGTCGGGCTGCAACGTATCGCGAATGCCGATGACGCGAACCTTGACGCCGCTTTTGTGAAGATCGGCCAAGTCGTTGCGAATGAACCGCTTCAACAAACCCATGAGGTCCGAGACTTCTTCGACCGGACGCGCCCAGTTCTCGGACGAAAAACTATAGACGGTCAGATAGGCGATGCCGAGATCGATGGCGGAGCGGACTGTGCGGCGAAGGGCTTCGACCCCGCGCCGGTGCCCTTCGAGACGCGGCAGACCGCGCGCAACGGCCCACCGGCCATTGCCATCCATGATGATCCCGACATGGACCGGCACGAGCGAGCGCGAGCCTGAGCCCTCGACAAACCCCTGCCCCTCGTTCCGACCCTCCTTGGTGTTGCCGCGTTCTTCCATGATGGTTCCGGCCGACCTCTTTGCCGAGGGTGGCGCTTCCCGCTAGAGCATGTTGACCTTGTACCCGAGCCGCTTTCGATGCCTAAAAAGCGGGCGAGGCACGCGCTTTTCGAGACAAGAGCCGGTCGGTCAGAAACCCGACATTCTAGATTTGCATGATCTCTTTTTCTTTGGCGGCCAAAGCTTGGTCGACCTCGACGATCGATTGATCAGTCACCTTCTGGACCTCCGTCTCCAGACGCTTCTCATCGTCCTCGGTGATGGCCTTGTCCTTCAGAAGCTTCTTGATCTGATCGATCCCGTCGCGACGAACGTGACGAACAGAGACACGCGCATCTTCGCTATATTTATGCGCGACCTTCACCATCTCGCGTCGACGCTGCTCGTTCAGCTCGGGAATGCGGATGCGAAGCACCTGCCCCTCGATGACCGGGCTGAGACCGAGATTGGCGTCTCGGATCGCCTTGTCGACGGCATTGACCATCCCCTTGTCCCACACCTGCACCGAAATGCTGCGTGCCTCGGGAATGCTGATGGTCGCCACTTGGTTCAGCGGCATGGATTGACCATAAGCCTGAACCTGAACCGGCTCGACCAAGCTGGCGCTCGCGCGCCCGGTCCGCAATCCACTGAGTTCGTGTTTGAACCCCTGGACCGTGCTTTGCATGCGGCGCTTGAGATCGCCCACATCGAATTCTGCACTCACGCTCGACACCTATCGTCTGATCTTGGCCGCGTCATCGGATGCCTGTTCCGGCGGTCCGGCTGTGACACGACCTTCTTCATCCATCGCATTCATCTTTGGCATGTCCAACCCTGCCATCGCAACAGGCGGATAGACCTTCGCTCGACTCAGGGCGAGACGAGCGTGAACCGCCCCTTGCCCTGCAGGGCTGATCGGATCGCGCCGTGATCGACGATCGAAAACACCACGATCGGAATCCGGTTTTCTCGCGCCAGCGCGAAAGCCGCCGTATCCATGACGGCGAGATTTTGTGAAATCGCCTGATCGTGCGTCAGATGTTCGTACCGGGTCGCAGACGGATCGATTTTTGGATCCGCCGAATAGACGCCATCGACCAACGTCGCCTTCATGACGGCATCGCTCGACAATTCTGCGGCCCGAAGCACCGCACCCGTATCGGTCGTGAAAAAGGGATTGCCGGTCCCCCCTGCCAAGACGCAGATGCGGCGCTTGGCCAGGTGATGCAGCGTGGCCTGCCGGGAATAGGGTTGACAAACGGAGGGCATCGGCACGGCCGATAGCGCTCGCGCGGCATGGCCTTCGGCTTCGATCGCGGCCTCGATCGCCAGCGCATTCATGACGGTCGCGAGCATACCAATAGAATCCGCTCGGGCCCGCTCGATGCCCTTGTCGGCCCCTTGCATACCGCGAAAGAAGTTTCCGCCACCGACCACTACGGCGATCTCGACGCCGAGCGACACGGCACTCACGAGGTCGGCCGCGATACGCGCAACAGTCGGAGCATTGAGCCCGAATGGGTCGGGGCCGGTCAGCGCTTCCCCAGAAAGCTTGATGACGACACGTCGATACAAGGCGGGGTGTTCGTCGCTCATCATCGCCTCATAAGATGCCTCGGCCGCGACGGTCGAGACCGAAGCAACCTGAATTATAGAACCAAACGATTGCGATCTTGCGAACAAAGCTGCTCGCAATGGATGCTCGCGTTCAAGGCAACCAGCGAGGCGGAGGCGCCGCTGTGTCGGATTATGATTTTACGACGAGCTGTAAGGCCGTCCGGGAAAACCGGCACGACCCCACGCCGCGGCGTAACATTGTCTTAGACCATGCTGGCGACTTCGGACGCGAAGTCCGGAGCGTTCGGCTTGTCAATGCCTTCGCCAAGGGCGAAGCGCAGGAACCCCTTCACGACGATGGGCGCGCCGACTTGCTTCTCGGCATCCTTGGCGGCCTGTGCAACCGTCTTGGTGTTGTCGTGCACGAAAGGCTGATCGAGCAGGCTCACTTCCTTATAGTAGCTCTTGAGGCCACTCTCGACGATCTTTTCCAGAACGTTGGCCGGCTTACCCGCATTCTTGTCCATCAAGAGTGCTTTTTCGCGCGTCACGATCGCAGGATCGAGGCTCGATCCATCGAGCGCGAGCGGGCTGGATGCGGCGACATGCATGGCGATCTGACGGCCGAGCGTGCCGAGTGCGGCAGCGTCACCGGTCGACTCCAGCGCGACGAGAACGCCGATCTTGCCGAGACCTTCGGTAATCACGTTATGGACGTAATGTGCGATCACGCCGTGCGAGACCTCTAGGCCAGCGACCCGACGGAGCGTCATGTTCTCGCCGATCGTCGCGATCGCATTCGAGATGGCCTCCGACACAGTGCCGCCGCTCGGATAAGCCGCAGACTGAAGCGCCTCGGCGTCAGAGCCCTGATGAGCGAGAGCCACGTCGGCGATGCCGCGCACGAGCCTCTGGAAGTCCTCGTTGCGCGCGACGAAATCGGTCTCGGAATTGACTTCGACCAGCACGCCTTTGGTGCCCTGAATCGCGATGGCGACCAAACCTTCGGCGGCAATGCGGCCGGACTTTTTGGCGGCTTTCGACAAGCCCTTCTTACGCAGCCAATCGACGGCCCCTTCGATGTCGCCCTGAACCTCGTTCAACGCGTTCTTGCAATCCATCATGCCGGCGCCGGTCTTCTCGCGAAGTTCCTTCACCATCGCGGCGGTGATATTGGCCATGGTCGTTATCCCCAGATGATCGGCCGATGCGCTTGAGGACGTCGTCAGATCGACGCCTACGCACCCCTGTCCAAAAAAGTGCAAGGCCCAAAGGGCCTTGCTGTCGTCTCGCCTTCAAGCTCGCGTCGTGGAAGCGTCAGGCGCTCGCCATCAGTTCCCGCGCCTGCTGAACCCAACCGTCACGCTCGATACGGCCGGCAAGCTTCAGATCGTGATCGAGCTTGGTGATGTCTTCCGGCTTCATGGCAGCAAGCTGCCAATAGTGGAACACGCCAGCATCGTTCAGCTTCTGAACGACTTGCGGCCCAACGCCGTGCAGCTTGGACATATCGTCCGGAGCACCACGCGGCGCGGTCAGCAACTCGAACGGCTGCATCAGCTGGTCGTCTTCGATCGGAGAGGCCTCAGCCGCGACCTCGGATGTTTCGGCGACCGGAAGCTCCTCTTCGGCCGGCGCTTCCATCTCGCCGATATCGACGCCCAGCGAACCCTGGCTGCGCGAAATGCCGTCAATCGCAGCACGCGAGATCAGGTCGCAATACAGCGAGATCGCGCGGGCCGCATCGTCGTTACCCGGGATCGGGAACGTGATGCCGTCGGGATCGCAATTGGTATCGACGATCGCGGCCACCGGAATACCAAGTCGATTGGCTTCCTTAATGGCGAGCTGCTCCTTGTTGGTATCGATCACGAAGATCAGATCCGGAACGCCGCCCATGTCCTTGATGCCGCCAAGAGCCTTCTCGAGCTTGTCGCGCTCACGCGACATCATCAGCCGCTCCTTCTTGGTCAAGCCGCTTGCGCCGGCCTGGAGCAGCTCTTCGACCTTGCGGAGACGCTGGATCGATGCCGAGATTGTCTTCCAGTTGGTCAGCATACCGCCGAGCCAACGAGCGTTAATGTAATATTGTGCCGAACGCTTCGCCGCATCGGCGATCGGCTCTGCGGCCTGGCGCTTGGTACCGACAAACAGCACGCGACCACCGCGCGAGACCGTATCGGACACGGCCTGCAGGGCGCGATGGAACAGCGGCACTGTCTGGGCGAGATCGATAATGTGAATGTTGTTGCGGGTGCCGAAGATATACTGCTGCATCTTCGGGTTCCAGCGATGCGACTGGTGACCGAAATGCGCTCCAGCTTCAAGAAGCGAACGCATGGTATAATCGGGAAGTGCCATGTTGACCTAGATCTCCGGTTGAACCTCCGCGGGCATGCAGGCTACCCTATGAGAGGGAAGCCACCGGAACGGTCCTTGAAACAGGATCGTTTTTCGCCCGCGTGTGGGATGGGGCGGTGTATAGACATGCAAAAGCGCCGGCGCAAGAGCATAACGCTATACGCCGGCTTGCTCGTTGAAGGTCTCGACTAGAACTTGGAGGCAGACGGGTCGGCACCATCAGGATAATCGGCGCCGAGCGTTACCGACTCCCATGTGTCAAAGTCAGCCTTCAAGGTCTCAAGCTTCTTCCGGGCGAGGTCCAGCGCCGGCTTGCCGAGCAGAAGATGGCGCGGCGGCTTATCGGCCATGACGGCCGTGATCATTGCCTCGGCGGCCCGGAGCGGATCGCCGACCTGCTTGCCGTCGCGCGCGAACGTCTGCTTGCGTCGCTCGCCCGCCGTGCCGGCATAATCGTCGATGACGGTCTTCGATTGACCGATCGAACGCCCGGCGAAATCGGTCCGAAAAGGACCGGGCTCGACCAGGATCACATGGATGCCAAGCGGCTCGACTTCGACCGCGAGCGACTCGGACAGACCTTCGACCGCATATTTGGTCGCGTGATAATAGCCGGTCGCCGCAAAGCTCACGAGGCCGCCGATCGACGACAGATTGACGATCGCGCCACTGCGGCGTGCTCGCATGCCGGGCAGCACCGCTTTCGTCATCTCGACCAGCCCGAACACGTTCGTGTCGAACATCTCACGAACCGGCGCGTCCTCGCCTTCCTCGATCGCAGCGAGGTAGCCGTAGCCCGCATTATTGACGAGGACGTCGATCGTGCCGAACCGATCCTCGGCTTGTTTCACCGCAGCCTTGATCTGGTCGGGCTTGGTCACATCCAGCGCTAAGGCGAGCGCGCGATCGCTGTGCCCCTCGATAATATCGGCGACCTTGGCCGGATCACGCGCCGTCACGACGGCATTCCAACCGCGTTCGAGCACCTTGGCGGCGAGATCCCGGCCGAAGCCGGTCGAACAGCCGGTGATGAACCAAACTGGCGTCTTTGTATCTGACATGGGTTATCCGATCGTCTTAGCGGTTGATCAAGGCCATATGGGTCGCGCCATAACGCGGCCCGGAAACCTTTTCGGGCGCGAGCGCGCGGTCGATTTCTGCCATCTCCGCTTCGGTCAGCACGATCTCGGCGGCGGCGACATTTTCTTCGAGATAGGCCCGGCGCTTGGTTCCTGGAATCGGCACGATGTCCGATCCTTTCCCGAGTAACCAGGCGAGGCCCACCTGCCCCGGCTTGGCGCCAAGTCGTGACGCGATCGTCCGCACGATATCCGCAGCCCGCATGTTGGCGTCGAAATTGTCACCTTGAAAACGCGGATCCATCCGGCGGTAGTCACCCTCCGGGTAATCGTCAGCGCGCTTCGCGGTGCCGGTCAGGAACCCGCGACCGAGAGGCGAGAAGGGAACGAGGCCGATGTCGAGCCGACGCAAAAGCGGAATGATCTCCGGCTCGAGGTTACGCTCCCAGAGTGAATATTCGCTCTGCAGGGCCGAGACCGGATGCACCTTATGGGCGCGCTCGATGGTGTCGACACCCGCTTCGGAGAGGCCGAAAAACCTGACCTTACCGGCCTGAACGAGATCGGCGACAGCGCCGGCCACGTCCTCGATCGGCACGGCTGGATCGACGCGGTGCTGGTAGAACAGATCAATATGGTCGGTCCGCAGCCGCTTTAGCGAGGCGTCGGCGACTTCGCGGATATGCTCTGGCCGGCTATTCGCGCCCGCCACACCGCCGCCATCGATCGCGAAGCCGAATTTTGTCGCGATGGTGACGTGATCGCGTTTTCCTTCAAGAGCGCGACCAAGCAGATCCTCGTTGGTGAAAGGACCGTAGACCTCCGCCGTATCGAGGAACGTGCAGCCGAGGTCGATGGCGCGGTGGAGCGTGGCGATCGATTCGGTTTCGTCGGCCGGGCCATAGGATTGGCTCATCCCCATGCAACCTAGGCCGAGTTCGGAAACCGTCAGCCCCTGCGAGCCGAGTTTTCGTGTCTTGAGCATTTGGTGCCTATCTATTCAGTGCCACCGACCAGCCGTGCAGGGGGTCGTTGGGAGCCAGACGATCGACCGCACATGTGCATCAGCAGTTGCGAGACGACGTTCGGCGGCGTCGGGCCATACCTTTAAACGCAACTCCGGCCCTTTTGTCTCAGGCGCGGTTTCAAATCGAAGCCACGCCAACGGAGCATCGGCCGTCGCTACTGCTCCGACCCGATCGAGATGATCGGCGATGCGGCGTCGATCGGCATCGCCGAAATACTGAAATGCGATCGAATGCAGCAAGACGCGCGTCACGCCTGATTGCAGTGCGCCGAGCGGAAGCACGGTCTCGATCCACTCGGCTGCACTCGCGCGATCAACGCGGGGCACGCTCCCGGTCGCGATCATCAGCGCCTTGCCGATACGATCGAGCCGTTCGTGCTGATCCGGCCAGACGAAGGTCAGCAATCGCTCTCGCGCCGCCGGATCGCCGAGATCGACCGGAGCGAGATCGCAACCTTGCCGCGCCACGATCCTGACGTCCGCATCCGGCGGAGGATCGCCCGACCAACGCGGCTCAAGTTTGAGGCTCGAGCTGGGATCGCCGGTCTCGAGCGTCCCAAGCCGATGCGCGTAACGATCGAGATTGAGGTTCAGGCCGGCGCTCGCACCAAGCTCGAACAGCGCCATGGGCTGCGGCCAGCGCGCCGCGATCGTCAGCAAGCCCGCCATCAAGATTGAAGAGCGAGCCACCTCATTGGTTTGCGGCGGATGGCTCAACCAAGCCGACAGATCATCACCCTTCCGCTGCAACGCGTCGTCAACCGCTGCCCATAGTCGATCGGGTGTCGGGAGCGGATTGGGCGGGTAAAGGCTCGCCAAGGCGGGCATCTCTCCCGCCCGCACAAGCGCATTGAGCCCCGCCGCGAGACGCAGCGGCAGCACGTCGTGGCGCGAATCAGGGTTACCGTCCCAATCGAGAATGCGGTCGGCGAGGCGCAAACCCGACCGGAGCCTCTCAGCCAGGACATCGCACAGAAGCGCCGTGAAGGGAGAGCCAAGCGCGCCGCAATGGCGGGCTTGGTCTCGAAAAGCCTCGCGGACGATCTCGGCTCGATCCATCTGATTGTTCCTTGTGGACATGTGTGGACAGTGGGGACAACCAATGAGTTTACGCCGCGTGCCACAGGCGGCGGACGAGAGGTCGCATCGGCGCGGCATCGCTGTGCATCGCGCCGCGAAAACGGTAATCCTCTTTCGACGTGGAATCACGCTTGAGGCGAACGATCCCGAAGGGACACAATCATTTCCATGGCGATCGTCGAATCATTTCAGCGCCGCGGCGACTATGGCGCCGGGCCTTCAGCATCCACCGACACCTACCGCATTCCGCCCCATAACGTTGAGGCGGAACAGGCCTTGCTGGGCGCGATCTTGGTCAACAACGACGCCTTCGATCGCGTCTCGGACTTTCTGCAGGCGGTGCATTTTTCCGAGGAGATCCACCGCCGCATCTTCGAGGTTATGGCGGCCCTGATCCGGGCCGGTAAGATCGCGACGCCGGTGACGCTGAAGACCTTCCTGGGTGAGCATGATCTCGGCGGCATCACGGTGCCGCAATATCTTGCGCGGCTTGCGGCTGAAGCCACCACCATCATCAATGCGGCGGATTACGGCCGCACGATCCACGATCTCGCGACGCGGCGGAACCTCATCACGATCGGCGAGGAGGTCGTCAACGTCGCTTACGACGCCCCGGTCGACCTATCGCCCCGGGCACAAATCGAGGAAGCCGAGCGCCGCCTTTACGAAATCGCCGAAACCGGTCGCTACGACGGCGGCTTTCAGAGCTTCTCCACCGCCCTGACGCATGCGATCGACGTCGCGGCCAAGGCCTACGAGCGGGACGGAAAGCTCTCCGGCATTTCGACCGGCATGCACGATCTCGACCGACAACTCGGTGGGCTGCAGCAATCGGATCTCGTGATCGTGGCGGGTCGGCCCGGCATGGGCAAGACGGCGCTCGCGACCAATATCGCGTTCAATATCGCCAAGGCCTACCAGTTCGAGGTGAAGCCCGACGGCACCCATGCGGCCACCAATGGCGGCGTGATTGGCTTCTTCAGCCTCGAAATGTCGTCGGAACAGCTGGCGACCCGCATCATCGCCGAACAATCTGGCGTCGCATCCTACAAGATCCGACGCGGCGACATTACAGACGAGGACTTCCACAACATCACGGATGCGGCTCGGCAGATCCAGACCATCCCGTTCTACATCGATCACACGGGTGGCATCTCGATCGCGCAATTGACCGCTCGGGCGCGTCGCCTGAAACGGCAGCGGGGTCTCGACGTCCTCGTGGTCGACTACCTGCAATTGCTGTCGGGCTCGAAAAACGCCAATGCCAATCGGGTGCAGGAACTGACCGAGATCACGACGGGTCTCAAAGCGCTCGCCAAGGAACTTGCCGTGCCGGTCGTTGCGCTCTCGCAGCTGTCGCGTCAGGTCGAATCGCGCGACGACAAGCGGCCGCAACTCTCCGACTTGCGCGAATCCGGGTCGATCGAGCAGGACGCCGACGTCGTCATGTTCGTCTATCGCGAGGAATATTACCTCAAGAACAAGCAGCCGCGCGAAGATACGGTGGAGTTCACGACCTGGCTCACCGACATGGAGCAGGCCCATGGAATAGCCGAGGTCATCATCGGTAAACAACGCCACGGGCCGACCGGAACGGTCGTATTGCAATTCGACGCGGAAGTGACGCGGTTTTCCGATCGCGTGCGCGACGACCATCTTCCGGTGCAGATGTGAGCGTCCCGCCCGACGGCCAAGCCGTTCTGACGATCGATCTCGATGCGCTCGCCGGCAATTGGCGCATTCTCGCGGGCCGCGCTGCGCCGGCCGAATGCGGCGCCGTCGTGAAGGCCGATGCCTACGGGATCGGCATCGAGCGAGCTGTCGCGGCCCTCGCTCGCGCCGGCTGCCGCACCTTCTTCACGGCGCATGTGTCGGAAGGCGCCAGGGCGCGGGCAAGCCTGCGTCAGGCCGGCTTCGGCGATGCGACCGCACGCGTCTTCATTCTCAACGGGTTCCATCCCACCGCCGTCGCGACCGACTTGTTCCACGGCGCGAGCCTCAGCCCGGTGATCGGTTCGGCCGCCGAACTCGACGCCTTCGTGGCCGCACGGCGGCAGGGTCGGCCGCTTCGGTGCGCCCTTCATGTCGATACGGGGATGAACCGCCTCGGGTTTGATCCGGACGAGGCCCTGGGGCTCGATCAGGACCGACTGGCTGCTGCGGGGATCGACGTTGTGATGAGCCACTTCGTCAGCGCGGAAGAGCCCGACAATCCGGTCAATGCCAAGCAGATCGAGCGCTTCGACCAGCTCCGCCAGGGCCTTCTGCAATCCTATCCAGCCTCGCTGGCCAACTCATCCGGCCTCTTTCTCGAGTCGCGGCCGATCTATGCCCTCGCTCGGCCAGGGTATGCGCTCTATGGCGGCAACCCGACACCAGGGCGACCCAATCCGATGCAGCCGGTCGTGTCGCTTTCGGCGAAGATTTTGCAAACACGCTGGATCGAGGCGGGCGAACCGGTCGGATATAATGGCCGCTGGATCGCGCCGCGCCGCACGCGGGCCGCCACGATCGGGCTCGGCTATGCGGACGGTTTCCCGCGCAACGCCATGACGATCGGGCATGGGGACGGCCCTACGGCCCTGGTCGGCGGCAGGCCCTGCCGTCTCATCGGCCGCGTGTCGATGGATCTCAGCATCGTCGACGTCACCGACGCTCCCGAGGGCAACGCCGAAGCCGGGTGCATGATCGAGCTGCTTGGGCAGACCATCACGGTCGACGACCTCGGTACGCAGACGGGAACGATCGGCTACGAGATACTGACCAATCTCGGGCGACGCTATCAGCGCGTCTATCGGGAAGCCGGGATCGACGCCATATCCTGAGGCCACAGCCTCTTTGGACCGCCTCCCCTCAAGAAAGCGTCTCGCCAGCGATGACAAAGCCGCGCGCCTCCTTTGTTTGCCAGAATTGCGGCGCCGTCAGCAACCGATGGCAGGGCCGATGCGACGCCTGCGGCGAGTGGAACACCATCGTCGAGGAAAGCGCCGTCTCAGGCATTGGCGGACAGATTGCGCGGAAGGCTCGCAAAGGCCGCCTCTTCGCGCTCGAAGGATTGTCGGCCGAGACTGCCGAACCGCCGCGCACCCCCGTCGGCATGGGTGAACTCGATCGTGTGACCGGCGGCGGATTCGTGCCGGGGTCGGTTCTGCTGATCGGCGGCGAACCGGGCATCGGCAAATCCACGCTGCTGATCCAGGCCTGCGCCAAGCTCGCCCGGACCGGCGTCCGTGTCGCCTATATCTCAGGCGAGGAAGCCTCGGCCCAGGTGCGGTTGCGCGCCGAGCGACTCGGCTTATCCGGCGCGCCCGTGGAACTCGCCGCCGCCACCAGCGTCGAAGACATCGTCGCGACGCTCAGCGAAGGCCGCAAATTCGGCCTTGTGGTGATCGATTCGATCCAGACCATGTGGAGCGAGGCCGTCGAGGCCGCCCCCGGCACGGTCACACAGGTCCGGAGCGCGTCGCAGAGCCTCATTCGATACGCCAAGACGACGGGAGCCTGCGTGATCCTGGTCGGCCACGTAACAAAGGACGGGCAGATCGCCGGGCCTCGCGTGGTCGAACATATGGTCGATGCCGTGCTGTCGTTCGAAGGCGATGGAGCGCATCATTTCCGCATCCTTCGCTCGCTGAAAAATCGCTTTGGGCCGACCGACGAGATCGGCGTCTTCGAGATGACGGGCGAAGGCCTCAGTGAAGTCACCAATCCGTCGGCCTTCTTTCTCTCGGGCCGCGACGCCAATGCGGCCGGGACAGCCGTCTTCGCCGGCATGGAAGGCACGCGGCCGCTCTTGGTCGAATTTCAGGCCCTCGTGGCGCCCACCGCACTCGGGACGCCGCGCCGCGCGGTCGTGGGTTGGGATTCGAACCGCCTCGCGATGGTAATCGCCGTGCTGGAATCCCATGCCGGGGTCAGGCTTGGCCAACACGACGTCTACCTCAATGTGGCGGGAGGCTTGAAGATCAGCGAGCCGGCGGCCGATCTCGCGGCAGCGGCGGCACTGCTGTCGTCCTTGACCGGCGCGCACCTGCCCTCCGATTCGGTATATTTCGGCGAACTCGGCTTGTCCGGGGCGGTGCGCCCGGTCGTGCATAGCAATGCCCGACTGAAGGAAGCCGCGAAACTCGGCTTCTCTCATGCGATCGCGCCGAGCGCACCGGCCGCGGCGACCCCGACGACCAAAAGAGCCGGCAAGGAGGCCGATACGGCCCTTCCGGTCCGCACGCTCAACCACATCAGCGCGCTCGTGGCCGATATCGCGGCAAACGGAAGCGAGCAACAGCGTTCGAAAACCGCAGCCGCGGCGGCAAGAAAGCGCGGCCGCGATGATGACGCCTTCTGATCGCTTCGCTATACCGCGAAGTGGTGAATCACAGGGTCGCCTGAGACTTCAACAGTCGTTTGTCCAGCAAGAGGTCTCATCATGCCGTCCTATCTCGATCTTGCCTTGCTGGCGATCGTCCTCATATCGGCGCTTCTGTCGATGGTGCGTGGCTTTACGCGAGAAGTCTTGGCCATCGCCTCATGGGCCGCAGCTGCCGTCTCGGCCTATTATTTCTATCCGCTGCTGCTGCCGTTTGTGAAACCTTACATTCAGAAGGATACGATCGCCGAGGTTGTGGCGGTCGCGATCGTGTTTTTTGCGACCCTCATCGTGGTGTCGATCATCACCGTGAAGCTTTCGGATGCGATTTTGGACAGCAAGGTTGGTGCGCTTGACCGCACGCTCGGCTTCGTGTTCGGGGCGGCGCGCGGTTTTCTGCTCGGCGTCGTTGCGTTTCTCTTCTTCAACTGGCTGGTTCCGGCCAAGTCGCAACCCGAATGGGTCGCCAATGCCAAAAGCCGGCCGCTGCTGCAGATGACCGGCGACGACATGATGGCCATGCTGCCGAACGATGCGGAAAACTCGATTCTGAAGCGGCTGAAGCGCGATAAGACAAACCCGTCCGAGGAAGTGCCGGCTGATGAGAACGACGGCAAGGCGGTCTCGCCCAATCCGTCGGTGCCGGGCAAGAAAACCGATGCGGCGCCCACCACCGGCCCCGCCAGTTTGACGACTGCCGACAAGCAGCGGCTCGATACGATCCTCGGCAAACCCGCCGCTACACCGGCGGCGAAGAAACCGTAATAACCGCGCATGACTGCTCCTCGCGGCCACTTTCATAATGTTGTGATCTTACGCGAACCCCGGTTCCCGGCTATATAGACGCGACAAGCCAAGCCGGCACCGAAGGATCAGCTTGATGAACCCCTCCGAAACGTCGTCCCCCTCCAGCGCGTTGACGGAAACCTACGGGGCGGACGGGTTCGACCTCGACGCCGACAAACTCCGCGAGGAATGCGGCGTCTTCGGCATCTTCGACCACGACGATGCGGCTGCCATCACGGCGCTCGGCTTGCACGCTCTGCAGCATCGTGGACAGGAGGCGGCCGGCATCGTCGCTTTCGATGGCAATCGCTTTCATTCGGAGCGCCGCCTCGGGCTCGTCGGCGATCACTTCTCGAGCACCGATACCATCGCGCGTCTTCCGGGCCGGGCCGCAATCGGCCATGTGCGCTATGCGACGACAGGCGCCACCATCTTTCGTAACGTTCAGCCGCTGTTCGCCGAACTCGATGCCGGCGGGTTTGCGATCGCCCATAACGGCAATCTGACCAATGGTTTGACGGTCCGCAAGGCGTTGATCCGCGACGGCGCGATCTGCCAGTCGACATCCGACACCGAAGTCATCCTTCATCTCGTCGCCCGATCCCGCAAACCGCGCTTCGTCGATAAATTCATCGATGCGCTGCGCCAGGTCGAGGGCGCTTATGCCTTCGTGGGGCTCACCAATAATATGATGGTCGGCGCGCGCGATCCGCTCGGCATCCGGCCGCTCGTCCTCGGCGAACTCGATGGTCACTACATTCTCGCCTCCGAGACCTGCGCGCTCGACATCATCGGGGCACGTTTCGTGCGCGACATCGAAAACGGCGAAGTGGTGCTGATCACCAACGAAGGCTTGCAGAGCTTAAAGCCCTTCCCGGCGCAGAAAATGCGACCCTGCATCTTCGAATATATCTATTTCGCCCGACCCGATTCGATCGTCCATGGTCGCTCCGTCTATGCGGTCCGCAAGAACATGGGCGCAGAGCTCGCGCGCGAAAGCCCCGCAGACGCCGATGTGGTCGTGCCAGTTCCCGACAGCGGCGTGCCGGCGGCGCTCGGCTTCGCCCAGGCATCGGGCATCCCCTTCGAACTCGGGATCGTCCGGAACCATTACGTCGGCCGCACCTTCATTCAGCCCAGCCAGTCGGTCCGCGAGATCGGCGTCCGCCTCAAGCACAGTGCCAATCGCGGCGCTGTCGAAGGCAAGCGCATCGTGCTGCTCGACGATTCGATCGTGCGCGGCACGACCTCGATCAAGATCGTTCAGATGATGCGCGACGCCGGCGCCCGCGAGGTGCATTTCCGCATTTCGTCGCCGCCGATCAAATATCCCGATTATTACGGCATCGACACGCCCGACCGGGACAAGCTGCTGGCAGCCCATATGGATCTTGATGCCATGCGGGATTATATCGGCGCGGATTCGCTGGCTTTTCTATCGGTCGAAGGAATTTATCGGGCGACCGGTTATGCGGGTCGCGACCCCGTTAACCCGCAATTCTCCGATCATTATTTCACCGGCGACTACCCGACGCGGTTGGTCGACATGAACGGCGGCGATTCCAACGTCCGTCAATTGTCGATGCTGGCGGAAGCCAGCTAGAGCGCATCGCGCTTTCTCTCCGGACCGACAGCATCATCGATCATCGTTGCGCGGCCGGACGGTCGTGGCTCGACAAGGACCAGACATCATGGACAAGCCACTCGATCAGCGTGTTGCTCTCGTCACGGGCGCGACACGGGGCATCGGGCGCGCGGTCTGTCTCGATCTGGCGCGCGCCGGCGCTCATGTGATCGCGCTCGGTCGCACGCAGGGTGCTCTCGAGGAGCTCGACGATGCGATTCGGGAGATCGGCTCCGAAGCGACATTGGTGCCGTGTGACATCAAGGATTTCGACGCTCTGGATCGCCTCGGCGCCGCCATCCACGAGCGGTGGGGGAAGCTCGACGTTCTGGTCGCCAATGCGGGTATTCTGGGTCCGATCACGCCGCTCGGCCATGTCGAACCGAAGCAATGGGCCGACGTCATGGCCGTCAATGTCACGGCGAATTGGCGATTGATCCGCTCGCTCGACCCGGTCCTGCGCGCCTCGGATGCGGGCCGCGCCGTCTTCATCACCTCGGGCGCCGGCCATCGCGCCGAGTTGCGCCCCTACTGGGGCCCTTATGCGATTTCGAAGGCTGCGGTCGACGCGCTAATGCGAACCTATGCGGCCGAGACCGCCACGACGTCGGCCGTCAAAGTCATGGCGGTCAATCCAGGACCGCTGCGGACTCGCATGCGCGCCAGCGCGATGCCGGGCGAAGATCCGGAGACACTGAAGGCGCCCGAAGACCTCAGCCCGCGGATCGTCGAACTCTGTGTTCCGACCTGGACTGAGACCGGCAAGCTTTTCGACTTCCCGGCCAACAAGATCATGAGCTTTTCGGCTCCGGCCTGATCCTCAGTATTTCTTGCGCTTGTCGTAGGGATTATCACCCTGCCGGAGCGAAAGGCGAATCGGAACACCCGGCAAATCAAAGGCTTGCCTCAGTCCGTTCATCAAAAATCGCTGATAGGACGTCGGCAGATCCTTCAACTGATTGCCAAACAAAACGAAGCTCGGTGGGCGGGCCTTCGGCTGCGTCATATAACGAAGCTTAATCCGTCGACCGCTGACAGCAGGCGGCGGTGTCGTGTCGATCGTGGCCGTCAGCCAACGGTTGAGCTTCCCGGTCGAGATCCGCTTGTTCCAAACCTCGTGGACCTTCACGACGGCTTCGAGCAGTTTGTCGATCCCTTGCCCGTTCAAGCCTGAAACCGGAATGACCGGCGTTCCCCGAACCTGCGGCAGCAGCCGGTCGGCTTCCTCACGCAACTCGGACAGCTTGGCACCGCGCGACTCGATGAGATCCCACTTGTTGAGGCCGATCACGAGGCCCCGCCCCTCGCGTTCGATCAGATCGACGATCGTCAGATCCTGCTTCTCGAACGGGATCGTTGCGTCGAGCAGCACGATGACGACTTCGGCAAATCGAGCGGCCCGCAGCGCATCCGCGACCGCGAGCTTCTCGAGTTTGTCGTCGATGCGCGCCCGCTTCCGCAAGCCTGCCGTATCGAAGATCTTGATCTTGCGACCACGCCACTCGTAATCGAGGCCGATCGCGTCTCGCGTGATGCCCGGCTCCGGGCCGGTCAGCAGACGGTCCTCACCAAGGATCCGATTGAGCAGCGTCGACTTTCCGGCATTGGGTCGTCCGAGGACCGCGATGTTGAGCGGCTTCGACAGGTCGAGTTCAGTCCCATCCTCTTCGTCATCAAATTCGGGACGTTGCGTCGCGTCTTCGATTTTCTCCGGCTCGATGGCGGTCGCCTCCGGCAGGGCCTGCAGGAGACGGTCATAGAGTTCGGCGAACCCATCGCCATGTTCGGCCGACAAGGCCACAGGGTCGCCGAGGCCGAGATCGAACGCCTCATAGGCGCCGGCCGTCCCGGCTTTGCCCTCGGCCTTGTTGGCGATGAGGATCAGCGGCTTGTCGGCGCGGCGCACCAGGGCGGCAAAGTGCCGATCGACCGGAGTCAGGCCGACACGCGCGTCGATCATGAAGAAGATCGCGTCGGCATCGATGACAGCCGCTTCGGTCTGCGCGCGCATCCGGCCCGTCAAGCTGGTCACCTCGCTCTCTTCAAGCCCCGCCGTGTCGATGATGGTGAAACGAAGATCGCCGAGCCGTGCCTCACCCTCGCGCCGGTCGCGCGTCACGCCGGGCTGATCGTCGACGAGCGCGAGCTTCTTGCCCACGAGCCTGTTGAACAGGGTCGACTTGCCGACGTTCGGACGCCCAATAATGGCGATCGAAAAGTTCATCATTTGGCGGTGCCGTCAGTTGGCGGCGTGGCTGGAGCAACAGCGTCGGGCGCAGGAGGGGTGATCGGAGAAACAGATGCGGCCGGGGCTGCGACCGGCGCATCGGGGGTGGCCGGCGCTTCGACGGCTGGCGTCGTCGCGGTTGGTGGAGCGACCACGGGCGTGGCAGGAACCACTGGGGCGGTCTCAGCCGTCTTGTCGGCTCCGCCCGCCCGAACCAGACCCAGCATCGCCTCGGCGCGCTGACGCAAAGCGGCCGTCGTGGTCGGATCTGTCTCGATCGCGTCGAGCGCGCGGCCGGCGTCATCCGACTGGCCCGCCTTCAAGGCCGCGATGGCCAGCAGTTCACGCGCGCTGTTGCGATAGCCGTTATTCGCATCGGCGAGCGGGTCGAGCCGCTTCTTGATGTCGGCGTAGCCTTCTTGATCGAGCAACAGCAAGGCGGCGCGGAGGCGCGCGAGATCCCGCAGCGACGCATCGACGGATCCATCGGCCGCGATCGCATCGAAGGCCTGCGCTCCCGCCGTCGCATCGGTCTGGCCGGTTTCCGCCGCGAGCCGAAACCGAGCCAGCAGCTTGTAGCCCGGGGTACCATCCTTGACGACGGCGTCGAGCGCTGCTTTCGCCTCCACCGCCTTACCGGCGCGTGTCAGATCGAGCGCATCGAGATATTGCCCCCCGGACACCTGCGCTTGGCGTGTCGTGAAGTAGAGATTCGCGCGCCACGCGCCGACGACCCCGAGCACGAGCACCACAATCGCGAGGATGACGATCCAGTAGCGTTCCAGAAAGCGCCGGAACTGGTCCTGACGGACCTCCTCGTTAACCTCACGAATGAATTCGGACATAGGGAACTCTGGGCCGGTCACTGAAACGACGATGTCCGGGCGGCAGGCCCCCGCACCGGACAATCTCGCCGCATAACACGTCGCGGCATGGGAAGCGAGCGCATGGAAGGCGAGCCGCCCCACTCGCCTCCGGTCTATCAAAAGACCAGCTTAGTAGAGGCCGCCCGTTCCGCTCCCGACTGCGCGATCCGCGTCAGGTTCCGCGACAGCGGCACCCTTCGGCGAATTGTCGCCAATGACCGAATAGCTGTCGGGCGGAGCGGTCCCTGGTTTAAAGGCTTCGAGAATCGAGCCCTGCCCGCTGCCGCGCATGCCGCTTTTATAATCGACCGAGATCAGCTTGATGCCGGGCGGGACGCGGAATGGCACGTCGGGCTTGCCCTGCAAAGCCATCCGCATGAAGTCGCGGAAGACCGGGGCCGCATATTGCGCCGCGTAAGCGGTTGCGCCCAGCGACTTCGGCTGATCGTAACCGAGGTAAAGCCCAACCGCGAGGTCGGTCGAATAACCCACGAACCACACGTCTTTCGCGTCGTTGGTGGTCCCGGTCTTGCCCGCGAGATGGCGGCCGAGTTCCTTCACGGCCTGACCAGTGCCGCGCGTGATGACGCCTTCGAGGATCGAGGTGATCTGATAGGCCGTCAGCGGATCGAGAACCTGCTCGCGCTTGTCGACGAGACGCGGCTCGGGCTGATCGGACCATTTCTCGGCATCACACCCTTCGCAAACCCGCTCGTCGTGCCGATAGATCGTATGGCCCCAGCGATCCTGGATGCGGTCGATCAGCGTCGGCTTGATGCGCTTGCCGCCGTTGGCCAGCATCGAATAGCCGGTCACCATCCGCAGCACCGTCGTCTCGCCCGCGCCGAGCGACATCGACAGAACCGGAAGCATCTCGTCGTAGATACCAAAGCGCTTGGCATATTCGACGATCAGCGGCATGCCGATGTCCTTGGCAAGCCGAACCGTCATCAGGTTGCGCGAGTGTTCGACGCCATACCGCAGCGTATGCGGACCAGAGCCCATATCGTCGTCGTTGGCAGGACGCCACATGCCGAGGCCGGGACCCTGATCGATTTCGATCGGACCGTCCATGACAACGGAGGACGGCGTATACCCGTTATCGAGCGCGGTCGCGTAAACGAACGGTTTGAAGGACGAGCCCGGCTGGCGAAGCCCCTGCGTAGCGCGATTGAACTCCGATTGATCGAACGAGAAGCCGCCCACCATGGCGAAGACACGGCCGGTATAGGGGTCCATCGCGACGATCGCGCCGGAAATCTCCGGCACCTGCCGCAACCGATACTGGCCGGGTTTGCCGTCGACCGGCTCGACATAGACGATATCGCCCGTCGACAGCAGTGACTTGACGGTTTTGCGGCCCGTCCAGCGGATCCCGTCCAGCGGCACCTGTCCCGTATCGCGGTCGGCCGCGACATCGCCGGCCTTGTCGCGTGGCGGTTGGAGGCCGATGCGAGCCGAGGCGTCGTTGCTGTCCAGCACGATGGCGAGACGCCACGGTTGCACGTCGCCGAGAGGCGGCACCTCCGAGACCGTCAAGCCCCAGTCGCTCCCGAGATCGACATGCCGGATCGCCCCGCGCCATCCGCGCGATTCGTCGTAGCGGACGAGCCCATCGACCAGCGCCTTGCGGGCCATGACCTGCATCTTGGGATCGAGCGTGGTGCGGACCGACAAACCGCCGTCATACAGCTTCTTCTCGCCGTAGCGCTCGCTCAATTCGCGGCGCACCTCTTCGGCGAAATAGCCAGCCGCATAGGTATTGGGCGACAACACGCGTGGGTTGACGCCGAGTGGATCCAACTTGGCCTTGTCGCCATCGGCACGCGTGACGTAGCCATTCTCGACCATGCGGTCGATGACCCAGTTGCGGCGCGCCAAAGCGGCATCACGGTGCAGGAACGGCTGGTAATTGTTCGGGCCCTTGGGCAACGCGGCCATATAGGCGGCCTCCGAAATCGACAGCTCGTGCACCGATTTGTCGAAATAGTTCAGGGCTGCGGCCGCGATGCCGTAGTTGCCGAGGCCGAGATAGATCTCATTGAGATAAAGCTCGAGGATCTTCTCCTTCGGGTAGGCGGACTCGATTCGGAACGCCAGCAAGGCCTCCTTGATCTTGCGATCAAAGCTGCGTTCGTTCGTCAGGAGGAAGTTCTTGGCCACCTGCTGCGTGATGGTGGAGGCACCCTGCACGCGCTTGTTGCCTTCGAGCAGCACCATCAAGGCGCGGCCAATGCCCTCGGGATCGACGCCATTGTGACTATAGAAATTCTTGTCCTCGGCCGACAGGAACGCCTGCTTGACCAAAGGCGGAATCGCGGTCGACGGCAGATACAGCCGCCGCTCGCGTGCATATTCGGCCAAGAGGCTGCCATCGTTGGCATGAACGCGGGTCATCACCGGCGGCTCATAATTTTTTAGCTGCGTATAGTCCGGGAGATCCTGTTCGTATTTCCAGATCAGCAGGCCAGTCGCCGCGGCGCCGATGACGAACACCAATGCACCGGTCGCAAATACGAAACCCAGGAAACGGGCGATTAGCCGCATAAGGATAAGGCCTTCAACTGAGTGTTCGATCTGCCCGGGTAACGCGGGTGCCGGGAATGAAGGCGCGGGCTTCAGACATTTTTTAACGTCTTGGCGATGGAGATAAGCTGCGGCAGTTTTATGGTGTCAATGCGGCTGATCCTCCAGCCACCCCGTCGCGGAGAGCCCGACCGGCCGGAACCGGCCAATTGTGATATTTCAGCCACAGCTCTCCGCTTGGGGCTTCGGCGCTAGTCATCTAAGCTGTCCCCGCCTCAGGAGACGATACATCAGGATGGCTGCCTATATTCCGCCCTACCCGCTTCGCCCGCAAAAGGCATTGCCGCCCCTGGCGCTGTTGCGCCTGGCGCGCCGCAATCTTCTCGCCATTTGGCCGGAGGAAACGTTTTCCAAGACCATCTTCGGGCACCGCTTGTTCCGACGCGGCGTCATCGTGGTCAACAGCCCCGAGACCGTCAAGCAGACGTTCGTCGACGGGGCGGCCGCCTATGAGAAGAAGTCGCCGCAGCAGCGGAATGCCCTGAAACCGCTCATCGGCGACGGCTTGTTCATCAGCGACGGGGAGATCTGGCGCAACCGTCGCAAGGTCGTGGCGCCCGTGACCCACATTTCGCGACTGCCCGAACTCACCGAAGGCATCAGCGCCGGCGCCGGCGCCCATCTCGCCTCTTGGAAAGCGCTGCCCGAAGGCGCCGAGATCGACGCGCTGGCCGACATGGCTCATCTCACGGCCGGCATCATCTGCGCCACCATCTTCGGTCGCAAACTTGGCACGAAAGCCGCCGAAACGATCGTGTCGGCCTTCAGCGTCTACCAGAAGCTCATCAACCAGATGGACGTGTTGTCGCTAATCGGCGTGCCGGATTTCCTGCCCCGCTTTCAGGGCTTCCGCATCCGGGCGGCGGCACGGCGGATCCATACGGTTCTTGACGGGCTGATCGACTCGATCCTTGCCGATAAGAACGCGTCCGAGACCTCGTTGCTGCGGTCCATGTCGCAGACCAAAATGGGCGATACCGGGACCGCCATGGACCATCGGGCGTTTCGCGACGAAGCGGCGGTGTTGTTCATGGCCGGGCACGAAACCACCGCCAATACGCTGGCCTGGGCCTGGTTTCTGCTGTCGCAGGATCCAGAGACCGAGCGTCGCCTGCACGCGGAGGTCGATGCGGTGCTGGGCGAGGGCCCGGCGCAATTCGCCGATTTCGCCAAGCTTCCCTTCAGCCGCGCCATCATCGAGGAGACGTTGCGGCTCTACCCTCCGGTTCCGCTGCAGGCCCGCACCGCCGCCGAAGATCAGACCGTTGGCGGTCGCAGCGTCAAGAAGGGCGACCTCGTCATCCTCAACGCCTGGCTGCTGCATCGGCACAAGTCGCTGTGGGATCAGCCGGACACCTTCCTGCCCGACCGGTTTATGCCCGGCGGATCCGGGATCCCCTCGCGTTATGCCTATGTGCCGTTCAGCATCGGTCCGCGCGTCTGCACGGGGGCCGCATTCGGCCTGACGGAGGCGGTACTGTGCCTCGCAACCCTGGCGCGGCACGTGCGGCTGCGCCTCAAACCAGATTGGGTCGTGGAACCTGTGTGCCGGCTCAGCTTGCGACCGGGCGAGCGCCTGCCGATGCTGATCGAACATCGGCGAGCCGCTGTCGCCGCAGTGGCCGAAGACGTCGCCGAGACGCTTCCGTGAACACCGCCGATCGCATCGATTGGACGCTTCATCTCGCGATGAGCAAGATGCCGATCAGCCTTTGTTCGAGCCTCGGCGCGAGGCTGGGCTTCGCGATGGGCAAACGCAAACACCCGCTTGAACATCAACGGGCCGTAGCGCTTTTTCGGCGTCTCCGGCCCGATCTAGCGGCAGACCCCGGTGCCTATGATGCCATGGCGGACCGCCTGTGGGCCAATATCGGCCGCACCTTCGCCGAATTTGCGGTCAGTCATCGCATCCTCCGGAGCGGGCGCGTGACGATCGACAATCGCGACCGGCTCGATGCCACGCTTTCGGCCGGGAGGCCCATCGTCGCCATCTTTCCCCATCTGGGCAACTGGGAGCTGACCGAGATGCAGATCGGCTTCTATGCCCCTCACCGCGGCGCCGTGATCGTCGCGCCGCCCGCCAGCGCGGCTCGCGCCGCGATCGCGCATCGGGTCCGAAGCCAGGCTCCGGCGGAACTCCTGCCAACGTCACGCACCGTCTGGCGCAAAGCGATGGAGCGGCTTCGTCGGCCGGATGGCATTCTGATGGTGGCGGTCGACGACTATGCGAATGGTCGGGTGGGAGCGCCCGCTTTTGGCGCGCCGCCCCGTCTCGACGGCAATCTCGCCAAGGCGGTACGCTTGGCCATGATGCACGATGCGATCATCATGCCGTTTCACAACGAGCGGGTGGCCGGCTCACGCTTCATGACCCGGATCCTGCCGACCTTCATGCTCGACGGTTCGGCCGACGATGCCGGAGCCGTCCTGGCCGGGATCCAGCAGATCGACGCAGTCATGACCGAGCCGATCCTTCGCCTGTTAGATCAATGGTATATGGCGATCTCTTACCCTCAGCCGACACCGTCTTGACCATACGGCGACCGGCTCGTCGCGCCGGCCGTCTCATGTCTGCTCAATTCGTGGCGCGGGCCTCGTCGGCATGCCCAGCCGTGCGCGTTGCTCCGGCCGGTGCCGCCGGTATCGCCGCCGTCCCGTTGCTCGTGGGATGCCGAGGCGCAAAGAAGCTGTCGATGGCGTTGACGATCGATCCTGTCGCGCCGTCGCGCCATTCCGTCGAGGTCAGGTTTTTCACATCCTTGTCGCTCGACAGATAGCCGAGTTCGAGCAGCACCGAGGGCACATCCGGCGCTTTCAACACCATGAAGCCCGCCGATCGCTCCGGGTTTTTGTTGAGGCGCGCGATCTTCTGCCAGTAACCGACCAGGGTTCGCTGGAAAAGATGCGAATAGGTTCGGGTTTCACGCCGGGTCAGGTCGAAAAGAATGTCGTTGACGTCGGGCTTTTCCGGTTCGGCCTGAACCCCCGCCGCCTGATCCGATTGGTTCTCGGCATCCGCCACGCGCGCCGCCTCGGCGTCCGACGCTTTGTCGGAGGACGTATAGACCGTCGCGCCCGTGACGGAGCCGTTGACCGTCAGCGTGTCGGCATGAACCGAGACAAATAAGGCCGCATTGGAGTCGCGGGCGATCCGCACTCGATCGCCGAGACTGACGAAACTATCGTCAGTGCGCGTCAAGCGGACCCGGTAGCGGCCGGTCGCCTTCAATTTATCGGCCAGCATCGTGCTGAAATCGAAGACGATGTTCTTCTCGACCACCCCATCGAGGCCGCTGGCACCGGGATCGACGCCGCCATGGCCCGGATCGATCACGACGAGCGGCAGAGCCGTTGCGTCCGGCGCCTGGTCGGAGATGGTCGCCGTGCTGGCCGGTGGCGCGGGCGGCGCATCGATCATGACGGCTTTGTGGAACGTGCCGCGATCGACCTTGGCGAGTTCGATGACCATACGGGAGGGGTCGCCGCCCGCAATCGAGGTCGTGGCGAGCTTGGCCACGGTCGCTGGACCGGCGAGATCGATGACGATGCGGGATCGACCGGGAGCGAATAAGCCAAAGCGGAACGATCGGATCAGCGGATCACGATCGGGCTTGAGATGTCCGGCGAGCGGATCGATTTGAAAATTGACCTCGGGCAAATCGATGATGACGCGATCCGGCGCCTCGAGCACGGTGGCGTTGGCCGTGACCGATGAGGAGAGATCGAGGCTGAGGCGCGTTGTGGCTCCAATCCTCTCGAGCTTGTAGCCGACCGCCATGGGCGGAGCATGCTCGGAAAGGTCCGGCGCGGTCCAACCCGGCCCTGGCATGAGGAGCAAACCAAGCATTGCCAGCATTGACGCAATCAGACGTCGGCCGATCCACGGCTGAGTCGAACGACTGATCGAGATGTCGGTCAAACCTGCGTCCCTGCGTTGCTCGGCCACGAGGCGTTGCCCCATGCGCGGTGACATTCGTTTTAAAGCGATAAGGCCGGGTGGTTAACGGGTCGTAACGGCGCGGAGCGCGGTTGCGATGGGTCGTTGCGGAAATGAGACAAGACCGGAACCTTGCCATTTCGACGTCAAGCTCCTAATGAGGGTCTGTCCTTGTACGGCGGTCAGCTGGCCCTGCATGAACCTGTACTTTGCCCCTCGGCAATCTTCCGCGGCTTGGTGCGTTTCGTTGTGCAGGCTTTGCGCGTGAAGCTCTTTAACGAGACTTTGCACTGACGTCAGTCCTGTTTCGCCGCTGGGATGTGGACGACACGATCTCGGTCCGACGATCGTGCTTCTATAGGTATGCGACAATGACTCGCCCTGTCCTGGGTCATCACGCCAAAGCTGATCAGTCGTCCGCCCACGTGCCATCGAGGATGCTGCGTAGCGGACGCCGAACGTCGTCCGTGACCGGTGCTTCCGCGCCCATCGATCCGTCGTCGCTTCTCTCTCGAGCGAGCGTCGGCGCGCCTCTTCTTCCCCATAACAGCAACATATGCCGGCACCCTGCCGCGTCTCGTCTTGCACCCTGGCTCATCGCCAGCGGCGACGACGGCGCGCGGGGTGCTTCGGCCAAACCATAGAGTTCGCCATGGCCAATAAAATGATCATCGACGCCGCACACCCGGAGGAAACCCGGGTCGTGGTGCTGCGCGGCAATCGGGTCGAGGAATTCGATTTCGAAGCCGCCAATAAGAAGCAGTTGCGCGGCAACATTTATCTCGCGAAGGTCACGCGCGTTGAACCGTCCTTGCAGGCCGCCTTCATCGAATATGGCGGCAACCGCCACGGCTTTCTGGCCTTTTCGGAAATCCACCCCGATTATTACCAGATCCCCGTCGCCGATCGACAGGCGCTTCTCGACGAAGAAGCCCGCTCGCACGAGGACGAGGAAGACGACACCCGCTCGCCCAGCGCAAACAATAGCGGTAACGGCAACGGCAATGGTGGCCATCGGCGCAGCCGGCGGCATCGTCGCGGCGATCGCCCGGCTTCGGCCGAGAAGCGCGCCAACCCCAACGGCGAATCGATTTCGAGCGATGCGATCGGCAGCGATCTGGTCTCGTCCGATCCGACGATGGCGGCCGACGGCCAGGACGAAACCGGCCTTGAGCGAGGCGGCCTCAATCAGGCGGCGGGTTCCGAGGACCCGAGCGCGGCTGACTTCCTCGCTATCCAGGCTGATGAGCCGACCGACCCCCTCTTTCAGGATGCGGAGATCCACGCTGGCGAGTCGCAAATGGCAGTGTCGGATCAGGCTTTGTCCGAGACGACCGAGGGTGTCGACCATGCCGACGATGCCGGCTTCGACAATGCCGACCGCAGCGAGGACGACGACTCGCGCGACGATGTGACGACCTTCGAGCATGGCTTTGAGGCCGCGCACGAGCCGGCGGAGAATGACCAGGCCGGCCACGAGGACCGCAAGAGCGACGGCCAGCATCACGACCCCGAGCAGAATGACGCCGAAGAAGATGGCGTCGAGCAGCTGGGCGGAGACGCCATGGAAGACGTGCCGCAGCGCACGTCACGCCCGCGCCGCCATTACAAGATCCAGGAAGTGATCAAGCGCCGCCAGGTTCTGCTGGTTCAGGTCGTCAAGGAGGAGCGCGGCAACAAGGGCGCGGCGCTGACGACCTATCTGTCGCTCGCCGGTCGCTATTCGGTGCTGATGCCGAACACGGCGCGTGGCGGTGGCATCTCGCGCAAGATCACCGATGCGGAAGATCGCAAGCGCCTGAAGGCGATCGCGCAGGAATTGGAAGTGCCGGAAGGCATGGGCATCATCCTGCGGACGGCCGGTGCCGCTCGCGGTATGCCCGAGGTGAAGCGTGACTTCGAATATCTGATGCGGATGTGGGAGACGGTGCGCGAGACGACGCTGAAATCATCCGCTCCGACGCTCGTTTACGAGGAAGGCTCGCTGATCAAACGGTCGATCCGCGATCTCTACGGCAAGGAAGTCGACGAGGTGATCGTGGCCGGCGACGAGGGCTATCGCGAAGCCCGCGAATTCATGCGCCTGCTGATGCCGACCCACACCAAGAACGTGATCGCCTACCGCGACCCGCAGCCGATCTTCGCCAAATCCGGCGTCGAGGCGCAACTCGACGCGATGTTCTCGAACCAGGTGGTGCTCCGCTCGGGCGGCTATCTGGTGATCAACCAAACCGAAGCGCTCGTTGCGATCGACGTGAACTCGGGTCGGTCGACCCGCGAACATAACATCGAGGATACGGCGCTCCGCACCAATCTCGAAGCCGCCGACGAAATCGCGCGCCAGTTGCGACTGCGCGATCTCGCCGGCCTGATCGTGGTCGATTTCATCGACATGGAAGAAGGGCGTAACGATCGCGCCGTCGAGCGGCGCATCAAGGACGCCCTGAAGAACGATCGCGCCCGCATCCAGATCGGCCGCATCTCACACTTCGGTCTGCTCGAGATGTCGCGTCAGCGCATGCGGACCGGCGTGCTTGAAGGGTCGACCGTCATGTGCCCGCATTGCGCCGGCTCCGGCACGGTTCGGTCGGTGTCGTCGATCGCGCTGCACGTGCTGCGTCTGCTTGAAGATTCGCTCATCAAGTCGGCCGCCTACAACCTCGTGGTTCGCACCCGGCCCGACGTTGCGCTCTACATCCTCAATCAGAAGCGCGCCAACCTGCTCGATCTCGAGGCCCGGTTCGGTGTCTGTATCAACGTCTTCTCCGATCCGCTGATGAACGGCACGGTCTATCATGCGATCGATCGGGGGGCCGAAGCGACGCCGCCGCAATTGCTGAGCTTCCGGCCGGATGTGAGCCACGCGGCTTCCGCCATCGATGCTCTGGTGCAAGAAGAAGACGACCTCGACGCCGCCGCTGAGGAATTTGAAGAGGTCGAGACCGAAACCGGCTCCGAGGCCCAACCTGTCCAGGCTCGCGACGGCCAGACTGGCGAGCGCAGCGAAGGTGAGGGCGATGGATCGCGCCGCCGCAAGCGTCGTCGGCGTCGGCGTGGGCGTGACAATCAGAGCCAGTTCGCGACATCCGAGGGTGAACAGCAAGGTGGCGAAGCCGGTCTCGACGAGACAGACGGCACGGACGAAGAGGCTGGCGAACTCGCCTTCGAGGGTCGCGAGAGCGACGATATCGCCGTTACGGTCGATCGCAGCACCGGCGATCACGAGGTCGAAAATGTAGCGGACGTCACGGCCGACCCGATCGTCGCCGAAACGACGACCGACGTTTCTGTTCTGTCGTTGGCCGACGCGGATCAGCCCGTCTCTGCCTCTATCGAACCTGCAACCGCCGAACCTGCGGTGCTTGCCGACACCGTATCGGACGAAGCTGGGACAGCGGAGGCCGCACCGGTCGAAGCGCCGCGCCGCCGTCGCCCGCGCCGCCCAACCCGCAGCGCGGAGGCGGCAGCCGCCAGCGTGGCCGATCTCGACATGGGATCCCCTGCGGCGAGCCTCGATGCCGCCACCGACCCGGTCGATGAGGTGGTCGCGCCAGCCCGGCGTCCCCGCCGGTCACGTGCGCGGGTCGCCGAGGCCGTGACGGAGGTGTCGGCAGATCTCAGCCGCCCGTCCGCCGACCGTGATGTCGGTGCGGATACGGCCGAGCACCACCCAGCACAGGTGACCACGTCGCGCGAGCAGCCGGAATTGCCGTTGAGCAACGCGTCTCCGACGGTGCCCGCACCTGCGACCACGCTCGAGACTGTCGCCGAGGCGCCCACGCCTCATGCTGACCCGAGCGAGCCGGTTGCAACCGAAGCTGAGGCCGAGGTTGTCGACCCGGACCGGCCGAAGCGGTCAGGCTGGTGGCAGCGCGCCAAAGCGACCTTCACGACAGGGTCGTGAGGGTCATCTGAAGCACGCGAAAAATTAAAGCGATCCCGGCCTTGTGCCGGGATTTGCTTTTCGGCCACGCGTGACGCTTGAGGGCTGCCGATCCGTCGAGGCTCGTCTTAGGGCTTCAGCCAATCGCCCAGTCTCGTGACCGCCTGCTGAACGTCACTCGGCGCGCCCGCAAAGGACAGCCGCATCGTGCGATGACCACGGTCGCGATCGAAATCGATGCCGGGCGTCGCGGCCACGCCTGTCTCGGCCAGCATCCGGTTGCAGAAGGCGACCGAGTCGTTGGTGAACCGGCCGACATCGACATAGACGTAGAAAGCGCCGTCGACGGGATGAAAATCTCCGAGCCCGATCCGCGGCAAAGCGTCGAGCAGATGAGCCCGGCTGGTCGCATAGGTCTGCTTGATGAGATCGAGTTCAGCCGTGGCGTCGAAGGCCGCGATGGCCGCGATCTGGCTCAAGGTCGGGACCGAGATCGAGAGGCTCTGCTGAAGGCGCTCGACCGGACGAACGAGCGCCTCGGGCAGGATCAACCAACCGACGCGCCAGCCCGTCATGCAGTAATATTTCGAAAAGGAGTTCACCACGATGGCGTCGTCGGAGAAGGCGAGAGCCGTGTCGGCAGCGCGCTCGTAAGTCAGTCCGTGGTAGATTTCGTCAGAAATGAACGCCACGCCGGCCCCATCGCAGAACGCGGCGACGTCTCTGAGGTCATCCGTCGTCATCATCGTGCCGCTCGGGTTGCCGGGGCTCATCAGCAACACGCCATCCAGCGGTTTTTCCGCATGCGCGCGAGCCAGCATATCCGCCGCGACGACGTGGCGGCTCGCGACGGTCGTCTCCAGGGACACCACCTCGATACCGAGCGCCTCAAGGATGTTGCGATAGGCCGGGTAGCCCGGCGCAGCGATCGCGACCCGCGCCCCGACATCGAAGAGAGCCAGGAACGACAGGATGAACCCGCCTGAGGAACCGGTGGTGACGGCGACGCGGTTCGGCGTAACCTCGACCCCATAAGTGTCGTGATAGTGTTGCGCGATCCGCGCCCGGAGCGCCGGAAGTCCGAGCGCTTCGGTGTAGCCGATACGGCCGGCCTCCAGCGCCCGGATCGCCGCCTGACGAATGCGCTCGGGCGCAACGCCACCGGGTTCGCCGACCTCGAGATGCAGGATGCTTTCTCCTGCTCGCTCGCGCAACCCGGCCGCGCTAAAGACATCCATGGCCAGAAACGAGGTAATTTGGCTCCGCTTGGATGCGTTGAGGCGATACGGCTTTTGGCGAGGCTGGTTTGTCATGCCACGCGCATAGAGCAAGATCGCGGTGGATGAAACGCCTTTACGGTCGCGACAGCCGCGTTGCATCGTCGGCAGCGGCTCAATACCGACATGATTCTTCAGTAGCGGTATCGATGTTTTGACAACGTCCCAAGAATTTTGACGATGTCCCAAGAACGCCCTATCTCAGAGTGCGTGTATCGGACTCGTTGATGGTTCGGCATGCTGTCTTGAAGCCGAAGAAACGCCCTGCTTTGAAAGATCGTCATGTTTTCTGACATTCGGCCCATGTCGCTGCTCGTTTTCCGCCGTCCCCTCGAGGTCATCGCCACGGCGATGATGCTCGGCTCCGCTATCGTGGCTCCGGCCTCTGCTGCCGAGTTCACGGATGCCCAAAAGGCGGCGCTCGGCCCGATCATCCGAGACTATCTTGTGCAAAATCCTGAGGTGGTTCGTGATGCGATCGCGGCCTTGGACAAGAAGCAAAAGGACGACGAAGAGACGCGACGCCTGCAGGCGGTCGACACGAGTTCGTCCGACCTCTTCAACTCGCCCTATCAGGCAACGCTTGGCAACCCGAGCGGCAAGGTCACGCTGGTCGAATTTTTCGATTACAATTGTGGCTACTGCAAGCGGGCGCTCGACGACACCGCCAAGTTGCTGAAATCCGAACCCGAATTGAAAGTCGTGCTGAAAGACTTCCCGGTGCTCGGCCCGGGGTCGGTCGAGGCGGCGCAAGTGGCGGGTGCGGTCCGGAACCAATTCAAGGGCGACAAATTCTGGCAGTATCATTACAAGCTGCTGTCGAGTCACGGCCCCGTCGGCAAGGCTCAGGCGCTCTCCGTCGCCAAGGATCTTGGCGCCGATATGGATCAAATCGCCAAGGACATGGACAAGCCCGAGATTCGCGCCGGCATTCAACAGAATATGCAGCTCGCCGATATGTTGAGCCTGACTGGGACACCATCCTATGTGGTCGGCAAGGATGTCGTCGTTGGTGCGGTCGGCTATGACGAACTTAAAGGCCGCGTCGACAACAACCTGCGTTGCGGCAAGGCGGAATGCTCGTGAGCCCGAAACGCCTGGCGACTGAAGCCTGATGACGACCGTCTTCGTCCTGAACGGGCCGAACCTCAATCTTCTCGGCACGCGCGAACCTTCGATCTACGGGACCGATACGCTGGCGAGTATCGAGAGCGACCTACGGGCTCAGGCGCTTCCGCACGGCGTCGACATCGTCTTTCGTCAATCCAACCACGAGGGCGATCTTGTCGACTGGATTCAAGAGGCCGGTCAGGCGGGTAACCCCGTTATTCTGAACGCCGGAGCCTTGACCCACACGTCAATTGCGCTGCATGACGCCATAAAAGCGGTTGCGGCGAGTGTGGTGGAGGTTCATCTCTCCAATACGCATCGGCGTGAACCGTTCCGGCATCATTCTTTCGTCTCCCCCGTAGCCACAGGCGTCATCATGGGTTTCGGCGCGCGCTCTTATACGCTCGCGCTCGAGTCCATCCTGTCGTCGAACGTCAAGAGCAACTCATGATTCGTAACGGCGTGCGATCGCGCGGCAAGTCGCCCGAAGCTGTCGAGGCACCCGGCTCAGCGCCCTCCGATGGGGCAGGTCCGGTTTCCGAGACCGGCATCGACGCCAGCCTCATGCGGCAGCTCGCGCATCTGATCAGCGAAAGCGATCTCGCCGAACTGGAAGTCGAAAAGGGCGACCTTCGAATTCGCCTCGTCCGCTACTCGCCGGCCCCCGCCTCGCATCAGCATGCGATTTCCGCCCCCGTTGCGACCACGACCACCATTCCAGTGGCGGCCGCCCTGTCTCCAGCGGCTGTGGTGCCGGCTTTGTCGCCCAGCGACGCGGATCATCCAGGCGCCGTCAAATCCCCGATGGTCGGCACCGCCTATCGCCGCGCAAGCCCGGACAGCAAAGCCTTCGTCGAGATCGGCTCCGTCGTGAAAGCGGGCGAAAAGCTATTGCTGGTCGAGGCGATGAAGACGTTCAACGAAATCGTTGCGCCGCGCGCCGGAACCGTGACCGCGATCTTCATCGATGACGGGCAGCCGGTCGAATATGGCGAACCTCTCCTCGTGATCGAGTAAAGCCACCGAACCGATCCTTCGGCTGGCCGGTATCGGCCGTTTGCCGCCATGCCTTTATTAGAGTGCGCGAAACCTCATGTTCCAAAAGATCCTCATCGCCAATCGCGGCGAGATCGCCCTGCGCATTCTTCGGGCCGCCAAAGAACTCGGCATCGCCACCGTCGCGGTGCATTCGACAGCCGACGCCGAAGCCATGCATGTGAAGCTGGCCGACGAAAGCGTCTGTATCGGGCCGCCTGCAGCGCGCGACTCCTACCTCAACATCCCGGCCCTCCTGACCGCTTGTGAAATCACAGGCGCGGATGCGATCCATCCCGGCTACGGATTTCTGTCCGAGAATGCGCGATTTGCCGACATTCTGGCCGAACACAAGATCGCCTTCATCGGTCCAAAAGCCGACCACATCCGGATCATGGGCGACAAGATCGAGGCCAAGCGCACCGCCAAAGCGCTTGGCATCCCGTGCGTCCCTGGGTCGGAGGGGGGTATCACCGACGATGAGGAAGCCCTGCAGGTCGCAGAGGAGATCGGCTACCCGGTCTTGGTGAAGGCCGCATCGGGCGGCGGTGGCCGTGGCATGAAGGTCGCGCGCACCAAAGCGGACCTCAGTGACGCGCTTGCGATGGCGCGAACCGAAGCAAAGGCAGCTTTCGGCGATGATGCGGTCTATCTCGAGAAATATCTCGAAAAACCCCGTCACATCGAGATCCAGGTGCTCGGGGACGGCAAGGGCAACGCCATCCATCTCGGCGAGCGCGACTGCTCGATCCAGCGCCGTCATCAAAAGCTGTGGGAAGAGGGCCCCTCGCCCGCGCTTGATGATCGTCAGCGCGAGGACATTGGTGAGATCGTCGCGGCTGCGATGCGGAAGCTCGGCTATATCGGGGTCGGCACGGTCGAGTTTCTCTACGAGAACGGCCAGTTCTTCTTCATCGAGATGAACACGCGCATTCAGGTCGAACATCCGGTGACCGAAATGATCACTGGGATCGATCTTGTGAACGAGCAGATCAAGATCGCGGCCGGCTTACCGCTGACGATTCAGCAATCCGACGTGCGTCTGTCGGGTCATGCGATCGAATGCCGGGTCAATGCCGAGAACCCGGAAAACTTTCGGCCCTCGCCGGGGCGCATCAGCTATTATCACCCGCCCGGCGGTCTCGGTGTCCGGGTTGATAGCGCAGTCTACCAAGGCTATCTGATTCCGCCGAATTATGATTCGCTCGTCGGCAAGCTCGTGGTTCATGGCCGCACGCGAAGCGAGGCCCTGATGCGGTTGCGCCGCGCGCTTGACGAGTTCGTGATCGATGGCATCGAAACAACATTACCGCTGTTTCGCGTTCTCGTGCGGAATGCTGATATGCAAAACGGCGATTATGACATTCACTGGCTCGAGCATTTCCTGGCCGATGGGGGCATGTCGGCGCAATAAAGGCGCATCTCGACGGCGTCTCGCGTTTTCAAAGCCTCGACGCTTACGGGTGGTGACGCATGGCGGTTGACGAGATCCGGACCAGTGCGACGAGGGTCGTGCGAGAGGTCGGCACGCTCCAGCGCGATAGCGTGGCGCTTTATGCGGTTCTCGAGCAGTTGCCGCTCGGCATCGTGTTGGCGGACATTCCGTCCGGTCTCATCGTCTTTCACAATCGCCGCGCCGAGGAGATTTTGGGCGAGGCCGTCACGGCGTTAAGGTCCGTCGCCGACCTCGAACTTCTCGGCGGCCTTCACGCCGATGGAACGCCGTTCGATTGCGATGACTATTCGCTGGCCAAGACCGTGCGCGGTCACGTCGCCATCGAAGATCGCGACATTCTCATCCGACGCCGGGATGGGACGACGTTGCAACTCTCCGTCAGTTCGGCCGCGATTGCGGGCCCGAGCGGTGAACCGATCTACGCCATCTGCAGCTTCCACGACGTCTCGGCGCAAAGGCGCAGTGCGGATGAACTCCGCGCCACCTCGGTCAGCATGAGGCTGGCGACCGAGGCCGCTAAGCTCGGTCGGTGGGATCACGACATAGCCAGCGGAACTCGCTTCTGGGATGAGCGCAATAAGGCGCTTTTTGCCACGGCGGGAGATGCAGACCGGGCTGCTTCCGAGTCAGAGTATTTTCTGAGCCTCATCCATCCCGAGGATCGCGAGCGCGTCCAGCAGGCCATCAACGCCGCGATGCAGTCGCATCATTCACATGACTTCTACCAGGAATACCGGATCGGTGACGGCACCACTCCGACCATATGGGTCGCGAGCTACGGCACGACCTTGTTCGAAGACGATCGCTGCATCCGCTTCGTCGGCGTCACGCAGGACATTACCGAGGACAAGCGGCTCGAGGAGCGTTTGCAGCGCTCGAATGACGAACTCGAGGCGCAAGTGCGCGACCGCACGCTCGCGCTGCAATCGGCCAACGATCGTCTTGTCGCCGAAATGGCCGAGCGCGCGCGGGTCGAGAGCTCCTTGCGTCAGATGCACAAGATGGAAGCCGTGGGCCAATTGACGGGCGGCATCGCGCATGACTTCAACAACATGCTGACCGGGATCATCGGCAGCCTGGAGCTCATCAAACGCCGTGTCGCCAATGGACGCGCGGATGAGATCGGGCGGTTCATTGATGCGGCGATGGTCTCGGCCAACCGCGCCGCAGCCCTCACGCATCGGCTGCTGGCTTTTTCGCGTCGGCAGTCGCTCGAGGCTAAACCGGTGGATGTCGGCCGCCTCGTGATCTCGATGCAAGACTTGTTCGTGCGGACAATCGGGCCGTCCATCTCGCTCGATATCCGGGTTTCGGATACGGCGTGGCTGGCGCGCACCGATGAAAACCAGCTCGAAAACGCGTTGTTAAATTTGGTGATCAACGCGCGCGACGCGATGCCGGACGGCGGACTTTTGACGGTCGAGACCACGAATGCGCGGCTCGATCGCCACTCGGCCGATGCGTTCGGCGACCTTCAGCCGGGCGATTACCTGCTGCTCAGCGTCAGCGATACCGGCGCCGGCATGCCACCCGACGTGATCGCCAAAGCCTTCGAGCCGTTTTTCACGACCAAGCCGATCGGCCAAGGGACCGGGTTGGGCCTCTCGATGATCTACGGCTTCATGAAGCAAAGCGGCGGTCACGTTCTGATCTATAGCGAAGTCGGCCATGGAACGAGCGTCAAGCTGTATCTGCCGCGAGACCGATCAGACCCGAAACACCAAGCGCCGGAACCGTCGGAAGCCGTCACAGGCCACGCCAATGGTGATTGCGTTCTGGTGGTCGAGGACGAGCCCGCCGTCCGCATGCTGATCCTCGATGTGTTGGCGGACCTCGGCTACCGGACGTTTGAAGCCGGCGATGCCCCCTCGGCCTTGCCGATTGTCTCGTCCGATGAACGGATCGACCTACTCGTGACCGATGTCGGTCTGCCCGGCGTCAACGGGCGGCAGCTGGCCGAAATGGCGCGCCAAATCCGGCCCGACCTCAAGGTGCTGTTCATCACCGGCTATGCCGAGATCGCCGCCGTGCGCGGGGGCTTTCTCGCTCCGGGGATGGAGATGCTGAGCAAGCCCTTCGCGGTGAACGTGCTCAGCGCCAAAATCCGCAGCATGATCGAGGGGACAACCCGATAGCGGTTATGGCTCGCCTGCCGTTCAGGCCTTGACCAGCGCCGCCATGTAGAAGCCGTCGGTTCCGGTCGTGTGCGGGGTGAGGCGCAGCCCCGGGCCCAGGCGCGATGCGACCGAGGCAAGATCGTCGAGGCCGGCCGCATGCGTCAGGGTCGAGACCTCGACCGGCGACATGTCGCTTCGCTCGCCGAGCAGATGAGCAATCCGGTCTTCGTTTTCCTCACGCAGCACCGAGCAGGTGATGTAGGCAAGGCGGCCGCCCGGCTTCAAAAAACGACATGCTTGCGAGAGAACGAGATCCTGATCTTTCAGGCGTTCAGCCAAGGCGCCGGGGCGCATCCGCCACTTCGCATCCGGGTGGCGCCGCCAGGTGCCGGTTCCGGTACAGGGCGCATCGACGAGGACGAGATCGCAACGCCCTTCGAGATCGGCCACGACATCCTGCTCGCGTTTGGGCGAGCGAACCTGAATGTTGCGCGCATCTGCGCGCGCGATGCGATCGTAAATGGGCGCGAGACGACGGGCATCATCGTCCGTGGCATAGATCTGGCCCTTGTTGCCCATGATGGCCGCGAGCGCGAGCGTCTTTCCACCGCCGCCCGCGCAGAGGTCGAGCACCTGTTGGCCGGCCTGTGCGCCGCTGAGACGCGTCACAAGTTGTGAGCCCTCATCCTGGATCTCGACGTGACCCTTGAGATAGGATGGCTCGGTGCTGAGCGCCGGCGCCCGACCGTCGTCGCCCAAAGGCACCCGCAGGCCAACATCAGAACGCGGTGTCGGCTCGGCCCCAAGATGCGCGAGGGCCTTCAGGGCCTTCTCCCGGGTGGCCTTCAACATATTGACCCGCAAGTCGAGCGGTGCGCGCGCCGCGAGCGCACGCCCCTCAGCGGCGGCATCGCTCCCGAAGGCAGCCGTAAAGGCCTCGGCGAGCCATTCGGGATAGTTGCCGCGCACATGATCGGGCGCATCGTCGAGCGTCGCCACCGTCAAACGCAGGCGTTCGGCGTCGCTCAGCGCCGCAGGGGCGTGCCCTTCCCCGGTCGCCAAGGCGGCAAGCGTGTCGACGTCGAATCCGCGAAGGTCGCGCAACATGCCGAACAGGATCGCACGCGGCGTTTCCGCATCCATCAGCCAAGCCGCCGACGCTTTCACGCGAAGCGAATCATAGACGAGACTCGCGATGGCGGCACGATCCTTCGAGCCGGCAAATCGATGACCGATCCCCCATTCCTTCAGGCAGTCTGGCGCCGGGCGGCGTTGAAGGTCCATCACGGTCAGGATGTCGATTGCGGCAGAGAGCCGAGCGGCCGGTGTCATTGCGGTCTTGCGCCTTGTTAAAGCTTTGAAAAAAGAACAAAGAAACCACGCGTCCGAAGAAGCGGCATCTCCTGCTCGCGACGTTGTAGAAGAAAGTGACAAAATGTCGAAATTGATCAGCCGTTCAGCGCTCGCGCTGCTGGCTCTGTCATTGGCTGCCTGCGCCGCTGCGCCCCCGCCGCCGCCATCGATCCAGGCTCCGCCGCCGCGCCACGCCGATGCTAAGACGACCCTCGAAAACCATTACTGACGCGAGCCGCCGGGAGATGACGCGTTCCAGTCGTCTTCCGGCACCGTGAGGGTTCACCCGGTCACGCCCCGGCGAGGATCTCGAACCCGAAAATGATCCAAGCGATCGCCAGCACGACGCTGCTCGCCAAAAACGCGGGTCCCCGCAGCGACACGGTGTTGGAGGTCGTATGGATCAGCGCGTGCAAGACCCTGAACAGAACGAACAGCCATTCGAGGATGACGAACAGCAGGTCGGCCTTCCGCGTGACCATGACCAGCGGAACCAGGGCGAAAAACAGCACCGGCAGTTCAAACTGGTTGACGTAGCTGTTGCCGAACTGCGTGGCGCGCGGGGGCCAGACGTTCTGGCCGAGCGCGACATCATCGGTCGTCGTGGCACCCCGCGCGAGCGCCACTGTCCTCGACCAACACAACCCCGCCAGCACCCCATAAACCAGCAGGACCAGCACGAAGACAGGCGCAAGAATGCTGGCGACGCTCATGAGTTGCTCCGATTGGGCAAAACCTCAGATGCCGGTCGGGTAATTGGGGCTCTCGCGCGTGATCGCAACGTCATGGACGTGGCTCTCCCGCAAACCCGCGCCGGTGATCCGGACGAATTGGGCCTTGTCCTGAAACTCGCGTACGGTCGCGCCGCCGACATAGCCCATGGCGGCCCGAAGCCCGCCCGCCAGTTGATGCAGAATCGTGGCAGCCGGCCCACGATACGGAACCTGACCTTCGATCCCCTCCGGCACCAGCTTCAGCGCGTCCTTGATATCCTGCTGGAAGTATCGATCCGCCGAACCGCGCGCCATCGCGCCGACCGATCCCATTCCGCGATAGGCCTTGAAGGACCGTCCCTGGTAGAGAAACACCTCGCCGGGGCTCTCATCGGTACCGGCCAGCAGCGATCCGATCATGACCGCATCGGCGCCCGCCGCGATGGCCTTGGCAAAATCGCCGGAGAATTTGATGCCACCATCGCCGATGACCGGAACATCATGGCGGCGAGCCACTTCGGCGGCCTGCAGAATGGCGGTAAGTTGCGGCACGCCAACGCCCGCGACGATGCGGGTCGTGCAGATCGACCCGGGGCCGATACCGACCTTGATCGCATCGGCGCCCGCGTCGATCAGAGCCTTGGCGCCATCGCCCGTTGCGACATTGCCGGCAATGATCGCGACCTTGTTGGACTGCCGCTTCAAGCGGTTCACCTGATCGAGCACCTGCTGCGAATGGCCGTGAGCCGTATCGACGATGATACAATCGACCCCGGCATCGATCAGTTGAACGGATCGATCGAACCCCTTGTCGCCGACCGTCGAGGCCGCCGCAACCCGCAGGCGCCCCTCCCCATCTTTGCAGGCGTTCGGAAACAGAGTGGCCTTTTCCATGTCCTTGACCGTGATCAGGCCGACGCAACGGCCGTCGTCGTCAACGACGACGAGCTTCTCGATGCGGTGCACATGCAGGAGGCGGCGCGCCTCATCGAGGTTGACGCCCTCCCGAACCGTGATGACCGTTTTGGTCATCAGGCGCGACACGGGCTCGCTCGGATCGTCGGCGAAACGCACGTCGCGATTGGTCAGAATGCCGACCAACGGCGCGGGCTTGCCGGGAGGACCTTGCTCGACCACTGGAATGCCAGAGATATTGTAGCGCTTCATCATCGCCCAGGCGTCCGCAAGCGTCGCATCGGCATGGATCGTGATCGGGTTGACCACCATCCCGCTCTCGTAGCGTTTCACCTTGCGGACCTCTTCGGCCTGCGCGTCGGGATCGAGATTACGGTGGATCACGCCGATACCACCCGCCTGAGCCATGGTGATGGCCAACCGCGCTTCCGTGACCGTATCCATCGCCGATGAAATCAGCGGCAAGTTGAGGTCGATGCTACGGGTCAATCGCGTACGAAGATCCACCTGCCCCGGCATGACCACGGAATGAGCCGGAAGCAGCAGCACGTCGTCAAACGTCAAGGCTTCGGGAAATTGCGGATAGGCGATCGGGATCATGGGCCAACTCCACGTCGGGCGATGCGTCAGCAGAAGCAGACGCGCGCGACACGATTGTAAAAGATCGGGAACAATCCGCTTCGGTAGGCGGACTATAGTTGGCAGATGCCGTTAGCACGGTGAGGGTTTCGAGGAAAGTGTCACGATGCCCTGGAACGCGCGTCTTGTTGCAGCCCTGGAGAGCGTTTACAGCATGACGAGGTTGGCAGGGGCACAACGCGCAAATTTGCCAGCATCATCATGCCTCTTGCGCCTCGCCTTGTGCCACTAGGATAGAGCTGTGCCGAGCCGCCTTCTCACCCCGCTCATCATCGCCTGCGCGTTGTTCATGGAAAACCTCGACAGCACCGTCCTGGCGACATCGCTGCCGGCCATCGCGATCGATCTCCATGAAGATCCGATCGCCCTGAAGCTCGCGCTAACGTCTTACTTGCTCAGCCTCGCGATCTTCATCCCGGCGAGCGGCTGGGCCGCCGATCGATTTGGCGCTCGCACCATCTTTCGTGGCGCCATCGTGGTGTTTACGCTTGGATCGATCCTCTGTGGGTTCTCGAGCACCCTGCCCCAATTCATCGCCGCCCGCATTTTTCAGGGGTTGGGAGGCGCCATGATGGTGCCGGTCGGTCGCTTGGTGCTGCTTCGCTCGGTGCCGCGCAACGAGATCGTCCAAGCCTTGGCCTATCTGACGATGCCGGCGCTGATCGGTCCAATTCTCGGGCCGCCGCTCGGCGGTTTCATAACTACCTATTCGGATTGGCGCTGGATCTTCTGGATCAACGTTCCGATCGGTATCCTCGGCGTGACGCTCGCGACGCTCTTCATCGACGATGTGAAAGAGGCGGAGCCGCCGCGTCTCGACGTTCCAGGGTTTCTCCTCACGGGGTTCGGCCTGTCCGGTCTCATGTTCGGGATGTCCGTGGCGGGGCGCGGGTCGCTCCCGCCCCTCGTCACCGCAGGGCTGATCGGGAGTGGTGTGATCCTGCTCGGCTTGTATCTTCGACACGCCCGTAGGACCGCGTACCCGATCATCGACCTCGCGCTGCTTCGCGTTCCGACCTTTGCGGCGAGCCTCTACGGCGGTTTCCTGTTCCGGCTCGGCATCGGGGCGCTTCCGTTTCTTCTGCCGCTGCTGCTGCAACTCGGCTTCGGCCTCTCGCCCTTCCAGTCGGGCTGCCTCACGTTCGGCGCAGCAGCCGGCGCGTTCCTGATGAAGACGACAGCCCACCCGATTTTGCGGCGCTTCGGCTTCAGGCGCGTGCTGATCTTCAATGCGATCGTCAGTAGCCTCTTCTTGGCGCTCTACGGCCTTTTCACGGCCTCGACGCCCTGGTGGATGATGTTCGCTTTGCTGCTCGGCGGTGGCTTCTTCCGCTCGCTCGAATTCACCAGCATCAACGCCATCGCCTACGCGGATATCGACAATGCGGCCATGAGCCGGGCCACCAGCTTTGCCTCGGTGGTTCAGCAACTCTCGCTGTCGACGGGCGTGACGGTCGGCGCGGCCGTCATCGAATTCTCCCGACGAATCCATGGTGACAGCACGTTGCGGACCGAGGATTTCGGCGCCGCCTTCTTTCTGATCGCGCTGATCTCGGCCGCGTCCGCCTTGATCTTCATGCGACTGCCGCCGAGTGCCGCGGCGGCCCTGACCCAGCGCGGCGCGCGCCCCGCGCCTGCAATCGCCTCGGCCGCAACACCAGCCGGGCGAGACGGTTAGTCGGTCTCGGCCGACGCCTCGTCCGGGTGATGATCGATAGGCGTGCGCTTACCGCGAAACCCCGTCGCCAACACATAAAGTTCGGACGAGTCGGCGCGGCTGGATTGCGGCTTCACATGACGAACCGTGACAAAGTCGCGCTTCATCTCGGTCAGCAAGGCGCCTTCCGTACCGCCCTGCAGCACCTTTGCGAGGAACAGGCCGCCGGGGGCCAGGATCTCGCGCGCGAAAGCGAGCGCCAATTCGACGAGGGCCACGATTTTCAAATGGTCCGTCTTCCGATGGCCGACGGCATTGGCGGCCATGTCGGACAGCACGGCATCGACCGGACCGCCCATCATGGCGGTCAAACGCGCGGGCGCATCATCGTCGAGAAAGTTCATCTGCGTGAACTCGACGCCGGGCACCGGCTCCATTTCGAGGAGATCGATCGCGACGACGCGCCCTTTGCCGGTCTCCGACCCAACGCGACGCGAGGCGATCTGCGACCAGCCGCCCGGTGCAGCGCCGAGGTCGAGGACCCGCATGCCCGGCTTCAGAAGCTTATATTTGTCGTCGATCTCGATCAGCTTGTAGGTGGCTCGCGAGCGATACCCGTCGCGCTTGGCCTTCGCCACATAGGGGTCATTGAGCTGTCGGGATAGCCAAAGCGTGGACGACAAGGAGCGTTTCCTCGCCGTCTTCACGCGCGTTTTGAGCGAGCGGCCGCCTTCGCGTCCACCGGAGCCTGCGCCCCCGGCTCCGTTTCCTGTCGTCATTGCATCCGGCTTGTCTGTGCGTCGCGGCACCAAACGCCGTCGGCCGCCATCATCTGCATCAGCAAGCCTTCCCGCAAGCCCCGGTCTGCGATGCGAACGCGTTCGGATGGGAAAGCACGTCGGATCGCCTCGAAGATGGCGCAGCCAGCCAGCACCAGATCGGCGCGATCCGGGCCAATACAGCCATGTGCCACCCGCGCGTCGAAGCTCATGTTGCGAAGCCGCGCGATCGCCTCGTCGACATCGGCATGCGACATCCAGAGGCCATCGACCCGTCGCCGGTCGTAGCGGGGGAGATTGAGATGCACGCCAGCCAAGGTCGTGACCGTGCCGGACGTTCCGAGCAGGTGGAAGCGCGAACACCGCATCTCGCTGCGGGCGCGCTCGGCGAATTCCTTCATCTCGACGGTCACATAAGCCACCATGGCCTCGAAAACTGCCGGCGTAACGATGCGACCACCAAAGCTTTCGGCGAGCGACACCACACCGAGCCGCAGCGACGTCCAGAGTCGGATACGGTCGCGAATGCCCTCGTGCTCGCCGCTGCGGTTTTCCGTGTCCGATGCTCGCGTCAGCCAGACGACCTCCGATGAGCCGCCACCGATATCGAACAGAAGCACGCCTTCGGCGCGATCATCGGCCAGCGCGGCGCAGCCTGCCGTGGCAAGGCCCGCCTCCGTCTCGCGATCGACGATTTCGAGTTGAAGCCCGGTTTGAACGGCGACGCGATCGATGAAGGCCGCGCCATTGTCGGCGGCCCGGCAGGCTTCCGTCGCGATCAGCCTTGTCCGCGTGACGCGCCGAGAATCGAGCTTGTCACGACAGACGTGAAGCGCCGAGAGCGTGCGCTCGATCGCTTGCGGGCAGAGCCGTCCCGATTGACCGAGGCCCTCACCGAGCCGAACGATCCGGGAGAACGAGTCGATGACGCGAAAGCCAGCCGGTGCCGGACGGGCGATCAGCAGCCGACAATTGTTGGTGCCGAGATCGAGCGCGGCATAACATCGGTCGGTCGGGCCGGAACCGGACGCTTGCGGCGTCGCATTGTCCAAGCCGATCTGATCGGCATCACCCACACCCACCCCCGTGATCCACGCAACAGCGCCCCGATCGTGGAGCCCATCCGCAACCTACGATGCAGCGTTGCCCAAACGCAACGCCGGAAGCGGCATTGCGTCGCGATGAAGACCTGATCAGGATTTCAGCTTGGCAGTGGCCGGCGCTTTGACCGACGCGTTCCGCGCGACTGTCGATGCCTGTGCGGCGCGACGGCGATTGCGAGCCCAGATGTTGATGGCCTCGACCGCAGTCGAGAAGCCCATCGCCGCATAAATGTAGCCGCGTGGGATTTCGAAGCCCGATCCCTCCGCCACGAGCGCAAAACCGATCAAGACCAGAAAGCTGAGGGCCAACACCTTGGCGGTCGGATGCGCCTTGATGAAGGCCGCGACCGAGGTTGCGGCCAAATACATGGCCAGCAGCGCGATCACGATCGCAATGATCATGATCATGATGTCTTTCGCCATCCCGATCGCGGTCAGAATGCTGTCGATCGAGAACACCAGATCCATGACGGCGATGTTGACGATCACGATGCCGAAGGCGCGCGAGGTCGAGACCTTCGCGTCCGCCTCTTCGGTATGTTCGACTTCGCGGTGCAATTCGGTCGTGGCTTGCGCAATCAAGAAGAGACCGGCGGCCAGCAGGATCACGTCGCGCCAGGAAAATTCATGATCCCAGATGGTCGCGATCGGCTCGGTAAGATGGATCAACCACGTCAGCAGCGACAGGCACAGAACGCGGAAGGCGAAAGCCAGAACCAAGCCGAGCATTCTGGCGGTTGCGGCCTGTTTGGGCGGAAGCTTCGAGCTGATCAGCGACAGGAACACGACATTGTCGATGCCGAGCACAACTTCCATCGCGGTCAGCGTCAGAAGCGCGATCCAGCCGGACGGATGGTAGATCCAATCGAAGAGTTCGAGGTTCACGGTGGCTGTCGTCCCTACTGCGACGCCAATGCGCCAACCCCGCCCATATCGAGGTTATGCGACACTTTCGCCAGGGGTCAGGCCCAGAAACATAGGCGTGCTCGGGACTCGACAGGAGTTCGTCTCGATTTGAGGTCCGCGTTTCTTTGCCACGACCGCGAGATCGCTCTGGCTGAATCCGCGTCCCGACCGATATTGTGGCGCATGACTTCAAACCGCTCGACTCCCCTCACCGCAGACGTGATCGTGGCCGGCGCCGGCGCGGTCGGCCTTGCTCTCGCGATCGCCCTGGCCCGTGATGGGTTCTCGGTCGTCTCGCTCGGATCTGCGTCCGCCTCGCGCAACGGACGCACCGTCGCACTTCTCGACGGGTCTGTGCGGATGCTTCGCGCCTTGCAGGTTTGGCCTGGCCTCGAGGCGCTCGCGGCACCACTCGCCGTCATGCGGCTCGTCGACGATACGGGGTCTCTGTTCAGGGTACCGCCCGTCAATTTTAAAGCGAGCGAGATCGGACTGCCGGCCTTCGGCTACAATATCGAAAACGCCGATTTGGTGGAAAGCTTGATGCGTGTCGCCAACGACACTGTCGGTCTGGTCCGCGTCGACGCCTTGTTGCGGGACTTCCACCAAACCGAGGGCGGCATCGTGGTTCGCACCAACGGCGGACCGGAGATTGCCGCGCGCCTGCTGATCGCGGCCGACGGTGCGTCGTCGCCGACCCGCATCATGGCCGGCATCGCGACCCGCACGACGGACTACCCGCAAGTCGCCTTGACGACGGTGCTGCACCACGCCGCGCCGCACGGCAATGTGTCGACCGAGTTTCACACCCGCGAAGGTCCGTTCACGCTCGTGCCCCTGCCCGCGAATGACGACGCTCGGCATCGCTCCAGCCTCGTCTGGGTCATGACGCCCGCCAAAGCCTCGGAACGGCAGAGCCTCGCGCCGCTGGCCTTCGCACAAGCCATCGAATCGCAGTCGAGGTTGTTGCTAGGACGGGTGGAGCCACAGGGGACTGTCGGCCGGTTCCCCATCCGCAGCACGGTCGCCGATCGACTGGTCGGGACCCGATTGGCCCTTGCGGGCGAAGCCGCTCACGCCCTGCCGCCAATCGGGGCACAGGGATTGAACCTGAGTTTCCGTGACGCCGCGACCTTGGTCGATCATCTCGCCAAGGCTCGACAAGCGGGGCTCGATCACGGCAGCGCGACGGTGCTGGCCGGCTACGAGCGCGCCCGAATGGGTGACATCGCGATCCGGTCGCGCGGTGTCGACATGCTCAATTCGGCGCTGCTGTCACGCATGCTTCCGGTCGACCTGCTGCGAGGTGCTGGCCTGCTCGCTCTGGCGTCGATCCCGGCGGCGCGCCACGCCGTCATGCGCGAGGGGCTTCGCCCGCGACATGCGGTTCCGAGCCTGATGCGCTGATGCGTGCTTGACGGAGCGGTACAACATCAGCAATCAAACGCACGCAATCGCGACGACGCCGTGTCGGCGCGATCAGGAGTAGTCCACGCTTTCATGCCGCGCCTTGTGACGTCGCTCAAATTTGGGCTCGAATATGCCGGGTTCCAACTTGCGGCGCTGATCTTGGGATCGCTGAGCGTGGAGGCCGCCTCGAATCTGTCGGGGTCGATTTGGCGTAAGCTCGCGCCGCGCTTCCGCCGCCACGAGCGAGCGCTTGCCCATCTAGCCAGCGCCTTCCCCGAATTGTCGAGCGACGAACGCGAGGCGATCGCGATCGCGATGTGGGAAAATCTTGGACGCACGTTCGGCGAAGCGTTCCACCTCAAGGAAATTGCATCGAGCGGTCGGGTCACGATCGAAAACCAAGCAACTTTCGAAACCTGGGCGGCGCGCGAGGGCGGGAAGGTCGCCTGTGCCGGCCACCTCGGGAATTGGGAATTGGCGATCCTCGGCATCAGCCAGCGTGGCCTGAAGCCATGGAGCATCTATCAGCGGATCAAGAACCCCTATGTGGACCGCCGCGTCGCAGGGATGCGGGGCTTTCTCTATACGGGCGGTCTTGTTCAAAAAAACCCGGCGCTGCCCCGCCTTTTCATGCGCGTGCTGCGAGAGGGCGGCACGATTGGGTTTCTCGCCGATCTGCGCGAATTCAGCGGGGTCGATGTGCCGTTCTTCGGGCGGCTGGCTCCCTCGACCACCTTTCCGGCCTTGCTGGCGCGGAGCGTCAATGCGCCGATTCTCATGGTGCGGATGCAACGGCTTCCCGGTGTCCGTTTCGTGCAATCGTTCGAGTTGATCGAGACGCCCATCACCGAGGATCGAAAAGCGGACGTGACGAACGCGACCGCGATGATCCATGCTGCCTTCGAGCGTTATATTCGCGACCGTCCAGAGCAATGGATGTGGGCCCACCGGCGCTGGGGTTGAGTGCCGACCACGAAGGAGCCGCCTTGCGTATCGCCACGTGGAACGTCAATTCGGTGCGGCAGAGGCTCGAGCATCTTCTCGGCTACCTCAAGCAGGTCGAACCCGACGTCGTTTGCCTGCAAGAGCTGAAGTGCGTCGACGACGCCTTCCCCCGCGCCGAAGTCGAGGCTGTCGGCTACCACAGTCACGTGCATGGTCAGAAGGGCTTCAACGGCGTCGCGATCCTGACCAAGCGGGACGCGATCGTGACCTCCGGACTGCCGGGGGATCCGTCCGATGCTCAGGCCCGCTACATCGAGGCGATCGTGCCACACGGCGACCGATCGGTGCGGGTCGCCTCCCTTTACCTCCCGAACGGCAATCCGGTCGGAACCGAGAAATATCCTTATAAGCTCGGCTTCATGGACCGTCTCATCGCGCGCGCGCGCCACCTCCTCGACCACGAGGAAATCCTGGTGCTTGCGGGCGACTATAACGTCATCCCCGAAGCGATCGATGTCGCGGATCCGCAGAACTGGGTCAATGACGCGCTGTTCCTTCCCGAAACACGAGAGCGCTTCCGTTCGCTTCTCAATCTCGGTCTCGTCGATGCCGTCCGCGCCATGACGGATGAGGCCGGGCTCTATAGTTTTTGGGACTATCAGGCCGGCGCATGGCAGCGAAACCGGGGCATCCGGATCGACCACCTTCTTCTCTCGCCGCAGGCTGCGGACCGCCTTCAATCATTCTCGATCGACAAGGATCTCCGAGCGCTCGACAAACCGTCCGATCACGTCCCGGTTCGGATCGACCTCGCCTGAGCCAAGACGGAGCCCTCAAGCTCCGCTTAGTCAGTTCCGCTTGCGCCGTTCTTCGGCATAGACCATCGCAACCTGTCGGTCATTGTCGGTCGCCGTATCGGCTGCCTTGTTGTAAAGGTCCACGATCCAGCCGTCCTTCGGGTCTTTTGAGTCCAGCGCCGCGTCCCGCGCCAGCGTCAGCCACATCAAACCTTTGGCGCGTTGCTGGGCAAAGCCATCGAACCCGTTGAACAACATGTGGCCCAGCAAGGCTTCAGCTTGATAATGGTTCTTCTCGGCTGCCAGCGACAACCAGCGGGCCGCCTGCCGTATGTCTTTCGGGATGCCATCCGCGCCATCTAAAAACAGCCGCGCGAGATTGTATTGAGCGTCGGCGTTGCCGAACGTCAAAGCCGCATATTGAAACATCTCAAGCGCCCGCTCTGGATTCGGCTTCACGGGCGAGTTTGCGATCCCATTGAGACTATAGACGCCGAGGGCCACAAAGGCGTTGGACACGACCGACATGTCACGACGATTGTCATCATCCTCGTCATAGTTCTGGACGATCTGCGAGAAGTAATCGAAGGCCTTGGCGTCGTCGTGTGGGACGCCATCGCCATCCGCATACATCTTGCCCAGTTTCCACCGCGCGAGCGGATTGCCGTTGGCGGCCGCATATTTGAACGCCTCGACCGAGGATTTCACATCACCAGACCGATACCCGTCGACCCCCACCCGCAAGGCCTGTTGCGGGTTCTTGAAGACTTGCAAGGGACCTTTGTTGGCCGGCGCATAATCATTGCCGTCGAGCGCAGACGCGCTCGTGCCGACGGCGATGAAACATCCGGCCATCAACACAAGGGAGAAGCGGCTAGCGGCAAGCATCGTGACGCACCTCGGCCGTGCGTTCAACACGGATCACAGCGAAAGAGGACGAGCGACGCGTGATGGAAGGAGAAGGGTCCCTCCCGGAGCGGCTCGGCAGTTTCGTCTTGTCGAACACAGGCTCATCCATCGATAAACGCGTCACATGCACCGGCCGAAACCTCACACACCCAAGACGCCACGATCGGTGGCGCAGAAGGGGCGATAGGCCCATTGGAGCAATTCAAGAGACGCTGCGGCGGGCAAGCCAAGCAATTGAAGGCGTTGCCAAAACCCGAGCAGTTGCCCGCTTGTAATTGATCGAAATTAGCGGGAGGTTTATGGCGCAATCGCGGCGCTAATAGAGTTGCAAAACGACCCTATCAAGATGAACAACGGCTGTTGCCCAAAAGCGACGTTTATGCCGTGTTCATGCTGCCCGAGAGTCACATCAAGAGCGCACCGCCCGCAAATTCGAGCACAAGCGACGCTTTTCGCCTATCCAAAATGCGACGGCGAGACGGGCGCGATGCGCTCTCGCATCGCGCCGAAGCGGTTCAAGATTCGCTCAACCGATCGATGGCGTTGCGGAGCTTGTCGGCACGCGCCAGAGCCTCGGCGCGTCGCTCACGGTTTTCTTCGATCACCTCTTCGGGAGCCCGCGCGACGAAATCCGCATTGCCCAGCTTGGCCTCGATCTTGGCCACCTCGGCCTCGATCTTGGCGACGTCCTTGCGGAGCCGGTGACGCTCGGCCGCGATGTCGATCACGGCCCCGAGCGGCATGAGGGCGGTCAATCCAGCAACGACGATCTGCACCGAGCCTTGATCCGCGGCCGCGACGCTCACGATCTCCGACAGGCGAGCCAGCCGCTTTAACGTCTCCTCCCACCGGCCTAGACGGTCTATCGCACTGGCCTCGGCATCGAGCAGATGCAGCGGAATTTGCGCGCCGGCCGGAACGTTCAACTCCGACCGAACCGATCGAATTTCCGAGATCAGGTCGATGATCCAGCCGATTTCGGCCGAGGCCGCATCAGCACCCGCGTCAGGCGTTTGCGTCGGCCATGCGGTGAGAGCCAACAGGGCCGAGCGCGCCGGGCCCTGTTGGCCTTTGATGGCCCAAAGCTCTTCCGTGATGAACGGCATGAACGGGTGGAGCATCGTCAAAATGTGATCGAGCACGAAAGCTGTCGTCGCCCGCGTTTCGGCTTTTGCGTCGCCATCGGGCCCGGTCAGAAGCGGCTTGGCGAGTTCAAGATACCAATCGCAATAGAGGTTCCAGACGAACCGATAGACCACTGCCGCGGCATCGTTGAACCGATAAGCCTCGAGAGCGGTCGTCACGTCGGCGGCGGCTTTGTTGGCCTCGTCGATGATCCAGCGATTGAGCGGCTCGCGCAGCGCCTTGGGGTCAAAACCCGTGACCCGCTCACAACCGTTCATTTCGGCAAAGCGCGCGGCGTTCCACAGCTTGGTCGCAAAATTGCGATAGCCCTCGACCCGCGCGGTCGCCAATTTGATGTCGCGGCCCTGTGCCGCCATCGCCACCAAGGTGAAGCGCAACGCATCCGCACCGAACTGATCGATCAACCGCAGGGGGTCGATGACGTTGCCCTTCGATTTCGACATCTTCGCACCCTTCTCGTCCCGGACGAGCGCGTGCATGTAGACGTCTTTGAAGGGAACCTCGCCGGTGAAATGCAGCCCCATCATCATCATCCGGGCAACCCAGAAGAAGATGATGTCGAATCCGGTCACCAGCGTCGACGTGGGATAATAACGAGCCAGTTCGGGCGTCGACTGCGGCCACCCGAGGGTTGAAAACGGCCACAACGCCGATGAGAACCATGTGTCGAGCACATCCTCATCACGCCGCAGGTCGACCGTCTCGCCATAGACCGAGACGGCCTCGATCTGCGCCTCGGCCTCGGTGGCGGCGACGAAGACATGGTTGTCAGGGCCATACCAAGCCGGAATGCGGTGACCCCACCAGAGTTGCCGCGACACACACCAGGGCTGGATATTGTCCAACCACTCGAAATAGGTTTTTTCCCAAGTCTTCGGCACGAACACCGTCCGGCCGTCCCGCACAGCCTCGAGTGCCGGCGCCGCAAGCGTCTTCGCATCGACATACCATTGATCGGTCAACCACGGCTCGATCACGACATTCGACCGATCACCATGCGGCACGCCATGAACATGCGGCTCGATCGCGACGAGCAGCCCCCGCTCCTCCATCATCGCGACGATCCGCTTCCGCGCCGCAAATCTGTCGAGACCGTGCAACTCCATCACGGCCGACAGATCGGCGGACGCGATGAGATCGAGCAGAAACGCGTCGTTGCGGTCCAGCGTTAAACGAGCTTCCGCATCCAAAATATTGATAAGACGTAACGAATGTCGCTTTCCGACTTCGAAATCGTTGAAGTCATGTGCCGGCGTAATCTTGACCGCGCCGGATCCCTTTTCTGGATCGGCATAGTCATCAGCCACGATCGGAATACGGCGCCCGACGAGCGGCAGGACGGCAAATTGACCGATGAGATCGCGATAGCGCTCATCATCCGGATGGACAGCAACCGCGCTATCGCCCAGCAACGTCTCGGGTCGCGTCGTCGCAACCGTGATGAAACGACCGTCTTGCCCCTCGATGGGATAGTTGAAATGCCACAGGGAGCCGCGGGTCTCGACCGCCAGAACCTCGATATCCGACACGGCCGTCAGAAATTTCGGATCCCAATTGACGAGACGTTTGTCTTTATAGATGAGCCCGTCGCGATAAAGTTTGACGAACACCTGGACGACGGCCTCGCTCAGCCCCTCATCCATCGTGAACCGCGTGCGAGACCAGTCGCAGGAGGCACCAAGACGCTTGAGTTGATCGACGATCTTGCCGCCCGACTCGTCCTTCCAGGCCCACACACGCTCGATGAAGGCCTCGCGTCCTATGGTCCGTCGATTGGGCATCTGCCGCTCGGCAAGCTGGCGTTCGACGACCATCTGGGTCGCTATGCCGGCATGATCCATACCCGGTTGCCACAACACGTCCTTGCCGCGCATCCGCTCGAAGCGGGCCAGCACGTCCTGGAGCGTATGATTGAGCGCATGCCCGATGTGAAGCGACCCCGTCACGTTCGGGGGCGGCATCATGATGCTATAAGGCGCCGCGCCGGCGCGATCTGGTCGGCCTGACGCAAAAGCGTCTGCGGCCTCCCAGGCTTCACGTGTTCGTATTTCGACCGCGGCCGGATCGAAGGTCTTATCCATTATGCTTCTGACTTAGTTGTTCGAGGGACGTCCGCCACGAGCCAATCGTTCGATTTCTTGCCGAACGAGGCGCTCGACGAGCGCAGGAAGATGATCGTCCAACCATGACTTCAGCAAGGGACGCAGCATCTCTCGGGTGAGTTTCTCGATTGTGTCGGAATTCTGCAAAACGACCGATGTCGCGAGAGTTTGGAAGGCTGAACCGACCGTCGCGCCTGCTTCGGGAGAAACCAGGGTCTCAGGCTCGACGGAGGGTGCCCGAGTGCCTTGAAGCGAGGCCATGACATTCTCCTGCTCGCGCTCGGGCTCGACCAGGGCGACGTTGTCGACATCGAGTGCAAAATGGGACGCTGTCGACGCACCAGCGAAAGGTTCGGCAGGCGCTGAGGGGGCCGGCGGCTCGGTCGACGATTCTGGAACGGCGCTTGAATTGAGGTCCGAGGGTTGCGCGTCGACGGTCTCGGTCAAGGCATCCCAATTCGCCGCCAAATCCTCAGGCGTCGACTCGGCTTGCGAACTGAACCGCGGTCGCAGGATCGACGATACGGCCTCGTCGGCGATGCGATCCACCAGGGACGACGTCGTCGCCTCGTCCAACGCCGGAGCGGGCGGCACATTCAGATGTGGCTGCGCGTAGGAGCCTTGCAGGACTGGAGAGACCGCCTCGCCGACGACCGGCTCGTTCGTCGGAAGCGACCTTGCTTCCTGCTCAACGGGCGGAACCGGTCCGGTTTGTTTTCGGAAGGATGCGGACATCGACGCCGCGTTCCTCGACTGATCATCGGCGATGATCCGCCGGATGGAGGCGAGAATATCCTCCATGGAGGGTTCCGCCGAGCGCGGCTCGGCATAAGCGTCGTTTGACTGCGGAAGAGGTGCGTTAACCGCGCTCATGACTTTGACGCTTTCTACGCTGCTCCAACACCCCCGTTGACGGCAAGCATCGGATCACTGGTGGGAATTGTCGACCGCCGCGCCGGCGCTGATCGCTGTAACGAAGAATTAACCCCGCCGTACCGCGGCAACAAGCTCTTGCGGGCCTCAACACTTCCGTCCCACCGTTTTATTTCAGCGAGGCGGCGGCCGTCCGACGTTATTTTCCGTCGGGCGTCCGCATGCCGTACCACTTGTCCTTGACCTGCTCGAAATGCACCACGGGGTTATATTGCTTGACGTTGAGACCCAGCAGGGTCGTCGAGAGGCGACCGATCGTGGCGAGCACGGCGTAAGAGGCGACGACGCGATCGCGCTGCGCGCCGACGAGCGCGACGCGCGAGTTCAACAAGGTCTGCTGCGCGTTGAGCACGTCGAGAGTGGTGCGTTGGCCGACGCGAGCTTCCTCGCGAACACCGTTCAGCGCGATTTCCGATGCGTTGACCGACGCTTGATCCGAGGTCACCGTCGCCTTCGAGGATTCCAGCAGGCCCCAAGCAGAGATGACGGCGGCTCGGACGTTTTCGCGCTGGACGTCGGCCAGCAAACGCGACTGGGTCAGGGTCTCTTTCGCTTGGCGGATCGTCGCGTAATCGGCACCGCCCTCATAGAGCGGAATGCTGACTGACCCCACGACCGCGCCAACGAAGGCATGGCTGCCAGGAACATTGCTGACGTCATATTCCTGCGACAGCGATCCTTGCACGCTGACGGTCGGATAGAGCGCGCCTTCGGCGATCTTCACCTGCAAGGCCGCCGCATCTACTTGATGCAGCGCGGCCTGGACGGATGGATGCTCGACCTGCGAAATATTGATCGCGGTCGCCAACGTCGGCGGCAGTCCGCGCTCGAGCGGACGCGCAGGCTCGAGGCGCGTCGGCTGAACGCCCACAACCTGCCGGAAACTCGCGATTGAATTCTGCAGGTTTGACTGTGCGGTATAGAAGTCGGCGCGAGAGCCAGCGAGACCGGCTTCCGCCTGGGCCACATCGGTTCGTGTCACTTCGCCGACCTTGAACCGATCCTGCGTCTGACGCAGTTGCTCGTCCAAGACCTTGATATTGCTCGATCGCAGATCCAACACCGCAGTGTCACGCAACACGTCCATGTAGGACTGCGCGGCGCTCTGCAAAACGCTCTGCTCGGTGTTCCGCAAGGTCTCGCGAGACCCGAAGACATTCGATTCCGCCTGGCGAATGGAGTTCGGTGTCTTGAAACCATCGAACACGGTCTGCGTGACCGTCAGGCCAACACCTCGGGGAACCGTATCGTTGACGCCGGCAAGCGATGAGTTCGCTCCGCTCGCAAGACCTGCCACACCAGCGTCCGAATGCGTGAAGCCGACGCTTCCGGTTCCGCTCACTTTTGGCAAGTAGCCGGAGTTTGCGAGAGGGACGTTCTCGTCGGTTGCTCGTGTGCCGGCCCGCTGGGCATTCAGTTGTGGGTTGTTGACGTAGGCTTTCGTCAGGAAACTATTGAGCGATTCTGCGCTGGCGGGGGCCGACAGTCCAACGGTGAGGAGCACCGCGGAAAGCGCGACTGTCGTCTCGAACCGGACCGTTCCGGATTGCTTGGATCTCTTGAACAACATGCTCAAACCTTGGCTCACGCGTAAGCATCCAGTCGCACAGGCTTCCGGAGACGATGCGTTTCCGCACACTCCCGGATGGAATTCGATTCCCGCCGACGGCGCTTCGCCGTGAGCTTAAACCATTCGAAACCGGGTGTGCGACTTCTCGGAGAGCAACTGCGGCAAAAATGGAAGCTGCCGCAAAAATACGACACTTGGCTGCCTTAATGGTGGAACCACCGGCCGCGATCGAGCACCGAAACCGACGCCCGGATCTGGCACGCGACGCCGCAGACCTAAAAGTTGAAGCGCGGCGCGTCGCGAAATTCGGGCAAGACCGGAACGGTCGCGTCAAACAGAGCTCTCGCGCTCATTTCGCCGCCGACATTGTCGAACCGGGTCGCCTTACCGGACCGCCGCGTTGCGCCGCTCGACATGGTTTCGATCGTCAGCAACCGGCCTTTTGGGGCGAGTTGAGCGAAGAGAGCGTCAAGATTGCACTCGACTGCACCATCGACCAGAATCAGATCATAAGGCGCACCCTCGGCGTAGCCCTTGGCCAAGGGTCCGGTCACGCATGTCACGTTGGACAAACCCAAAGCCAGAAGATTGGCGGCTGCCGTCCCCGACATAGCGGCATCGGATTCGAGAGCCACGACCGAGGTGGTGAGTTCGGCCAGGATCGCGGCCGCATAGCCGGTCGCGCTTGCGACCAGCAGAACCCGATCGTTGATGTCGATCGTGGCGCCCTGCAGCAGCTTGGCCAGAAACATCGGGGGCAGGAGAACGCGGCTTTCCGCATTGGCCTCGGCCGACTTCAGCGCGATCTGCGCGTCCGAGTAAGCGAGCGATTGAAGATCGGCCGGCAGGAACTTGTCGCGCGGAATGAGGTAGAACGCTTCCAGCACGCGCTGGTCCGTCACATCGAAGGTGCGGACCTGATTATCCACCATGACGCGTCTCAGGTCGTGCGATACGCGCTCCGCCCGTGCGACCTCATCCTGCGCCATGCCGTTCGCCTTCCGCCGTTGAGCTCAATCGTATCGACAGGACCAGAATGGTCGAACCCGTGGTCGCAGCCGACGCGGATGTCTCACAGGGCGCAAAAAAACACAACGGGCCACCTGCCCAACCCAGATCCTATTCGGCATGATCGCGGGGCGTGCCCGTCGGCACCGAAGGATAGGCCATGAGCGATTCGCCGACCGAACATCTCGAGCATGCAGAACACGCCGAGCACGCGGCTCATAGCGGCGACCCCTTCCTGGCAGTCGTCTCGGTCACGATCGCGGTCCTCGCCGTGATCGCTGCAACCATCGGCAGCTTCGAGACGGTCGAAAGCGGCAAGGCGATCACGGACAAAAACGAATCCGTGTTGTTGCAGAACAAGGCGACCGACACCTGGGGCTTCTTCCAGGCTCAGAGCATCAAGAAGAACATGTATGATCTGGCGGCCGCGGCGCAGAGCGACGCCGGGCGGCAGGCCGACTACGTCAAAAAGGCGCGCCAATATGAAAGCGATAGCGGCGAGGTGAAGTCGAAGGCAGAAGGGCTCGAGAAAGAGCGCGATGCCAAGCTCGAGGAGAGCAACACCCACGAGCATCGCCATCACACGCTGACAGCCGCCGTCACGTTTCTCCATGTGTCGATCGCGATTGCCACGATCGCGATCATCATGCGCGGCAAACGCTGGCCCTGGCATGGCGCCATGGCGCTCGGTGCGCTCGGCACGATCCTGGCGATCTACGCCTATCTCTGATCGTGCCGCGGATGTCGCCGGTTGAGGTTATTGACCGGCGGCCTTCAGGCGCGTGTTGCACTGGCTGAGATATTTCGGCCAGGTGATCCCCGGGGTTTGCGCTTTGAGCGCGACCTTGTTGGCCTTCCACTCGGTGCCGCATTGCCGCTCGCGCGCCACGAAAGCCGTGCGGCCTGCCGATTGAGCCTTGACCGGGGTGGCGGCGGGTGCGCTGGCCGTGGTGGTGGCCGGAGCAGCCATCGGCGCGGTCGCGGGAGCCGCAGCGACGGGGGGCACGGTCGGCGCGGGTTTGAGCGGGTTGGCGGCGGCGGCCGTCGGCGGAGCTGCGGGCGTTGCCGCCGCGGGCGTCACCGAAGCGGAGGCAGGCTGGGCTTTGAGCTTGGCCGAACAATCGGCCCGGAACTGGTTCCAGGTCATCCCGCCCAACGTGTTGGCGGCCTTGGCGGCCTGATATTGCTGGCCGCATTGCTGCATGACCGACTGGGCCGAAGCCGGGTCGCTGCCGAAGGCGCTCAATCCCATGATTGCGGCGGCCGCGATCAAGCCCGACAAGGTTTTTGCTGTTGTTGAACGAGCCATGATGTTTCCTCGCGTCGACCCGCGACAGTCGGGCGAACATCGCCCTCAGGTGTCGCTTGCGGCCAGCCCTACCCTGTTAGAAACGGCAGATTTCGTCAATCCGCGACGCTCGCGCGTTGCAGACGCGATATGATGTTTGGCGTGAAGGCTGCCGCACCTCCGGTCGCGCCTTCCATCGTGGGAAAAGGACGCTGATTTCATGGTGACCGATATCGATATTCTACCGCCCGAGACGGATCTGACGAAGTTCGACGAGGCGGATCTCGATGCGCTTCGTAAAGCGGTCGCGACCCTTGAACATTCGAGCCTCGCGGCCCGATTCAGTTCAGTCCTTGGGCGACAGGTCGATCTTGCGGCGCAATTCGTGCCGGAGCCAGTTCTGGCGGTTGCCAACCGCGCCACGATGGCGGCGCTGCGCGTTGCTCTCCGCGCGGCCGTGAAGTCCCTGCCCGCAACAGGCAAGACTACCCCCTCGAACCGGGCCCACATGGCCTATGTGGCCCTATCGGGCGCGGCGGGCGGGACGCTTGGACTGATGTCATTGCCGGTCGAACTTCCGATTTCGACGACGATCATGCTGCGCTCGATCGCCGATATCGCCCGCAGCGAAGGTGAGGATCTGACGCAGCCGGAGGCACGGCTGGCCTGTCTGGAGGTCTTCGCGCTTGGAAGCGGCGGAGAGACTGGGCCGGCTGGCGAGAGCGGCTATCTCGCCATGCGGGCGCTCTTGGCCAAATCCGTCTCCGAGGCGGCACGGTTCATGATTCAACGCGGGGTGGCGGACGAGACCGCTCCCGTCATGGTCAAGCTTCTGACCCAGATCGCAGCCCGATTCGGGATCATCGTCGGCCAGAAGGCGATGGCCCAGGCGGTCCCGGTGCTCGGTGCTCTCACGGGCGCGGCCGTCAATGCAGCCTTCGCGGATCACTTCCAGGCTCTGGCGCAAGCGCATTTCACCGTGCGGCGGCTGGAGCGTCGTTATGGCCAGGAGCCTGTTCAGGATGTTTTCACCCGCATGCGCCAAGCGCTGCGCGACAAGCGAACCGGCGGCAGCGACGCGGGCCGCGCACCATTGCAGGTGTTGAGCGACCTGCGAAAGAAAAGCTGAGGGCGCCTAGGTAAAGGAGGTGCATTGCGCCGATTGGAGGCCTCGCCCGGAATCGAACCGGGGTGCAAGGATTTGCAGTCCTCTGCGTGACCACTCCGCCACGAGGCCTCGTGACGTCAGCGCGAACGCCTCGTCAACATCGTCGCTCTTAAAGCGGTTCGATGCGTTCGGCAAGCCGCTTGCGTCATGCCGCGGCGGGTAAGCTGACCATCGATGCCCGCCCACAAGGATGATGCTTTGAAAGCAAAAAAGCCTTTGCATTCCGGCCCAGGGTTGTTATGCAGCCCCGACGTTCCCCGATAGCTCAGCTGGTAGAGCATTCGACTGTTAATCGAATTGTCGCAGGTTCGAGCCCTGCTCGGGGAGCCAATAAGGCTTCACTCTCGCTCGAAACAGATCCTTCGCTGATTGATGCTGCGATGGATACTCCAAGCGAAGCCGCCCTTTCCTTTCCCCGCATGCGCCCCATAAGTCGGGAAGAGCCGTGCACGGCGCGGTGAAATGGGATCGGTATGGCCAAGAACACAAGCACCACGCTGACGCTGATGTGGTTTCGAGACGATCTTCGTATCAGCGACAACCCTGCGTTTCATGAAGCGGCGACTCGAGGCTGCGTGCTGCCGATCTATTTGTGGGACGAGCGATCGGATGGGCTGCGCGCGCTTGGCGGCGCATCGCGGTGGTGGCTGCATTATTCGCTCGCGAGCCTCGCGGAGCGGCTAACATCGGTCGGTTGCCCTCTTCACATCGTGAGGGGCGCGGCGGCTGAGGTTATTCCGGCGATCGCGGCCGCAAGTGGGGCCGTGGCTTGCGTCTGGAATCGACGCTATGGGCAAGCCGAGCGCGCCGTCGACACAGCCGTGACGACCCGCCTTCAAGGCATGAATATCGAGACCAAGACGTTCAACGGCACGTTGCTGCATGAGCCGGGCGAGGTCACGCCCAAGGCCGGAGGCTCATTCAAGGTCTATACGCCTTTCCTGCGCGCGTCTCTGGCGCTTGGCCCTCCCGGCCACCCCCTTGCCGCGCCGAAGACCATCACGGCGCATGACGGGCCGCTCGAGCTTCCGGGCAAGACGAGCCTCGAGGGCCTTGGCCTGTTGCCGACCGCGCCGGACTGGTCCGCCGGCTTACGCGACACGTGGCAACCCGGGGAGCCGCAGGCCCAAAAGCTGCTGCATGGATTTCTCGAAGGTGGGCTGCGGCGCTATGGGGAAGACCGCAATCGCCCGGCCCTGCCCGCCTCGTCGCGCCTGTCACCCCATCTTCGTTTCGGCGAAATATCACCGCGTCAGATCGTGACTTTGGCCCGCCACGCTGGAGCGGACGGAACCGCCAGCGGAGAGCAAGTGGAGAAATTCGTCTCGGAGGTCATCTGGCGAGATTTTGCCTATCTGCTGCTGACGAGCCATCCCGATCTCGCGGACAAGCCCTTCAATGCGGCCTTCGAGAAGTTTCCCTATGCGAAGGCGTCGCCGACACATCTGCGCGCTTGGCAGACGGGACAGACTGGCTATCCGATCGTCGACGCTGGAATGCGGCAATTGTGGAAGACCGGTGTGATGCACAACCGGGTTCGGATGATCACGGCCTCGTTCCTGGTCAAACATCTGTTGCTCGATTGGCGGCTCGGCGAACAGTGGTTTTGGGATACGCTGTGCGATGCCGATCCGGCCAGCAACCCGTTCAACTGGCAGTGGGTGGCGGGGTCCGGCGCCGATGCGGCACCCTATTTCCGCATCTTCAATCCGACGTTGCAGGGCGAGAAGTTCGATCCGGACGGCGATTATGTCCGCAGTTTCGTCCCGGAACTGACGCGATTGCCGGCCCGATGGATCCACACGCCCTGGGCCGCGCCGCGGGATGTTCTGGCTGCAGCCGGCATCACGTTGGGCAAAACCTATCCGCAGCCGATCGTCGACCATGACGCGGCCCGTTTGCGAGCGCTCGCGGCTCTCGCCGACATGCGTCAAGCGGAGCAAGCGGAAGCGTGACCTTGAAGACGGAGCGGGAGCGTTTATGCTTCCCCGATGTCCGATCCTTTGCTTCCCCTTCACCAGCCCCATGTCCGCGTCATCGCCATGCCGGCCGATACGAACCCGGCCGGGGATATTTTCGGCGGATGGCTGATGGCCCAAATGGATCTCGCGGCCGGAAATGCGGCGGCGCGCCGCGCGCGAGGTCGTTGCGCCACCGTGGCGGTGGATCGGATGACCTTTCATCGTCCCGTGCTGGTCGGCGACGAGGTTAGTTTTTACGCCGAGGTGGAATCGGTCGGTCGCACGTCGATGACGATCCACGTACAGGCCTGGCGTCGCAGCCGCGATTCGGAGGAGACCGGCCTCGTCACGCAGGCCACGTTTACCTTCGTGGCCATCGACGCCGAGCGACGGCCACGGACTGTCCCGGGGCTCGAGCCCACCGTCATGGTCTAGCGCCGCATCCCGAGGACGCGACTAAACGGCGATTGCGGAGCATTCGTGTCCCGCGTCTCAATGGACTGTTGACACTCCGCCGCGACCCTCATTATATCCGCCGTGCTTTGGGCCTTTGGCCCAGACGCGGCGGGGTAGCTCAGCTGGTTAGAGCAGCGGAATCATAATCCGCGTGTCGGGGGTTCGAGTCCCTCCTCCGCTACCATTCATCCTTTGAAGCGACTCCAAGAGCCCGGTTCTCTGGTTTGATCGTCGGGCTTAAAGGTCTCGCAGCGCCCGGGACGTGACGTCCAGCCGACCGCCTTCAACCTCTCGGCTTGCTCACGCTTTCGCTGAGCGTCATGGCAGCAAGAGGTGGCTCGGCACCCATGAGACGTAGGCGCGGGCGACGCACCCATCGTCTCGTCCTCGTCTGGCACACCTGCATTGGGTTTAACGGCGGCACCGGGAGCTGCCGCTGTGAGTCACAGGAATTGGCTGCCGAGCCGGCGTCTCCGCGCCGCTACTTCGCGGGTTCGGCCAGCAGCAGGCCGAGCGGCCAGAGGGGCCCGACCGGAATGATCTCGAAGACCATCATATCGGCCCGGCCCAAGGGAAGGTCTTCCAGCAGCTTATGGGCCTCGGCCGGGTCGGTGACGTTCATCAGGAAGACGGCGCCGGACCCGTCGGACTTCGCGAACCACTGATCGATCTTGCCGGCTAACATCAGACGCAACGTGTCCCGCGCCTCGTCGGGCATGATGGCGGGCCGTTTTTCCGGGGTCGCCTTGGCGGTCCACGTCCCGATCGCCAGAATACGGGTCGTCAGCGCCTTCGCGGCGGCCATCTCGGTTGCGCCCGTGCTGGATCGTGCATTGTCGGCCATGATGAGAAGCTCCTTTACTGGTTGATTGGGGGTCGAGCAGGCTGCGCCTGGTGGCGACGCGGCACGAAGGCCGGCGGTTCCCGCCCAGACAGGGTCGAGGGTCGTCAGCATCAGAGCGCCAGAGAGAAACGAGCGACGAGTCACCATTGTCAGGCGACTGTACCGTTGAGGACGTCCGCGTGAGCACGTGCGAATTCCCCGACCGTCATGGATCGGCGTCCTGTCAGTGCCTCGACGTTGTTGTCCGACCCCGACATGATGCCATGCTGGTAATCGACCATCGCTCCGCTGAGATGTTGGATGATATAGGCCGGGACATTCATCTGTTCGAGAGAGGCGCAGTATTCATCCACCGGTAGGTCTTGAAAGATGATCTTGCGACCAAGCGCCTCGGTTAATTCCAGCGCCATCTGTTCGTGGTTCATCTCGACCGGGCCGGAGATCGGAATGGTCTGGCCAATCTGTTTATCGGGGTTCGCCAGTAAGGCTGCGATGACGCGTCCCTGGTCGTCCGCGGCGATGGGAGAATGACGCCCCTTGCCGACCGGGATGCGAAGGATCCCTTTCTGCAAGAAAGGCAGTTGCCACGGGTACAGCAGCCACTCGAGGAAAAACGTCGGCCGCAGATGGACGACGCGAAGGCCGGACCAATTGAAGACCTGTTCGGCGATATAGCTATCGCGGCAGGAGTTGCTGGTGGAGTTGCGGTTTGCCGACCGTTGCGAAAGATTGATTACAGTCGCGACGCCGGCTTCCTTCGCGGCCTGGATGAAATTGACGGTGGCGTTGATCAGACCTGCCTGCACCGGCCACACGAAATAGGCGGCCTCGGCGCCCTCCATCGCGGCGCGGATGGTGTCGATGTCGAGAAGATCGCCGAACGCGATTTCGGCGCCGAGCGACTCAAGAGCGTCCGATCGGGCATCCTTACGGTGCACCATCGCCCGGACGACGAGCCCGAGCGCGAGGGCCTCGCGCACGGCTGCGCGACCCGTGTCGCCGGTCGCCCCCGTGATCAACACCATTTTGCTCATGCCACATCACCCGTTTTTGAACGTGGACCGTCGCTGTTAGGGCGCCGCTTCGGTCAGACGCTGATCCTCCCGCCGAACATATCGATCGCCTCGAAGCTGTCTTTCTGCGAAGGCGCGGGATATTATACGAGCGTCTCACCGAAGGGGTTGATCCGTGGCCGACGCACCATCGCGAGACCTCATCGGGCCGAATGACAGAGGGGAGTTCCGACGTTTCTGGCCCCGTCGGAGCCGTGACATCCTCAGCGGGGGCGAACTCCTGCTCGAAAATCACTTCGCGACCGGACGAAGCGAGTTTGAAGCGCCAGGAATGACGCATCACATGCTCATCATCCCGCTCAGGGCAAAGACACGCATGCGCTTCGGGTGGGCAGATGCGAAATTCGAGGGATTGTTTCGAACGGGAGACCAAATCCTGCTTCCGGCGAAAGAGCCGAGTCATTGCTTCTTCGATCGCATCGAAGACGCGTTAGTGGTCCATTTTCGACAGGAATATCTGAATCGTTTGCTCGAGAGCGAATGGGGCGTGGATTCGTCGAATTTAGCGATCGGGTGCGATCTCTGGTTCCAGAACACCTCCTTGCTGTCGATCGGCCGCATGATGCGCGACATCCTGAGCCTGGAGGAGCCGGGGCATCGATTGTTGCTGGAATCGCTCGGCACTGCCGCAGGAATGCTCTTGCTCGACGCCAGCCGCTCGGTCGAGGCGCGTCGTCCATCGGTCAGGCACCACGCCGGATTATCCGCGCTCCCGCGTGTCTTGGACTACATGCATTCCCATCTGGCCGATAACATCGGCCTTGCTGAACTTGCCACGCTCGCCGGTTGCAGCCTCCAGCACTTCAAGCGTGGCTTCAAGGCATCGACCGGTCAGCCGCCTCACCGCTTCCTGATGGATCTCCGCATTAAGCGAGCGCAGGCGCTGCTTGCCGAGAATGACCTGCCGCTCGCCCAGATTGCGCTGGAATGCGGCTTCTCGAGTCAGTCGCATTTTACCGTCGCGTTTCAACGCCAGACCGGGTGTTCGCCTGCTCGCTGGCGGCGAACGACGGTCGGTTGAGCGGCCGTCGGATAGGCAAACCACACGCTCATTCTGCCGCGCGTTGCAAAGCCTGATCGTCACCGCGTCGCAGCAGCCGACGCTGTGTTTCAGGACGGGTCGCGTGCCTTGCCGGCGGATTGAAGGACCGGGGGCCTGCGGTGGCGCGTTGCCTGTTCATACGCATAGGCGAAAGCAAGAAGATCGACCTCGCTCCATTGCGGCCCGACCACGATCAGGTTGAACGGCGCTCCTGACTGATAAAAGCCAGCCGGAACCGTGACGCCGGGCAGCCCCGCGATGTTGATTTCGCTGACCGTGGTTTCGTGGATGATATCGCCTGCATCGATGCCAGCGAGCGCGCTCCGCATTTGTGGAAACACCAAAGCATCGAGCTCGTTTTCGTCAAAGACGCGCGTAAAAATGTCGAGATGCGCTTCGCGCAACGCAATAAAATCAGCCATATCGGGCGGGCGTGTCGGGTCGGCCAGACAGGCGTCAAAGCCCGGCACGTGCGTCATGTAGGTGAGGACGCCGGAGGGTCCGAAGGCATCTTCCGCGGCGGTTGCGGCCGCAAAATCCGCGAAGGTCGGAAGAGCGGCGCCCGGCCCAAGGCGCGCAAGGTAGCGGCCAAGATCGTAAGGCACCGATTCGAGGCCACGCGCGTCGAATTCCTGCCCCGGCACGGTGGGTGTTCGCAGCGCCGCGAAACCGGAACCGTGGAACGGATCATCGACCAGGATCGCACCCGCGGCCCGCAGTTCCTCCTGCACCCGCGCGTAAAGCGACGCGGCTTCGTCCGACAAAGGCATGTCGCGCCAGCCCGGACCATAGGTGCCGATCCGTTTATGCTTCAACGCATCGACGTGGAGCCGCGACGTATAGCCCCCCTTGGGCCGCCGACCGACACCCGCAATGGTCTTCGGATCCTCCATCGTAAAGCCCGCCAGCACATCAAGCGTCAGGGCGGCATCCCACACGCAGCGAGCAATCGGGCCAACGACGTCGCGCAGGCTCGACAAGGGCATCACACCCGCGTTGGGGACCAGCGCGAAAGTCGGCTTGATCCCGACCAACCCTTGGGCCGATGCCGGGTTCTGGATCGACCCACCGGTCTCTTCGGCAAGGCCGAGCACCGCCATACTGGCCGCGACCGCCGTCGCCGTGCCGGCGCTGCTACCGCCGGGGAGCAACGCGACATCGGCGGCATTGTAGGTGGGGCCTGCCCAACTGTCATTGGCATGGCTCCCGGTGGCGCTCAGGACCGGAATGTTGGTCTTCCCCAGGATCACGGCTCCGGCGGCGCGCATGCGCGCCACGACGGGCGCGTCGGTCTCCGGCATCAGATCGATCCCTCCGGCCTTGCTGGAGAGCAGCCGCCAGCCTCCCGTGGTTGGGAAGCCCTTCATGTCCATCGCGTCCTTGACCACCACGGGGACGCCATCGAGCGGGCCGAGCGCTGCGCCCGCCTTCCGTCGATCGTCCGACGCGCGTGCATCGGTCAGTGCGTCGGGATTCATGAAGATGATGGCGTTATAGGGTGGGTTGTAGAGCGCGATCCGGTCGAGAAACGCCTGCGTCAGGCTTTCGGACGTAAAGGACCCCTGCGCGAAGCCCGTCTGAACCTGCTCGACCGTCATCTCGACAAGATCGATCGCGCCTGTTTCGTCCGTCATCGTGACCGCGCTCATGACTGATGTGCCTTGACGATGGCCTTCGAAATCGAGGCCGCGAGCGTGTATTTGGGATCGACCATATTGCCGAGCCGGACCTTGCCGCACATCGTCAACAGCAGATAGGCGTCGATTTCGTCGAAGCCGAATTCGGTCGCCATCCAGCGGATCAATTCACGATAGGCGATGCGTGAGGCATCTTCCATCGGTCGGGCCGAGCCGATCGTCATATAGAACTCGGATGTTTCGAGGCGCGGCCAAGCGAGGGTCCAACCCTTGATGAGATCGACCTGAACCGTGGTCGTGGTCGGATGTTCGAGCGCGACGCCGCATAACTCGCCATCGCCCTGGATGGCGTGGCAATCACCGAGATAGAGCAGGCCGCCCGGCGCGTGGACCGGCAGATAGATCACCGCATCCGGCCCGACATCCGGCAAATCCATATTGCCTCCATAATAGTCGGGAACGAGGGACGAGATCGCCTCGATCTCGGGCGATGTCCCGATCGTGCCGATGAAGGGCTGGTAGGGCAGCGTGATCTTGTCGCTCCATTTCACGCCCCCCTCGACCGTCACCTCGATTTTCTTGACATACTCGGGCAGCGGTTTGTTGAGCAGCGCCGTGACGCCGGTCCCGACCAGCCCGCCAAATTCGGGAATCAGGCAGGTGGTGCCGACCGGCTGCGGGCCACGCGGCACGATCGACTTGATATAAACCGCGAGGCAGTCGCCCTTTTCGGCGCCATTGACGAAAATCGGTCCGTTCTGCGGGTTGAGGAACGGAAAGTTCAGTTTTTCGCTCGGCTTGTCGGTCTCGCGCTTGATCGCGCCCTCGAAGGCATCATGGGTCTCGCAGGCGATCACCGCGCCCGGATCAACGGTCAGCACCGGCTTGGGGAACGGCCCATAGACGTAATGATACTTGCCCTGCTCAGCCTCGGTGATCGTGAACTCACGACCCGGCTTGCCCTTGGCAACGGCGGTACGCGCCATGATAGACTCGTCGAACCAGGACATCGTTGCGTCTCCTCTTTCGCTTTTGCTCAAACCGATAGATGCCGACGCACGACATCACGGTCGTCCAGCATCGCGGGGGTGAGTTCGGTAATGATGCGCCCTTGTCCATGACGTAGCAACGCTGCGCCATGGCTCGGATCATGTCGATATTCTGCTCGACCAGCACGACGGTCAGACCCGTCTTGCGGTTCAGGTCGACGACGATGCGGGCGATGTCCTGCACGATCGAGGGTTGAATGCCCTCCGACGGTTCATCGAGCAGCAGAAGCGCCGGGCCGCCGACCAGCACACGGGCGATCGCGAGTTGCTGCTGCTGGCCGCCCGATAACGTGCCGGCCGCCTGCCGCCGCCGCTCCTTCAGAATCGGAAAATAGCCGTAGACCGCATCGAAGTCCGCGATCGCGACCCCGCTGATGCTCAGCCCAACGGTCAGGTTTTCCTCTACGCTGAGCCGCGGAAACACATCCCTGCCCTGCGGCACATAACCAAGACCGAGGCGCGCCCGCGCATGCGGCGTCGTGCCCACAAGGTCATGGCCCTTAAAGCGCAGCGTGGCGGCGCTGGCAGGCAGCAACCCGATGATGGCTTTCATGAGCGTCGATTTGCCGACGCCGTTGCGGCCGATCACGGCGGTGATCTCGCCCTCGCGGATGTCGAGATCGACGCCTTGAAGCACCGGCTTACCGCCGTAGCCGCCGCGCAATCCTTGAATCGAAAGAAGGGCGGTGGGCTCAACCATGACGCACCCCATGACCCTGGCCGAGGTAGATTTCGGCGACGCGGTCATTCGCCATGATGTCGTCGATCGAGCCCTGCGCGAAGATATGGCCGAAGTGGAGAACCGTGACCCGGCTGGCGACCTGCCGCACGAAGTCCATGTCGTGCTCGACGACCAGCACCGTCATGCCCTCGGCCCTCAGGGCCCGGACCATCTCGCCTGTCGCGCGCGTTTCCTCCGGCGACATACCGGCGGTCGGTTCATCGAGCAGCAGAAGCTCTGGCTTAAGGCTCGTGGCCATCCCGATCTCGAGCCACTGCTTCTGGCCATGGCTGAGATTGCCAGCCAATTGCGCGGCCTCGGCCGCCAGATTGAGAAAGTCGAGTTGCTGGCGGATTTCACCGCGCAGGCTGTGGCCTTCGAGGTGATGCTGCAAAGCGATCTCCAGGTTTTGGCTGACGCTGAGCGCGCCAAAAATGCCAGGGACTTGGAACTTGACACTGATGCCGCGCCGGATCCGGTCATGCGGCTGCAGCGCCGTGATGTCGCGTCCATCGTAGAACACCTGCCCGCTGCTCGGCGCATATTCGCCGAGGATCAGGCGGAAGAGCGTGCTCTTCCCTGCCCCGTTCGGCCCGATCAGACAGTGGAGTTCGCCCGGCTCCAAAGCGAGATTCACGTCGGCCGTCACCTGCAGGCCGCCGAAATGCTTGTTGAGCTTCCGGGTTTCGAGCAGCGGCATCAGGCATTCTCCCCGGCGCGGCGGCGCAGCAGTTTGCCTGGTAGCAGCGCTAAGGCCGCGACGAGGCCCTCGGGCGCGAGCAAGACGGTCAGCACGAGCAGCAAGCCCATGACCACCAAGGCATATTGGCTACCATAGACCGTCAGGGCCTGAAATCCGCCGATCAGGACGATGGTGCCGAGGAGCGTCGTCGTGAGATCGCTGCGGCCACCGACCGCAACCCAAACGATCGGCAGAGCGGCCGCCGTGATCCCCATGCTGGACGGCGTGATATACTGGCCCCAACTCGTGTAAAGCACGCCGCTCAGACCCGCGAGCGCGCTACCGATCACGAAAGCGCCGAGCTGATACTTGCGGACGTCATAGCCGAGCATCGTGGCACGCAGCGGATTCTCGCGGATCGCCACCAAGACATTGCCGAAGGAGGAGTTCACCAGGATGCGGAGCGCCAGATAGGTGACGACCAGCAAGCCCAGCACCACGTAATAAAGCGGAATGTCCGGCGTCAATGCGATCGGATCGTCGCTGCCGGGCCACGGGATCGTCAAGGGCGGCATGCCGCTCATGCCGTTGAACCCGTTCAGGCGGGCAGCGCCGATATGCCATTCCGGCCCTGCGGTCTGCGCCATGAAGCGTTCGAGCACCAGCGTGACCGCGAGCGTGACGATGCCGAGAAACACGCCGTTGATGCGCCCGAAGAACAAGAAATAGCCCAGCACCGCCGCGACCAGGGCCGAGATCGCCACAGCGCCAAGCAGGGCCCACAGTGTCAGTCCGAAGTCCGAACCGAAATCGACCGTGATGACCCCATAGGCATAGCCTGCGATACCGAAGAAGGCCGTCTGCCCGAAGCTCAGCGCGCCGCCATAACCCCAGATGAGGCAGAGCCCGAGCGCCATGAAGGCCCAATTGAAGAAATAGACCGTGTTGCCGACCGTGTAGGAATCGGTCAGCAGCGGATAGATGACGGCGGCCGCGAGAACCGCTACGGCGCCGAGCCAGAACCAGGGGCCGCGGCCCATGGTCTGCGGACCTTCGAGGCGGGTCGCGATCCGCAGGATGAGGGGGCGTCGTACCGTCACGGCGTCAGGCCCTTTCACGAAGAATAAGCCCGGATATGCCGCGCGGCAGAATCCGGATCACGATGATGACCGCGACCAAAAGGCCGATCTGGCCGGCGAGCTGCCCCTCCCAGCTCGTTATGGCGGCGCGGATGAAGCCAAGCATCACCCCGGCCGGGGCCGTACCGAGAAACACATCGCCGCCGCCGGTCACGACGGTGACGAAAGCTTCCGTGATGAACTGGCTCCCCATGGTCGGAACGAGCGTCATGGTCGGCGCATAGAGCCCGCCGGTCGCACCCGCGAGCGCCGCCCCGATGCCGAACGTGAGGCTATAGATCAGCCGTGTGTTGACGCCGAGGGCCTCGGCCATATGCGGCACCTGGATGGTGGCGCGCGCCAGCACGCCGAAACGCGTGAAGGTGAAAAGCAGGTAGAGCGCCAGCAGGATGGCGGCAGCCGTTCCCATCAGAACGAAGCGGTAGACCGAATAGGAGAGATCGCCGATCTGCACGCTGCCGAGCGGCGTCGAAATATCGGACAGGCTCGGGCCGAGCAGGATGAGCGTGCCTTGCGAGGCGATGAGGCTGACGCCCCAGGTCGCCACGATGGTGTCGAGCGGGCGACGATAGAGATGCCGGATGACCAGCCGCTCGAGCACAATCCCGATCAACCCGGCCACCAGCGCTCCGCAGCCGATGGCAAGCGGCAACGGCACGCCGAGCTTGGCGACCGACACGGTCGTGTAAGCACCGGCCATGATGAACTCGCCATGAGCGAGGTTGATAACGCCCATCATGCCGAAGATGATCGCAAGGCCGCTCGCGGCCAGGATCAGAAAGGCGGCCGCGTCACCGAACTGGTACAAAAACCCAACCACTGCATCGACCATCGCAAAATCCCGCGCGAATGAAGACATCGGGCAGGCCGCAGCCCGTCCGATCGATCGTCCCTGTCGGCGACGACGCAGCGCGGTAAGGCGAGCCGCGTCGTCGGTTAACCCGTCTCAGCCCTTCGGCGGCGGGTTGCTCGGCGTATATTGCGCGTTGGGGTTCTTCTTGGTGAGGTCGCAACCCGCTTCGCCGAGCCAATAGGGCTTGATGTCCTTCCAGACCTTCGGGAAGCTGATCGAGTGGTCATCGTTGACCTTGGCGAGATAGATGGTGTGGCTCATGTGCTGGCTCTTGGGATCGAGGCAGACGTGGCCCTCTGGCGCGTCGACGCAGACATCACCTTGGGCGATGATCTTGCGGAGATCGTCGCGCTTGGTCGAGCCTTTCGCGCGCTCGACCATTTCCTTGTACATATAGACTGCGAGATAGGAGTTCTCGGCTTCTTGATTGATGTAGGGCTCGTTCGGGAACATCTTGTGCCACTTGGCCACAAATTCCTTGCTCTTCGGGTCGTCGACCTCCTCGATCCAATTGGTCGTCACATACATGTTGGCGAGGCTCGGCGGCTTGAAGCGCTTGTGCTCATAGGCTTGGCCGACGTTGACGGAGCTCCCCATCGGAATGTGCAGATTGGCGGCCGCAGCCTGCTCGTAATAGGAGGACTGCGCCGTGCCGACCAACAGCGTGATGAGGATATCGGGCTTCGCCTTCTGGATGTTCTGGATCGTCGAGGCGAATTGCGAAACGCCGAGCGGGATGAACTCCTCGCCGACCATCTTGCCGCCCTGAGCCTTGACGATGTTGCGGACCCATTCGGCCGAGATCTGACCGAAGTTGTAGTCGGCCGCGATCGTATAGACGTTCTTGCCGAACTTCTCCATCATCCAGGGGATGAGCGTGGAGAATTGTTGTTCGGGCACCGCACCCGTCACGATCATATGAGCGTCGCAGACCCCGCCTTCATATTGATTGTTGTAGAAAGCGAAGCCGCCGAGTTGGTCGACGATCGGCCGATAAGCCTCTCGCGACGCGCTCGAAAAGCCGGCGAAGACCACGTCGACCTTGTCCTTCTGCAGGACGCGCCGCATGAATTCCTGGAAGCGGGTGTTATCGGACTGCGTGTCGTAGATCACGAGTTCGATCTGTCGACCATCGATGCCGCCCGCTTTGTTGATTTCATCCGTGGCGAGCTGGATGCCATGAACCTTGCCGATCGTGGCCAGCGCGAAATCGCCCGACTGGTCCTCAAGCACGCCGAGCTTGATCGGATCCGCAGCTTTCGCGGTCAGCGGCATCAGGAGCGCCGTCAAGGCCGCCCCCATCATCAGAAAACGACGCATCTCCGTACTCCTCTGGCTCGGTCGGTGGGTGAAAGGCGGCCTTGGCCTTAGGCCAGGCGGCCGGGAAACTGCTGTCCCTCTCGAAAAGGGCTTCGCAGAATTCTTCGAGGCCGGTGCGCCGCCGCATAGACTCGCGGCGGAGTTCGGCGAAGGCTTCATCGTCGGTCAGGCCCCGCGCCTGCACCAGCGCCACGACCGCCTTGATGATGAAGCGGCGTCCCCGGCGTTTGCGGGCATGATCCGCGAGCTGGAGTTCCGCTGCTCGGAGCCGCCGATAGGTGTTCACGCCGAGAAACAGGACCGAATAGACCGATGTGGCCTGCACCGGTTTACGGAGGATCGCCGTCGCGCCGGCCTCGGCCAGCAAGCGCAGGCGGCTCGGCGCTTCCACGCCGACGAGGCCAATCACCGGGGCGGCCGGAAGTGACGAGCCCGCCTCGATCAGCGCCGTGGGCGTGATCGGCTGGTCGGCATCGAAGAATACGATGTCGCGATCGGGGTCGAGGCTCAACGGCACGACCTCTTCGAAGCGGACCAGCGACACGCCGAGGCGGTGCAAGCTGCGCTCGAGGATTTCCGCGTTGAAATCGCTCCCGGCCCACAAAATGCCTCGGCTATTGCGGAAATTCTGGATGAGGCGCTGTGGGGTCATGATGCCACCCGCAAGACAGGTCGGACCGACACCGCGCCATAGCGCGAGGAGCTTCTGATCAGATAGGGATCAGCCCGCACAGGCGCGCTCGCCTCGCGGAGGATGTCGAACCGGCCTTTGGCGTTGGAGCGTGCGATCCGGGGTGTCAGGCACGCATGCATCGTATCGGCATCGATGCTCACGTCACCCTGGGGTGCCGCAATGGATTGTCGACCGATGACGCGTTTGATCGCCGCCGCGTCGGTTGCGCCCGCATCCGCCAGAGCGAGAGCCAGGAGGCGCACCGCGATATAAGTCGCTTCGGCATCGGCCGAGACCGCAGGCCCATCCGGGAAGCGATCCGCATAAGCCGCAACAAAGCGCCTGTTGGCCTTCGTCGGGAGGGTCGAAAAATACACGCTCGAGGTGATGTGCCCGTCGATAGCGTTTGGCCCGATGGCTTCGAGTTCCGGCTCCGACAGGGTGCAACTCACCACCGGGATGTCGTTTGGCTGATCGATGCCCCGCTCAACGCAGGCGGCCCGCAGATCGCGGAGGAATTGGTAGGACGACACGCCGATCAGCGTGTTGAACACGAAGGAGGGACGGGCCACCAGGATCGCCTCGATGACCTGCCCGAAGTCCGTGCATCCGACTGGAAAATAGCGCTCGGCCAGAAGCGTACCGCCGCGCGGACCGATCGCCTCGCGCAGAATGCGATTATTTTCCCAGGCCCAGATGTAGTTCGACCCGACCCCGAAGGCGCGCGGCCCAAGATGGGTCAGCGAGTAGTCGACCAAGGGAAGCAGATGCTGATTGGCCACCGCTCCTGTGTAGATCACGTTGGCGGAGGTCTCGAAGCCTTCGTAATGCGAGGGATACCAGAGAAGCGTATCGGCCTTTTCGAAGAGCGGAATGATCTCCTTTCGGCTCGACGATGTGTAGCAGCCCACGACATGCTGGATGCCCGCCGCGAGCATATCGGTGGTCAGCGCGGCGTAACGTGAAAGCTCACCGCCGGGATTACCGATCGTCGGCTCGAAGCGAATATTCCCGGCTGCTGAATTCACCTCGTCGATCGCCAGGAGCGCACCACACAGCATGCTTCGCGACACGACACTGTAGGGGCCGTCGGACGAAATCAGAATGCCGAGTGGAACGCGGATGATGGACACGGCCAGCGTAGCCTCCACCGATCGGGTCAGACCGATCGGCCTCATGCGGCGCCATTGCCTTGAAACCGGGCTGTCGACCGCTCACGCTCAAGGGGCAGCACTGCCCGCGTGAAGTCGGTTTGTCACTCAGACAATTAAGCAAAGTCTGTGCCATGCCTTGGCTTGGTGACCGATCAGCGCGTCGCAAAAGGTCCGACGGTGAGGTGGGTCGTCCTGCCGGGAAGCCGGACAGACGGGTTGACCAACGACGCTCTCGTCCATGTTCGAGGGTCGCCTGCTCACTTTTTGACCCCAGAGACCGCATCGACGCTTAAACCATCGACAGCAAACGCTACCCGAAGACACGTCGCAATGTTGCGCGCAACAGAGGCAGGAGCTCTCTCCGCGCCACCACAGTAACGTGATGGGTCACGCGAGTCAGTCGCAGCGCAGGATGCCGGTCGTTCTCAGCCGTGACGATCCGGCCACCCGCGATGATAGTTCAGCGACGCTGCGAAACGACGAGGCCGAGCAGGAAGCCGATCGCACCGGCCAGGACAATCCCGGTCACAGGGTGCTGATTAATCGTCGTTTCGACAGTCTCGGCGCCCTGCTGGACGTAGACGCTTCCACGCTCATAGGCCTCCTCGGCATAGTTGGACACGCTATCGGCCGCATCCTTCAATCCATCTTTGGCTTGCCCATAGAGATTCTGGCTCTTGCCCCCGACTTCTCGAGCCAAGCCTTCGGCCCGGAGCCGCCCGCTTCCGGTTGCCATCCCGACGGTTTGCTGGATTTTGCCGCCGATCTCCTGGGCAGTCCCGTCGATACGATCAGAATTCATAGAATGCATCCTTTGAGCGAGGTTTGCCGTGCCGATACCGCGACGCGGCCAGTTGGACCAACAGAGTGTGAAAGAAGGCATTGGCTTCCGTCACGAGCCGCGTCTTGGCCGGTTGCTTCCCTCATCGTTCCTTTTGACTGATCGACAGCGCCGTCGCTCCGCTTTTTGTTCCTCATCCATCGCCTTCACGGGCCTGTTCGACGCAACACATCGGGATAGGGGATGAACTCCATGGATCGGTCGAGTAGCGGCCCCTGCGCGAAGGGCGGAAGCAACGCCGCCCCCTAACGCTCCGACTGGGAGGTCAGCAAGCTTGTCCGAAAATGCTGGATCCCCATCAAGTTATCCTGAAACAATCCGGCTTTTTAATAAAAATATTGTCGGCCTGTGGATTGATCTCAGGCTTGCTGGCGCGACGCCACTGGTTACAGCGCGAAAGCCAGGACGCTGCCGGAGCGACGCTCGGGCTTATCCAAAAACGTTTTAACGGATCAGCAATCACTCGGCTTTAGTGGTCGGCCGCACTCGGAGAACCTTATGCGCGCTGCTCCAATTCCGATCGATGAGGACGCTCGGCTCGCTCGTCTGGCGGATTATCAACTCGGCGATCAATCCGACGACCCGACTTTCGATCATCTGGTCCAGCTGACGTCGCGGCTGTTTAGCGTCCCAGTGGCGTTCGTGTCGTTCATGGAACGAGACCGACAAGTCTTCTACTGCAAAATCGGCTTGGATCTAGCCGAGACCGACCGCGAGCTGTCGTTCTGCACCCATACGATCTCGCGGGACGCCCTCTTCTTCGTGCTGGACGCATCTCTCGATCCGCGCTTCTACGACAATCCGCAGGTGACGGGCTGGCCCTTCGTTCGCTTCTACGCGGGTGTCCCGTTGCGTTCGCCGTCGGGCCACGCCTTCGGAACGATCTGCATTATCGATCACAGGCCCAGGAACCAGTTTTCCGAGCGCGATGCACAAAACCTGACGGATCTCGGCAAGATCGCAACCGATCTTTTCGAAAAGCGGCGGCTCGACCTTGCCCGTGAAACCAGCCAGTCTCGTTTTCAGGGCATCGCCGCAAGCTCTCCCGATGGGATCATCTGCTGCGACCAAGAGGGACACATCACGGTTTGGAACGAAGCGGCGACGCAGCTCTTCGGCTATGCCTCGAGCGAAGCGATCGGGCAAAGCGTCGACATCATCGTGTCACGGCGCGCCGCGGGCGCTCATAACACGGGGATGATGCGTGTCGTCGATGGGGGCGCGCCGCGGCTGATCGGCAAGACCATCGAGCTTCCAGCCCGACATAAGGACGGAACCGAATTTCCGATCGAACTCTCGTTGTCGATGTGGTCCGAGGATGGGCGCAGGGCCTTTGGATCGATCGTTCGTGATATCCGGGAGCGCCGCGCCAACGAAGAGCAACTCTTCAGCCTCGCGCATCACGACCCACTGACGGCCTTGCCGAACCGGATGGTTCTCTCGAACCGGATCTTGGAAGCCACGCAAGGAGGGCAAGCCGCTTCCATCTTGGTGATCGATCTCGACGGCTTCAAAGAGGTGAACGACGCGCTCGGTCATTCTGCAGGCGACCAGTTGTTACAGATAACGGCGAAACGCCTCCTCGATTGCGTGCGGCCGACCGATACGGTGGCGCGCATCGGTGGCGATGAATTTGCCGTCGTGCTCGTCGCGACGCCGGATCTGGCATCGGCGTCGGAAACCGCCTCCGTCATCCTGAAAGCGATTGCGGACCCCTTTACGATTTGTGATGAAAACATCAATCTTGGGGCCAGTATTGGGATTGCACGCAGCACGACCGACAATGAAACGGCGGAGGAGTTGCTGTCCCGTGCCGATTTGGCACTGTACCGAGCCAAAGCCGATGGGCGGAATTGCTTTCGTCAATTCACCCCGGATCTGAAACAGACGGCACTCAATAAGCGCGAAAGCCGGGAGGATCTTCACCGCGCCACCGAGAATGGCGAATTCGTGATTTTTTATCAGCCTCAGGTGCACTTGCCCGACGGCAGTCTGATCGGCGCTGAGGCCTTGCTTCGGTGGCAGCATCCAAAACACGGGCTGCTCTCCCCCGCCACCTTCATCAGCAACCTCGAAAACAGCCGTTATGCTGCCGAGGTCGGCACATGGGTGATGTCGCAGGCCTGCCTGCAAGCCGCCGAATGGCGCAGATACGCGCCGGATTTTCGCATCGGCGTCAACCTGTTCGGCGTCCAAAGCCGCAGCAGCGCCCTCGCCAAACAGGTGCTCGACGCCTTGTCGGCAGCTCATCTTCCCACGTCGGCGTTGGAGTTGGAGATCACAGAGAATATCATCTTGGTCCACGACAAAGCGCAGATCGCCATGTTCAGCGCGCTGCGGAAAGCCGGGGTCGGCATCGCTTTTGACGATTACGGAACCGGTTATGCCTCACTGAGTCAGTTAAAGGCTTTCCCGCTCACGCGGTTGAAGATCGACCAGTCATTTGTGCGTGGCATGTGCGATAGCCGAGAGGATGCCGCGATCATCCGGGCCGTTATCGACCTGAGCACCAGCTTCGGGCTTGCGATCATCGCAGAAGGCGTTGAAACCGAAGAACAACGATGCAGATTGCTCGACAAAGGCTGCTCGGAGGCCCAAGGCTACTTGTTCTCACGACCCATTCCGGCTGCCGACTTCACGGCGCTGTATCGCCTATCCGACGACATGACCTTGCCCGACAAGAAGAGCGCCTAACAGACGAAAGCAACGCGATCGATCATTCAAGATCGGGCAGTTCGGCTCCCTCGGCCTGCCATGTCTCCTTGTCGTCCATGATCTTGTAGGAAAATCCGCAGCCCGGGCCGATGTTGGGCTCATGGCTCAACTCTTCGATCTCGCGCTCGGCCGCATCGTCGTCCCCAGTGATATAATAGAGGGCGGTATGATGCTCGGGCATCATGGTTGGGCCGTACATGATCGCGATGATCGGCATGACTTTTTCCTCGTTCTCGACGCTGACGGCGCGACGCTCGAGGTCGCGGCCGTCCTGACCGCGACTATGTCACGATCCGAAGCCGTGGTGCAGCCCGGACGGGTTTGACGACCGGCAGCGCGCGCATTCCAACCACATGGGACAGGCGCAGTTTCGGAGACGCACGATCGAACAATCGATGCTGGACCGCATGCGCCATGCAGGCGTCGAAATGTGCGCTCAAGGAGTCCGTCCGCGGGATCAACCGCAGCGGCATGGCCACCGCGAGAGCAAGAAGGGGTAGCCACATCGTCGGAAAGCTCGGCCGGAGAATGTCGATTGTCGCCCGGTCAATGCCGCGCGACTAACATAGGTTGCGAGCATCCGATGCGCGTATCGCAGCAGGCGTCAAAGCCAAGCGACAGCGCTGCATCGGGTGGCCTGCAGCGCCAGGGTGTGGTTCTCTCGCAACCGACCACGAGAAGAGGATCTACCACGATGACTCAATTGATCCCGCCGAGAGTGGCGGCGCAGCGAGCCCGGGCGACGGGGGCGGTCGCGACCGGCGCAGGCGCGACCGGAGCCTTTGCGATAGGAGCCGCCGCAGTGGGGGCGCTGGCTTTCGGGGCCGTCGCGGTCGGGGCTTTCGTCATTGGGCGTTTGTCGGTCCGCAAAGCGCGTTTCGGCACCTTGGAGATCGATCGTCTGATTATCCGCGATATGACGCTCCCGCGTCGCTGACACGCGAGACCTGTCGCAAAGCCACGAGCGTCGATTGTCAATCGCCCATGAGCGATGAGGCAGGGTCGGTAACATGTCGTCGCCTCGGGCGGCGAATGCCCTCTGGCAAGCTGCCCGAGCGTGATCGCGACGCCTGACAGACCCCGAACGACCACAGATTTCGGCTTGTGAGCCATCCTGGACAAGGCTCTCGCCCACGACTGCCCGCCGATCCTCACCATACGACAATCCGCCGGATCACGAGGCCGTTCGGCCGACGCGAACACGCGTTCGTCAAAGATCATTTGACGCGGCCGCTTGGCTCGACGTACAGAAAACAAGCATCTACTGCATTTGTTTGACTTTAAAATGATTTCAAACTGTAAAGGCAGCTTGTCGCGAGGGTTTTACTTTTGTGAATGAGAGTAATTCCAAACAACCGAGCCGAACATCCTCAACCGATATGGCTGCGGCGAGACGTCCAGAGGCGCCGCCGGTGTTTGCGGTCGAGACGCTTCTGTCGCGCGGCGGCGAAGCCGTGCTTCTCCACGCCAACGAACGCTATCGCCTGAGGATTACGGCCAAAGGCAAACTGATCCTGACCAAGTGAGACTCATGATATCGCGCTCCGTCCACCGTGCCCTGATCCTGCTGTTTGGCCTGTTGCCGATCACCTTCGCAAGCGCTGCCACGCCAGCGGATGTAAACAGGGTCGTGGTGCTCGGCGGCTCGATCACCGAGATCATCTATGCCCTGCATCGCGAGGAGCGGATCGCCGCCCTGGATACGACAAGCCTGTTTCCGCCGTCTGCCCTGAAGGATAAGCCGAATGTCGGTTACGTCCGCAGCATCTCGGCGGAAGGCGTTTTGTCCTTACGGCCCGACCTCATTCTCTCGATCGACGGAGCGGGCCCGCCCGACGCCTTGATGCTGATCCGGCAGACCGGCGTTGCTTTCGTGACAATCCCGGACGACCCCACTCCGGACGGCATTCACCGGAAGATCGACGCGATCGGCAAAGCGCTTGGCGACGAAAGCGGGGCGGCCGCTCTCGATCGCGACGTTGCGGCAGGCTTTGCCTCGCTGGCGGTCCTCCGGACAAGGATTGAGAAACCGCGCCGCGTTCTGTTCGTCTTGTCTCTGCAGAATGGCCGATCGATGGTGGGCGGACGTCACACCTCCGCCGACGGGATGATCCGCCTGGCAGGCAGCGTCAACGCCGCCGACGACATCGACGGGTACAAGCCGATCACCGACGAAGCGATCGTGGCTGCCGCGCCGGATGTGATCCTGACGATGCAAAACGACCGGCATGCCCTCTCGGCCGACACCGTCTTCGCGATGCCGGCTTATGCGGCCACACCCGCTGCAAAAACCCGCAGCCTCGTCAGCCTCGATGGCTTGCTGCTGCTCGGGTTCGGGCCCCGCACGCCCGAGGCCGCGACCACGCTGATCAGAGCGCTTTATCCTGATCTTGCGCCCGCGCCCTGATGTCGCGCACCGCGATCGTCACCCTCGCACTGCTCTGCCTGTTGCTGGCCGGAACAGCGATCGCCTCCGTGGGGCTTGGAGCCGTCACGATATCGCCGTCGCGAATCCTGATGGTGCTGCGAGCCGCTTTGACGCGCGACCCCGCGCTCGACGCGGCCCATGATGCCCTGATCTTGCTCGACATCCGGATCCCGAGGACGCTGCTCGGCTTTCTGGTCGGGGCCGCGCTGGCGATGTCGGGGGCCTTGCTGCAAGGCCTGTTTCGCAATCCGCTCGCCGATCCTGGTCTGATCGGGGTCTCGGCCGGGGCGGCGCTTGCGGCCGCCGCCGCGATCGTGTTGGGAGACCGGTGGATCCCGGGCCTGCTGGACGGCCCATGGGCCGTCGTCGTTCTGCCGCTTGCGGCGTTCGGCGGCGGATTGGCCGCCACATCGATTTTATACGGCCTCGCGACTCGCGACGGTCGCACCTCGGTCGCGCTGTTGTTGCTGGCCGGTGTGGCGCTCGGCGCCCTCACGGGCGCGGCCACGGGACTTCTGGTTTATCTGAGCGACGACAGGCAATTGCGCGACCTCACATTCTGGTCGCTCGGCAGTCTCGGCGGCGCCACCTGGGGCAAGGTCGCAGCCGCGGCCGTGCTGATTCTACCGGTTCTGGTGATTGTTCCGTTCCTGGCCCGCAGCCTCAATGCCTTGGCGCTCGGGGAAGCGGATGCCTATTACCTCGGCGTGCCGGTGCAGCGAACAAAACGCATCATGATCGGCCTGGTGGCGCTCGCGGTCGGCAGCAGCGTGGCTTTGGCCGGTCCCATCGCGTTTATCGGGATCGTGGTGCCGCATCTCCTAAGGCTCACGGCCGGCGCCGATCATCGCATCGTGCTCCCGGCCAGCGCCTTGCTGGGTGGATCGTTGCTGGTGGGGGCCGATATTTTGGCCCGCACCCTCGCGGCTCCGGCCGAAGTCCCGATTGGTATCCTCACGGCAGCCATCGGCGCACCGTTCTTCCTCTGGCTTCTCCTCACCCGGGCCCAGGATATCGGCGCATGATACCGCTGCTCGAAGCCGAAGCTCTCACGTTCGCGGTTCGCGACGCGGTATTGATCCGCAATGCCGCGCTGACGCTGGACGCTGGTCGCGTCACCATCGTGGTCGGCCCCAACGGCGCGGGAAAATCGACGTTGCTGAAGCTCCTGGCCGGCGGCCTTCAGGCGCAATCCGGATCGGTCCGGCTGCATGGGCGAGCGCTGCGTGATTTTCCCGCGTGGCAGCTCTCGTGCCGTCGCGCGGTGCTGCCGCAGAACGCGCAGGTGTTCGTGCCGTTCAAGGCTCATCAAGTCGCCGCTCTCGGCAGCGATGGCGTTGGCCGGGCGCTCGGCAAGATCGAGCGAGCCGGCATCGTCGAGAGCGCTCTCGTGCGGGCGGGTGTCGATCACTTGCGCGATCGCATGTTTCAGACTCTATCGGGTGGCGAGCAGCAGCGGGTCCATTTTGCCCGTGTCCTGTGTCAACTGGCGGCAGGTCGCTCGCTCGCGCCCAGTCAGCTCCTGTTTCTGGACGAGCCCATCGCCAGCCTGGACCTGCGGCACCAGATCGGATTGCTGGACGAGCTACGCGTCCTGGCCAGGGAGGGCACCGCGGTGCTGGCCATCATCCACGATCTCAATCTTGCGGCAGCTTACGCCGATCACCTCGTCGTGCTCGATGGCGGTCATTTGGTGGCCCAGGGCCCCCCGGCCGAGGTGATGACCGATGCTCTTCTGCGAGACGTGTTCCGCGTCGATCTGCGGGTGGGTGCCGTGCCGGGCGCCGGCGTTCCCTTTGTGCTCCCGACCCGTCGCGGTCCGTAAGGCTCTTGGCGATGGCGGCGTGTTAAGCGTCGGATGACCACGAGTGTCCGGCCCTCGTTTCGTCACGCGGGTTTCGCAATGCTTGCGCACATCTCAGACATGGGACCAATGAGACAGCATCTGAAAACCGGCGCGACCGCCCTGATGATCTCCACGATTTGCGCTGCCGCGGGCGCGCCATCGGCATCAGCACGGGCCGAATGGCTTGGCTCGCCCCTCGGCCGCATGGAAGTGCTGGCCCTCTTGCAGACGCTGAGCGTGTCGTTGTTGAGCCACGACAGTGCGACGCTGGTTCTAGAAAAGTGGTGCGCCGATCACGGCCTTGCGTCGCGCGGAAGCCAAATCGCTGCGGAGCGTGTCAAGGGTGCAGACAAACAGGCCACCGAGCAGGATCGCGCGCTTCTCCGGATCTCCACGGACGAGCCACTCCGCTATCGGCGGGTCAAATTGCGGTGTGGCGACCATGTCGTCTCCGAAGCCGACAATTGGTACGTGCCGGCACGGCTGACGCCCGCCATGAACATGGCGCTCGACACCACCGACGGGTCGTTCGGCCGGATCGTTCAGCCTCTCCGGTTTTACCGGCGCACGCTCGCCTCACGCCTGCTCTGGTCGCCTGTTGCGGAGGGGTGGGACAACGGCCACGCGACCATCTTGGGCGGGTCGCCCGGCATCCTCTCCATCCCCGACCATCTCATCGAAAACCGTGCGCTTCTTTCGCTGCCCGACGCCACACCGTTCAGCCTCGTGGTCGAGACTTATACCAGCGAGATCCTGCAATTCACGCCGCCTGCCGTGCCAATGACCGACCCCTGATCGAAAAGGCTCGACGAGGCGATCGTCGGAGCCTGCTATGGTCGTGACAGATCAGGCCACCGCCTCCGCTTCCATCGACACCGCGTCAAAACCTTCGAAGACGGGATGGCCGGTCGTCAACGGGCGGCCCTTGCCGGCATTTTTGTGGGCGTCCCGGAACTGCTCGGACTGGGTCCAAGCTTGGAAAGCTTCGCGGTTCGCCCAGACCGTATGCGACGCATAGAGTGTGTAGTCCTCTTGCTGCGGACCGCGGAGCAGATCGAACGACACATAGCCGTTCATCTCATGCAGGCGGCTCTCACGCGAGCGCCAGACCTGCTCGAAGGCATTCTCCTCACCCACGATCACTTTGAATCTATTCATGGCGATATACATGCGATGGTCTCCATTGGTTGTGTGGCTTTGCATGAAATCGAGGCGCCTCACTTGGAGGCGAATTTCACGGTCAGGGAGGCTTTCACGACCGTGCCGGCGCTCGGCTCACTGTCGAGATATTGGCGATATTGTCGGTCGAAGAGGTTTTTGACCGTGAAGTCGCCAGCGACCCGGTCGTTGACCTTATAATTGGCGAAGAGGTCGACCAGCGCATAGCCGCCGCTCGGCGTGTTGGTCACGGTACCGGTCGCCAACGATATGACGACGCTCTTGTCCACCAGCGTCAGCCGTGTCCCGACGGTGAGACGGTCGTCGAGGAAGCGGAGCCCGAGCGTCGAGGTGAGCCGATCCGGGATCGACGTGACCAATGCGCCCTTGGTGGTCTCGTTCTTGGCGTCGATATGCTGACCCGAGAGCGTGAAGAACCCCTGCCCCCAATCATAGCCACCCTCGACCTCGACGCCCGTCAGATTGGCCTTGGCGATATTCAGATATTGATAGGAGGTGATCGGGAAACAGAGCGAGGGTCGGCTGGCGCAGAGCGACACCGGAGCGCCGGGAATGAACGGCACCAGATAAGGCGCGCCCACGGTCTCCATATCGATGTAGTTGCTGACGTCGTTGGAGAAGACCGTCAGCTTGCCTCTGATCTTGTCGCCATCTCGGAAAACGTCGTCGTATTTGACGTTCACGCCACCCTCGACGTTATGCGCGACCTCGGGCCTCAGTGTGGGATTGGGCAGAATGTTGAACGCCGGAAACGGATGCGCGCCGGAGATCAGAGTTTCGGTGATCGAGGGCGCGCGGTAGCCGTCGGCATAGGTCGAGTAGAGCTCGATGCCGCGGATCGGCGTCACCCCGACGGTGATCTTCGGCGAGACCCGGCTGCCTTCCGAGTGATAGGCGCCCCCGTTCAACTCGTAATCGTCATAGCGGGCGGCACCGAGCACACGAAGCCATCCGCCGTAGCGCGCCTCATCTTGGATGAAGGCCCCCGAGATACGCCGCGTTCCCGAAGGCGTCAGCGCGCCGACGTAACCGCCCGCCTGATCGTCGGTTCTGACATGGTCCCAAGCGCTGTCGCCACCGACCGTCAGCGCATGATGCACCGGGCCAGTGTCGAAACGGGCCGTATTATTGAGGTCGAAGCCGACCGTCCGGACCCGATCCGACAACGGATCGCCGGGCTGAACCCCGAGCGCCTGGTAGGTGGCGTCCGGCGCGACCGCCGTCTCTTTATTGCGTGTCGCCGACGAATAGGCCTTGGCGCTGAAATCGAGCCATTGGATCTCGGGCCGGCTGAATGTGTAGCCGATTGTGTAATTCTCGGCCGTGACGTCGTCGCGAAACCGGGACCCGGCAGCACTCGTGCCGTTATTGGCGAACGTATAATTCTGCTGCATGGCCGACAGGCTGATCTGCTGCCCCTCGGCGGGGCGAATATTGGCCTTCATCAAGCCACCAAGCAGCCTGCTCCCCGTATCTTGAACCTTGTCGCCCGCGCCATCGTCATAGGGATCGAGCCCGCGATAGACGAATTGTCCGTAGAAGTCGGCTACATCACCGAAGCGCGTCGCGACGGCCGATGAATTGAGAAATTCCGCGCCGTTTGAGCCGACACCCACCTTCTGCAAGGCGCCATAGGTTTCGTTGGGCGCGAGGACGTCCTCGACACCCTTGGTGCGGAACGCCACGACACCGCCGATGGCCCCCGATCCGTAGATGTTCGACACCGGGCCGCGCGTCACATCCACCTGCCCGATGAACTCGGGGTCCAGATAATAGGTGCCGTTGGCGTTGTGGCCGGAGATTTGATAGTCCTGGCGCGCTCCGTCGACGAGAACATTGACCCGGCCGAAATCTTGAAGCCCGCGAATGTTGACCGACTGACCCGGATCGTTTTGGCTGCTCTGGGTCGTGACGCCCGGAATCGTCTGTAGAATTTCGGAGACCTTCGAGGGCTGCAGCCTGTTGATCTGGGGGCGGTTCACGACGGTCGAGCCCGACAAGGCATCGATGGCCGGTTCCGGTGTTTTGGTCGACGTTACGGTGATCGTATCGAGCGCGACGGCGGCGCTCAGATCGGCCGGCGTGTCGTTCGTTGCAGAAGCGGTCGCGTCGGATGCGCGTCGAACTTGTTGCCCATAAGCTTGCGTTGCGCCCTGGGCGGCGACAAGGAAAGTGGCGGTCGCGATCGCGACCGCGCGTGTGCGGGACCCCATTGGTCAGCCTGTTCCATCATGTCATGCTGGCTGGCTTGCGGGGGGAGCATCCGCTGGCTGGCTTGCGCCTCAATTCCGTCATACCGACGGCCCAATCCGTTAATCACGGATGGAAATCGAAGTAAATCGCCGCGTAACAAACAGTATTTCGTCTAATTATAAAGTAACGAGACGCCAAGAGCGCTCAGGGCCGCCGCGCTTCGAGCCACCGTTGAGCCTCCGGCATCATGCCAAGGCTGCCCAAGAGCGCGCGTTCGCTGATTTGCAACAGAAACAATCGATCGCCTTCTGTCAGCAGGCGTCGAAAGCCTGACATCATCATGTCGACAGGTTGGTAGGTGTCGACGAACCAGACGTCGAGGAAGGCGCGGCAAGCCTGAAGGCGATCGAGCGCGCCCCAGAGTGGCGCGTAGTCGTGAGTCGCGTCGGTCGTTGCAATATGGACCATGTAGGTCGCCATCGTCGTCCCTTGGGTGGAGCGCCACGGTCGACCGCGGCTTTGTCACGGAGCTACGGTCAGCATCGCCGAATGGGCTCACCAGACGACGCGTATCTCGCGCCGCGAATCCGCCGCGAAACGACGTCAGCCGGTCGCGAGCGTCGACCCCCCTAAATTTCCGAAGATCGACCATGCCGGCGAGCGAGGGGTCACCGGCTTTTTACAAGACAAGGCGCTCCACCACGCGCCATCCGGCAGTTCGATCACTTGAACCTCGGCGTCGAGGCCGAAACAATCATGCAGAGCCGCCAACAAGGCGGCTCGGCTTTGATCGATCTTCACCACCCAGCTTCCGTCACCGACATTGCGTCCGTCGATGACACGCATGGCCTCGGCAAGCGATGCCTGGTTGCTCGATCCACCACTCCTCGAGAAACCGACCAGGTAACACGCCATTCTCGATCCATCCCCATCATTCAATTGCACGGGACTTTAGGAGCGATTGGTTGACGAAAGCTACCGCAACGTCGCCCTATTTGACGATAGAGGGCGCTCCGGCCGGTGTCGGAAGTGTCGGAAATAGGACATGGTCAAAGGCCCACCAGAGAAGAATCAGCAAGCAGAGCATCACCAAAATCCAAATGATCTTTCGGTCCATGCTGTTGGTCCCCTTCGGTTGCGCCGCCGCCATCGTGCTTACGTCGAACGCGTGCGGGCGGCTAGACGCATCAGGCCGCCTCAGGCGACGTTCTGAATGGGCGACGCAGTGTCACGCGAATCCATGCTGACGCAATCGCGTCCCTGGCTCTTGGCGTCGTAGAGCGCCCGGTCGGCTCGCTCGATCAAGGCCTGGATGTCGGTGTCGTTGGTGGAGATCACCGCGCCACCGATATTGATCGTGACTCGAATCTCTTGTCCCGCGTGGTGGATGACGGCTGCACGGACCGCCAGGCGCATGCGCTCGGCCAGGTGTCGGGCTTGGTCCTCATCCGCGTCCCGCAGGAGAATGACGAATTCCTCCCCACCAAATCGCGCGACCTTGTCGCTCGATTGCACCCCTGCCTCGCGCAGGAAACCAACCTGCCGAATCACCTCGTCGCCCGCCGGGTGACCATAACTATCGTTTACCCGTTTGAAGACATCGATGTCGGCGACCAGGATCGAGAGGCTGCGCTGGTGACCGTCATGGTGAAGCATTGCATCATCTGCGTGCATTAGGAATGAGCGTCGGTTCAGGAGGCCCGTTAGCGGATCGGTATCGGCAACCCGCTGAAGCGTGGCAATTTCGGCGTGAAAACGCCGCTCGATCAGCGTCGACTGGGTCTCAACCCGGTGGCGTTCCTGCTCGGCGACGCCGATACGGCGGAGGAGTGAGCGCAACGATGCTGACAGTTCGACAAACTCCTGCGAGCCACCGAAACGCGGCAGCATCGTCATGGACGGATCGCGACCGAGTTGGCGTGCAGCCTGCGTCATGGCGCGGACAGCCGCCGCCGCGTTGCGGGCGATCATCCAGGCCAACGCGATGCTGAGCAAGGCCAACCCGGTGCCGACAACACAATCGTCCGGGCGGTATCGTCGATCGCTTTATACGCGACACTGACGGGTCGGCGCGACACGACGATCCATCCGAGGCCAGGATAGGTCTTGTCGCTGGACGTGACCGCAAAGCCGGTCAGGATCGTGTCGCCGGCGCTTCGATCCTCGAAGACACCGGACCGCTCGATCGCAAAAAAGGTGAGCCGCTGGGCATCGAACGGTGCAGCGCCGAGGGTCGGGCCGAGTAGGATT